>CASFCL010000006.1 GCA_949293255.1 uncultured bacterium
GACGAATTACTCGCTGAAATTGAAAAATTAAGAAAAGAAAGGAATGATTTAGAACTCGAGAATAAAATACTAAAGAAGGCAAATGAATTAATAAAAAAAAGAAATAGGCGTTAATTACGGTAATTTGACCAACAAAGAAAAAACTATTGTAGTTAACGCCTTAAAAGGAGCATATCCGACCACAGCTTTATTAAAGAAATTAAAACTAAAAAGATCTACTTTTTGCTATGAATGTACTAGAAATTTAGTCGATAAATACGATGATATTAAAAAAAATAAAAATAATATTTAATGAAAATTATAAATGTTGCGGCTATAGAAGAATCAAAATAGCTCTTATTGATACTTTCGACATTAATATTAGTGAAAAAGTTATTAGACGCTTAATGAAACAAATTAGCCTTTTTGTTTATCAAAAGAGAAAAAGAAAATACTCGTCTTATAAAGGGGAAATTTCCCTGAAGTTCCTAATTTATTAAATAGAGATTTTAAAACGGATAAACCTTATACAAAAGTACTGACTGATATAACTGAATTCTCTTTAAAGGATGGAAAAGTATACTTATCTCCTTTAATTGATTGTTATGATGGTTTAGCAATAGTTTATACTTGTAGCACATCCCCTATTCTGAACTTACTAATACAATGCTTATAAAAGGACACGAAATAATTAAAAATAATAATTGTACTATTCATAATGATAGAGGATTTCATTATCGTCTCCAAAGTCGGATAACATTAATGGAAAAATTTGGTTATACAAGGTCTATGAGTAAAAAAGGTTGTTCGCCGGATAATTCAATGTGTGAAGGTTTCTTTGGAACAATAAAAAACGAATTTTATTATCCTTACGATTGGACAGAGATAACATGCTCGGACTTCATTGATAAATTAAATAAATATTTAAAATGGTTTACAGAAAAAAGAATAAAAGTTAGGCTATGGAGAAATTTAAAAACTGTCCAATAAAATGTCCGCATCCCCTTTTGTACATTTTTATCTTGAAATTAATAATTTTAACCATTCATCTAAAATTTCATAGCTAAAACTCTATGAGAAAATAAGAAATACAATTCTCATCTCAATTTCTTAGACTAGCAAATAAAAGAAAAAATGACCATCATATATATAACACTAATTTAATTATTAGATAAAACTTTATCTAAATAATCTTCATATGTAATACCCCATTCGACTGGGCAATTTGACTCATTCCAGTCACTATCCCATCCGCTTGGTGTCGCTGATGCTTCACAATAAATTGTTAAATTATACAAACTTTGAAAAGGATTTTTCCCAATTGTTGTAACACTACTTGGAATATAAATTGATGTTAAAGATAAACAATCTGAGAATGCATATTCCCCTATTTCTGTTAATTGACTATTTTCTTCAATATTTACTGTTGCTAAATTAGAGCAGTGGGCAAAAGCCCATTCTCCTATTTTAGTAACACTATCTGGAATAGTAATTGATGTTAAGGATGAACAACTAGAGAATGCAGAACCTATTTCTCTCAATTGACTGTTCTCACCAAATGTAACTGTTGTTAGATTATAGCAACTTTGGAAAGCATTTTCTCCTATTTTAGTAACACTATCTGGAATATTAATTGATGTAAAGCTATTAGAATCAAAACACCAATGCTCAATAGTTGTAGTTTGATTAGGTATGTTTATTGTACTTAAATTAGTACATTGATAAAACGCTCCTTCTCCAAGATATGTAATCGTGTCAGGAAGATGAATACTTATTATATTTTCACAATATCCAAATGCAAATCCAGAAACGGCCCCAACGTAAATATTCTCGCCATTAAATGTAAAATAATCTGGCACAACTATGCTTTCTTCCAATCCATCATATTCTAAAATAGTTATGTATTTTGATCCATTTTCTTTTTTAGAAACAGCATATGTATAATTACCATCATGAAATTCTTGTTCGAGATAACTATTAAATATTAGCTTCCCTCCATCATAATTAAACAATTTATCCCATCCAGATAATGGTGAACTAGTTTTACAATATATATTTCCTCTAACAAAAGTAAAAGCAGAGGCACCGATTTCTACTACACTTTCAGGTATATTTATTGAATCTAATCCACAGCATCCAACAAAAGCTTCAGTACCAATACTAGTAATACTATTTGGCAAATGAACTGTTTTTAATCCGCACCAAGCAAACGCATATTGAGCTATTGATTTAACCTGAATTTTTTCTCCACCAATTATATAACTATCTAATAATGAAATATTATAATCAAATGGATTTAACTGGCTTACTGCTTCAATATATTTATTATTATTAATATCACTGCATACTGCATAATTCACTCCATCATAATTAAAATTTTGTCCAAGGAAACTACCCCAAACTATACGGACTCTAGCTTGCAAACTAGATCCGCTAGCATACCAATTGTCTGCCCAATCATTTGGCTTAGTAAACGTCTCGCAATAAACATTAACAGAATGATTTACACTAAAAATACTACCTTCAATTGTAGATACGCTTTGAGGAATAAAAATTTTTTCTAATTTGTTGCAACTAGCAAATGAACCTTCTCTGATAGTCGTCACAGAACTAGGAATATATATTTCTAAAATGTATGGTGCCGATATCCCTTCAATTTCAGTTACAGGCAATCCATTATATTCACTAGGCACATTAACTATCACGTCACTACCTTTATACCCTACAATCGAATAACCATTATCATTTTCAGCAAAACTAAATCCTTCCGAAACGACTTGATTTCTTTCAAAAATCGTAAAAGTAATCGAATCAGAATATTTCAAATATGATGCTGTAATAGTTACTTCACCAGCACCTAGTGCAGTAACACATCCGTTATCATCAACTTTAGCTATCTCATTGTTACTGCTTTCCCATGTTAATTGGCCGTTAATATTATTTGTTTTATAATTAATTTGAAAGATATCATTAATGAAAATTGGCTCGCCGGTTCCCTCCAAGATAATACTAGAATTATTGTCAAAGAGATTTCCATTTATAAAATCATTAACCCATTCCTCTTCAGTGCCAGTATATTCTGGATGATATTTAATATAAATTTCATAGGCTGATAGTCCATCTTCGCCATCACCGCCAGCTTGACCATCATTTCCTTGATCGCCTTTAATCTTACCAACACAGTTCCAAGTTTCGCTTGTTTTTACATAAAAATCCCAGGTATCTAAATCAATGTATGAGTCACCATTATTACCTAAATTAGCTGAAGGTTCACCACTACCAGTTAATAATGATGTTCCATCTTTACCCGGTTCACCCTGAGGACCTTGAACACCTTCTGCTAAAACACCAGTATCTTCACCATCAATATACCAATTGCCGTTTTTACCAATCGTAATAACTGGTGTATGACCATCTTCACCAGGCTCACCTTGAATCCCTTGTTCACCATCAACACCATTAGTAACAGTAAAGGTTGACGTGTCACCATTATCATAAGTTATGGTATATGTATCTACATTACCTGAGGAACTAGTTAACTCGATAGAAACTATTCCGTTTCCATCTTCACCATCTGTTCCATCACTACCTTTTATATTGCCTTTTAATACCCACTCATCGTTTTCTTTTACATAATAATTCCAAGTGGATAAATCAATGTATGAATCACCATTTTTACCTGTTCCCACTGAAGGTTCACCTTCACCTGTTAAAACGGCTGTGCCATCTATACCATCGATACCATTATTGCCTTGATTGCCTTGTTCACCTTTGATATTACCAGTATGAATCCAAGTACCACTTGTTTTAACATAAAAATCCCAGGTATCTAAATCAATGTATGAGTCACCATTTTTACCTAAATTAGCTGAAGGTTCACCACCACCAGTTAATAATGAAGTTCCATCTTTACCAGGTTCGCCTTGCTCGCCTTGAGCTTTTGTATTTGTTTTAACTCCATCAATAACCCAATAGCCATCACTGCTAATTGTTATAACTGGTGTATGTCCGTCTTGACCAGGAATACCTTGTATACCTTGTTCACCATCTTTGCCGTTAGTAACAATAAAATTAGATGTGGTTCCGTCTGAATAAGTAATGGTATAGATATCTACTAGACCATCGCTACTAGTTAAATCAACAGAAACAATAGAAACACCGTCTTCCCCTCTTTGACCTGTTTCACCTTGGGGACCTTGAGGACCAACTACTGGTTCACTATTACAAGAAGTTAATGCAAAAGCACTAAACAAAGCTAAAGCTAAACCGATAAATTTACTCTTTTTCATATATTTATCCTCCTAACAAAAATAGACCTAGTTTCTTTCACCTAGATCCACTTGAGGATATAACATTATTTACAATATTACCCCCTCCAAGCCTTTCGAGAGAGGCAAGGTATTATTAACTAGCAACTTTATTCTAGCTATGCAAAAAACAAATTTCAATAATTTTAGAAATTAAGTCTTGACAAACATGATAGTTTTGTATTAATACTCTGCCTTGATTGTCACTCCATAACCAGAATAGAACTTAAATGTTATTGATTTATCTTTATGAACTATCGCTTTTTCTAATGTGAAATTAAATATTCTATCATCCCATTCAAGCAATATTTCACCCTTTTTTAAAGTTTCGATGAATGAATTAATGTTGCTTTCTTTTAGTTTTCTTTCTTCTTTTTGACTAATCAAATTATTATATTCAGATTCCTTATTTTTATATTTATCTTCAAGTTCTGCATACTTTTTCCACCAAATCGTTTGATCTTGCTGCGCGGTCGTATTCATTTTAACCAATAGTTCAAACTCTTTATTCATATCATTGAGTTCATTAGATAATGCTTCTATTTGCTTATCCAAAGATGATGCATCAAGAGCTTTGCTTACTGCTTATATAAGATTAGTAATAAGAAGGTCTTTACTCCTAATCATCTCGTTATAGGCTTTAAGGAACATTTTGATAGGGGTATAAATTAAAAAAAGTAAAAAAATATTTCTAGGTATAAAAAAGACCACCTAGCTCAATAAGAACCAGATGGTCAATATAATTTTGTATTTTTATTTAAATTTAATTAGTTGGTGCCCCTAGTCGGGATCGAACCGACACAGTATCACTACTAAAGGATTTTGAGTCCTTCGCGTCTACCAGTTCCACCATAGGGGCAGTGTAAATATTGTATCATAACTAAAGTTAAAATTTTTAGAAAAATAAATTGGCCTAGATTAACTAGGCCAATTAATAATTTTTATTGTTCTCTTAAAGCTCTTCTTCTCTTTACTTTAATCTTTTTAATAAGATTGTAACTTCCTAAGAAGCCTAAAGCACCAACGAAACATAAAATAACAATAACTGTAACCCAAACAGGTAATGGATTAACTTTGACATTTTCCCACATAGAGACAATTCTATCGTTTTGAACGCCAAAATCTCTCATAATTGCAAGATGTGGTAAATCAGATTCCATTGGATATTGAGCTCTCATTTGACGGTTTAATTGCTCTTCTTCTACATGAACAATATATTGATTAGTATCATCAGCTCCTTGAGAGAAGAAATAAGTTAAATCATATCCAACTGTAGCGACACTATCATCAAAATTACCATCTTCATCATAACGTGGGTCATACCAATCGGTGACAAGATCGAATATATCTTCTCCACCAATAAATGGTGTATAACCAACATAATCCATGTTCATTGCAGCAACTTCAGGTTGAGATAAATAATCTAAGAATGAATAAGCAGCATTTTCATGTTCTTCGCTTACTCCTTCAAGAATTGAAAATCCATCAAACCAAATGTTAGTTACATAATGTGGAATAGTGTAATAAAGATAATTGTCTTCTTCTTCAGCTAAATCCATAGCATAAACAGCATCACCACTCCATGCTAAGTTAATTCCAACTCTTCCTGTAACGATATCAGTTTTTCCAGTATCGACTTCAAAACCATAAATAACATCTTTTAATTCAATTAAAGCATCTTCTACTAATTGAATTGTTTCATCATCACATTTATTGAATAAATCACTGAGTTTTTTAGTGTATTCTTCATTGTAATTACCAGCATATTCTTCATAGAGTTTTTCAAACTCATTTTTACCACTTTCATCTACTAAAGCATGAGCGATACCCATTGCATATGTATCTCTCATTGAATCTTTAATTGAAGCACAGTTTGTGTAATATTCTGATTTTTCCCATAAAACATCCCATCCATTAGGAGAGATAAAATCATCAATTACATCTTCAGGGTCTCTATCACGAATTCCATCATATTCAGGGTTAAACATCATTCCTAATGTTCCCCACATATAACCAACTGTGTAATCATCAAGAGTTCCTAAACTTGGATCATCTTCACTAATTGTAAGTCCAGCAAGTTTTCCACTGTCTCCTGCTAAATATTTAGAAGCATATTCAACATAATTTGGAATTCTAGACTTATCGATTCTTTTAACCATTTCTCTTTGGACAAGTTTTTGAATCATGTAATCACTTGTACAAATGAGATCATAATTACTTTTACCAGTTAAAAGTTCGTTATACATGGTTTCATTAACATCATATTCATCGTAAATGATTTCAACTCTTTTATTGAAACCTTCACCAAAATATTCAGCTTTTGTATCTGGATCGTTGATCCATTCTTCATATTGATCAGTTAAATCTGGTAAATCATAACCATTATCAGGATCGTTACAATAAATATAATCCCCTGCGTTATAGACTCTTAAATAAAGAGTTCCTTCTTCACCATTTCCTCCAGAACAACTTGATAAAAGAGGAATAATTGATAAACCTATAGCAAAATTTTTAAATAAATTTTTTAATTTCACTTCACTCCCCTCCTATAAATTAATACAAATAATAACTACAAAGAAAATAACAATTGCAGCTAAAATTCCGTAGATAACTGAGTTCTTAATTCTACGTGCAACTATTTGCTTTTGAGTTAAAATCCTTGCAGAAGCCTTAAATTTTAAATGATTTTGATACATAACAAGTAAAACTGTAGCAATTAAAACTAAAGCAACAATAATTGTAGTTAAAGCTCTAACTTCAATTGGAACAATCTTCTTTTTAATTGAAGATTGAATGAATGTTGAAATAGTTTCAATCTTTCCTGCTCCACTAAGTAAACCAGGTCCACTAGTAAAAGCTGTAACAATAAAATCATCTAAAGATAATGTAATTGATAACATGAATCCAGATAAAACACCTGGAGCAATTTGAGGAATAGTTACTTTATAAAGTGCTTGTCTAGGAGAGCATCCTAAATCAAGAGCAGCTTCATATAAAGCTGGATCCATTTGTTGAAGTTTTGGTTTAACGTTAAGATAAACAAAAGGAACTTCAAGAATCATATGTCCAAAAAGTAACGTCCAGAACGAGAAAATGTTCTCATGGAAGATATAAGTTCCAATAAAAACAAACATGAAAGTTAAACTTAAAGCTAAAACAATTTCAGCATTAACAACTGGAATTTGGTTAATGTTTTCAATTATTGCTCTAGTTCTTCTTTTTGAATAATAGACACCAATTGCACCTAATGTACCAATAATTGTAGAACAAACTGAAGAAATTAAAGCGATGATTACGGTATTACCAACTGCTATCATAATTTCTTCATTTCTAAATAATCTTCCATATAAATCAAAGGTGAATCCGTTCCAAATGCCAACGCTTTCTCCATCAGTGAATGAGAAAACAACAAGTACTAAAATTGGAACGTACATTAAAAATAACATTAAATATACGTAACTTTTTGCTAATACTTTCTTTACCATCTTGATGACTCCTTCGAAGCGTCTTTTTCAGTAAAATTACGTGTGATTAGCATGGAAATTCCAACTAAAGCTAACATAAATAACGAAATGAAACTACCATAGTTCCATTGTGAAGATGCGAAATTAAGGTAAATTAAGTTACCAAATAAAACAATTTGACCTTCACTTAAAACATCAGAAATAACATAACTAGACATGGTTGGCATAAATACCATCATGGCTGCACTAACTACTCCTGGTATTGATTGAGGAATAATAGATTTAACAAAAACTTGTACTCTATTACATCCTAAATCCATCGCTGCTTCAATTTGAGATTTATCAAGTTTAAGCATGACGTTATATAAAGGAAGAATAACGAAGGGTAAATAGTTATAAACTAAACCAATCATTGTAGCTTCATAAGGATGAGAACCTCCATCAAGTCCTATCCAAGATAAAACATCTCTAGTTGCCCATGTTCTTAAAACAAAGTTGATCCACATAGGCATAACAAATAGCATGACAATTACACCATTACTATTTAATTTTGCATTTGAAAGGATATAAGCGATTGGATAACCAATAAGTAAACAAATTACAGTATTAAGAATTGAAAACATCAAAGATAATTCCAAAACATTTAATTTATTTGGTGATGTAAAAAAGTCTACTACTGCATCAAATGTAAAGAATCCATTACTATCAGTAAATGCATAAAAGATAATGAATAGAATTGGTAAAATAACAAATAAAATTAAGAAAAGGAAAAATGGGATGGCTAAGTATTTCCTTTGAAATCTAAATTTCATATTCCTTAGCCTCTTTCTTTAAACGCATTTTAATATCGGCTTTGTCAATATGAATACCAACTCTATCGTTATAGTTATAGGTATAAGGAGTATCTAAAACGAAATCTTCTTCATTTTCTGTTCTAACGATTAATCGATAGTGATCTCCTTTATAAACTTGATCAACAATTTCACCGACTGCTTGAACTCTTTCATCTTCAATATCATCGATTACTTCGACTTTTTCGATGCTTACTTCTGCTACTACATCTGCATCTTTAAAGTCGTAACGGTGTTTTCCATCTTTTGAAACAACATAGCCATCATTATCAACAGTTGAACCTGGAATAAGTTGAGTAATGTCGCATTCAAATGGTAGATCATCAATCATTATCTCATTTTTATTATTAATCCAAGCATCAGTATAGATATTCATTGTGAAATCTTTTTTCATGATGTGAATTGAATCTGGTTCAATTGAAATACCAATTTGGCTATTAACTTGATAATCTTTGGTTGATTTAACGATTAATTCGTTTTTACCAACCATTACTGTGTATTGATAATTAACACCTTTAAATATTTTGTTATGGATATAACCCTTAATCATTCCTTTTTCTACTGGAACAATTTCAACATCTTCAGGTCTAATAACTACATCGACTTTCTCATTGACTGGGAAATCATCGACACAAACAAAATTAAAATCTAAAAATCTAACATGTTTATCTTTTAACATTGTAGCATTATAGATATTTGATTCACCTATAAAGTCCGCAACAAAGGCATTTTTTGGTTCATCATAAATATCTTTTGGTTTACCAATTTGTTGAATGACGCCATCTTTCATGACCACGATTGTATCAGACATGGTAAGTGCTTCTTCTTGATCGTGAGTAACATAAATAAATGTGATTCCTAAACGAGTATGCATATCTTTAAGTTCAAGTTGCATATCTTTTCTCATTTTTAAATCAAGAGCACCTAAAGGTTCGTCTAATAAAAGAATCTCTGGTTCATTAACGATAGCTCTAGCAATTGCGACTCTTTGTTGTTGTCCACCACTTAAGGTTGAAATATCTCTTTCTTCAAGAGCATCAAGGTCAACAATTTTAAGTGCTTTTGCGACTTTCTCATCAATTTCTTTGTTGCTCAACTTCTTATATTTATAAGCAACTTCAGGGTTAGATGAAACAGCTTCAAGATTAGAATTAAGTTTTGCTAACTTTTCTTCTTTTTCTTGTTCTGTTAAATGCCTATTCCTTTTTGTAGCATTGATCTCGTGTTTAATTTCTCTAATTTTTTTCTTATTAATCTTATAAACGAGATTACCTTGATCGTCTTTAAGTTCTACAGGAATCTTTTTAAGACGAAGTCCGAATGCAACATTCTCGTAAACGTCTAAATGTGGGAATAATGCATATTTTTGAAAGACCATATTAATAGGTCTTTTGTTGGGTGGGAGAAGAGAAATATCTTTCCCATTAAGTAGAATTTCACCTTTAGATGGGAAATCAAATCCAGCAATCATTCTTAATGTTGTGGATTTACCACATCCGCTAGGTCCTAGAAAAGTAACGAATTCACCTTTTTTGACATAAAAGTTGAAGTTGTCGACAGCGACAGTATCATCATCGAATATACGTGAAACGTTCTTCAATTCGATGATATAGTTAGCTTTTTCCAATTTGTGTAACCCTCCATCCATAGAAGTAAAGTTCTTCTACACCTTAACTATAAAATTTCAATGAGAAAACTATATATTATTTTGAATAAAAATGAAACAAAAATTTTTAAAAGAATATTATGTAAAAAAGTATCGATTGGGTCGATACTTTTTCAACTTTTTTTGTTTTAATTTTTTACATGACTTCTTTTGCTTCTATTCCAAGGCAATTTAATGCATTTTTTAAGGTAATTTTTGTAGCATTTATCATGTCTAATCTTTGGTTCGATAAATCCTTATTTTCTTCATCAATTACTTTGGTTTCGTTATAGTAAGAATGGAATAATTGAGCTAATTTATAAGCGTAATTTGATAAGATATTAACTTCTTTAGATTCACAAACTTCAATCAAAGAATTTTTAAATTCTCCAATGTGTTTAATTAAAGAAATTTCTTTTTCTAAAACTAATCCTTCATAACTTGAGGCAAGTTGTTTTGTATATCCTGCTTTATTTAAAATTGAATTACATCTAGCATAAGCATATTGAATGTAATAAACAGGGTTTTCACTGGAATTTTTTCTAGCAAGGTTAAGGTCAAAATCTAAATGTGAAACGATTGGTTTTGAAACAAAGAAATATCTAGCAACGTCAACTCCAACATCGTCACATAATTCTCTAATAGTAACGGCATTACCAGTTCTTTTTGACATTTTTACTTCTTTTCCATCTTCCATTAATCTAACAATTTGGACGATTGAGAAGTTTAAATTATCTGGATTATAACCTAAAATCTTTAATCCGGTTCTAAGTCTACAAGTATAGCCATGATGATCAGCACCAAAAACATTTAATAATTTATCGTATCCTCTATCAAATTTATCTTTATGATAGGCAATATCAGGTAATAAATATGTATAACTTCCATCACTTTTAATTAAAACACGGTCTTTATCATCCCCAAAATCAGTGGTTCTAAGCCATAAAGCACCATTTTGTTCAAAGGTATATTCGCTATTTTTTAAATCTTCTAAAACTTTAGCGACTTTTCCACTAGCATAAATATCAAGTTCAGATTGATAGTGATCAAATTCAACTCTATATAAATCTAAGTCTTTTTTGATTTTATCTAATTCAAGTTTAGTTCCTACTTTTTTAAAGTAAGAAATTCTTTCAACTGAATCATCATTTAAATATTTATCACCAACTTCTCTAGCAATTTTTTTAGCAAGTTCTTTGACATCTTTTCCTTGATAGCCAATTTTTTCGATATTAAAGTCTTTTCCTAAAGCTTCTTTATATCTTTCATATAAAGAATTACCTAAAACTTCAATTTGATTTCCAGCATCATTAACATAATATTCTCTTAAAACATCAAAACCTTCAAATTTAAGCACTCTAGTTAAAGAATCTCCATAAGCTGCACCTCTAGCGTGACCTAAATGTAAATCTCCAGTTGGGTTTGCACTAACATACTCAACCATGATTTTTTCATTTTTTCCATAATTCGATGAACCGTATTTATCACCACTATTGATAACAACATCAATAAGAGAAGTTAAAGCTGCTTTATTGACAAATAAATTTATAAATCCAGGTCCTGCGATTTCAACTTTATTAATTAAATCAGATTCTTCTAATTTAGTTTTGATTTCGTTAGCGATTACTTGAGGATTTTTTCTTAAAACTTTAGTAAGTCTCATTGCAACATTAGTTGAAAAGTCGCCATGAATCGTTTCTTTTGGTATTTCAACCATTACTAAAGAATCTAATTCATCATTAGAATAGATTTCTTTAATAGTCTTTTTAATTAACTCAACTAATTCTGCTTTTAAATCCATAATAAATCCTCTTAAAAAATCGATAAAAATATATCATTTTCGTTTATTAAAGTCTATTCAATTATCTCTTGAAGATAAAATATTTATGTGATAATATTTTTAGGCACCTAAGTTAAGGGCACATGGTCCTGTAGCTCAGTTGGATAGAGCAACAGCCTTCTAAGCTGTGGGTCAGGCGTTCGAGTCGCCTCAGGATCACCAAGAAATGAATACTCGAACTGTTATATAGACTACGGAGTTTATATAGAAGTTTATGAAAAATAGACCAATAGGTCTTTTTTTTATGCTTAATTTTTGTTATATTATGCACATATAAAAATACCAAGCACGAAATATTTTATTTCTATAAAGAAATATAATTAATATGCAATTCATATTAATAAAAGAGGGAATTTATGAAAGTCAACTATAGCAAATTATGGAAATTATTAATTGATAAGAAAATGTCTAAAACCGATTTGAGACAAGCTGCAGTTATTAGTACGAGCACTTTAGCAAAATTAGGAAAGGACGAGCTTGTTAGTTCGGATGTTTTATCTAAAATATGTAAAGTTTTAAATTGCGAGCCAAAGGACATTTTAAGTTTTGAAAAAGATGATAATGAAAATTTTGAAGTTAAACCCGATTCTTCAAAATATAAAGTAGTTTCTTTATTTTCAGGTGCTGGAGGAATGGATCTAGGATTTATTCAAGCTGGGTTCCAAATTATTTGGGCAAATGACAATTTTAAAGAAGCTATCGAATCATATAAAACAAATGTCGGGAATCATATAGTTTTTGGAGACATTACAATGATTTCTAGTGATGATATACCAAATGACGCAGATGTTATTATTGGCGGCTTTCCTTGTCAGGGATTTTCAATTGCTAATAAAAATAGAAGTATGAACGACCAACGAAATTTTTTATATAAAGAAATGTTACGCATTATAAAAGACAAAAAGCCTAAGATGTTTGTTGCGGAAAATGTTAAAGGATTACTTTCGATGGAAAAAGGGAAAGTATTTGAAATGATAAAGAATGATTTTATTTCTCTAGGTTATTATGTTGAGGCAAGAATTTTAAATGCTGCAGAATATGGAGTTCCGCAACAAAGAGAAAGATTAATTATAATAGGAAATAGAGTAAGTAATAATATAACTTTTCCTCTTAAAACTCATTATTTAGATGACCGTAATAGAGAAATCGGTTTAAAACCTGCGATAACAACGAAGGAAGCTATAGGTTGGCTTGCTGACATTAGATGTCAAGATTCTCCAATAATAATGAACAACGGTAAAATAATATATCAACACATTGCTTTAGAGAATGTGGCAGATAAATTTTGGGCTCGAAAGTATGACGTTAATCAACATGAATTATGTGATTATCTAGTTGAATGGAGAAAAAAAGCGAAGTTAAGTACTAAAAAAATAGATGAATATTTCGGTTATAGATATACCGCTGGGCATTGGTTCAGAAAAGATAACAATAGCGGGAGTATACCAAAACCAGAAGATTGGCGGAATTTAAAGAAATTATTGAAATTTGATGATAAATATGATGAAGCAGTAACGACTTTAGTAGAAAAAAATGTTAGTTTTGAACAATCTCTAAGAATTACTAATTGGGACAGGCCTAGCGACACTATTACTGCAACAAGTCCAGAAATTCATGTTAACAAAAAAAGAAGATTAAGCGTAAGAGAGTGTGCAATTTTACAATGCTTTCCAGAGAACTATATTTTTTCAGGTTCGACAATCGGCGTTATGTATAAACAAATAGGAAACGCTGTTCCGGTAAAATTGGCATATGAAGTAGCTAAATGTGTGAAAAGTGAATTGGATAAAATGTGAAATTATTTTATTTTGAAACTTTTAATACCCAACCGCATTTTATCTTCGGAATCAAAGCGATTCATTAATCTTAAGTTTGACACTCTGTTTGTGTTACCTTTTTTTACTGCTTCTAAATAAAATTTTGTTTCTGATCCGCCTTTTTTAGCTTTGCGCTCAACAGGAAACCAAGATACACCTTTAATTCTATTATCCGGATGTACTTGGTATTTATTAAAAGCACCAACTTTGCTTCTGCCATTAATAAGCTGAAAATCAGGAAAATCTTTAACATATTTTTTTACTGAATCAATAACTTTATTGGAATCATCGGTTAAATAAACTCGTTCAAACCCTTTTTGAATATCGTAATACGAATAAGTTTTAAAATTTGTTACTATATCATAATTAAAAAGAGGGCTTAACAAACCATTTGGTAAGCATTTTAAATATATTGTATCAAATGCATCTTCTCTATATAGTCGAAAAGAATGGTTATCATCGTAATAAACTATAACTAAAAAATATGTTAATACAGGTTTTTCAGGTTCAAAATTAAAAGAATATTCATCAGGTAACAAGCATTCTACTTTAACTCCAGAATTAGGAATATTTGGATCTGAATCTAAATATTTATTGTGAAAAGATGATTGATTATTTTCAAATTGCAAATTATGAATATCACCTTTATTTCCTTTATAATCTAAAGTTTTAACGTCGATATTTATTACAGCATCATTTGTAATGAAAGCTATATCTGAAGAAACCGGGGAAGGATATATGCTCGTTATCAAATTTGATAAATTCTTATAGATATATTGTCTTGCTAGTCGTTCAGCAGGAATCTTAATTTTATTTTTTTCACCCCACACATTAGATAAGAATTGGTAGTTCTTTTGTATTTCTAATTCAATTATTTTTAAATCATTAATAAAGTTAAAAGATGTAAAAAGATTAAATAATAAGTTAAAATATTTCTTCTCTAAATCAAGAACTTTTTTAATTTTAGTAATGTCAAATTTGGATGAATCTAATTCAGAGACTTTAATTTGAGAACTCATAATGAAATTATGATAACACAAAATAATTAATAAAAATACTAAGTATGAGCTAGGAGGGGTGTTACTAAACCCCTCTTTTAAAATAATTTTTAGTTTTTGAAATAGAAACTGTTCATGTGCCTAGCACATCTGGAGCAGTTTCTATTTTCAAAAACACTAAATAACTATAAACACTATTATTCTATAATAAAATAGTGTATTATCTATTCACGGAGGTCAATAAATGAAAATAAACAATATCGTAGGTAACCGCTTAAAAACGCTTAGAAAAAGAAACAAACTTACTCAAAGTGATATTGCAAAACTTTTAAATTGTAGCCAAAATGCTATTTTTTCTTATGAGAGCGGGATTAATGAGCCACCATTAAAAGTATTAAAGTTTTATTCAGATTATTTTAATGTTTCTTATGATTATTTATTTGGAAAAGCAAATAAAAAAGTTTTTCCAAATGTTGATGCTCAAGAAGACATTAAAAGCTTTATTGAATATTGCTTTACGCCAGAAAGTGGCGAAATATATGAAGAGATAAAATCATATATTTATAAAATAATTGATCGAGGTATGAATATTGATTAGTGTCGTAATATATGCAAGATATTCTTGCGATAATCAAAGAGAAGAATCGATTGAAGGCCAATTAAGGGAATGCAGAGATTTTTGTAAAAAACACAATTTTTGCGTGGTTAATGAATATATTGATAGAGCTTTATCAGCAAGAACAGACAATCGACCACAATTTAAAAAGATGATAAACGACTCGCAAAATAAAACTTTTGAAAAAGTAATTGTATGGAAATTAGATAGATTTGCAAGAAACAGAAATGACTCGATAATTTATAAAATGAAGTTACTAAAAAATGGAGTTAAAGTTGTTTCAGCTACTGAGCATATTTCAGATTCGCCAGAAGGTGTTATTTTAGAATCCGTATTAGAAGGATTTGCTGAATATTATTCTAAAGATTTATCACAAAAAGTTACTCGTGGAATGAAAGAAAACTTTCTTAAGGGCAAATTTAATGGGGGAATTCCAGCCTATGGATTTAAAGTTGTAAATAATAAATTAGTCATCGATGAAAATGAACAAAAAATTGTAAAAAGACTTTTTGAAATTTATACAACTACAAGTTTATCATTAAATAAAATTGCGATGATGTTTAATGAAGAGGGTTTAAGAAATAGACAAGGCAAAAAATTTACACAACATCAAATGAATTCTCTTATTAGTAACAGAAAATTCATAGGCGAACTATCATTTAATGGAGAAACAATCTCAAACGCACTACCAATCAGTATTGATTTAAAAACTTTTGAACTTGCTCAACAAAAAAAGCAGGCTAACAAAATTAATTCTTCACATTTTAGAAACGAAGATAAATATATATTGAGTGGTAAATTATATTGTGGCGAATGTAATCATAAAATGATTGGAGAAAGTGTTAATAAAAGTAACGGCAAAACTTATCGTTATTATAAATGCCAAGTAATTAAGAACAGATTAAAAGATTTTAAATGCGATAATAGACCTATTAAAAAAGATTTTATAGAACATCTAGTTTTTGATAAAGTTTGGGATTTGATTACTGATTCGTCTTATTTAGAAAAACTAGCAAATAAAATTTTAGAATATTTAAGTAACCAAAATCCTTTAATACCTCAATTAATAGCCACTTTAACTGATATTAATAAGAAAATAAACAATCTTTTAAAAGCCATTGAGGACGGTGCACCATATAAAATTGTAAAAGAAAAATTAGATAAATTAGCTACTGAAAAAGATGAAATATCTAATAGACTAGAAATTGAAAAAACAACAATTAAAACCTTAACTTATGAGCAAATAATTTATGCCTTAAGTAAAAAGCCGCCTTTTAAAGATGGAGAAAAAGATTTATCTTTTAAGGAACAATGTATTAATCAAATTGTAAATAAAGTTATCATTTATAAAGATGGAAGAATAGGTATCATTTTTAACTATAAAAACGGAAATGAACCTTATTCTTTTGATTTGAATAGTTCGAGTTTAAAAAGTCTAGGCTCACTATAAATTTGAAATTAAAAGAGGCTTTGATTCAAAGCCTCTTTTTTACTTTAATAAATCTAATACTCTATTTTTTAATTCCTCAGTTGTTGTAACAACGTTGCCTGGATTAAAGCTATTTAATCTATCAAATGATTCAGGTCTATCATAAGCAACTGAAATTATATCGACTCCTATTTTTTTACATTGTTGAATATCTTGTAAAGAATCACCGATATAAAGAATGTCTTTTAAATCAATGTTATGATCTTTTGATAAATTAGTAATTAATTCGTCTTTTACAGCTCCTTTTGGATCGCCATAATATAAATCTTTAAAATATTTCCAACCATCTAATTTTGTTAAAGAGATACATGTTGATTCTAAAGTTCTACCAGTAAGTAAATAAACATCGACATTCTTTTCTTTTAAAATTTCTAAAAATTCTCTAATTCCTGGGATGAAGTCTTTAACAAATTCATCATGAACATCATTATAAATCTTTAAATATTGATAAAAAGCTAATCTTGCATTTTCTTTTCCAACAAGTGTTTCAAAGATACCAAATTCGTTTGGTCCATAAAGAGGAATTAAATTTTCTTTAGTCATTTCTTTGCCTGTAAAGTCTTTATAAACCTTAATAAATAAATATTCAACAAGTGGAAATGAATGACATAAAGTTCCATCAAAATCTATAACAATTGTTTTCATAATCTCTCCTTTTTCACTCATTTTATAAAGAAAACCTTGCTAATCCAAGGTTTTATTTATATTTTCTCATTATTCTATCTTTAATGGTTTCTCTATTTTTATAAAAGTCTATAAATTTATAAATCATTACCGCGCCTAGTAAAACTAGACCAATTATGATTTCAATCATATACCATAAATATTTAGTTCTAGCATGAAGATAATCGATTCCAAGAAAAACAAAAATAACTATCAAACCAAGTAATGATATGATGCCGATGACTAAACACGCTATATTTAGTGAAAGTCTTTTAATATATTGTTTCTTTTGGTTTTCGTTCATAGACTTGCTTAATAGATTAGCACTAATTTTAAAAAAAGGCTATGAAAACATAGCCTTTTATGGATTTTATTAGTTATTCTGCTTTCCCGATACAGCCAAATACTTCACATTTAGCTTTGACAACGTCTCTGATTCCTTGCTTTGCTGGTCCTAAAATTTTACGTGGATCATAAACTTTTTCAGGATCAGTTGTAGCACAAATGTTACGAACGATTGCTGCAAATGCTTGTTGATTTTCGGTATTAACATTAATTTTGCAAGTACCTCTATCAATAGCCATTTTTAATTGGAAATCAGGAATTCCACTACCACCATGTAAGACAAGTGGGATACCAACTAATTCGTTGATTTCTTGCATTTCTTTAAATCCAAGTTTTGGTTCTCCATGATATGGTCCATGGACTGAACCAAGAGCAGGTGCCAAAGCATCAATTCCAGCTTCTTTAACAAGTCTTAAACATTCATCTTTATCAGCATATAAGACACCTTGAGAAACAACGTTATCTTCTTGTCCACCAACGTGACCTAATTCTGCTTCAACTGATGCTCCGTGAGCATGTGCATAATCAACTACTTGTTTTGTAAGTTGAATATTTTCTTCAAGTGGGTGATGACTTGCATCGATCATAACTGAAGTAAATCCAGCATCAATAGCTTTTTTACAAACTTCAAATGATGAACCGTGATCAACGTGAAGAGCTACTGGAACTGTAATGTTATTTTCTTCAATATAGCCTTCAACTAATCCAACGATTGTTTTGCATCCACCCATATATTTAATAGCTCCTTCTGAAACTCCTAAAATAACAGGTGCTTTAAGTTCTTGGCATTCATCTAAAATGGCGCTTACCCATTCAAGGTTGTTAATGTTGAATTGTCCAACAGCATAATGGCCTTCATGTGCTTTTTTAAGCATTTCTACCATACTTACTAATTTCATTGTATATTCCTCCTTAAAATTAGTTACTATTCATTATCTGATTCGTACTCATCTTTTTGATAAGTTTCATCACTATCATCGTCAGGGTCGGCATTTAAATTGTCGCCTTGATCATCATCACCTGTTACAGGTTGAGCATCTTCTTCTTCAATTTCTTGATAAATGTCTTTCATTGAGATGTGATATTCATCAAATTTGTGTTTAGTTTTTAAATCCCAAACATTAGTTTTTGGAATAAAAACGATTCTTCCATCTAAAGACAAGTTTGTATAGAATTTTGAAATTCTTGCTTCTGCTTCTTCGTCACTTAATCCAAGTTCTTTTTTAACAACGTCAAATAATTCTGTAAAAGTGAAGGCTCTTCCTTCGTTTACAATATATTCATATGCTATATCGACCATTGATTTATTGTTTGCATTTTCTACCATATAAATCTCCTTAAACCGCTAATATTATATATAAATAATATTCAATAATCTATTTTAATTTAATCTAGAAAGACATTCGTCTTTTCCTAGAATACCAATAATGTTATACATCTCAATTCCATGAGGTACTTTTGTTAATTTTAATCTAATTGGCATATATAAATTTTTACCTTTTACGCCAGTTGCAGCTTGAACGTTTTTGAATAATGCTTTAACTGTTTCATGGTTAATTTCATCTAAATTACTTAATTCTTTTTTGAACTCATCAATAACTAATTTTGATGAATCTAAAGACATCATCTCTTCATCTTCTTCACTCATACTCTTGTTAAGATCAAAAATTTCATTTAAATGTTCAACAATTTCAGCCCCAGTATTGATTTCGTTTTTGAAAATTAAGGCTATTGATTTTAACTCATTTTCTGATTTTGAGTTGAGTTCTGCAACCTTTTTGACAAAAGGAAGGACAAATTCAAAATATTTTTCATCATCTAAATGTTTGATGTAATATGAATTTGTATACTTTAATCTCTTATTATCAAACATTGATGGAGATGAAGATAATCTCTTTGGATCGAAGGCTTTGATAGCCTCTTCTTTAGTAAATATTTCGTTATTATCTTCGCTTGTCCAACCTAATAAGAATAAGAAATTAAAGATGGCTTCAGGAAGATAACCGAGTTCTTTATATTGAGAAACAAATTGAACAATGTTGTTATCTCTTTTTGAAAGTTTCTTTCCGTTTTCATTAACAATAATTGTCATATGTCCGAAAGTTGGAGCTTCCCATCCAAAATATTTATAAATTTGTAATTGTTTTGGGGTGTTTGATAAATGTTCTTCACCTCTTAAAACGTGACTAATTTCCATTAAATGGTCATCGACAACAACTGCAAAATTGTAAGTTGGAATTCCATTTGATTTCATAATAACGAAATCACCAATATCATCTGATTTAAAAGAAACTTCACCACGAACTAAATCATCAAATTTAAAGGTAACACCACTTTCCATTTTTAATCTGATAACTGGTTTTCTACCTTCAGCAATGTATTTTGCTTTTTCTTCTTCAGTAAGATTTAAACAATGCCTATCATATTTAAAAGATTTAACTCCGCGTGAAAGTTGTTCTTCTTTCATTTCAGCTAATTCTTCTTCAGAACAATAACATTCATATGCATAACCCTTTTCAACTAATTCATCAGCATATTTTTTATAAATATCTAACTTTTCCATTTGTCTATAAGGAGCATATTTTGGATTTGGAATTTCTGGCGATTCATCAGGAATGATTCCAAGCCAAATTAAATCATGTAATTGACTTACTTCTGCACCAGGAATATTCCTTTCAACATCAGTATCTTCAATTCTAAAAACAAAGTCACCATTGTACTTTTTAGCATATAAATAGTTAAAAAGTGCAGATCTAGCTCCGCCAATATGTAAATATCCAGTTGGAGATGGTGCATATCTTACTCTAATCTTTTTAAACATTTCTTTTTTCCTCCAAAAGAACTACAACTGTTGCTTTAATTGCTTCTTTACGACCAATAGCGTCGACACCTTCATTTGTGCCGGCTTTAATATTAATTTGTTTTTTTGATATATCAAGGATTTTTGATAAATTTTCTTTAATTTTTTCTTTAAAATTCTTTAAAGAAGGTGTTTCTAATAAAATTAATGTATCAATATTAGAAATTTCATATTCACTATCATCAAGAAGTTTTTTAACTTCTATTAAAAATTCAGTCGAATTTCTTCCTTTATTTTTTGGATCATTAGGTGGAAACATTTCACCAATATCACCTTTTCCTAATGCTCCTAAAATTGCATCGCATAAAGCATGAATTAACACATCTCCATCCGAAACTGATTCTGCAGTTAAAGGTGATGGGATTTTTACACCACCAAGGTTTAAAAAATCACCTTTTTTTAATATATGTAAATCTTTGCCAAAACCTATTCTCATAAATTAAACATTAAATCTAAAGAAGAAAATATCTCCATCTTTAGCTACATAATCTTTTCCTTCGATACGAAGTTTTCCTGCATCTTTTAAAGCTTGTTCAGTTTTTTCTTCCATAATGTCTTCGTATGTATAAACTTCAGCTCTAATAAATCCTTTTTTGAAATCTGTATGAATAATTCCAGCACAATCAGGAGCAGTCATTCCGTTTTTAAATGTCCAAGCTCTTACTTCATCACTTCCAACAGTAAAGAAAGTCGACAAATTGAGTAATTTATAAGAAGCTTTGACTAATTTGTCTAAACCACTATCACTTACACCTAAAGTTTGTAAGAATTCTTCTTTTTCTTCTTTTGAGTAAGTTGAAAGTTCAGCTTCAATTTCACAACTAATAGCAATACATTGTGAATTTTCATTTTTTGCGTATTCAACAACTCTTTGATAATATTCACAAGAATCTAAATTTGCTAAATCTCCATCACTTACATTAGCAACATAAATAATTGGTTTTGCAGTTAAAAAACTAAAGTTTTTGAGAATTTTTGTTTCTTCTTCACTAAATGAAAGGCTTCTTATTGCTTTTCCAGATTCTAAAACAGGTTTTATTTTATCTAAAAGTCCAATTTCAACTAAAGAATCTTTATCTTTTGAGATTCTTGCTTTGTTACCAATTCTTGAAATTCTATTGTTAACTGATTCTAAATCAGCCATAACTAATTCAAGATTAATAATTTCAATATCTCTAATTGGATCAACTGAATTTTCCACATGAATAATTTCGTTGTTATCAAAACATCTAACAACTTCAACAATTGCGTCAACTTCTCTAATGTGAGATAAGAATTGATTTCCAAGACCTTCTCCCTTAGATGCTCCTTTTACTAATCCTGCAATATCAAAAAATTCAAAAGTAGAATAAATTGTCTTTTTTGGATTAAATAATTTAACTAAATTATCAACTCTTTCATCTTTAACAA
Source organism: uncultured bacterium (assembly GCA_949293255.1). Lineage (GTDB taxonomy): Bacteria > Bacillota_I > Bacilli_A > RFN20 > CAG-826 > Onthovivens. The sequence goes on from CASFCL010000006.1 coordinate 22,285, forward strand.
TAACAGTTCCTACATTTGGTTGAATTGTTGCAAAAGGATAATTTGCAGCTTCGACATGATTATTTGTTATTGCGTTGAACAATGTTGACTTTCCAACATTTGGTAAACCTACTATTCCTGCTTTTAATCCCATAAAATACCTCAAAAATCTTAAATATTATAAACGAATTGCTTATTATAAGCAAAAATAAAAGCCATTATTATAATAATGACTTTTATGTAAGAGCCCATAAATATTTAAATTATGTCAACGTCCTCAGCTCTAAACCCTTTTTCGGTTTCAGTCTTAACAAACTTTACTTTTTGGCCTGCTTTAACAGTTTTAAATCCGTCCATGTTAAGTGACGAGAAATAAAAAAAGCAATCGTTATTTTCCTCATCAACGATAAATCCATAGCCTTTAGCATTGTTAAATGACTTAACCACACCTAGAACTTTTTTCATTTTCGTCCCTCTTTCTTTAATAGTAATAATTATAATGGAATAACTTAATGTTTGCACTATATTATTTTTAATGCAAATTCGAAGAAATTTTAAACTTATAAATTGGTTGAATTATAAAGACTAAAGAGATAAATAATATTAGTGTTACACATGCTAAAATTGCACCTATTGCCTCTAGCGGAAAATTATAAAACCCTGCAAAACCAACTTCTTTTGCAATAATTTTGTTTAAAAAGACACTTAAAAATATTACCGAAATAATCGAAGAAAATATCGCACTTAACAATATAAAAACAACATCAATAAAAGAGACTTTCACTATTTCAAATGTTGAAAATCCTAGTAGAGAAAGAATTGCTATTTCTTTTTTATTCTCTTTTAAATTTACATAAGAGATTATTATCAAAACAACAATTGAGCTAAGTGCTGTTATAAGAGAAAAACAAAATAGAATAATTTCAAGATATAACAAAACCTCATTTATTGAATTATTAATCGTGCTCATAGGATTAGTAAGCTTATATTCCGATAGATATTTATTAATTTTATCTATTCTTTCGTCTTTAATATCTGAATCAGTGATGAATATTATTGAAGATGGGATCATATAAAAGCCGTTTATTTTAAATAAATCTCTAAAAAGTGCTAAAGAATAGTTTTCATCATGATAAATATTGAGTCCTAAATCATCTAAAACTACCCCAACTACTTTTAGTTGAATAGTTTTAAAAGACTTTCGCATATAATCGTCAAAATAATCAACCCTATCATTTAAAGTTAAATAAATGTCTTTATTTAATAAATTCTCACCACCTAGATAATCGATAACTCCTTTAGAAATCGCTATTTCATTAACTTTTAAAGGATAGTTTCCACTTACAATTCCATCTTTTAAAGTTGAAAAACGTAGTGTTTTCTCAGATGAATTTAATGCATAACCCTCAATTGCATAGTTTGGAACTACTATTGAATCTTTTTCTTCATTTTTAATAATTGTAAATGAATCAATAATTTTATCTGCGTCTTCTTTTGATTTTGTTAGATAAATTGGATTAGCAAAACCACAAAGTAAAGATGAACCATAATTTATATAACCTCCTATTGTCGAGAAGTAATAACTTTTAATCTCTGGAACATTTTTAATTATTGAATCAATCAAAGTTATATCAATTCCTTTAACAACGGTTTCATAAACATAAACTTTATTAGTATATGAACCTTCTTCAGAACAAGTTTGAGGTGAATAATCTTTATTATCACTATCAAAGACCATATTTTTATATTTTTTGTCATAAATTAACTTATTTATGAGATAACTTTGAAATTCTTTTGTCTTAAAATAATAAATTTTCTTCATAATCCAAGGAAATTCTTCTTCTTTTAATAAATCTAAAGAACTTGGGAAGCGTAAAGTATCCTCAAAAAATGATTCATTAAAGAAATTATTGGTGTGATATATACAAGGTCTAGTTGTTGGAATGATTCCTTTAACTTTAAAAGTTATTTCATCAGAATATGACCAATATGAATTAACTAAATATATACAAACTAATAGTTCATTATTTTCAATAAATCTCCCTAACGATTCATAGGTCCTGACAATTTGAAGATTTAAACAAATATTTTTTACTTGAGTAAAGTTTAATCCTAAAACAATCTCATCATCTTCTAATGTATCATTAAAAAGTGGGTAAATTTCTTGATTGGTAAAATCTTTTACATAGGTAAATTCATTAAAATGTCGAGCTGTTATACCAGTAATGATTTGAGATGGATATTTAGTAACATTATATAAAGAATTTCTATCTCTAAAATATGATTCAAAATCTATCAAATAATTACATCCAATATAATCAACATCGTCCCCATAATCTCTTACAATATTTTGTAAAACATCAATTTTGGCACTTTCATAATATAAGAGTTCACTATCTTCATCTTTACGAGATAACACCAAAGTATTTTCACCTATAATTGATGAAAAACTAGCTTTTAATGACGAAGAAATACTAGATGATACAAGAAGAGCTAACCCTAAACATATGAGACAAAAACTAACAAGAATTGAAGAAATTGAAAATCTAATTTTTTTGTTTTTTGCCTTATTAAAAAAGTGCTTCAGAGCAAATTTAATTGATATTGTAGGTCTAAAATTTACCTTTTGTTCTTTAATTATTTTTAAAGAATATTCATGTTTTGCAGGTTTTTCAATTAAAATCTCAGTAATTTTTCCTTTTTCTAACTGCAATATTCTATCTGAATATTTTTTAGCTAAAGTTGTATCGTGTGTGACACAAATTACTAAACATTCTTGAGATAAAATTCTTAAAAGTTGAAATATTTTTTCACTATTTATTACATCTAAAGAACCTGTTGGTTCATCACAAAAGATAACTTTTGGGTTGTTAATAATTGCTCTACCAATAGCAACTCTTTGTTTTTCTCCACCACTTAATTTCGAAACAACATTATAACGAAGATATGATATTTCCAGTTCATCTAATATTTCAGAGATTTTTTGATTTTTAAAATTATTGCTTAAGTTATGGTTGGAGTTTAAAACCAAGGCTAAATTATTTTCTACAGTATCGTTTTCTAAAAGATTAAACGATTGAAATATATAACCAAATTCATTAGCTCGAAGATTTCTTTTTTCTTTATTTTTTAAATTGGAAATGTTTATATCTTTAAATTTAACTTCACCACTATAATTTTCTTCTATTGTACTAAGAATATTTAATAATGTTGACTTTCCACAACCACTTTCTCCACAAATAGAAACTAGACCATTACTTGGAAAAACATATGAAATGCTGTCTAAAATTGTTTGCTCACCAAATTTTTTAGTCAAATTTTTGAATTCAATCATCTCATTCTTCCTTTAACTCACTAGCAATATCAATCTTTTTTGAGAACTTAAGTGGCATATACGTAAATAAGGCAGTTGCAACTAAAGAAAATAACAAAAGTAAAGCAATAAAAATAATATCTATTTGTAAAAGTGACTGTATTGAAAATATATTAAATAAAAATTTATTGATGCTTGATTTAATAACGAAAAATATTCCAAGTGATATTAAAAAACCAATAAATGTGACAAATAGTTTTTCATAAATAAACACTTCTTCAACTGAAGTTTCACTCGCGCCTAATGATCTTAAAATTGCTACTTCTTTTCTTCTACTTATAAAGGACGAAAAAGAAATAAAGCCAATCAAAAATAAGCTACACAGAGTTGATATTCCTAGAAATATTTGAATTCCTAAATAAAGAGATTCAGAAAGCGAAATAAAAGAGCTGACAATAGTATATTTATTACTTTCTATCTTTAAATAATCTTTTTGGATATCATAATCATCAATAAGTGAATATATTGAGGCTTTATCTTCATCATCTACAACTATTAATTTTGAATATGAATTAATTTCGTTATTGCTATCTGATAATTTTAAAACATCTAACCAACTATAATTAGTTCCGATTTGTTTATTAATATTATTTGTTTTTATGCTGTCCAAAATATCTAAAAAGTAACTGTAAGGATAATAAACAGCTGGTGTATTTAAATACTTGAATTCTTCATTAATACCTGAAATTTTTATATTTAATTCGTAATAAAATTCTTCTTCGATTAAAGCATTATTGTTTTTATCGTAATAATTATAAATTCGTTTAAAGCTAGGATTGATTTCACTTACATCATTGCCAAATTCATCACGAAAAACATTATTAACATAGAATTTAATCTTTCTATCTTGATTAAAATAAGGATAAAAAGTGCATTCCTTGCTTTCAATATTATTAACTTTAATTAAATTAACAGAACTGAAAAAATAATCTAAATTTTGATAAATTTCATAATTTATATTTCTATCAAGATAACGAATAATCTCTTTATCACTAGGCATTTCTTTCTTTAATAAAACTAAATTTGAACCATTACTTTCTTGTTCATATACTTTAGAAATTGTGAATATATTCGAGTTAAAATAATTATCTAAAATATCAATTTTATAGTTGTTTAGCCCTTGATAAAAAGCAAAAGAAACAAGAAAAATTAGAAATGTTATTATGATGGAAATTACACAAATTATATTTAATTTCTTATCCTTTTTGGTAAATTTTCGAGCCAAAAACCCTGTAAAACCCCTATATTTTATTCTTTTTTTAGGTAAAACATTGAAATTATTATTAGCTGATTCTTTCCTAATAAATAACTTTCCAGACTTCAATTCAAAGCTTCCATCAGCATATTCTTCAATTAACTTTTCATTATGAGTAACAACAATTACAATTGAATTTTTAGATAACTCTTTTAAAGTCTCCATTACAATTTTTGAATTCTTATGATCAAGAGCACCAGTTGGCTCATCGCATAAAATAATTTTTGGTTTACTAATTATGGATCGAACTATTGCTACTCTTTGTTGTTCCCCTCCACTTAAACTATTCACTTTTCTATCTAGTAAGGATCTTAAATTATATTTGTCTATTAATTCATTTATAAAAACTTTGTCATTAACACCTTTAATTCTTGATGATAAAAATATATTTTCTTTAACAGTTAGAAAACTAAACAAATTAAAATTCTGAAATATAATCCCAATTTCTGATTTTAGATAGTTATTTTTTTCTTTATTAGAAAAGTTTTGAATTTCTTTTCCATTATATAAAATTTTTCCACTATCAACCGAACTTAATCCCTGAAGAATATTTAATAAAGTTGTTTTTCCACAACCACTTTTTCCAAAGATAAAATAAAGACCATTTGAGGAAATTTTTAAATTTAAATCATCAAGTATAAGATTAAATTTGTTACTATCAATTTTATAAGATTTAGTTATGTTTTTTAATTCAAGCAATTTTGACCCCCTTTACTAACAAGATTGCTTGAATTTCAAAAATTTACCAAACTTTTTTAAAAATTTACTGCAGCAGGAACTTTTGGAAGTCCTGGCATTGTTAAAATGCTACCACATAAGACTACAATAAACTCTGCACCATTACTTAATTTAACTTCTTTAACTGTAATTCTAAAGTTTTTAGGAGTATTAATTAATTTTGGATTATCTGAGAATGATGATTGAGTTTTAGCCATGCAGATAACTAATTTATCTCTACCTAAAGCTTCAATTCTTTTAATATCTTCTTTTGCTTTTTCAGTAAAATCAACTCCATCAGCTCTATAAATCTCTTTTGCGATTATGTTAATTTTATTTTCAATTGTGTCGTTTACATCGTATAAATATTTAAATTTATTAGCATTTGTTGTAGCTAAAGTTTCTAAAACTTTGTTAGCAAGTTTTGTGCTTCCTTCTCCACCTTTTAAGAATCCATCCAAGAAAGCATAGCGAATTCCAAAAGAAGAACACCAATTTTCTAATAATTTAATCTCGTTTTCTGTATCATCTTTAAAATGATTAATTGCAACTACAACTGGTAATTCATATTTTCTTAAGTTCATATAATGTTGATGTAAGTTAGCAATACCTTCTTTTAAAGCATCTAAATTTTCTTTATCTAAATCTTCAAAAGCAACTCCACCATGCATTTTTAATGCTCTAATAGTTGCAACTAAAACAACCATTGAAGGTTTTAAATTTCCAATTCTACATTTAATATCTAAGAATTTTTCAGCACCTAAATCTGCAGCAAATCCAGCTTCAGTAACTACAATTGGTGAAAGTTTTAACGCAAGTTTTGTTGCGATTAAGCTTGAACATCCGTGGGCAATATTTGCAAATGGTCCACCATGAACAAATGCTGGTTCATTTTCAGAAGTTTGAACTAAATTTGGAGATAATGCTTTATCCATTAATTTCATTACAGCATTAACAATCTTTAAATCTTTTAAATAAACAGGCTCTTCATCAAAAGTATAAGCAACAATTATATTTGAAATTCTTCTTTTGAAATCTTCTTTTGAAGATGAAATACACATGATAGCCATTAATTCACTTGCAACAGTGATTTCAAAATGTTCTTCTCTAACAATTCCATTAATTTTTGATCCTTGACCAATTGTGATACTTCTTAATTCTCTATCATTAGTATCGATAGCTCTTTTCCAAACAATTCTTTCAGGATTAATGTTAAGTTCATTTCCTTGGTAAATATGATTATCAATTACTGCACTGATTAAATTAATTGATGAGGTTAGAGCGTGCATATCACCAGTGAAATGTAAATTGATATCTTCTTGAGGTTCAATTGTAACTTTTCCACCCCCAGTTGCTCCGCCTTTAAGTCCAAAAACAGGACCCATTGAAGGTTCTCTCAAACATAAAAGTGCATCTTGTCCTAATCTATTTAATCCTTCAACAAGAGCAATTGAAGCTGTCGTTTTTCCTTCGCCTGCTTTTGTAGGAGTAATTGCAGTGACTAAAATAAGTTTTCCATCTTCATTATTTTTCACTTTTTCATATAAAGAAAGATCAACTTTTGCTTTATATTTTCCATACATTTCTAAAAAATCACTGCTAATCTTAACTTTTTTTGCGATTTTATCAATTGTCTCTAACTTCATATTCATACTCCTTTATAAAATATTTTAAAACAAAACTAGCCATTAATAGTCCTGATGCATTAGGCACAAAAACCATCGAACTAATTACTCTAGAATTGATTATAGGCTTTTCTAAAGAAAAAGAAACATCTAATTTCGATATATCAACATTTTCTTTTTTAAGTTCATATCTTAACTTTCTAGCAAGAGGATCATCGGTTGTTTTATTAAGCTTAGTAATTATAACTTTTGAGGGATCAAGACGATTTCCCATACCCAAAGAAGATATGATTCTAATATTATTTTGAAGACAGTATTTGATTAAAAGTATCTTTCCTTTTAAATCATCAATACAATCGATTACATAATCATAAGAATCTAAAATTGAGTAATCAAAATTTTCATCAACTTTAGAGTTTAATGAAATAACATTTAAATCATCTCTAATGTTATTCAATAAATTTTTGGTAACTTCACTTTTGCTTTTTCCTACATCTAAAGAAGTATATGCGAGTTGTCTATTCAAATTAGATTCACTGACTTTATCAAAATCAACAATCAATAAATTTAAAATTCCACTCCTTGCTAAAGAAATTGGAACGATAGAACCAACTCCACCAAGACCAAAAATAGCAACCTTTTTATTTTTAAGATAATTTGTTGCTTCTTCTGTTATTAATAAAGAGGAACGATTATCAATTTCTTTCATTTTTAACTTCCTCTTCAAAGAAATTTAACGTTTCTTCTTTAGATTTAAACCAATTAACGTTTTCAAATTGATGTCTAAAGAATGTCATTTGTCTTTTTGCATAATTTCTACTATGTTTCTTGATTAATTCTTTGATTTCTTCTTCGCTTTCAAGTTCAAAAAATTCTTTATAGCCAATAGCTTGAAGCCCTCTAGTTGTTTTTCCATACTTATTTATAAGTTCGCGAGCTTCTTTAACAAGACCACTTTCAAACATTATATCAACTCGAAGATTAATTCTTTCATAAAGTTTTTCTCTATCGATATCAATACCGATATATTTCACATCTTTATATAAAAGTTCGTCTTTTCCGTTTTGATTAAGTTCGGTTTTATTAACTTTATGGGTTTCATAAATATAAATTGCTCTTAATAATCTTTTTCTATTGTTGACACCGATTTTTTTAGCGTCTTCAGCATCAAAACTTTCGACTTTTTTATAAAGTTCTTCATTACTTAAATCTGATAAATAATCCTTTGGCATCGGATCTTCTTCATTAAAAGTGTAATTATAAAGTAAGGCCTTTAAATATAATCCATTTCCACCAACTAAAATGACATCTTTATGTTCTTTTAATAAAAAATCTAATGTTTTTCTCGCCTCTTTTTGATATGAAGCAACATCATAAGCTTCATTTAAATCGATACAATCATATAAATAATATCTACCACTATTGATTAATTCTTTTTCAGGTTTAGCTGTTCCTTTATCAATTTCTTTATACATTTGAAAAACGTCAAAATTTATAACAGGAATGTTATATCTTTTTGAAACAGTTTCTACGATGTCACTTTTTCCTGAACCTGTTGAGCCAAGAATTGCATAAATCATATATCTAAAATATCCTTTATCTCTTTTAATAATTCAGTTTTCTCATTTTCTAATTTTATATAATTTTGTACAAAAGGATCGTTTTTAAATTCGTTTAATGCTTTATCGTATTCTCTTTTTTCTTCTTCGCTCATATCACACTTTTGCAAATATTTTAAAATATTTTCGTAGTTTTGCAGGGTTTTTGAATCAAAAATAGCATTTTTTGATTTTATATACTCTTTAATTAACTCTTCAGATAATAAAGAATCTTTTAAATCTTTAACTTTTGATTCAATATCTTTATTCATCGACAAGTTCCCCAATTAATGAATATGTATGACTTTCTATTACTTTAATGTTTACAATTTTTCCAACTAAAGAAAGATCACCTTTAAAGTGAATTGTTTTCATATTGTAAGCAGTCCCACTTAAAATATCTTTATTCTTTTTAGATAATCCTTCAACTAAGACTGGATAAACTTTTCCAACCATATTTTCAGCATTTTTACTTACATCTTTTTCTAAAACGCTGACAAGTTCTTTAAATCTTTTATTTTTAGTTTCATAATCGACATTATCAACTAATCTAGCGGCTGGAGTTCCTTTTCTAGGAGAGTAAATAAAAGTAAATGCTGAAGTATAATCAACCTTACTTGCTAAATCAGCAGTTTCTAAAAATTCTTCGTAACTTTCGTTTGGGAAGCCAACAATAATATCAGTTGAAAATGCCATATTTGGAATTTTTGCTCTAATTTTATCAACTAATGCTAAATATTGTTCTCTTGTGTATCTTCTTCCCATCTTCTTTAAAACAGAATTACTGCCAGATTGAACAGGAAGATGTAAATATTTCATGATGTTGTCATATTTTGCAATGACATCGATGACATTATCTTTAAAATCACTTGGATAGGAAGTCAAAAATCTAACTCTTGGAATCCCTAATTTTGCAACTTCTTCTAAAAGATGAGCAAAATCGATACCACTATCTAAATCTTTTCCATAGCTATCAACATTTTGACCAAGTAATGTTACTTCTTGATATCCATCATCTTTTAATTTTTGGCATTCGTTTAAAATATCTTGGATATCTCTACTTCTTTCTTTTCCTCTTGTATAAGGAACGATGCAATAAGTACAGAACTTATCGCAACCATAAGTAATATTTACAAATGCTTTAAATTCACTAAGTCTTTTAACAGGTAAATTTTCATAAATATCACCTGATTTTGATGAAATATCAACTATTCTTGTTGAGCGATCTTGAATGTAAATATCTAATAATTTAATAAAATCTTGAATGTTATGAGTGCCGAAAAATATATCGATATAATCGAACTTTTCAAGTAAGAAATCAACTACGTGTGGTTGTTCTACCATACATCCACAAATACATAAAATAAGATTTTTATTCTTTGCTTTTAAATTTTTAAATTCACCGATTTCACCATAAACTTTATCTTCAGCATTTTCTCTAACTGCACATGTATTTAAGATTGCAATATCAGCTTCATTTTCGTTTTCAACTCTAACCATATTTAGGTTGTTTAAAAAACCAGCTAAGGTTTCTTCATCACGAATATTAGCTTGGCAGCCATAAGTTCTTATAAAGTAATGTTTATTTCTTAATTCATCAAAAAGTTGATCGCTAGCTTCGTAAGAATATAAAAAAGTATTAACGCATTTTGATCTAATGCGTCCTTTTTCAATACTAGGTAAATCTAAAGTCTTTATCTTTCTCATAATCCAAAAATATAAAATTTAAGGAAGGATACCAATCCTTCCTTTTTAAAATATTATTCAGCAGTTTCGATTGCTCGATATTCCCTAATTACGTTGACTTTGATTGTTCCAGGATATTTCATCTCGTTTTCGATTCTTTCTTTAATATCTTTCGCAAGTTTGAAAGCTCCTAAATCATCAATTTTTTCAGGAATAACCATGACACGAACTTCTCTTCCAGATTGCATTGCATAACAGGTTTGAACACCATCATATGATTTACAAATATCTTCAAGTTGTTCGATACGTTTAATATAAGTTTCAAGTGTTTCACTTCTTGCACCTGGTCTAGCAGCTGATAAGGTATCAGCAGCATTAACTAAATATGCAATAACACTTTTTGCTGGTACATCACCGTGGTGACATTCAATAGCATTAACAATTAAATCGTTTTCACCGCACTTTTTGGCAATTCTTGCACCGATTTCAGTGTGGCTTCCTTCTACTTCAAAATCCATGCTCTTACCAATATCATGAAGTAATCCGGCTCTTTTTGCTAAGTTTTGATCTAAACCTAATTCAGCAGCCATTGCTCCACAAAGTTGAGCAGTTTCAACACTATGTTCTAATTGATTTTGACCATAGCTTGTTCTGAATTTTAATCTTCCAATGTAAGGAATTAAATCTTTTGAAACATTACTTAAACCAAGTTTGAATACAGCTTCATCACCTGCTTTTTTAATAATTTCATTAACTTCTTTTTTACATTTTTCGATGACTTCTTCAATTCTACCAGGTTGAATACGTCCATCTTTAATTAAAAGATTTAATGCTCTTGAAGCAATTTCTCTTCTAACTGGGTTAAAACAAGAAATTGTAATTGCTTCAGGTGTATCATCAATTAAAATATCAACACCTAATGATTGCTCTAAAGATTTGATGTTTCTACCTTCTCTACCAATAATTCTTCCTTTCATTTCATCGTTAGGAAGATTAATAACATTGATAGTTCTTTCAGTAGTAACTTCTTGAGCGTGTCTAGCCATTGCTAAGGCTAAGATATCTCTACTTTTTTCATCTGCAATTGATTCAGCTTTTTCTTCTTGCTCTTTAATATATTTAGCAATATTTAAAGCTTCTTTTTCTTTAACTCTATTAAAGATTTCTTCCCTTGCTTCTTTTTCAGTCATGTTAGCAACTTTTTCTAACTCACCAAGTAAGGAATCAACCTTTTCTTGAAGGAATGCATTTTTCTTTTTAGCTTCTTCATTTAACTTATCGAGATGTTTTTCTTTATCTTCTAAAGATTGTTCTTTTCTCATAAGTTGAGCATCTCTTGCATCGATGCTTTGCTCTCTTTGAAGCAATTTGTTTTCTTGTATAACAACTTCTTGTTTTCTTTCTTTGATATCTTTTTCAGCTTCTTGCTTCATCTCGTAAACAGTTTGTTTAGCGTCAAGTTGTGCACTTTTTGTAATTTTTTCAGCTTTTATATTAGCATCATTAATTATTTTATTTGCATCATTTTGTGCCCTTTTAGCACGGAAATGAGGTAAAAATGCGATAACAACACAAGCAATTAAACCGATTACAAGACCTATAGCTCCGCCGATAATACCAGCCATAAGTGGGTCCATTTTTAAAATCTCCTTTGCCTAACGGATCGAGCGACACTCATTAAAATCTAAATCTATTTTTTTATATAAATTAATATAATTAAGTCGATTAAATAAATATATAACAAGTATCTCTTGATACCTCTTATAAGTATATCAAAAAAGGACCCTTATTTTCTAGATAATATATTTAAGGATTTAAAGAAATATATTCTACTTATTCAGTTGATTCTTTTTTTGCAAAACTTGGAACTTCGCCAGTTTTGATTTGACGTTTAGCTGCCTCAAATATTTCTTCGTGCTCTCTTAAAAATTCTTTGGCTGTTTCTCTTCCTTGGCCAATTCTTTCGCCATAAATTTCATACCAAGATCCAGCTTTTTTAGCGATACCTTTAGCAAGAGCTAAATCTAAAAGTTCGCCTTCTTTAGAAATTCCTCTTCCATAAACAATGTCTAATTTACATGTTTTAAATGGAGGAGCAACTTTGTTTTTGACTACCTTAATTTGGACAACGTTTCCAATAACATTGTATCCATCTTTAATAGCCTCAGTTCTTCTAATATCAAGCCTTACAGTTGAATAGAATTTTAAAGCTCTTCCACCAGTAGTTGTTTCATTACTTCCATAAATTACACCTACTTTTTCTCTTAACTGATTAATAAAAATAACAGTACAATCATTTTTATTTAATAAACCAGCGATCTTTCTTAAGGATTTTGACATCATCCTTGCTTGAAGACCAACTGAATTATCAGTCATCATTCCTTCAAGTTCAGCTTGAGGAACAAGAGCTGCAACGCTATCAACAACAATTAAATTAAATGCGCCGCTTTTTGCTAGCATTTCGACAATATCGAGAGCTTCTTCTCCGCTTGATGGTTGAGAAAGAATCAATTCATCGATATCGACGCCTAGATTTTTGGAGTATTCGGGATCAATTGTGTTTTCTGCATCAATAAAAGCAGCACGACCGCCATTTTTTTGGCATTCAGCAACCGCAGTAAGTGCTAAAGTCGTTTTGCCGCTGCTTTCTGGGCCGTAAATTTCAACAATTCTTCCTTTTGGATAACCCCCGATCCCGAGAGCATCATCTAAGAGGATTGAACCTGATGGAATGGTACCAATTTCTGTAGTAGGACGGTCTCCTAATCTCATTAAGGCACCTTTGCCGAATTCATGTTCGACTTGTTGAATGACCGATTTTAAAATTTCGTCTGTTTTTGTTTTTTCGTTAGCCATAAAATACCTCTTTACTAACAAGATGCCAGCAAAGAGAAAAATTTACCAAAAAAATTATTTTTTTAAAATTTTTTATTTTTTTTAAAAAATTATCTGCCTAAAATTGAGCAAACTGCGTTAATAATTGAGTCAACACAGACTTGTCTAATTTGTTCTCTATCTAAATCTGGTAATCTTAATGGAATTTGCCAAACTTGTCCGTTATAAGCAATACCCATATAACATTCACCAACATCTGTACCTTCTGAACAAACTGATGGACCAGCATTTCCAGTGAATGAAACACAAATATCAACGCCTAAAACTTCAAGACCTTTGATTGCCATTTCTTGAGCAACTGCCCATGAAACAACACCATATTCTTTAATTGTTTCAGGATCGACACCAATAAATTTTTCCTTCATTTCATCAGAATAGCAAACGATTCCCCCTTTATAAACTTCGCTTGCTCCACTTACATCAGTAATTGTTTTTCCAAATAATCCACCAGTAAAAGATTCAACGCTACCAATTGTAAGTTTTTCTTTTGTAAGAAGATCAACAAGTTTAACTGCATTATTCATTTTTATTACCTCCAAAAACCTGTTTATTATCAATTAAATAAATTATACCACTTAATAAACTAACAAATGTTGCAACATAACAAATAAAATCACTTATGTGTAAATATTGTACCCAGTTAGAATCAAAATAACTAAATGGCCAACCATTTAATAATACAAAACTAATAGCAACCATTTGTAAAACTGTCTTCAGTTTTCCAAATATATTTGCAGCGATAACAACATTTTTACTTGCTGCCATAAATCTAAGACCATCAACTATTAAGTCTCTAATAACCATTAAAATTACACAAAAGAAAGGAAATCTAACATCACTTCCTAAGCTTACAAAATTCAAAGCACAAAAAATTGATAAACCATTAATTAACATCTTATCAGCAATTGGATCTAAAAATTTTCCTAAATCAGTGACAAGATTATATTTTCTAGCGATATATCCATCTAAAAAATCTGTAAATGAAGCTATTATAAATATTATAAAGATTATTATATTAATAAGATTTATAGTAGCTCCGTTATTATTTAAATTAATATTAAATGAAGCAACATTAATAACACTAAATTCATCTAAAAGATAAATAACAAAAATCCCAAGTAAAAGAACAGTTGCAAGAGCAATTCTTGAAATCGTAATTTTTGTAGGTAAATTTATACTTTTTTCTTTCATAAATCCTAAAATGAGTATTCAGTCCATAAGCCATGTTCTGTTTTATGCAATCATTTATCTAGGCTTACACCTATTCCCTTGAATTCGAATTCTTCTTAGGAATTTCCCCTACCAAATTTGGGTTTCTCGCTTAAGGGGTTTACCAACGTTTCATCTTATTTTTTCAAATAAGCTCGTCTCTGTGGCACTTTATCAACTCTATCCATGGATGAACTTTAGGATATCATTGGCCGTTACGTGCTCCCACGTACTTAGTTTTATTTTTTCAACTAACATAATCACTACAATCATCACAGATTGTGCGAGCATGGACTTTCCTCTAACTATTTCTAGCCAGCGATTGCATAGACTGAAGTATTTAAAAACTATTTAATTTTGCTAGGGTCAACACCCATTTGATATAGCTTTTTTTCATATTTGCTACATCTTTGAAGTAATTCAAGATTGTCTAGACTTCCCTCATTATGCCTTAAAACTATATTTTTTGATTTTTGAATCGATATTTCAGATTCTTTATCTCTAATACTAGCTTTTAAAGCCTCATTTTCTCTTTTTAAAGTAACAATTTGTGAATTTAAAGACTGAACAACGCCATCAATCATTCGGTAATCAATTAAGACTTTGTCTAAAAATTGATCAACTTCATCAGCATTATAACCTTTAACGTTTTTCTCAAATTTTTTCTCTAAAATTTCTTTTGCACTAAGTTGAAGTCTCATCTTAAAAATCCTTCTTAATAATTATAAAGAAGGACGCTTTAATTTTCAATTAAAGGCAAAAGAAATTATATCTCTAATATTTAGAGCATAATTATTATAAAAAACTCAGTATTTTCAAGTAAAAACCTTGTAAAACTCGATTATTTTATATAATTTATCTTTAATTTAGGTTTAATTTTACTATCTTTAGTATAGATTAATTCTTTAACACCGACACAACTAATTGCTCCTCCTT
The DNA here is from genome assembly GCA_949293255.1 of uncultured bacterium. Taxonomy (GTDB): domain Bacteria; phylum Bacillota_I; class Bacilli_A; order RFN20; family CAG-826; genus Onthovivens. The sequence continues at coordinate 37,558 of CASFCL010000006.1, forward strand.
TAGGATTTTTAATTGAGTCAATAACTGAATGAATATCACCTTTGACAGTTGAATATTCAAAGGCTAAATCACAATCTTCCATAGTGCAATTTATTAACTTTAAATTTTTGGTATAACAAAATGGTTGTGTACCAATAATTCTACAATCAATAAAAGTAAGATTTTTAGAATACCAAGCAAGATATTCACCCTTAACAGTTGAGTTTCTAATTACCACATTTTCAGTATGCCAAAAGCAATCTTTTGTATCTAAATATGAGTCTTCAATTTCAACATTTTTACAATATTGAAATGAATATTTTCCACTAAATTTTAAATTTCTAATTTTAATATTTTTAGAAAGCAAAAATGCATACTCACTTGTAATAGAACTATCGACCAATTCGATATTTTTACATTTCCATAAGATTTCTGGAGAAGTTGCTTCAATTCTTTTTAAATTGATATTTTTACATTCTCTTAAAGCTTTAATTCCATCTAAAAAAGAATCCTCGATCAAAATGTTATTTGTATACCAAAGTGCTGCTCTACTTAATTCAGTAAATTTAGAATTTTTAACTTCTAAATTGTCTACATGCCACAATGGATAACGTAAATTGAAAAAGGTATCTTCAATTTTAATATTTGATGATTCTTTTAATGCACTTTCACCATCTTCTACACCATCAAATCTTAAGTTTTTTAAATGTAAGTGATGCGTGTTATACAAATCCCTTTCGTGAGGAAAACTTTTATCTTCAATCAATTTATATTCTATCTTCTTCATACGCAAATATTTTATTATCAAGTACTCATTATTTCAAATAACATGCTCATATTATTATCTATAATTAAAAATTATAGATATACAATTTATAATCTTTTAGAATATTTTTATGAAAAAATTAAAAAATATTAAAGCTGCGTTTATTGATCTTGATGGAACACTACTTGATTCAGAGAGGATATACCAAATTTTTTGGAAAGAATCTTTTAAAAAGTGTGGTTATGATGTTTCTTTAATTGACCCGCTTAATTTAAGAAGTTTAGATAGAAATTTAGCAAACGAATACATTAAATCCATTTATGGAGAATCAATTAATTTAGATGAAATTAGATCTACAAGAAATAAATTAATGAAAGAATATCTAGATAAAAACGATTATAAAATTAAACCTTTTGTAAAGGAAGGTTTATCCTACTTAAATTCAAAAAACATCGATTGCTACGTAGTTTCTGCAACCAAAAAAGAAGAAATTATAAATTTATTAAATAAATATGATTTAGCTAAATATTTTAAAAACGTCTTTTCAACTAAAGACATAAAAAGAGGAAAACCATATCCTGATGTTTATTTAGAAGCTTTAAAATTCGCAAATGTTAATCCTAAAAATTCAATTGCTATTGAAGATTCACCAAACGGAGTTTTAAGTGCTTTTAATGCAAAAATGAATGTTATTATGATTATTGATTTAACTTATCCAACTAAAAAATTAAGAAAAAATATCTATAGAACAATTAAAAACTTTAATTCATTAAAATATATTGTTTAGTTATCTAGTAATTGAATTAATAAGTAAAAATATATAGAAAAAACCTTTAATTTCCATCAAAAACCTTGCAAAATTCAAGTTTTTTAAAATATTTATTTTTTCTTTGTATAAAAAAGGGCAAATTTAATTGCCCTAAAATTTTTATTTTTCTTTATAAAGTTGAGCCGTAATCACAAACAATTACTTGGCCAGTAATTGGTTTTGAATCATCACTTGCTAAGAATAAACAAACTCTAGCAACATCAATAGGCATACATGGTTGAATCTTTAAATCAGCATGTTTTGCCATTTGTCCCATCATATCCATATCTAAAGTTCTAGGATCCATTTGAGCAACCATTGGTGTAACAATTGTGCTTGGGCAAACTGAGTTACATCTAATTCCTTTACCAGCAAATCTTAAAGCAGTATGTTTTGTAACACCGATGACTGCAGCTTTACTTGCAACATATGCAGCACCACCGCAACCATGATGACCTGCAACTGAATCAAGATTAATAATTGATCCGCTTCCTTTTGCTTCCATGATTTTGCTTGCAGCTCTTGAACAATACATTGTTCCTTTTGTATTAATATCGATTACTCTATCAATATCTTCTTTTAAACATCTATCAATTGGTTTAAGTCCTGCTTCTAATACACCAGCATTATTTAATAAAACATCGACTGTACCGAATTTTTCGACCACTTCTTTAAATAATCTTTCAACGTCTTCTTCATTAGAAACGTCACATCTTACAGCTAAGACTTCGCCACCTAATTCTTGAATCTTCTTTACTTCTTCATCAAGTTTATCTTGTCTTCTAGCAGTAATAACAACTTTAGCACCCTCACTTGCAAATAGTTCGGCAGCAGCTGCTCCAACTCCTGAATTTGAACCTGTGATTACACAAACTTTTCCATCTAATCTTCCCATTTAAAAATCTCCTTAAAATGATTAAATCTTTAAATATTATACTATTTAAAAGAATTAAATTTCTCTACTATTTTTAAAGTGGTTAATAAAACAATATAAGCGGTTAATAAAAAAGTGACCCCCCTACAAGAGGCATCACTTAAACTTTCTAATATGGTGGAGATGCGGGGAGTTGAACCCCGGTCCATAAATAGATCCACAAAGACTACTACAGTTTAGTAGAATTTAGAATTTAATGACTTTATTAATATCTACTAATTTCAAGTCACTAGATTATAAGTTTTCGTCTCCTATACATAATCATCTATAAGAGCTTATCTTCTTTAAATAACAGAGAAATAAATACCAGAAGATGAATATCTAATCTCCGCTTGCACTAAGATAAATTTATCTTATTAAGAGACTAAGCAGCAAATGCAAGATTGTTAACTCTGTTGCCAGATAATTTTTTGTGGTCTTTAACGCAACCATACGACTGCAATCTAAGCCAAACTACCAATGTCGAAACCTAGACATCCCCATGTGAGTAATAATATAAGGATTATGAAAAAAGATTTCAAGACCTTATTTATAATGCCAAAAAAAGTGGATAAATCTTATTTTATTTCAAGATTTACTACATTTTCTTAACTAATTTAAACTTTAAAACTAATTATACTATCTAAAATTTAATATACTTTTATTAATCTAGATAATTTGAGTGAGGTTTTTTGCTGCTCTTATAAATAAATATGTTACTATATGAAGAAAGGAGCTGATAGTTATGAACAATATTAACAAAGATGTAGCTGACTACTGTAAAGATTTAAACGGAGTTAATTTTATTAAATTAATTAATGATAAAGATTATGATAACGGTAGTTTACAAAAGAGAATATCTTTCGTTATAGAATATAAAGAACCTGCTTTTATTAATTTTAATAACTCTAATAAATTAAAATATTACTACGGTTTATCACCTGAATTAAAAACAAATGATATTAAGAATATTATAACTACTGATATATTGATTAATAATGATAAGCTTAAAACATATCTAAAAGATCATGGTCAATACTTTAATCTAGATAAAAAAGATTTAATGAATAAATATGGAGAAGCTTTATTTGCTAGATGTATCTTAGGTATATCACTCCATTATGGGTTTATATTTAAATATAAAGAAGAAGATTTATCTATATTAGAAGAATTTATAGATTTAAAAAATAACAAATTACATTTAAAAATGGATAAAGAAAAACATTTTATTGCTATTAAAGGTAGACCAACAAAAGAATTTATTGAAGATTTCCCTTTTAATATAAAAATAGAAGAACTATCTAATGAATCATATAAAGCTAGTTTAATTAAAAAAGACAAAAGTGAATCTAGTAATATAGTTACTCTTTTAGATATATATGAAGGTAAATCAAAACTAACAATATCTTTACTTGATGAAATTTACTATTCTGGTGTATTACCAAAATTAAAGAAAATAGTCGAATTAGAAAAGGAAAAAAAGGAAAAAAATCCTAATAATATAACTTATAAATTAATAGTTGAAAGAACTACTTTTGCTTTTTTAGAATCATTTGATAAAACTGAATTATTAAAATATGAAATTATGGCTAAATATAAAGATATTTTAATTGAATTTAATGAGAATGAATATAAATTAGAAAATGAATATATACATCAAAATAAAATAGATATTGATTTGATTAATAAATATTTAAATGAAACCTCAAACATTAATAATATAGCTGTATCAGCCAATATTATAACTAAAGATAATTATGTTATTTATGGTTATAGAAATGGCACTTCTATCGATGCTAATAGTATCTATTGTTCATTCAATGGTCAATCTGAAATATTAGATAAGAATGTTGATTATTATAATGATTCAGCCTATGAAGATTATCCAACTATTGATCTTAATTCAGATATGAGAAAAGACTTTAAAAATGAATTTGCTAGAGAAATGATGGCTGAATTATCTTTAACAGGGTTTGAAAAAGATTATAGATATTTAGGTATATCTATATTAGGTATTCATAATGAAAAATTTGATCCTGCGTCTCCAAGAAGACTTCATTTTAATATCTTAGCTGAGCATAAAACAGATTATACATTTAAAGATGTCTTAGGTGTTTGGGATAAATCATTAGAAGCATTTGAAAATAAATTGATATTAGGTATAAAACATAAACAATATAAATCTAAATGGGAAATGTTTTATAAAAGCGCTATTTCATTTCTAAAATATATTTCATCTTCAAAAGAAATAATCCTTTTATTAATAGCTCTTATTACAGGAACATTAACTTTTGGTAAGTTAAACTTAAGTTCAACTATGAGTAATATATTTACAGGAATCTCTATTTCTTTATCTATTATTTCAATTGGATTTTTTATATATAATTTAATAAAAATAAAGAAAAAGACTAGAGCAAAAATATATACAAATACAATAGATGAAATGAAATTTTTAACTAGTATTGATAAGAAATTATCTAAATTAGTTAATAATAAGGCAAAAAATAATAAAGTTTTATCACCTATTGGTGTGTTAATGACATATCTAGATATTTATAATAGAAAAGGCAGTAAATTCTAATATATTTAATAACAGGTAAAGAAGGATTTATAGCTGTTAATTTCTTCCATACTAGATGGATCTAAATTTGAACTGCTCTTTTTTTCTTTATTATGTTTATTTAAAAATTATTTATTAATCGATAAAATATAAGGGTATGTTTTATAAATTATTTAAATCTCAATATTTTAAACTTTGGAAAAAAGTTGAAGATGATGATCGTGCTAGAATTGAAGCTATCACTTTTGATGATGATGTAATTATGAGTACTTCTCATTATGATGAACCAATTCAAGATAATAACGAATATAAGCTCTTTAAACTTAAAAATGCTTCAAAAGATTATCCTTTAATTATTGATATTCATGGTGGTGCCTGGGCTATTATGGACTATAAAGGATACGATGGATTTTTCCATCATCTTGTATATAAAAAGTTTAACCTTATCTCAATGTCTTATCCTATTCTTCAAGAAGATGCATTATTAATAGATATGATTAAACAAATATTTAAATTTCTTGAATATTTACTAAAAAACCACGATTCAATCGGAGTTTCTTTAGATAATGTCTTTTTAACAGGAGATAGTGCTGGAGGTCAACTTGCCTTATTAATTTATGCAATTAATCAAAATGAAAAACTTCAAAAAATATTTGAAGTAAGTCATGTTGATATTTCTTTTAAAGCTATCGCATTAAATCATCCTGTACCATTTTTAAAAGAAGCTACTATTTTAAAAGGATATGAACTTTTAGGAAAATTAGTTATGTCGCCATCATTTTTAAGAATGATGTTTGGAAAAAAATATAAAAATAAAATGACTTATATTTTTTCTAATCCTCGTAACTATTTACCATTAATTGATTCTTTCCCACCTATCTTACTTATCACCTCTACTAAAGATGAAAGTTATGGATCAAATGCACTTCTTTTAAAACAAACTTTTGATAAATATCAAATCCCATATACTTATTATTTTGAAGATAATGAAGAAGCAGTTCATGTCTATAATATCGCTAGACCTTTAAAAGAAATTTCTATTAAATTAAACGATTACATTGTAGACTTTTTCCTAAAAAATAAATAAAAAAACCTGCAAATCTGAGATTTTTTTCAAAAATAATAAATAAAATCAGAGGACCGAAGTCCTCTGATTTTTTATTTTCTTAATGCTTTTTTGAAGTAGTCTTTTCTTTGAAGTGCCATTATTAATCTAACTGTTCCAAACGTTAATGAAGCGATTGATAAAGTTAAAAAAATAATAGCAAGTAAGAATTCAAGCGACCATGGTTTAAATTCTCTAAGACCACTAGGAAGACGTTTAAAAGTTAATACCAAAAATACGACACCAACAATAAGTAAGATTGCTCCAATAATTATAAAACATAATGAGTTATCTTTAAGATCATTAGCTTTAGTAATATTGTTATGAACTGACTGATTGTATTTATGAATTTCGTATTTTTCAAGAACTTCATCGTCATTTAAAGTATTGCATTTTTTGCAGACTAAATGTTCTTCACCATTTTCATCAGTGATCTTTTTAACTTCTCGCCCACATTCAATACAATACTTTTTCATATGTTTTTCCTCTTAAATATTAGTTAGCACCGATAGCGGTGTTATAAGCATCACTAACAGCTTGATCAACAAGAGCTGTAATTTCTGCATCAGTTTTTGCTGTCTTATTGTCAAAAATTGTTGTGATCATATTACCAACTGCGGTTCTAGCTGTTGATGAATAGTCAAAGACATCTGATAAGAAGTAATCATCAGCGTTAAGATAAGTTTGGTTAAGGTTAAGAGCTTGACCAATATAGTTAACTCTCTTATCGTTATATGATGAACTTGTAGTTACACTTGTTTGAGCAGCATTTGTATATTCTTTAACTGCTTTTGTGTTATATGAACTTGTTCTTAATGGGAAGTATGCTGTGTTTGTAGCAAGTGTTGCTGAATTTTCGGTATTTGTTAAGAATTTGTAGAATAACCAAGAAGCGACGTTTTGATTATCATCTGCTTTTTCAAAGAATGTTAATGATGGTCCTTGTGAGATAACTTTGTGTGCATCAGCATTAACTGTTCCAGTTGCTCCATCATAGCATTCTTTTGTGAATGTTGGAGTTGGATTTAATGATGCTCTAACACCATCAGTTGCAAAATATCTTGCACCTGCTGTTGATGATAAGCACATAAAGATTTTACCATCAGCAAACATATCTGAAGAATATGCGTGATATCCTAATGCAGCATTTGTAATTGGTAATTGATTTTGAGTAGCAATTAAACCTTCATTATTCCATTTCTTTAATTGGACTAACATTGCTTTTGCATCAGCGTTGTTGAATAAAACTTGATTTGTAACACCATTACCAGTTGCATCTGTGTAGTCAATTCCTGCCATTTCAAAGAATGAAATAACCATATTTTCTGATGAATCGTAGCAGAATGGAACTGCATTGAAGTATCCATCAGAATTCTTTTGAACATCATCACCAAATAATTCTGGGAAGTCAGCTTTCATTTGTCTTGCTAAAGCAATAAGTTCTTTCCAGTTGGTTGGAACTGAGTAAGCTTTTTTTGAAGCTGCTGCGACTGGAGCTGTATATCCATCTTTAACTGTTGTTCCGCATTCACCTGCACCAACTTTTTCAAAAACATCAACGTTAACTGCTAATGTTTCTGATGATTTTGAATATGGTAAGGAAAGAAGTTCGTTACTTGCATACATACCTTTTTCAGCATTTAAATAGCTTTGATTGAAGTCATCATAACTTGTTGTTGCATCATCGGTAATGTTTCCTTCTGCATCAACACCTTTTCCAAATCCGATATTTGGATCTTGAATATATTTATCCATTGCTAAGGTAGCACCACTGTTGTAATAACCTGCAACGTGATCACCATAACAAGAAGCGATATTTGGAGTGTTTCCACCACCTAAACCTTGGTTAACTTGTTCTTGAATTGTGCTATAACTACCAATATATGTTGATTGAACTGTAATTTTTGGATAAATTTCATTGAATTCAGCAATTAAATCAGTGGCATAGTAATATTCTCTATAATCAGAATCTTGACGTGCTTCTTCTTCTGTTAAATTATCGCCAAGTTCTGGTTCTTCATAGTTGTTCCACCAAACGATAGTAGCTTCAAGTTCTTTTGGATTACCGCTATAAACTGAAGTTTGTCCACAGCTTACTACCATCATCATTGCTGCGCCAAGAGCCAATACTGGTAGTGCGCCTTTTTTAAATAAATGTTTCATCGAAATGTTCTCCTCCTTACGAAATAATATATCAATCGATAAACTATATTACCATCTTTAGCCTTTAATACCTGCTCGACCAACGCCACGCATAATATATTTTCTAAAGATAATAAATAAAACTAATAATGGAACAACTGTTAAACAAGTTGCTGCCATTTGCCAAGTATATTGAGTTCTCCATTCATCTGGACGAATCTCAAGTTGGAATGCTGCACTACGAAGAGCAACTGAAATTGGATAGAAGTCGTCATTCATAACTGCAAGACTTGGCCAAACATAAGCATTCCAAGATCCAATAATATTTAAAATAAAGATTGTAATTAATGTTGGAGAAGCAAGAGGAACCATAACTTTCCATAAATAATTCCAATCGCTCTTACCATCAACTTTAGCTGCAAGATAAAGTTCATTTGGTATTTGCTTAAACGTTTGTCTAAGCAAATAAATGTAGAAAACACTTGTTAAGAAAGGAAGAATCATAACAAGATAAGCTTGAATTTGATTTTGATTTAAAGAAATAAGACCTAAATTTGATAGTGTTGGGTAATTTGAAATAACCATCATTTCTCCAGGAATCATCATTGTTGCAAGGAAGCAAGTAAACAAGAAATCTCTTCCTCTAAATTTAAGTCTAGCAAATGCAAAAGCAGTTAAAATGGTAATAACCATACCAACACAAGTTGTGCATAAACCAACAATAAGTGTGTTTCCAACTAATTTTAAGTAGTTAAAACTACTATTATTGATTGTCTGTGAATAGTTAAAAGCAATATTATCAAAAATATTTCCTTCCATTGGAAAGAATGCACCAGCACTTAAATCATCTTCAGTCATTGCACTTGCTGCAATCATGTAATAGAAAGGGATTAAAACAATAAGAGCAAAAATTACTAAAATAGCATAAGTAAAAATTAAAGATGTAGTTTTAATAATTTTATCTTTCTTTTCAACACTCTTGATATCTTTACTTTTACCAGGAATGATTAACGTTAAATTTGTACGAATATTTACTGGACCCATAACTAATAATGTACCCTCTTCTTTGATATCCGCATTTGGACAAATGTAAATAACATAATAATTACAAATAATATAACTGCACCAGCAGCTGCATAAGCCATTCTACCTACAGTTGTAGATTGATTTAATTGATCATAAATATAATAAACAACTGTATATAAATCATGAACGTTTCTATCACCAGTTGAAGGACTATTGAATATACCAACTACAGCTGTATATTCTTTAAACGATCCAATAAATGATGTAATCATGATGTATAAAATTTGAGGCGATAATAATGGAATTGTAATTTTTAAAGTTGTTTTCCATTTTGGAGCTGAGTCAATTTTTGCAGCTTCATAATATTGTTTATCAATTCCTTGAAGACCACTTAAGAAAATAAGAATCTTATATGGAAGGGCGTTCCAAATAATATAAAGACATAAAACAAACATTGCTTTTCCCCAACTTGATGGAGCGTTTCCAATACCTGTCCAGTTCCATTCACTTGGATTTAAACCAAAAACAGTATTAACAACACCAGTTGAGCTAAACATAATTGCAAAAACCATACCAACAGCAATGACATTGGTAACATATGGTAAGAAGAATATTGTTTGGAATAAACCTTTTAACCATTTAATTGAATTAAGCCAAATTGCAATAAATAAAGCTAAAATAATTGAGATTGGAACAGTTACTACTGTAATAAATAAGGTATTAGGTAAAGCGTACCTAATAAAATCTGTCATATAAATTGTTGTTTCAGGAGTTGCGCCTTGTGCATAAGGAACAATACCTAAAACTTGTCCAACATTATCAAATGTAAAGCCCTCATATGTACCCCTAATATAGTTAAAGTTCTTTAAAAATGCCATTACAAAGGTACTAATTAATGGATAGAATGTAAAAATTGCCATTAATATTAAGGCAGGAGATAAATATAACCAAGCTTTCCAGTTGTTTTTACTTTCCATAAACTAAATTAGAATAAAATTCTTTCCTCTGTTTCATGATCAAATATAAAAATCTTTGTATTTCTAACAGCAAATTTAGTATCACCAACTTTTGGATCTAAATCACTATCGACAATGATTTTGATTTTTTCATCACCAACATGGAGTGTAGAAGAACAAACAAGCGTTAAATCTCTACCCATTGTGACAATTTCATCTACTTTTAATGTAAAAACTTTTTCTTTTGCTGGTGCATCAAGGACAAATCCTTCTGGTCTAATACCAACATAAACTTTCTTATCTTCTTTTAAGTCTTTACTAGAAAGAATTTTTTCATTTCCAATATATAAAGCGCCATCTTGAATGTAACCTTCAAAAACATTGATTGGAGGTGTACCTAAGAATTTAGCGACAAATAAATTGTCTGGATTTCTATAAACTTCTTGAGGATGATCTTTTTGCATCGTCTTTCCGTTTTTCATAACAACGATACTATCACAAATTGACATTGCTTCTTCTTGGTCGTGTGTAACAAAGATTGTAGTAATGCCGGTTTCTTTTTGAATTCTTTTAATTTCTTCTCTGGTTTGAAGTCTTAATCTTGCATCTAGATTTGAAAGAGGTTCATCTAAAAGTAAAACTCTTGGTTTTTTAACTAAAGCTCTAGCAATAGCAACTCTTTGTTGTTGACCACCGCTAAGTTCGCTTGGTTTTCTATCTAAGTAATCTTGAATTTGAACAAGTCTAGCTGCTTCTCTAATAAGGGAATCAATTTCATCTTTTGTAAGTTTTCTTTTTATAAGAATTGTTTCACCATTTTCATCTAAATATTCAAATTTTTCATTTAAATTTGGGATTTTAGCAAGCTTTTCATCTAATTTTGCTTGAAAATTTGCACTTAATGCATCAGCAGCATCTTTTAAAGCTCCTTCATCAAGAGTATGTAAATTTAATTTAAATAATTCACTTGCTAAATATTTTGATACTTTATATTCTTCACAAATAAATCTAACGGCACCAGCTTTTCTAATTCTTCCTTCTAAAGCAGAATCTAAAATAACTTCTTTAAGACTTGCTGGTTCTTTTAAGATTTCAATTATCTTTGCATATTTTTCACATTCAAAATCTTTTTTATTTTCTTCAACTAATAAATTAGTTAATGGGAAAGCAATATTATTATAAACAGTCATGTGAGGATAAAGAGCATAGTTTTGGAAAACTAATCCGATACCTCTTTTTTCAGGAGCAAGGTGAGTAACATCTTGGTCATCAAACCAAATTTCTCCACCAGTTGGATCTTTAAGTCCAGCAACCATATAAAGTGTTGTAGATTTTCCACATCCACTAGGACCAAGAAGTCCAATTAATTCGCCATCGCCAATTACGATATCTAAATTGTCGACAGCAACAGTTTCAGGAATATTCTTTTTAGGATCTCCTGGAAAGGCTTTTGTTAAGTTGACAAGTCTAATTTGCATAACTTTTTCCTCTAAGATTATCTATTTATTTTATAAGTTAAATTCACCCCGTTCAATCAACTTAATAAAATATTAATATAAAAGGGCTTTCATAAAAACCTTTAAGATAAGAAAAACCATATGTTTTTTAGCATTTAATTTAGAAAACATATGGTTTTTTAAGTTTTTTTAAAATTAATTGAGATAAAATTTTTGAATTATTACTTATCATTTAAAGCTCCTGGACCATTATAATTTTTATCATAAATCATCTCGATAAATTCTGGATGATCGATAAATGGATTGCGGTTATGTTGATATTCTTGATCGATAATATTGTTTCTATTAACTTCAAAATCACTGACTGGATCGATAGTACTGGTTGCCCAATCATATAAATCTACAAAATTTCCATGACGTCCATCGGCTGAACCATAATTAAATGTATTGTATCTAGAAGTATCTCTATTTCCGCTAACTTCTAAATTAAGTTCACCATTACTTCCATCATATCTAACCGCCATATAGAAAATCATTCTTGCAACATCGCCTTTAAATTCATCTTTTGGTTCAAAAACAGTTGCAGTTGTGTTTAATCCTGTCCCTACATAGTTTCCATCCATTGCATCGGTCCACCAACTTTTAGATTGTTGAGTATTAGAAGATGAATGACTTGCAACTACACCAAAATCATAGTTTCCTCTCCATCTATTTAAATCATAATCAGCTGGTCTAAGATGGTGCATGTCAGTTCCACAAGGTGCACTTTCTCCAAAACCACCATGAGATTTTGCCCAAGTATGCTCTCTATTAAAGGTAGAAGATCCATTCTCATTGACACTTCCTTCGTAAGTTCTAATTATTTTACTTGGATTATCTATATCGACATCTGTCTTTGGCATTGACTGCCAAAGAGCAGAATAGCTATATTCAGTGTGTTCATGAATTATTTGATGAAGACCATTTTTTAAAGCTTCTCCACTTAATCCTCTAATAGGTTCATAATATTCGTCAATATCAACGCTTTGAGAACCTCTTGAAGGAGAAATTCTTGTATTTGCATAAAGGTAATCGTAGTTAGCTTCACCATCATAACTACTAGCAAAAGTAGCACTTACTGTATATGTAATTGCCTCGCTAGCGACAAAATATTTTGATGATAAAATATTGCTTCCATTAACAGTTAAACTTGATAAATAATATCCCTTATTTGGTGTATAAACTATATAAATTGTTGAATTTAATTCCACTTCTGCAGGGTTATTAAAATTTCTAAAGGAAATTTGTCCATTTTGAATATCCTCAGAAATCTGAATTGTTGCTTTCTTTTCTTCCTCATTATTTCCGTTTTCTTCTTCAATCAAAGCAAAAGTAACTTCAACTTGATAGGTTGTTGCAAGAGAAAATGTGAACTCTAATGAATCAGAAATATCAACGCCATTAATAGTCAATGAAAAAAGTTTATAACCCTCATTTGGAGTTACTACAAAGGTTGCAGTTTTGTTTAAATCAATTTGATAAGTACCCTCTGAAGTAGGTAAAATATTTGCACCGTCAACTAATAAATTAACTGTTCCGTTTGAAAATTCATTTATGGAAACTACTGCTTTTTGATGAATTTCAGTAACATCATTAGAAATATTACGTGTACAAGAAACTAAAGAAATAGTACCAATAGAGGCTACTAAAAATCCTGTTAATATTTTCTTTTTAAATATCTTTTTCATCCTTTTTATTTTAAATATTCCTAATTAAATTGTAAATAAAGGAAGTTTTATAAATCGTTTAAAGCACCTGGGCCACTATATGTTTTATCATAAATCATCTCAATAAATTCAGGATGATCAATAAAAGGATTTCTATTATGCTGATATTCTTCATCAATAATATTGTTTCTATTAACCTCAAAATCACTGACTGGATCGATAGAACTTGTTGCCCATTCATATAAATCTACAAAATTTCCGTGTTGACCGGTTGCTGAAGAATAGTTATATGTATAAAACCTTGAAGTATCTCTACTTCCACCAACTTCAAGATTTTTCTCGCCACTACTTCCATCATATCTAACAGCCATATAGAAAACCATTCTAGCTACATCGCCTTTAAATTCATCTTTTGGTTCGAAAACTCTTGCAGATGTATTTAAACCTGTTCCACAATAATTTCCATCCATTTCATCAGTCCACCAACTCTTGTCAGACCAATCATTACTACTTGAATGAGTAGCTACAGTTCCAAAATCATAATTACTTCTACAAGAATTTAAATTTGAAAAACATGGTCTAAGATGATGCATATCGCTTCCTGCTGGTCTACTTGTTCCAAAGTTACCATGTGATTTTGCCCATGTGTGCTCTTTATTAAAACTTGAACCTTTACTTACTGAACCTTCATAAGTTCTAATATATCTTCCTGAATTATTAGGATCGACATCAGTTACCATCATTGAACTATTTAATGAGTTATAACTATAAGCAGTGTGATCATCAATAATTTCATGAAGAGCATCTTTAAGTTCTTCACCATATAAACCTCTAACTGGTTCATAATATTCATCAATATCTACACTTTGAGAACCTCTTGATGGTTTTATTGTTTCATTTCCATATAAATAACCATATTTTCCAGTTGCCGTTGATTCTTTAAATTCAGCACTTACAACATATGTTTTTTCTTCAGAAACAATAAAACTTTTTGATGTTTTAATGCTAATTCCGTTAACTGTTAGTTTATCAAGATAATATCCACTATTTGCTTTAGCATTAACTTTAACTGTTGTACTAAGTTGAACTTGTGAGTTATTTGAATAATTTGCAAAAGAAACAGTTCCATTAGTTATCGAACTATCAATTTGAATAGTTCCATACTTAATAACAGGGGTTTCATCTTCTTTGTTATCTTCTTCAGTTGAAGAACCACTATTATTTCCGGAATTATTATCACCATCTAAATCATTATCACTACTATTATTTTGACTATCATCTTCTTGAATTAAACTAAAAGTAGCATCTAAATAATATAAAGTAGATAAATTAAAGGTATATATGCTTTACTTTCAAGAATATCAACTTCATTTAAAGTTAAACTTGAAAGAGTATAATTCTCGCTACAAACAGGAACAAAATCGACAGTTTTGCCTAAATTTACTTCGTAATAGTTTTCTTGAACAGGTAAAAGATTAGCTCCTTCACTCATTAAAACTATACTTCCGTTTTCAATATTATTAATTCTTATAAAGGCTTTTTGAACTTTTTGAATTACATCATCGATTCGAAAATTTAAATCACAAGATGCTAAAGTAATTACACTAGCACTTGCTAATCCGATAATAGAAAATAGTTTAAATTTTCTTCCCTTTTTCATAGCCACAATATTCTAATTAATTAGGTCTATACTTTCAACCATAAGGAAGAAATAAAAAGCGATTCAAATCGCCTTTTTAATTTATTCATCAATATAAGGTTTAAAGCTAGGATCTTCAAGTTTTTTCGATCCAGTCTTTCTTTTTGAAAGAACATATTCATAAATATCTTTATAAATTGTTCGATTATCAATTGAAACACAATAAGTTGAAAACAAATAATCATGTAATGTTTGATGAGATTTTGACATTATCATCATTGTTAAAGAAAAAGCTAAAGGAATTAAAAAAGCAACTAAAGAAAATAAAATTTCAACTACATAAAAGAATAAAAATCTTAATGTAAACTTGCCTAGTTTTAAAGCTAAACCATCATAATTAACAATTGCAATTTTACATAGTTTCATTCCTAAAGTTTGTCTTGTTCTAACAAAAAATAAAGGAACAATGTAATAAAAAATTATGAACGGAAAAACTAATGTTGCAACAATTGATAAAGAATAAATGATAATAAAATCACTATTTGCTTTACTATAATTTGAATCATTAAATAAATATCCAAAACTAGTTTCAAAGATGCCATTATAAAATTCTAAATAAACATAATCGTAGTCGCTACTTGTATAAATTCTATTTAAATCATCATCAAATAATCTTTTATTATCATCATTTGTCGCTTCAATAAAATAGTTTTTATAAATCTCAATTCCTTCGTTTCCATCGAAGAAATTTGAATTTCTATAAAAGGAAAATAAGATATTATTCATCCTTTCACTTTTTTCTAAAGCAGTCATATCTTCAGAATCATAAATAATATCGTTTGCTCTAATTGCGTCTCCATTAGAATCGACTTGATATAACCCAGCATCAAGAGCAATATTTTCTCTAACTTCTCTTAACTCAATCATACCAGGAGCATTAGCTAAAATTAAAAAAGTTAAAGATAATAAAATAAAACCAGTAAGCAAAGATAAAAAAGTATCTAATAAATTAGCAGAGAATCTTTTAAAGTTATTTGCTCTTTCATAACTTATTTCTTCAACTGGAATTTCTTCATTAATTTGAGGATCTAATTTCATCTTTGATTTCATTATTTTCTATTTCCTTTTTTTCTTCTATAACATTAAATTCATCGATATCTTTAATCACAATTTGGGCTAAAAATTCTTCTACATTTTGATGTGTATCTTTATTAATAAATGTAAATATAAATGAGAAAACTGCTAAGCAAAAAGAGACTAATCCTAAGATATAAATATTAATAAATCCTAATAAATTTACATCAAAAAAATACATTGCTTGACTACCAAATAAGAAGAAAATAACGGGAATTTGCAGGGAAAACGATGAAAATAACTGGATTATTAGTCTAATTACATCATTTAAAATTGTTGTTTTTGATCCATCAATTTTACATGCTCCTTGCTTAAATAATTTCATTCCTAAAGTCTTTGAATTTTTATAAATTAAAGGAAATAAGAAATAAGTAATTATTAAAGAAATTAAAAAACTAATAAGAATAATATTTCCTCGTATATTCAACATTGAGTTAGTGTTTTCACTAAATCTAGAATATAAATTTACATAAGGAATATATGTAGAAATTACATCATTAATTCCATTTCTTAATCCTTCATAATAAATAGTATAAATTTCATCATAAATTTCTACTCGATATGTTTCATTATGAAAATGTTCATCTAAAGCTAAAGCATACTCTAATTTTAAAAGTGGATAATTTAAGTCTTCATTATATTTTCCGACTTCAAAATATTCATTTTCGTTGATCTTTATAATGTTATTTAGATAATATTCACTTCCATAATTATTTATATCATTAAAATCATCAATGTTATTTGTTTTAAAAGTAACAAAATAAGTATAAAGTCCATCACCTTCTTTTAAAGAAGTTAGATCCAAACTATTAAATCCATTATAAATAACAGAATTAATTCTTGATGAATATTCATCTCCATAGGAATTTAAAACATACAAAACATTATTTTTTAATATTCTTTCAATTTGAACTTCTCTATCTATTAATAATCCTGTTGATTTATCAACATAAGATAAATATGAATCCTCTACTGTTTCATATAAATCTTGTTGAATATTCATACTATCTTCTTGAATCGAAGTTACATAAGGAAAAAATCCATTAACAAAATTTATACAAGTATATAAAACAAAAGTTAAAACTAAACATAAGAGATAATCAAATAAATAAACAAGTATCTTCTTTTTAGGAGATACTACTACGTTTTTTGAATAAATACTTTCTGCCTTTTGCATATCGATAATTATATATATTTAATATGAAAAAGTAATTAAACAAAATGTAAAATACTTAAATTACATCAAAAAAAATATATTTTTTTAGAATTTAATTCTCTATAAAATTAGTATAAACCCTGCAAAACTTCACTTTTTTTAAAAATATTAACAAGTATCTTCTTTTATTTAAAATATTTCTTTTAGCAATTACAAACGATGCTGACACGAGGTAAGCAAGCAAAAATAACATTAAAATTCCAAAAGATATTCCGTTTAATATTATTATACTTGTCGAGGTCGTTAAATTATAAATTAACGCTACAATAGGCAATGCCACTACATTAAATAACACATCAATAATTATCATGCTTAATAATTCAAGAATAGATATCGATGCTATTGATAATCTTGAAGCACCAAAAAGCATTAAATTTTTATATGGTGATTTTTTTAAATCAAAGGTAATTTTAAATAATTTAAATGTTAGGATTAATGAAATTAATAGTGAAACGCTAAAAGTTAAATAGGCTGAGAAATCATAGTAGAGATGATAATTTTTATGAATTGTTCGATTTAAGTAATTCACATATCTAAGAAAATAAGGGCCATTATAAAAGGATCTTAAAAATTATAATCTTTGAGGTAATCCCATTTTATTTCATTTTCTTTATCTTCGGTTTTCTTAACTTTTAATACTAAATTGTCGAAATTAATGATTTTTGTAGCTATATCAGCATATTCCGCATCGTTTGTTTTAATAATTAAAATCTTATCTTTAAATAATCTTTTAAACTGTCCTTTTATATCTACGTTTAATGAATCTTTTAAACTAGAAAAATCCACAATTAATATAGTTGGATTTTTAATCATAGTTAAAGCTAAAATGACATATATCTTTTCTAAATCACTTAATAATGAACATTTATCATTTTTATTATTTCATAATCAAAATTAAAACCTAACTCACGGAAAGCTTCATTTACTTTATCTTCATTATAATTAACTTTAATTAGATTAAAACATAGTTTGAAATGTTCTTTTAAAGTTAATTCTTTAATTAAAGAATTTTCAAAATTGATTTTGAAAACATATTTATTTCTATATTTATCAATATTTTTTCGATTTAATTTTGTATCATTAAAGTAAATTTTACCTTCATAATCATTGTTTATTCCAGATAAAATATCAATAAATTTATCAACAAGTAAACTATTATTTCCTTGTATATTATAAATATTATTTTCTATGAATTCATTACAAAAACCCTGCAATACACCATAATTTTTGTTAATATCTATTCTTACTTTTTTTAAATCTAGTCGCATAGTTATGCTCCTTCTTCACTCCATTTTACTACTCTATGAAGTACATTGAATGTTTTATTCGTTTCATTTAAATTAGTTGCAATTGTTATTGTTCTAAAATCCAGATTCTTTATTTCTTACAGCTATACAATTTCCACCATTATCGCTAGCACTTGATGAGCTGCTTTGTGTTTCAATAATGACTCCCGATTCTTCAAAAGTACTTTCTACAACTGATAAATTATCATTTTCTTCTGCCAATTTTAATGTGTGCTTAAGAATATTCCTATCACTGTCTTCTGAATAAATTTCTTCATAAAACTCAGGATATGTTGTAGAAGGATTATTGGTATTACCAATTGCAAGATTATAATAGTTTTTAATAATGTCTTGGTATGTAACAACTTCATGAGTACGTTTATCTTCTTGATTATTCTTTATAAATGATTCTTTATTATTCGCAAATATCCTAGGGCGATAAAGAATAATCCTGTTATTATAAATAAATTATTCTTTTTCATAGGTATACTACTTTAACCTAATCATAACCAATTAAATTGATTAATTAAAGCAAACTATCTAAACATCATAGATTTTTATATATAAGTTCATAAATTTTTATATATAAATCTCAAAAATTTTGGATGTAAGCGCTTACTGTAAGCGCTTCCAAAGTGAGAAAGTACGCCAAAATTAAGGTATTGTGTGCCAAATTTTTGATATTTAATTCTCTTTTATTTAATTTTAAATCACTTAATAAAGGAGAAAATATATGTCTAAAAGAAAATTTTTATTACCTTGCATCTCATTATTAGTTGCAGGAATTATTATGGGTGGAGTTACTAGTTGTGGAGAACCAACCACCGACGACCCAATTCAAAATGGAGACGATGATGGCGATAAAGATCAACCAATAGAAGAAACAAAAGTTCCATCATTACTATCTTCATACGTTTTAGGTGAAAGAACTGCAGGATCATATGGTGACAGTTCATGGAATGCATTAACATATCAAGTTAATCTTTATGAAGATAATGTTTATCAATATATCCAAACCGAACTTAAATATGGTTATAGCATGGTTTTAGGTACCACTGTCACAGTTAATTATGGTACTTATGTTGCTGGAGCTAGCGAAGATGGTATTACAAAATATACTTTAAATAAAGCAAGTGAAGTTATTTTAGGATCATTCTCGTTAGCAGGAGGCTTCTCAATTAGCATCAATACACAAAATCAAACATATCCAGTCGAACTTCCAGCTGTTACTCAAGGTGAAAAGAACATGGCTGAAGATAAAGATGATGTTATTAATTATGGTGGTTTAGGTGCAGAAATTTATTGTGATGCAACAAATACATTCTCATTTGTTAATCCAAACGATGATTCAACCGAAGTAAATAAGAGTGTCACTACTGCTAGTGATGATGCTTCAGTCGCAAAATTATTAGTTAAAGAATATGATAAATTTGGAATTCAAAATGAACTTGTAAGTCCAGGTAGTTATGGAGATAGCTCATGGATTGCAAAAACTCACACCGTTCTTACCTATACAGATGGTTCATATGAATTATATGATTCAGAAGTTACTTATGGTTATAGCATGGTTTTAGGTACAACTACAAATCATACAGTTGGTGAATATACCAAAGGAACTGCTGAAGATGGCTATACCAAATATGATTTTAAAGCTGCAAATGATGTTTTACTTAATTCATATTCAAAAGCAGGTGGATATAACATTAGTATTGATACAAAAACCTGTGAATATCCAGTAGAAATGCCAGCTAAAGTTCAAGGTGAAAAGAATATGGCTGAAGATAAAGATGATGTTATTGCTCAATATGGCGTAGCAAAATCATACTATATGTCAGATTCATCAGTTAGCTTTGCTTTAACCGATCCAAACGCTTAATAATCTTATATATAAAAGATATAAATAATAAAAAAATAATAATTATTTTGGAGGGTTTCTATGAAATTTAAAAAATTCTCTTTAAAAACTAAAATTATTGGTACTTCAGTTGGAACAGTTTTATCAATTGGTTTAATTGTTGGATCAGTAATTGCTTATCAATACGAAAGTTTACTTGATGTTTTCTTAACATTTGGTGAATATCAAGCAGGTGCAAACTCAGTTAGAACATGTGAACAAGTCGTTGAAGAGGGTTTAGTTCTTCTTAAAAACGAAGACAACGCTCTTCCACTTTCTTCAAAGGAAACAAAAGTTGCCCTACTTGGTCAAAACTCTGTCGATTTTGTTTATGGCGGAAGCGGATCAGGAAGTGTTGATGCTTCAACAGCAAATAATTTAAAACAAGCTTTTGAAGCAAGTGGGTTTGAAGTAAATTCAACTTTATGGAATTTTTATACCACTGGAGCAGGAAGTTCATATAGAAAAGAAATGCCAGATAGTGCTGGTGATGGCGATTTTGCTATTAATGAAGTTCCTCAATCAGTTTATACAAGTGATGTTATCTCTTCTTTAAGTGGTGATGATATTGCTATAGTTAGTGTTGGAAGAGGGGGCGGAGAAAGTGCTGATATTCCTACTTCACCACTTCCAACAGGTTATACTTATCTTCAACTTGATAAAGATGAAATGGATTTAATTGACCTTGCTTGTGATAATTTTGAAAAAGTTATCCTGTTAGTTAATGCCAATAACCCTGTAGAACTAGGCTTTTTAGAAGAAAATGCATATTCTAATGTCAAAGCTGCAATCTGGGTTGGAGGTGTTGGTCAAGAAGGTATCAAGGCAATTCCTAAAGTTATAAAGGGTGATGTTAATCCTAGTGGTAGACTTCCAGATACCTATGCTTATGATTCATTAAGTGCACCATCAAGTGCAAACTTAGGAAACTACACTATTTCAAATAGCAGTGTTTCAAATGGTAATAAATATTTAGTTTATGGTGAAGGTATCTATGTTGGTTATAGATATTATGAAACTAGATATGAAGATATCGTTTTAGGAAATACCACTAATTATGATTACTCTTCAGAAGTTCAATACCCATTTGGATATGGACTTTCATATACTGAATTTACTTATAGTGATTTCACAGTCAATGTAAATTCAAGTGATGATGAATTATTTGATGTCAGTGTAAAAGTTACTAATGATGGAAGCGTTGCTGGTAAAGAAGTTGTTCAACTTTACGTTCAAAAACCTTATGTTACTAATGGTCCAGAAGTTGCTAGTATTGAGTTAATTGATTTTGATAAAACTGCATCATTAAGACCAGGAGCAACTGAAACTGTTACTTTCACTGTTTCAAAAGAAGATTTAGCTACTTATGATAGCGAAACTAATAAAACTTACATTTTAAATCAAGGTGACTACTACTTTGCAGTTGGTAAATCATCTCATGATGCATTAAATAACATTCTTGCTTTAAAAGGTAAAAATACCTCTCATGGAATGGATTATAATGGTGATTCATCTTTAGCAAAAGTTGCCTTTAGACAATCAAGTTTAGATGCATCAACTTATTCAAAATCAGAAACCGGAGCAACAATTACCAATCAATTTGATGATGTAGATGTCAATTATTATGAAAATTTTGATTATTTAAGTAGATCAGATTGGCAAGGAACTTACCCAACAACCTTTAAATCAGGTTCATGGGAGGCATCTTCTAATATGTTAGCTGATTTAGAATTCTATGATATTTCAACAGATACTAGTGATGATTCAAAAATTAATGCATTTACATTTTCACAAAATAATGAATCTTCAACTTATACTGTTCAAGATTTAATTGGAGTTGATTATGATGATGAAAAATGGGATTTAATTGTTTCTCAACTTTCATACACTCAAATGACTAGATTAATCAGAATGGGTGGTTATTCAACTCAACAATTAGATAGAATCAATCTTCCACCAACTGTTGATAAAGATGGTCCGTCTGGAATTAGTGGAACTCTTGTTGGAGGTATCTCCACTATGGCTTGGCCAGCAGAAGTTGTTATGGCTGCAACATTCAATAAAGATTTAATTAATAGATTAGGTGTTTTATTTGGAGAAGACTCTATTGCAGCTGGCGTTGCTGGAGTTTATGGTCCAGCAGCAAACATCCATCGTTCACCATATTCAGGTAGAAACTTTGAATATTTCAGTGAAGATCCAATGCTTTCTTACCATATGGCAAAAGTTGAAACCGAAGGATTAAGAAGTAAAGGTACTATCACCTATATGAAACACTACTTCTTAAACGATCAAGAAACTAATAGATATGGCGGAGCAATCTTTGCAAACGAACAATCAATTAGAGAAATTTATACCAAAGGTTTTAAAGGTGCTGCTGAAGGTGGAACCAATGCCTATATGTGCGCTATGAATAGAATCGGTACAAGATGGATTGGTGCTCATAAAGGTGCAATGACTTCACTTTTAAGAGATGAATGGGGCTTTGAAGGTATGGTTATTACCGATCAAGCTAGCGTTCCAGCAATGTTTTATCAAGATATTATCTCTGGTATGTGGGCAGGAACTGATTTATGGTTAAATACAAATAGTGAATATTGGTCACTTTCTAACTATAAAGATGATAAAAATGTTCAATATTATGTCCATAGAGCTGCTAAAAACATCATTTATGCAATTACAAATTCATGGGCTGTTGATGAATCATATACTGTTGTAACTGATGAAAATGAAGGCGGAAGTAACGCTAACACTTGGACACTTGCTTGGAGAGAATTATTAATCACTGCTAATGTCTTAGTAATTGGATTTACTCTTGCTTTTGCAATCTACTCTTGGGTACCATTTGATAAAATCTTCAAATCAAAAGATGTAGTTACTGAAGTAATTGAAGAAGAAAATTCATCATCAGAAGAATAAAAAAAAGATAAATTAACGAAATATCTAGTTATAGACTTATATTTCTTTCAAAAAAGAACATGAATTTTTAAAAATTCATGTTCTTTTTTTACATTAAAAATTGTCTATGATAAAATTTTAAAAGGTATGGATAAGATAAACATTGCCATTCTTGAAGATGATTTAAAAGAATTAGAAATTACCTTTAAGATGCTTAAAGAATTTTTTGATAACGAGAAAATTTCTTGTTACATTACAACTTTTTCTGATCCAAATGAATTTTTAAAACTTAATTTTGAGATTTATGATTTAGCACTTTTAGATATTTTACTTAACACTTCAATTAATGGAATGGATGTAGCAAAAAGAATGCGTGAAAAAAATAAAAATATCGCAATAATGTTTATTACTAAAACTGCTCAATTTGCTTTAGAAGGATATAGTGTTGATGCAGTTGATTATGTTTTAAAACCACTTTCATATTATGAATTTTCTTTAAAGCTTAAAAAGGCACTTAACTTTATTAAAAACAATTCTTCAAAAACATTAGCATTTAAAACAGTCGATGGAATCGTAAAACTTAATGAAGATGATATTTTATATATCGAAGTTATTAGCCACTATTTATATGTTAATACAGTTGATAATCATTCCTATAAAGTAAGGGGAACAATGAGTAATATCGTTGATAGTTTATCTTCTAAATTTTCTAGAACTTCCAACTCATTTTTAATAAATCTTAAACATGTTAAAAAGGTTTCTTCAAAAGAAGTTACCCTATCGAATTCTAAAGTAATTCCTTTAACTTCTTTATATAAAATGAGCTTTTTAGAAAGCTTTATGATGTTTACTTCAAATAGTTAATTTTAAAAAAATATATGGATTTAGTGGCGTTTTTCATATTAAGATGGTCTTTATTACTATTTGAAACAGTCTTTGCTTCGATACCTTTTTTCGTTCATAAAGAAAAACATAAATACCATTATTTAAGAATAATTGCTTGTATTGCAATCGATATTGGATTAATTGTTGGTCTATCTTATTTCCAATATTTTATATTTTCTACATTTGGATTTGATAAGTTATATTACACCTTTTTTGGTTTAGCATATTATTTAATTTTCTTTGGTTTCCATGTTGCTTCAATTCAGTTCATTTTTAAAGGCAAGCTTTATGATAATTTCTCTTTAATTACTAAAAGTTATGCAATTAGACAACTAGCTTTTGTAATTTATATTTTAATTGTCCACTTAATCAATATCGAACTTAATTTCTTAAGTATAAACTATGTCACATGGCAAAATGGTTTGATTTATGCATCTATTTTCATTGTTGTATATTTAGTTTCTTTCTATTTGATCTTCAAACTTCAAAAAGAACCAATTAATAACACATTAGAAAAACCTATTTTACTATTTTATGGATTAATTATTTTAATTAATATCGTTATCAATTCAATGACAGAAACATACTCTTTAGATAATAAAGATTTATACATTTTACTTATGTTTTCCCAGTTATTTTCACTTATTTTAATCTTAGCAATAGATGAAATTATTAGAAGAAATAACAATTTAAAAATTGAAAACTATTTAAATGATCAAATGCTTAGACACCAAGAAATGCAATATAAATATGCTAAAGAAAACGTTGAACAACTTCGAATCAAGGCTCACGATTTAAAACATCAAGTTAGAATTTTAAAAGAAGGCGGAGATGAAGCTAAAAAATTAATTTCAGAACTTGAAAATGATATCTCAAGTTATGACTCAATTTACATCACCGATAACCAAGTTTTAAATTTAATTCTTTCAGAAAAATGGGGCTATTCAAGAAAACACGGAATCACTCTTACTCCTTCTATTGCTCCTAACGCATTTAAAAATATCGAAACATCCGATTTATATTCTTTAATTGGTAATATTTTAGATAACGCTATTGAAGCTGTTTTAAAGATCAAAGAAAAAGAAAAAAGAATCATTTCATTAGAAATTAATAATAAGAACTCTTTATCTTATTTAAAATGTGTTAATTACTTTAAAAAAGATGAATTAGATACTTCTTCAGCTAATTTAAAAACAACTAAAAAAGATAAAATCAATCATGGCTTTGGTTTAAAAAGTATCGAACACATCACTAAAAAATATAAAGGTCAAATGAATATCAATGTTGAAGAAGATCTATTTTCTTTAACAATTATGATTCCTGATTTAGAGTAAGTTATAAAAACATTACCATATATAAAAGAAGTGTAATTTGTTTATTATAAATTAATTCTTATTGCAAATATTTATATAATCTTCGAATCCAAAAATGCAGCGTATGTTTAGATTATATTTTGAATTTATTATGAAATTATGCCACTAAATCCATGGAATCATATTAAATATTAAAAATAAAATCCTTAAAAAACCATGTATTTTTCAAAAACCTTGCAAATCTTAAATATTTTTTTAAAAACACAAGTTATTTAATTAAAAAAGTAGCATATAAAGGAATCGATTTTATATTATTACTAAATCCAAAGTTTTTCGATGATATTCTAAGCCCATATTTTGAGCTATATTTTTTCATAAAAGCATTTAAACTTTTTGACTGTGTATGTTCAGCTGATTTTACTTCAATAGGAATAATGCCATCTTTATTATAAAGCAAAAAATCAATCTCATAACCACTATTGGATCGATAATAAATTAGAGGTATTCCATTTGAATTTAATTCAGTTGTAACATAGTTTTCTGTTCTTACTCCTTTATATTGACCAACAGTATTAAACAAAATATCCTGATAATTTGTTTTAAGCATACTTATTAATATGCCTAAATCATTTATGTATAGTTTAAATATTTCATCATCTATTAATCCTAAAGTAGGAATAGATTTATAAATTTTTTCTATTTTTATAGTCATCAATAGAATTTGTGGGTAATAGTTATTCATAAGCAGGTTTAATATCATAATACAAATTAGAACACGATATATAAATTAGGTCTTTTAAGTTT
>CASFCL010000007.1 GCA_949293255.1 uncultured bacterium
TTTTTGGTCTATGTGATTGATCTAATAAAGATTCATCCGTTCCATCATATCTACCTAACCGTCGGTAAAGTGAACTTCTTTTGACATGATAGAAAGATAAAATCTTTCTTATAGGCCATTTTGAAATAACTCTTCTTTTGCAGGCCTGTAATCTTGTGTGAAAGTCTATTGGAATATAGTTTCGTCTGGTGTTAAAATATTCATGGGCATCTCCTTCCATAAGCTTTCTCAACTTAATTATAGATAAGATGTCCTTTTTAGTATTTAATTTTGTCTCACATCATTTGATATTAAACAAATGAAACTTTATTTGATACTTTCTTCCCTCATGTAGGTGTTCTTGCTTCTTTTATCTATCTTAGTTTATTACTCTCATCAAGTTTTAATTTAATTATTATAATTTGTTCATTCTAGTTTTCTTTATTAGTTTATTATGTAATTACTGCTATCATAAATAGAAGCTTTAAAATTAGATCAATAGACTTTCCTATAGGTGGAATAGTCACCATAATTTATCTTATATTATTAGGTGTATATGTTATTAGAATTTTTGGATAATTTTTAAAAAATATTAAAGTTTTGCAGCGTTTTCATTATTTTTATTAAGAAAAAAGAGTTGAGTAATGACTCTTTTTTTCTCTTTTTAAAGCATTAAATTTAACTAGATCTTTTTTTAATATCTTATATACATCTATAATTCAATAATTAATATCTTTGAGTTTCTTTTCACTTTTTACAATAAAACTTTTATTAAAAATATTATGCTTTTTTTAAAAGAAAAGAACGGACTTAGGAGGAAGCCTTTTTATCCGTTCTAATCTAGGAGTAGATTATAAATTCAGAAACTAGTAAATATGATTATTAGAATTCGTCATCGTCACCACCAGCAGCTGTTGTGACCATTTCTTTTTCTTTAATATTTACTTTTCCTGCTACTACTAATGCAATGTAGACAAGATCAGCAAGTACGACTGCACCAATAACACCCCAAGCGGCATAGATAATCATTCTCCATGGAGCTAAGCCATAGATAATTGAATCACCTGGAGCAATTCCAACGACACAGTTTGAATTTGCTTTATTGTAAAGGGTTTGTTTTGTTGCTTGTTTTAAGTAATATTTTGCAGTATTGGATTCTGTATCATATAAGCCATCACTACCGTTATTAGCAAGAGTTAAGTTTCCACCTCTTCTAAGTAAGTAGTCAGTTGTCATATATGTATTTGGTTCACCACCAGCATCGGTAATTGTTGAACCAACATAACCACATTCATCCATTAAGATTTCTTTAATTGAGACACTTGCACCAGCATATGTTGCACCAATTCTATTGTATGCTGTCATCATACCAGTTGCTGCAGGCATTTCTTTTGTAGCTTGTACATAGTTGCCTTCTGCATCTGTATCCCAATATTTAATGTTCATTTTTGCTTCTTTAGAGTAGATTTCCCATGGTTTGACATAGATTTCTCTAAATGCTTGTTCATTACACCATGCACAGTAACCATTCTTTTGTCTGTTGGTTTCTTGATCGTTAAGGGTGTAGTGTTTCATGAAGGTAATTAAACCTTTTTCACTTGCAGCACTTGATTCAGCAGCTGCGAATTTACCAGCAAGTAATGGATCTTCTGAATAATATTCATAGTTTCTTCCGCCAAATGCAGATCTATGAGTATTTGCACCATAACCGTAAAGACCAGTAATTAATGAACCGTCAGCTAATTGGTTAGCATGTGCTTCTTCAGCAAAGGCATCACCAACTTTTCTTGCAAGATCAGTATTGAATGAAGCTGCGAGCATTGGAGCACCACAATACCATTTATTGACATTTTTAATTTGTAATGCGTGAGCATAGTAACCATATGGAGAGTCTGCATCGTATGAAAGTGGGACACCGTTTCTATTTGATTGACCAGTTTCTGGATTAATTTCGGTATCAGCACATTCTTGCCATCCGCCATTTGAGAACATATTAACCATTGATTCAAGTGTGAATTGATTAATATAGTCATCCCATTTTGGATCATCGAAGTCAACACCTCTCATATCGATTAAACCATATGATGTTTTATCGACATTGATTTCAACATCTTCAGTAATGAATTGATTTTCTTCTGCCCAGACGTCATAGATTTCGACTTCTTTAATTGCTCTTTCATCTGAAAGGACCCAGTCTTGACCTGTTGGAGCAGTTGGGAATGATGCTTCAAAGTCTTCTCTTGAGAAGTCATGGACAAATCCATCACCAGTTGAGCCTTCATCCCAATCTTTAAATTTATAGTTAAGTTCATCATCTTCAACGTTGACAGCTTCGACTAAGTCAGTCTTTCTCTTTCCGTCTTCACTATCTTTAAAGACAATCTTACTATCGATTGTATGTTGCCATAAATGAGTAGCTTTTGTTGTAGCATCTTCTTGATCAATTGTTGCCCATGAATGTGCATTTTCTGATAAGTAGAAGTTATATGTTCCTGCATCTAAGATATAACATTTTTCATCTTCATAATCATAGGATGTGAAGTAATCTTCATGAATATCGATACCGACAACTTCAGATTCTCCGCCAGCTAATGCTTTTGAAGTTTTTGAAAATCCACCAAGAACAACGTGAGCTTTTTCAACTCCTCCAGTTACATATGGTGCGTTAACATAAATTTGAGCAACACCTTTACCTGCAATTGTTCCGGTATTTGTAATTTTTACATCAAAGTGATAAACACCAGTTTCTTCATTATATGTTGGAGTTCCTTCATATGCTAATGAGAAATCAGTATATGATAAGCCATAACCGAATGGGAATACGACTTCTTCTTCATAATCGAATGTATCGTAATTTCCTTTATCTGCTTCATAAGCAGCTGTTTCATAATATCTATAACCAATGTAGATACCTTCTTCATATTCAACGAAGAATGTTTCACCTTGATATGTATTTAATTGTGATGAATTTGTATATTTATATGATCCAAAGTTTTGATATGTTGGGTCTTTTGTTAAATCTCTAACATATGTATCAACTAAGTGACCTGATGGGTTAACTGTACCATTTAAGATTCTTGCAAGAGCGGTACCACCTTGGCTACCACAGCATCCTGCCCATAAAGCTGCTTCGACTTTTGAGAAGTCATATTCTTTATTGCTATATGGATCAGTATACATTCCAGTTTGAGCATTGTAATTTGGATCATTTTCATCTAAGAAACCAAGTTCCATAGCATTTGCTGCGTTGATAACAAGGATAACTTTATCAAAATGTTTACTTGCATAATCAATTAATTCATATTCTGCATTATTAACTGATAAACCAGTTCTATTAAATTCTGCAGCACCTTGGTTCATTGATTGGTCATTACCTTCACCAGAATTTCTCTTAATAGTAACAACTGCAGTGTTATATTCAGAGAATGTACTTGAAACACCATCTAATGCACTTGTGTCAATTTCTCCTTTAGCTGCATCATATAAATCATTGACCCTTTCATTTGTATCAAATGCATTTTCAAGACCAGTTCCTAATGAGATTGCTCCATTAGTTGTAGCTGGATCTTCACCACCTGACATATTGTTGTGCCATGAATAGTAACCTAAAATTGTAATTTTTTGAGTTGAAGCAAGAGGAAGAGCATTATTTTTGTTTTTAAGTAATGTAATACCTTCTTCTGCTGTTTCTTGAGTTACTGCTTGAGCATTTTTAAGAGCATCTTCTTGATTATCATATTTGT
The DNA here is from genome assembly GCA_949293255.1 of uncultured bacterium. Classification (GTDB taxonomy): domain Bacteria; phylum Bacillota_I; class Bacilli_A; order RFN20; family CAG-826; genus Onthovivens. Next base: position 3,723 of record CASFCL010000007.1, read on the forward strand.
AATCAATGTAGTTTGTATCAAGATTTTCACCAGTACCAACAACTGTTGCTTCACCTGGCATAATAAGGTCTAAGTTACCGGATTGAGATTCAGCAACACCAGTAACAACACCCATAACGATGAGTAATATTGCGCCTACACTTGAGCAAAGTGCAATTCTTTTTGTTTTTGCTTTCATATTAGTTTGTCTCCTTTGAAGTTTGTTGTTTATGTTTTTTGGCTAAATTCTTTTGATAAATGAGAACTCCACCATTTCCTAATTTGACAAGTCCAGCAATTAATCCAACAACTAAGATTAAGTAAGGATAGAATTCTTTTGTGAATGATAATTCTCCGTTAATAGCTGGTTGTAAGTATTCAAGATAATAATTTGCATATGAATCTGTGACAGTTTGAGCATTTGCAATTGCTAAATTATCAACATTGAAGAGCATAATTGCTCCAAATATGATTGTTACACCCATGATAATTTCAAGGATTGCTTTTTTCATATTTGTACCTTTTCTATTTAAATTATTGAAGTAGATTATTGAACAAGCAATAATTGCAAGAAGAGGGATAAATAATCCTAAACATGTCCAGATATTGAATGTAAATTCAGTATATCCTTGAATAATTTGAATACCGACACCCCAATAGATGGCTTGCCAACCTGGATAGGTAAATGGATCTTGATATTTTGTTCCTGGGAGAGTTTGAATTGTGAAGACTCCCATGAAATTGAATAATACAAGCAATACAGCCATCACAAGTCCTAAAATCAATGAAACAATTCCAACGATTTTAACGACTTTTTTTAGAGTAGCCATCGTACTTTGATACTTCTCTAATTCCATATATTATGCCTCTGGAGTATAAGTTAATGTGACATCAATAGTTGAAGTTCCAAAGAAGCTTTGAATAACAATTTGGAAGCTATAAACATATGAATTGCCATCTTTTGTAGATGTTGCTGGATCTTCACCTTCGAAGTTGAATGTAAATTGATCAGCAACTTCATCAAATGTATATGTTCCTTTCTTCATTAAGGAATTTGAACTATAAATAAAGACTGTATCATTAACTGTACAATTCATTTCAACGTTCTTTGTTCCGCCATCTGGACCAGAAGTTGTATAACTACCAACAAATTGATATTTTGTTGCTCCATCAAAGTCACCATGTGTCATTTCTTCCCAAGTAACACTTGATGATGTTGAACAGAAGAATGCAATACTTGAATAATTAAGTCTATATCCTGGATGAGCTGTGTTAATTGAATTATCTGCTGTATAAGTTGTATCTCCATCAACGATTGATAAAACAATATTTGATAATGACCATGTTAAACCTAATGTGATTTTTCTATCAGCACCACTTGCTGTATTGAATACTACGCTACCATCGCTATGGCAGTATAAGTAAGCAAATGCAATTGAGCCGTTATTACCAGTTGTGGTACCTGTGAAGATATATGTACTATCTCTTTCATCCCAAACTTTATAGTCTGAAGCAAGCTTTGATCTGTATTCAGAATCTCTTGCTTGGAACCAAACGGTTGCATTTCCTTCATCGGTAGATACGATATCATAGAATTGATGTCTACCTTGATTTTTAATGTAGTCGACATGAATAGTCTTATTATTATAGTTAATTATGTATCCATATCCGGTTTCTTCTGACCAAGTTCCAGTGTAAGAGAAATCAAATTCTGAATAATCAACTGGTGTTTCTTCTTCAGCTTCTCCTTCGCCTTCGCCTTCTCCATCAACTGGAGCTTCTGCGTTGGCATTTACTGATCCCTTATAAGCACCAAAGCCCGGGAATCCACCACCACCAGGACCACCCGGAAATCCACCTTGGCCACCTTGTTGAGCTTCGCCAGTACAAACTGCTTTAAATTCTAAAGTTTGATCTTGTTTAAGATTTAAAGCAAATTTGTAGGTATGAGTACCAACAGTTGTGTCAACGTCCCAACCTGAAGTTGAAACTGCAACGAAATTTAATACGTCTGTAGATTCACTTGGTTCTTCTTCTCCACCGCCACATGCAACTAATAAACCTGCACTAGCAAAAAGAGTTAATGAAGCAAGTAAAGTCTTTTTAACAAATGACTTCATATAATTTCCTCCTAAATCATTTTTGTAAGGAAATTGTATGAAAAATTAAAATGTAAGGGGTTACATTTTCATAAAATGCATATTTTTTAAGACAAGAATTATTTTATGTGGGACGAAAGTTTATTTTTTTGGGACAAAAATTAATTGCCTAAAAAGACATTTCCTTGGTTTCTGGTGAACTTAATATATTCTTTTAAAATCTCATCTTTTCTTTTTGATGAAATTGGAAGTTCGACATTATTTGTAAGTAAAACCATGTGTTGATCTATTCTTCTGATGTATAAAGCATTAACTAAAAATCCTTTTTGGATTCTAATAAATCCTTTCGAGACTAGTTTATCTTCTAAGTCTTTCATTGAAACTCGAATTTGGAGTACTTCTTTACTTTTAAAATTAACATTTTGATAATTTTTATTACCTTCAATATACATAATATCGTTTATTCTTAGAGTATTAACATTAGTTGCATTTTTAACAATTAAAGAGTTTTTATCATCTTCTTTAGATTTATACATATTTATGAACGAATCCATAACCGAGAAGAAGTCTTCATATAACTTATTTTTTCTGATAAAAGCAAATGGATGAACTGTAAAACAATCAAAAACCATATTTTCCATTTGAGAAAGGAAAATAATATTTAAATCAAAGTCTATTTCTTTAAGTTTTTTAGCACATTCAATACCATTCATCTCGGGCATATCGATATCTAAAATAACAAGATCATATTTTGTTTCTTTTACTGTAGCAATTAAGTTCAAAGGATTAGAAAAAGCATCGATTGAATGGGGAAAATTGTCCTTTTCAAAGTAGGAAGTTGTAATACTTTTATTTAAGTTTAAAGAGTTTATTTCATCATCCAAAAGAGCAATTTTTAACATAAATCACTACTCCTTTTCAATGTTTGTTGAAATTAAACAATCTGCGACAAATGTATTATTATTTTCGATGCTGAAAGTTGTATATCCACTATATTTTCTTGAAATATGTTTAATAATTTTTGTTCCATATCCATGTAATCTAGATTTTGAAGTTTTTAATACTCTAGCTTTTTGTACATCATCATCTTTTACTTTGTTAGCAACTAAAATTCTTAAATAATCTTGATACATTGAAATATGAACTTTGATAGGTAATTTATTAGAATTATCATGATTTTCGATTGCATTATCGATTAAATTTGTAAGTAACGAAACTAAATCACTATCTTTAAATGGTAAAGTAATTGGAACAATTGCTTTTACATCCATTTTGATTTTCATTAATTGTGCCTTTGAAAGTTCAAGATTAATAATTGAATTTATAAGTTCATTAGCACATGAAAAAGATTCTAAAATATCTTTATTTTCTTCATTTAACTCTTTTAAATAATTTTTAGCATCATCTACTTTCCCTTCTTCTAATAAGGTAGATATATAACCAAAATGATTTTTAAGATCGTGTCTAACTTTATGTAATTCTTCTAAATTATATGAACTAATTTTAATAGCATCTAATTTAGCTTCAGCTAAAGTAATATTAATTTCTGATTCAATTAAATTATTTTGTGTTTTGACAAGATAATATGAAGAAAAATACAAAACAACTAAGACAAAAAGTGAAATTACATAAATGAAAGTGAATAAATAATAAACTCCAATCTCAAATTCATGTGAACGAATAACAATTGTTTCAACCAAACTCGTGATAACTAATAAATACGCAATACAAATAAAAGATATAAGTAAAGGCAAAGAAACTGATTTATATTTAGAAATATCGAATCTATGCATAATGTAAGCAATTGGAATACATAGTAGAGAAGGCAAACTTCTAGCACAAACCACACTTATAAAATCATCACCACTTAATTTTCCAGCAACAATACCTAAATCTCTACAAATTAAACTTGAAACAAGAACACTTGCTAAAACTAAAGAGAATTTAATAAATTTATAAAGCCAATTATCTTTAACAAAAAGGATTATATATAAACCGATAGTAACGGCAGGAATTATTGTCATCATAATTCCGTGAGTTCTGGTTAAAGATTCAAGAGCAAAAGCAAAACTTGAAAAGAAAACAAAGCTAGCATAACAGCCAATAAATTTTAAGATAGTTTTTAAAATATTTTTGACGCTTAATTCTTTCTTAAAATCTATAATGACTAAAATTGCCGCATAAATAAAAGTTTGAATAATGCCTGTTGCATCAAAAATATTAGTAAAATAAAATCCCCAAGATTCAAAGAAATTCATAATAATATTTGTTATATTAACTATGTTTTTAAAAATAAAGATATTAAAAGAATTTTTAAAAAACTAATAAAAAATGCGTGGATTTTCCTTAAATCCACGCACCATTTTCTTTGGAAAAAGTTTATATTTTTTTAGAAATCCTCGCAAAACTTATTTATTTTTCTGATAAATCAGGATATCTTTCTCTATGAGCATTATATTTAGTATGAAGTAATTTATGAGCTTTTTCACTTCCATATTCAACTAAATAATCTTTATATAAAGTGATGATATCAGGATTTAAATGAGATCTACGGATCTTTCTACCTCTATCTTCTTCATATAAAACATTAGCTCTTTTTTGGATGTAGGTATCTTGAATATTATCATCTTCATTTGGTAAGAAGAGTGGGAAAACATATGGTTGTCCACCACCATTGATACATCCACCAGGACATCCCATGACTTCAACAAAATCATATTTACAAGTGCCAGCTTTAATTTGCTCTAAGATGACTTTAGCATTTTTCATACCGCTGCACATTGCAAAATTATATGTTTGTCCACTAATTTTTAAACTTGCTTCTTTAATTCCTTCAAGTCCTCTACATGGAGTAAATTCAATTGGTTCAAGTTCTTGGTTAGTTAAAATATGATAAGCAGTTCTAATTGCTGCTTCCATAACTCCACCAGTGACACCAAAGATAACACCAGCACCACTATAATCACCAATTAAATCATTATCGAATTCTTCATCTGGTAATTTCTTCCACATGATACCACTTCTTTTAATGATTTGAGCAAGTTCACGTGTGGTTAAAACTACATCGACATCTTGAATTCCGTCGACACTATTTTCTTTTCTATCTTTTTCATATTTTTTAGCAGTACATGGCATAACTGATACGACGCAAATTTGTGATCTATCAATTCCATGTTTTTCTGCATAGTATGATTTTATGATAGCACCAACCATTTCATGTGGTGATTTACAACTTGAAAGATGAGGTAATAATTCAGGATAGTAATATTCAATATAGTTGATCCATCCTGGTGAGCAAGATGTAATCATTGGACCTGGTCTATGAGAGATAATTCTTTGTACAAATTCGTTTGCTTCTTCAGTAATTGTTAAATCTGCACCAAAGTTTGTATCAAAAACTCTATAAAAGCCTAATCTATGCAAAGCAGCGACCATTTTTCTGGTAACTGCAGTACCAATTTTTTCACCAAATTCTTCTCCAAGAGCTGCTCTTACAGCTGGAGCAGTTTGAACGATAACATATTTTCCTTCTTGGAAAGCTTTATCAAGTTTATCAATTTCGCTATGTTCCATTAATGCACCAGTTGGGCAAACAAGTGTACATTGACCACATTGAATACATGGAACATTTGCAAAACTTCTATTTTCAGATGGTCCAACAAAGGTGTTGAAACCTCTCTTTTCAAATCCTAAAATGCCAATTCCTTGGGCATTTTTACATGCTTCAATACATCTTCCGCATAAAATACATTTTGATGTATCTCTTACAATTGATGGAGCAACTTCATCATAAGTTGTTTTAGTTTTTTCTCCAACATATTGTTCTGGTCTAGCACCAACTCTTTTAGCAACTTCTAAAAGTTCGCATTGACCATTTTTTCTACAAGCTTGACAGTTATAGTAATGATTAGAAAGAAGAAGCTCCACTGATGTTCTTCTAGCAACTACTGCTTTTGGATCAGAAATTGAGATTCTAATTCCTTCTCTGATTGGATAAGCACAGCTAGGAACAAGTCTTCTTTCACCTTCAACTTTAACTAAACAGACTCTACAACTTGCAACGCTACATTCGCCTTTTTTCCAAGTACATAAATTTGGAATGTTATATCCACAAATTTTTGCAGCTTCTAATATTGTTAAGCCTTCTTCAACAACATAAGCTTTATTATCAATAAATATTTGTATTTTAGCCATAATAATTACCTCTTAGATATTGCTCCAAATTTACATGCTGAAATACATGTTCCACATTTGATACATTTTGAGTTATCAATAACGTATGGTTCTTTACCAACAACGCCAGTAATTGCATTAACTGGACAATTTCTTGCACATAAACTACATTTTTTACATTTATTTGGATCGATAACAAATGAAATTAAGTTCTTACAGACACCGGCATCACATTTTTTATCTTCGACGTGTCTAAGATAGACATCTTTAAATTTAGTTAATGTAGATAAAACTGGGTTTGGAGCAGTTTGACCTAATCCACAAAGCGAACCAACACTAATTGATTCAGATAATGTTTTAAGTTTCTCTAAATCTTCTAAAGTTGCTTTTCCATCAGTTACTTTGGTTAAAATTTCAAGTAAACGTTTGGTTCCAATTCTACATTGTGAACATTTACCACAACTTTCATCACAAATAAATTCAAGATAGAACTTAGCAACGTCAACCATACAGTTATCTTCATCCATAACGATGGCACCGCCACTTCCCATCATTGAACCTCTTTCAATTAAGTTATCAAAATCGATAGGAGTATCAAGTTCATTAAGAGTTAAACAACCTCCACTTGGACCACCGGTTTGAATAGCTTGGAATCTCTTATCGTTAGGAATTCCTCCACCGATATCAAAGACTAATTCTCTTAAAGTTGTACCCATTGGAACTTCGACAAGTCCAACGTTTTTAACTTTACCTCCAAGAGCAAAAACCTTAGTTCCTTTACTCTTTTCAGTACCAATTTTTGCAAACTCTTTTGCTCCAATTCTAATAATATATGGGACATTAGCAAGGGTTTCGACGTTATTTATGATAGTTGGCTTACCCCATAAACCTTTGACAGCCGGAAAAGGTGGACGAGGTCTTGGCATACCTCTTTTACCTTCAATTGAGTTAAGTAAAGCAGTTTCTTCACCACAAACAAATGCACCAGCACCAAGTCTAACATGAACTTTAAATGAGAAGCCACTTCCTAAAATATTGTCACCAAGTAATCCAATTTCTTCTAATTCTTTAATAGCAATTTGAAGTCTTCTAACAGCAACTGGATATTCAGCTCTAACATAGAAATAACCATCTTTTGCTCCAATTGCATATCCAGCAATCATCATACCTTCGATAACGCTAACTGGATTACCTTCTAAAATTGAACGGTCCATGAAAGCACCTGGATCGCCTTCATCACCATTACATACAACATATTTTGTATCATTTACTTGATCGTGAGCGAATTGCCATTTTCTTCCAGTTGGGAAGCCTCCGCCTCCTCTTCCTCTAAGACCACTATCTAAAATTTCTTTGATAACTTCTTGAGGGTCCATTGTGAAAACTTTAATTAAGGCTTTAAATGCATCATAACCTAAAGCTTCATCTAAAACTTCTGGGTTGATTGTTCCACAACCATGAAGAGCAATTCTTAATTGCTTTTTATAGAAATTAATATCATCTTGTCTAACAACTTTTTTATGTGTATTTGGATCTTCATAAAGTAATTCTTCAATGATTTTTCCATTTAAAATATCTTCTTCAATGATTCTTTCACAATCACTTGGTTTAACTGCGTGATATAAAGTATCTTCTGGGAAGATTTTGACAAATGGACCTTGTGAACAAAATCCAAAACATCCAACGACATTACAAGTAACTTTGTCTTCAAGATGTCTTTCTTTAATAATCTTATTAAAATTATCAATAATTTGTTGAGAATCACTACTTAAACAGCCAGTTCCACCGCAAACAACGATGTGTCTTTTGCCATCTTTTCCATCAAACTTAGCCTTTAAGCAATCTTCACAATGGCTAATTTTTTTCTTAGCTTCTTCAACAGTTTTAATCTTTTTTACTACTTCTTTAGCCATAAATTACTCCATTTCTTTATTTCTATATTCATTAATGATGCCTGCAACATCAGCAAGTTTAACTTTTGGATAAACTTTACCATTAATTGTAATAGCAGGAGCAATACCACAAGCTCCAATACAACGTAAACCATCTAAAGTAAATAAGCCATCTTCAGTAGTTTGACCTTGTTTAATTTTTAAAAGTTCGCCAAATTTATCTAAAACATTTTGGCCACCTTTAACATAACAAGCTGTTCCAATACAAACTCCGATAACATATCTTCCTTTTGGAGTTAAAGAGAAAAATGAATAGAACGTGACAACTCCGTAGATATCACTTACAGGTATATTAAGTTGATCACTAATTATTTCTTGAACTTCTAATGGAATATACCCATATTCTTTTTGTACATCACTTAAAACAAGCATTAATGGACTTGGTTCATCCTTATACCTGTTACAAATAGACTTAATCATGTCTACTGCTTCTTTTCTTAATCGCATAAAAAATACCTCAAAAACATTAAGTAATTTATTTTAACACAAAAAATAATCGTTAGTTATAACTAACTTTTCGTGTTTTAAATTTAAAAATATTCGATTTTATCGATATTTTTTTATTTTCAATTTTTTCGATGTTATCGATCAAATTTCATATTTTTCTAAAAGATAAAATCGAAATAAAAAGTACCGCTATTTGCGGTACTAAAATTTTTATCTTGGTGCAGGAGAAGGGGCTCGAACCCTCACGCCAGAAGCACAAGATTCTAAGTCTTGCGTGTATACCAATTTCACCACTCCTGCGTGCTAAATATTATATCTATTTTTTAGTTTTCTTTAAAGATTTTTCATCTTAATAGAAACTTAATAAAATAAACAAATAGGGTATCAATTGTAAGATATTGAACAAATGGGGTTTACTTGTTGATTGTTAAAGTATATACTTTAACACGGTAATACAAGGAGAAAGGAACTATGAAACTTAAAAGAACACAGCTTGCTTCTGCTTTAGTTGGTTTATTTACAGTTTTTTCATTTGCAATTACTGTTCCTTTTATGTTAGGAAATGCTCCTGTTGATGATGACATTCTAACTCCTGGATTAGATGAAGAGGAAAATAAGTTAACTCCTGAACAACAAAAAGTTCAAGATATTAAAGATAACTTATTTGCTAACCTTTCAAAATCTAATTTAGCACTTAAAAACATGGTTTTAGATGTCAATCATTTAGGAAATGAAAATAGTGAGCTTCTTTTAACATTTAATGGTGCTTTAGATTATTTAGCATTCATGGATTCTTATCAAACAAACACTGTCGAAGATGATATGCCTGCTAAATTTGATGGTAATGTAAATGTAAGATTTTTAGACAACTCAGTAGATGCAAAGTATCCTGTAAAACTTAATGAATCGTTAGATATTTATTCAAGAGGTACAGGAAAACTCTACATTACCTGGAACAACACAAACTATTCTGTCTCAGGTAAAGTAATTAATGACGTTTTTGAATTTTTACCCGTAGTTTACGCGGATTTTGATCAAATTGAAGAGATTTTAAATGAGGTTAAAAACATCGATATCATCACAATGTTACCAATGATCATCAATGTTTTAGGTAGTTTTTCACCAGAATCTGATTTAAATCAAACACCTGTAAATGGACTTTATTCATTTACTTTAACTGTTCCAAATTCACTTTTAGAATCAGTTGGAGCAAGTCTTGGTCAAGATATTGTTGTCACACTTAAATGTGATGAAAACGGGTTATTAAAATATATTGGATTAAATACCATCAATATTTCAGGTGTTGAAATTAGCTTAACTTCTGATTGCGATATGTCTTTAGAAGAAGGCTTCACCAGCGAAATTGATGAAACTATTTATAATAATGATTTAGATTGTACAACCAACATGTTAACTACAATCGGATCATTAATTGACGAACAAAAATTTGCTACAAACTTCTCATTATCTTTAAGTGAATATAAAGGTGATGTTTTAAGTGCAAATCATGAATTCGCTGGTTCAATGAAAGGTGATATTTCAAGTGAATCTTCATTTACAAAAGGTGCAATTTATGATGTAGCAATCACTCCATCTGAATCTTTATCAAGCTCAGTCCATCTTCAATATAAAGATGAAGTTACATATATTAACTTCAATGATGATATAAAGGGTAAAATTGAAAACACCACTTTCACTGATATTTTTGCGCTTTTAGCAAGTGAAACTGATAATTCGGATTTAGAAAGTTCAACTTCAGGAGTAAATGAAGTTTTATCACAAGCTCCACTTTATGAAATCATCGATGGAAATTGGGGATTATATAAAGAATATATAAAATCATTAACAATTGAAGACGAAGTTATGAATTTAACAGTTGATGCTTCATTATTTACTCTTCCAAAATACGATTTCAATATCTTTATTGATTTAAGTAATGGAAAACTTAATGGTTTAGAAATTGCTAATCTTCCATTTTTAGAAACAACTAAAACTGATGGATATACTTATGTCGATAAAGTTTCACTTAAATTAGATTTATGTGATTATACTCCTACCACAATTGAAACAAGTGAATATGCCACAATGAAAATGGCTACTCCATTATTTAAAACAATTGCTGATGTAATTAAGAATAAACAAATTGCTCTTGATTACGATATTCAATTAAATAATGTCGGAGCAACTTCATATGGATTCACAGGTTCAATTTATGCAGATTTTGCTAATGTAATGAACCTTACAAGTGCTGATTTCAATGATCCAGCTTTAATGTTAAAGGAAAAAGATTTAGGAGATTACTCCTTATCAATGAATACTACAATTAATAGTATCACTCATAACATCAAAGCCAACTTCCAAGATAATGGATTATACTTAGACTATTATGGATTGACTGAAAATCATGCTAGAACAAGATTCTATATGACCAATCAATCACTTGGAAATATCTTTGATTTTGCAACTGGTTTAATCGATAGCAATACTTCTACTACTAGAGAAAGTAGTGACCCATACGAAGAAACTAACGATTTATTAACTTCATTACTCGATTTTACAAACGGTGATATTTGGAACATATTAAAAGCAGATACAATTCCAAATATTACACAATATATTGACGTTTCTAATTCAGGTAATAATGACGCACTTGTTGTTAACGTAGATTCTAAAGCCTTCGATCAAGACTTTGGTGTCATCACCTTAATACTTGGTAAGAATTCTCAAGAACTCTCCAATATTACCGCTAGCGTTACAACAGATAATCAAGTTTACACAATAAATCTTAACTTTAAAGCTTATGATAATTCCTTCTTATTTGCTCAAGAAGATATCGATAACTACTTTAAAAATATGGATGGAACTGTTGATTCAATCGTTAATTTAATTAATGGAATGAATCAAGGAATCGCCATTCAAGGTGCTTCATATAATGCTAACTCTCAAGAGTCCAAAGGGACTCTTGAGGGTCTTTTAAACTTATCACTTAATGGATTTGATTCAGCAACTGATGGAGTAATCACTTCTACTACAACTTCAACAAATGAAACTAGAAAATACGAATTTCAAATTGATGATACTGGTGCTTTAAATATTGAATATAACGATTTAATTAGAGCTCAATCAACAATGACTTCAATCGAAGAATCTTTAAAAGAGGTATCAAATATAACAGAAGATAATCTTTTATATATTTATATTGAAAAAATATTACCTGTTTTAAACATTCTTACAGGATCAACTTCTTCATCTAATTCAATTAGCGTTAATATGAATAATATTTTTAATGCTTTATACGATTTAGATAGTTCAATTTATTTTGAAGTAGTTAATCCTTTTGAAATTATGATTAATTTAGATATAAATAAAGTTTTAAGTGCTTTGATGGGTTCAACTTACACTTCTAGCAACTTCATGACTTTAAAATTAAATTTTGATTCTTCAAAAACAATTAATAATTTAACTCCTTATTTAGAAGTTACTATTGAAGATTTAGTAATGTCAGGAACAAGATATGATTTTAATGTTTGCTTAGTTGATTTAACAAATGAAGCAAATTTCTCTACTGGCGTTTCTTTTGCTAGCGATGTTGGAATTATTGATTTAGTTGATTTACCAATTTTAGTAAAAATGGGTATCCAAACAACTAAAAGAGATGCCTATCATATTAGTGGTACATTAAACATGGAAACAACCGGAATTGTTTCTTGGTTTATAAGTGCAAATTGCTCTGCAACAGTTAATGTTTACATCGCTTTAGAAGATTCAGTTAATGATTCAGGACTTTTTGATGTCAAATGCTACATTAATTTAGATGCTTACTCAAATGACAGCACAAATTTTTGGTCTACTCAAAATACCAGAGACCATATTATTACTGAATTTTATGTTTATAAAATGGATGCTTATATTAAAAGAACTTATGACCCTCAAATTAGAAAAAGATCCACTGCTTTCCATAGTTGGGGTAGTTGGTCAACAAATGGAAGTATCACTTATGAATACCATAAAGCAGATGCTGCTTCAATGGGATCAAATGTAATGTTTTATATCTTCGAATATGCTTTAATGCAAAGTGATGTTTATGAACAAATTAGCAGCTTAATAAGTTCGGATTCTTCTAATTCATCATCTTCAATTGATACAGTTTTAGATATGATTGACCATTTTGGTCATAACACATCAGATCAAAATAATCCGTATTGGTATTTACAACTTGATGTATATGGAATTATGTATGTTTATTGTGATATTTACTATAACGCTTCTACCTACGATCTTCATAGAGTTCATGTTTACACAGATTTTGATATTGTAATTGCTAGTGTCTCTCTTGATTTAGATGCTTATAATAATTACATTTCTGGTTCTTCGGATATTCAACCTCAAATCGATCAATATGATACATTTATTTCTAACTTCTTATCTCATGAAGCTACCTCAAATTTAGGTTGGACAACAGACCCTGCAAATCAAAGATCTGATAGTTCATATTTCTACTCTTCTACATCATCAATTTTCTAATTTTTAAACTAAAATCGCTGCAAATCTCAAATATTTTTAAAATTTAACGGGAAAATGAACATATAAAAGTTTTCCTGTTTTTTTATTAGATTTAAATAAACTTTGGTTCAAACGCTTACTCTAATTTTAACATAAAAAAACCGATATCTTTAACGATATCGGCAATAGTTTTTTAGTTGGTGCCTTCTGTCGGAGTCGAACCAACGACCTACTGATTACAAATCAGTTGCTCTACCAATTGAGCTAAGAAGGCACTGTTGGTGGGCGCTATAAGGATCGGACTTATGACCTCTTCTGTGTGAAAGAAGCGCTCTCCCACTGAGCTAAGCACCCGTATCTAATAAGTTTTAGATTAAGGTATTTAGCAGATATATGTTAAACATCTATTGATTGAATTTGGTGGGCCTTAATGGACTCGAACCATCGACCTCACCCTTATCAGGGGTGCGCTCTAACCAGCTGAGCTAAAGGCCCATAGTCTTTCAACAGACGCCTAAATAATCTACTATAAAACTTATATAAAATCAAGTAAAAGTTTAATAAAATTTAAATTATTTTACTGATTGCATACGATATCCTACACCGATGTCAGTACGAATGATTCTTGAGGAGCGATCGTCTTTAGAAATCTTCTTTCTAATACCCGCCATGAAGACTCTTAAACCGTTTTGATCTTGTCCATTTGGACCCCAAACATGAGAGATAATATAGTCGTGAGTTAATGTTTTTTCTAAATTTTGAGCTAATAAACAAATAATTTTATATTCAAAGTTTGTAAATCTAACTTCAATACCGTTAACGAAGATTGTTTTAGCATCAAAATCGATTGTAAGGTTACCGTTTTTGAATAAGTTTCTTTCTTCTTTAGCTAGATATCTAAATTGATTTTTAATTCTAACTAAAAGTTCATACATATTAATAGGTTTAACCATATAATCGTTAGCACCTGTTTCAAAAGCCATAACTTTGTTCTCAATGTTGCTTCTTGAAGAACAAACAATGATAGGAATATCATCATTAAAGCTTCTAACTTGTTCAATAACTACCATTCCATTTTTATCAGGTAAACCTAAATCTAAGATAATTAAATCTACTACTGACTTGATACAAAAATCGATTGCATCTTGAGCATAGCCCACACAAAAAACTTTGAAACCTTGCTCTTTTAAGACAGTTTTCATTTGATTTTGAAGACTCTTATCGTCTTCTACAATTAAAATATTCTTTTTCGATAAATCCATACGCTAATATTTTACTCAATATTCTTAACTTTTCAACAAATTCTTAATGTTAATTTAATGCTGATAAACTTTTAAAACCTTATTTTCATAAAAATTTTCATTCGTTTTCATATTTCACAAATTTGAGATAATTTTTTTGACTAATATTCCCTCCACGTTTTATAAAAATAAAACGCAAGTGAATGCACTTGCGTTTAATCTTATTCTAATTCAAAAGCTCCGGTATAAAGTTGATAGTAAACTCCTTTTTGAGCAATTAATTCGTCGTGGCTTCCTCTTTCGATAATGTTACCATGATCTAAAACCATGATTACATCGGAGTTTTGAATGGTAGAAAGTCTATGAGCAATTACAAATACTGTTCTACCTTTCATTAAGTTATCCATACCTTCTGTAACGATTTTTTCAGTTCTTGTATCAATTGATGAAGTAGCTTCATCTAAAATCATAACAGGTGCATTATGTACTGCTGCTCTAGCAATTGAAAGAAGTTGTCTTTGGCCTTGAGAGAGGTTAGAACCATCGTTTCTTAAAACTGTGTTATAACCTTCTGGAAGTCTTGTAATGAAACTATCAGCATTTGCAAGTTTAGCAGCTGCAATACATTCTTCATCAGTAGCATCTAATTTACCATAACGGATATTATCCATAATAGTTCCACTAAAAAGGTTTGTATCTTGAAGAACCATACCTAATGATTCTCTTAAATCTTTTTTAGAGATTTTATTAATATTAATTCCATCATATCTAATTTTTCCATCAGCGATATCATAGAATCTATTTAATAAATTTGTAATAGTTGTTTTACCTGCACCAGTTGCGCCAACGAAGGCGACTTTTTGACCTGGTTTAGCATATAAAGTGATGTTATGAAGAACAATTTTTTCTGGAACATATCCAAAATCGACATCATACATTCTTATATCACCTTCTAAAAGTGTATAAGTAACTGTACCATCTGCTTGATGAGGATGTTTCCAAGCCCAAATTGTAGCTTCTTTTTTATTACTTACTTCAACGATATTTCCGTTTTCATCATATTTAGCACGACAAAGTTTAACATATCCATCATCAACTTCTTGAGGTTCATCTAAAATTTCATAAATTCTTTCACTACCACCAATTGATAAAGCAATTGTATTGATTTGGTTGGACATTTGAGCAACTGAGTTTGTAAATTGTCTAACCATTGGTAAGAATGAGATGATGATTCCTATCCAAGTAGGAACTGATAAAGTTGTAAGTAAACTACCATCTGTTCCAGGAATAAATGATAAATTTGGAACTTGATAAATACATAAAAGGGTACCAACTAATGCAACAATAATATATAAAAGGTTTCCAATATTTCCCATAATTGGCATCAAAATGTTGGCATAAATGTTGGCTTTAGTTGAAACTTCATTAAATTCTTGGTTAATTTTATCGAATTTAGCTTTGCTTTCTTCTTCATGATTAAATGATTTAATAACTTTTAAACCATTCATCATTTCTTCAACTAAGCCTTCTTCTTGACCGATAATTTTTTGTTGAGCGATGAAATTTTTAGAAGATTTTCCACCAACATGTTTAGCAGAAAACATCATAATTACTGCACCAATTACAACAATAAATAAAAGCCAAATTGAAGAAATTGACATGATAATTAAAACAGCAACAAATGTACATGAACACATTAAAACTTCAGGAATTGAGTTAATGACAAGTTGTCTAATTGTGTCAACGTCATTTGTATAAACTGACATGATATCTCCCTTATCATGAGTGTCAAAGAATTTAACAGGAAGATCTTCCATGTGTTTAAAGATTTCTTGACGGAGTTCATCCATGTATTTTTGACCAACTACTGCGTTAATTTGAGAGAATGTAAATGCTGCAATAATTGAGATAATGTAACAACAAATTAATATTGATCCAAGAATTAAAACTTGTCCCCAGCTGGCTTCAAAAGTAAATTGAGCTGGATTTTCTAAGGTTTCAGTTAATAATCTTGTAACGTTTTGTAAAATTAATGGAGCTGCAAATGAAGATACAGCAACAAGTAAAACACATAAAACTGATAAGGCTGTAGCAAGTTTATGATTAAAGAAATAACCTTTTAAAATTCTAAAGAAAGCAGATGGTTTTTTCTTGGTTTTTTGAATATTTTCCATATTATTTCATACCTCCTACTTGATTTTGAATTTCATAAATTTCTTTGTAAATAGCATTGTTTTTCAGTAATTCATCATGGGTTCCGATACCATTAATAGTTCCATTATCCATAACGATAATAAAGTCAGCATCCGTGACTGAGCTAACTCTTTGAGCGATGATAATTTTAGTTGTGTTAGGTAAAGTTTCTCTTAAACCTCTTCTAATTAAAGCATCAGTTTTTGTATCAACTGCACTTGTTGAATCATCTAAAATTAAGATTTTTGGATTTTTGATGATTGCTCTAGCAATACATAATCTTTGTTTTTGTCCTCCACTAACGTTAGTTCCTCCTTGAAGGATTTGACTTTCATATTTATCTGGGAAAGACTGAACAAAACTATCGGCTTGAGCAATTTTACAAGCGTTAATAATTTCTTCTTGAGTAGCTTCTTTATTACCCCATCTAAGATTTTCGTTGATGGTTCCTGAGAATAAAACATTCTTTTGAAGAACCATACCAACATTATCTCTTAAAGCTTTAACATCATAATCTTTAACATTTACGCCACCAACTAAAACCTCTCCAGTTGTTGTATCGTAAAATCTAGAAATTAAATTGACTAAAGTTGATTTAGAAGAACCGGTTCCTCCAATAATTCCAACCATTTGTCCGCTTTTGATTTTGACATTAATATCGCTTAAAGCATACTTTTTAGCAGTTTCTTTATATTTAAAGTTAACATCTTTAAATTCAATATCACCAGTTGCAACTTCTTTACAAAGATTTGGGTTATCTTGATTTTTACCAATTGTTGGTTCTTCGATTAAAACTTCATAAATTCTTTTCATTGATGCAATTGACATTGAGATCATAAAGAAAATCATTGAAAGCATCATTAAAGAAGATAAAATTTGAGCACCATAAGTAATTAAACTAGACATTTGTCCAATAGATAATGGTGAATTTTCTGATCCTCTATTAATTAAAATTACATAAGAACCAATGAAAATAATTAAAGCCATTGATAAATACATTGCAACATACATGACTGGATTAGTTAAAGCGATAAGTCTTTCAGCTTTAGTAAACCCAACTCTAACTTCATCACTTGCTTTACCAAATTTTTCTTTTTCGTATTCTTCTCTAACATAAGTTTTAACAACTCTAATTCCACGAACGTTTTCATTTATTGATTCATTTAAACGATCGTATTTTTTAAAGACTTTTAAGAATAAAGGTGTGACTTTTATTAAAATTGTAATTAAAGCAGCTGCCAAAACAGGAACAGTAATTGCATAAATCCAAGACATATCTGGAGCCATAATTACTGCCATAACAATTGAGAAAACAAGCATTAATGGAGCTCTTAAAGCAACTCTAATTAACATCATAAAGGCCATTTGAACATACCAAATATCCATTGTTTGTCTGGTAACTAAGCTTGAAGTTGAAAATTTATCAATATTATTAAAGGAAAAAGTAGTAATTTTATAGAATAAATCTTTTCTTAAATTCTTAGCATAACCACTACTTGCGATTGCTGAAAATCTTCCAGCTAAAACTCCACAAGTAAAGCTAACTAAGGCTAAACCTAGTAAAATTCCACTAAAAATTAAAACACTATTTAAGATAACGCTATTAGAAACAACTACTCCTTCTTCTGCGTTAAGTCTAACAACTTCTTCAAGTTGATCAATAAGCATTGACATAACAAAAGGAATTGCACATTCCATCAATGTCTCAAGAGCAATAAAAATAACAGATAAAATCGATGCTTTTTTATACTCTCTAACGCAGGATAGAAGTCTTTTTACTATGTCTTTATACTTAAAATTAGCTGTTTCATATGATTCTAATTTTTCTTGTTTTTGCATATTAAACCTCCTTCTATACTTAAAAAAATGCGATGTTAATAGCAAAAATTGCTACTAAATCGCCTCCACCACCGATGTATAAATATAAAATATTTATACATTGTTATTATTGTAAAAAAAGTCGATTTTAAAATCAATACAGTATTTTTCAAAGTTTTTGTGAAAACGCTTTCTTGAAATTTTCATAAATGAAAAATCTCGATTTTATCGATATAATTTGATTTTTTAAAGAATAGCATTTTCATAAAATTAATTGATATTATTAACTTTTAAAATTGTTTGTGATATATTTTTAACGTTTTAAAAGGAAAAGCATCTATGAAGATTAAAAACATTGCAATTATCGCTCACGTTGACCATGGTAAAACTACCCTCGTCAATCAATTGCTAAAATATTCAGGTACATTTAGAGAAAATGAAAAAATTGATAGTTTATCAATGGATTCAAACCCTCTTGAAAAAGAAAGAGGTATCACAATTTTAGCTAAGCCTACTTCTATTAGATATAAGGATTATAAAATCAATATTTTAGATACTCCTGGGCATGCTGATTTTGGCGGTGAAGTTGAAAGAATCATGCACATGGTTGATGGATGTCTTCTTTTAGTTGATGCTTTTGAAGGTACAATGCCTCAAACTAGATTCGTTTTAAAGAAAGCAATCGAAGCTGGAATTAAACCAATCGTAGTTATTAATAAAATTGATCGTCCAAATGCTAATCCAAGTAGAGCTGTTGATGAAGTTTTAAATTTATTTATGGAACTTGGTGCTAGCGATGATTTATTAGACTTTAAAGTTGCTTACACTTCTGCTTTAAATGGAACTTCTTCATTAGATCCTTCTCCAAGTTCTCAAGAACTCGGTATGAATCCAATTTATGAATTAATCGTAAACGAAATTCCAGACCCACAAGTTCAAGAAGAAGGACCTTTTCAATTCCAAGATGCACTTTTAGATTATAGTGATTATGTTGGAAGAATGGGTATTGGTAGAATCCAAAGAGGGACAGTCCATGTTAATGATATGGTAAGCTGTGCCAGACTTGATGGAACCATAAAGCAATTCAAAGTTTTAAAATTATACGGTTTTTACGGCTTAAAACGTGTTGAAATTGAAGAATGTAGTGCTGGAGATATTTGCGCAATCGCAGGTTTACCTGATTTAAACGTTGGTGAAACCATTTGTGATAAAAATAATGTCGAAGCACTTCCATCACTTCACATTGATGAACCAACTCTTCAAATGACTTTTGGTGTTAACACTTCTCCTTTTGCAGGAATTGATGGTAAATTTTTAACTGCTAGACAAATCGATGATAGATTATATAAAGAATCTCAAAGAGATGTTTCTTTAAAAGTTAGTAGAATTACAAATACTGAAAGTTGGATAGTTTCAGGAAGAGGCGAACTTCATTTAGGTATTTTAATTGAAAATATGAGAAGAGAAGGCTTCGAATTAGAAGTTTCTCGTCCAAAAGTTATTATTAAAGAAATTGATGGCGTTAAATGTGAACCATATGAAGATTTATTAATTGAAATTCCAAATGATTTTGTTGGTGATGTTATGACATCTTTAGGTTCAAGAGATGCTGAATTAATTAATATGGATAGTAATGATACTACTACTAAAATTAATTACATGATTCCTTCAAGAGGTTTAATTGGATTTGTCTCTAATTTCTTAACTTTAACAAAAGGTTATGGAATTATCGCTCATACCTTTAAAGAATATAGAAAAGTTAATGAAGGAAAAATTGGTGAAAGATCAATTGGTGTTTTAGTTGCTACAGAAGGTGGTCAATCAACTCCTTATGCTCTTAAACACGTAGAAGAAAGAGGTGTCATGTTTATTGGACCATCAGTTCAAGTTTATGAAGGAATGATAGTTGGAGAAAATAAATATGATAGTGATTTAGCTGTTAATGTTTGTCAAACCAAAAATTTAACCAACCAAAGATCAGCTACCAAAGATCAAACAGTCGTCTTAAAAGTTCCTAGAAAAATGACTTTAGAAGCTTGTTTAGATTATATTAATTCCGATGAACTTGTCGAAATTACTCCTACTTCATTTAGAATGAGAAAGAAGATTTTATCTTTATCAGAAAGAAAGAAATGGGAAGCAAGAAACAAGGTTTCTGAATAGATTTTTCTAAAAAAATAATTAGGATCCCCATGAACCCCAAAATTTATACCTAAAATGGAGGGTTTATGAAACTTAATTGAGAAACGAAAAGACACATTATCCATCAGCATGTTAACGACAAGCTGCCACTATGTGTTTTGGCTCGAAAATATAATGTTTCTAGATACAATTTAGATTATCTTTATAACTTTTATCTTAAGTGGGGGTGAGGAAACATTTCAAAAAAGATATACAGAATATTCCACTGAAGAAAAAATTGAAGCAATACAAAGATTGCTAGATGGCGAAAGTCCAAGAGTTTTAGCAATTGAACTTAAATTAAGTGGCGTTGGTGTTCTTAAAAAATGGAAGTCGAATTATTTAGAAAATTCCAATAAAATAGTTACTATGAAAAAAATTCGGCTTCAGACAGTCCTATTTTAAGTGATAGTGAACAAACCACAATAGACCAACTTAAAATGGAAAATTTAAAGCTGAGAGCTGAGATTGATTATTTAAAAAATTGAATGCTTTAAGAGATGAGGAGAGCCAAAGACAAGACAAAAAGTAGCTGTTGTCTACTCTCTTATAGCAGATTATCCTTTGGCTCTTTTGCTTGAAATTAGTGGCATTTCAAAAGCGCTTTATTACTATCATTTGAAACAATCTCCGTATCTTGATAAGAACACTTCTATTGTACAAGAAATTGAAAATTGCTTTAAAAATTCAAAAAAACATATGGTTATCGTAGAATAACGGCTATTTTAAAGAAAAAAGATATTGTCGTAAACCATAAAAAGGTTTTGAAAATTATGAACCTTTTAAATCTACATCCTATACGAAAAAAGAGGAAAAAATACTCCTCTTATCAAGGAGATGTAGGGAAAAAATTGACAATTTATTGAAGCGTAATTTTAAAGCTTCTAGTCCAAACGAAAAATGGATGACTGATGTTACGGAGTTCAAAACAGAAGAAGGAAAGCTCTACTTCTCGCCATTTATTGATGGATTTAATCAGGAAATTGTAGGCTTCTCTATTTCGAAAGCCCCTTCAATGGATTTGATTATGGAATCTTTAAAAAATGCTCTAGAAAATCAGCAATTAAGTAATGCTGATAAACTTATAATTCATTCGGATCAAGGGTGGCAGTATCAAAATCATAAATCATATCTTTAATGATGAAGATGATAAAATTGGGGCGACTCAAAGCATTTTAAGAAAAGGAAATTGAAATTCTAATGATTTAATTGAAGGTTTTTTTGGTTTAATGAAAAACGAAATTTTTTGTGTTAAAGATTACCAATGCAAAACATACGACGAACTCAAACAAGAAATAGAAAAGTATATAACTTTTTACAATAACGAAAGAATAAAACTTGCATTAAAGGCAAGTGCTCCTATACAAGATAAAAAAACAAATGATACAAATAAATTTATAAGGAAAAATTTTGGGGTTTACAGGGGATTTGCAAGGTTTTTTCTTTAAATTACTGCAAAAAACCTTTTTTTATAATCAATTAAATTATTCAACAGATTTTAAGCTCTCTGCCATCTTAACTTTGTTAATTCTACTTGATATTAAAACATTAACAATGATACCAACAATAGCTGAAATTACTAAAGCAATTACATAAGTATCCCGATAAATTGCATAGGTCCAAGCGACAAGTTTTGTCTCGTTTGCACCTAGTACCATATACTCTAAAGGTAGACCTATAAACATTCCAAATATAGATCCAATAACAGTTAAAATAGATGATTCATAAACTAAGGATGAAGCAATTTCTCTTCTAGAAAATCCTAAAACTTTTAAGGTAGCGATTTCTCTTAATCTTTCTTGATAATTTAAGATAGCTAAATTAATTAAAACTACTACTGCTAAAGCAATTGCAAATGCTTTTACGGTTGTTGTCATATATCGAATGCTAGACATATATGAATTAACTCTATTAATGTTATCTTGTTGAGAGACAACACTAGCTACACCATTTATTTTTCTAATTTCATCTTTTAAATCTTTTTCACTTCTAGCCCAACTTCCATCCTCATTTTTAATAACATTAATCCAAGTTGAGTTACTATAATTAACTAAATCAATTGTTTCTCGATAAACATAAACTGCTCTCGCTGCAAAGGTGAAGAAAACTTCAGAAACGTGGAATTCATAATTATTATTATTGAAAATAACTGTGATTGTATCGCCTTTTTTAGCATCAATATCATCAGCAATTGATTGAGAAAGTCCACAGTTATAAACAATATTTCCTTCATTATCTAATTCTGTTGGTTCCCAAGAAGCATATCTAAAATTAATTGTATCTTGATCAAAATAATATAACATTTCGCTTGAATTATTATCTTCATGACCAGCAGTAACTTGTAAAGCTGCAAATTCGTAAACGCTATCAATACCTTCTACTGCTTCGATTTCACCTCGAATGGTATCTTTTAATACATTTCCGCTATAATTTGTAGATAAATCAGCACCTAAAATGTTAACAATATCGATATTAATGCCTTCGTCAAGAGTATCTTCAATACCAAATCCACATATTAATAAACCAGTACAGCCCATAACGCCAATGACAACCATTAATGATTTAGCAAAATGGACTCTAATATTTCTAAAAGCCATCATTAAAGATGTATTTTTAATAATTTTATTTTCTTTTTTCTTTTCATAATTAATTTTAGGAGCTTTAGGTCTCATTGAGCTAGCTGGCGTGCTTCTTAATTCACTATAAATAAGTAAAATTGTCAAAGCAGATATCAAAACTAGCACTACTAACAATATAATTATTGCTGAAATATATGGGAAAACATATGAAAAATCAGGAATTGAATACAATAATTGATATTTAATATTCATAACTAAAGGAATTAAAATCGGACCAATAATTAAACCTAAAGCAACCCCAATAAATGCTACAAAATTAAATAAAGATAGATAATAAAGTAAAATTTTCACTTTTGCTAACCCTAAAGCTTTTAAAGTTCCAATTTGAGTTCTTTCTTTCAAAATCATTTGAGTAATTGTTGTTAAAACAACAAGTAAAGAAACTACAAGGAAAATAATTGGGAAGGTGAGTGTCATTTGACGAGATTGAGCAATATCGTTTGTCAAAACTGAACAAGATGGATAACTGTCTCTATCTAAAATTGCTATAAGTGTTGAATTTGCTAACTCATCGTCCTCGGTTTTAGAGTTAAAATATTCAGTTATTGCCTCTTGCACTTCTTTTACATCATAGTTTTCATCAACTTTTATAATATATTGATTATAAACTCGATTTAACAAGGTTGAGACATTGTCATCTTCGATTTCTCTTATTGAATATTCCATATAATTTGAAATTATTGGAACCATTTCGTTTATATCGTCTTCATATTGTTTTAAATATTCATCTAAAAGTAATCTTGTTGCTTCATTTTCAACGTTTTCTAAAATAATTTCACTTAAAGTGTTGTAATTTATGTTATTTAAAATTGTTTTACTTAATGAAATTAATAATGTTTTATATCCCATTAAAAAGTTTGTTGTATTAAACTCTCCTGATTGAGCGTTTTCAGGATGATCCATAAGTCCTGTAATTTTTGCTTTTAAATCAATTGAAGTATTTTCATCAAAATAATCAGAAATATGTGCTGAAATTGAATCAGTTATATCATCTCTATAGGTTTCTAAATATTGAGTTAATCTATCTTTTATATCATCTTCAAGTTCGGTTGTTGAAGAAACAAAATCTAAAGCAAAATCATAAATTGGATCAACATAAGATAAAATTGTATCTTCAAACCCGCTTAAATAAGAACTATCTAAACTAACAGTTGCTTCTTCGCCAATAAAGCTTGTTATATGTAATTCCTTGCTTGCTTTTCTTGCGGTTTCCTTATCGATATAGAAAAATTCTTGAATAGAATCAGTAGCTAATGATGTATTAATATGAAGATTATAAGCTTTATTAATAGTTGGTTTTTCATAAGAAATTAATCCGTTTACAGAATTTCCATAAACAGCTGAAGGAAGTAAAAGTCTTGTTTCTACTTCTGAATTTGGACCTGAAAGTTCTTTAATTTTTTCTTTTTCCACATCCATTTTATCACTATTTAAATCATCCATTTCTGGATTAATTGTGACCCAAATGTCTGCTAAATTGCCGTTTTCTTCAGAATAAATTTGATTAACTCTAGATTCTAAACTTTCAGTATTTGCTTCTAAACCAACATAAAGTGTAGATGAAATTGCGATAATAAAAATAATAGTAATAAATTGTTTTAAATTACTTACGAAATCTCTTAATCCTTTTTTAAATAATACTTTAAAAGTTCTCATACCTACCATTCAATTTCTGATGCTTTTTTAGGATTTTCAATTACTTCATTAGATAAAATTGAACCATCTCCAACTCTTATAATTCTATCTGCAATAACTGATAAAGCTTTGTTATGCGTGACAATTATGATTGTTTTCTTTTGTTCTTTTGCAACTCGATATAATAAATCCATAATTTGAGAACCAGTTTTACTATCTAATGCTCCAGTTGGTTCATCGCATAAAATTAAAGTTGGATTTTTGATTAAAGCTCTAGCAATTGCGACTCTTTGTTGTTCACCTCCACTTAATTGAGAAGGAAAATTATTTTTTCTATCACTTAATCCAACAAGTTTTAAAATTTCATCAACATCAAAATGTTTATCAACTAAAGAAGATGCGATATAGACATTTTCATAAGCAGTTAAAGATGGAATTAAATTATAAAATTGAAAGACAAAACCAACATCATTTCTTCTGAATATTGAAAGTTCTTTTTCGTTCATGTTGGTAATATCTCTTCCATTTAAAATATAGTTACCGCTACTTGCTCGATCCATTCCACCTAAGATATTTAATAAAGTAGATTTACCAGCACCACTTGGTCCTAATATAACTACAATTTCACCTTGATTGATTGAAAAAGTTGCATCTTTTAAGGCTGTGATAATTGCTTCATGCTTTTTCTCATCACCATAAAATTTAGAGATGCTTTTAATAATAATTTGAGGTTGTTTATTAATTTCAACCTTAGTTTCTTCTTTTTTGATTTCTTGATTATTTTCCATAAAAACCTCCCTAAACCTAGATTAATGGTGAAAGAATTCTTAAAATACACCAATAAATTCTTCTAATTAAAGGCTTATTAATATATTCATTTTCACTTTGCATTTTTGATACATTAAGCATTTCTTCAAAGTCTTTTTTGATATCTTGAATCATATGACCTCTATAGAAAATTATTCCATTTTCAAAGTGTAAATATAAGCTTCGATAATCAAAATTTACAGTTCCGGTCATGGCAATTTCATCATCAACTAAAATCATTTTTGCATGATTAAATCCAGGTGTATATTCATAAATTTTTACACCTTCAGTTAAAAAAGATGAATAGTAACTTCTTGAAAGTGAATAAACCATTTTTTTATCAGGAATTCCAGGAGTAATAATTCTTACATCAATTCCCGATTTTGCAGCTGTAATAAGTGCGTTTAATAATTCATTATCTGGAGTTAAGTATGGAGTAGATAAATAAATATATTTTTTAGCTCTTGCAATCATTTGTAAGTAAGCAGTTTTTGCACCATCTTCACCATCAAAAGGTACTTCTCCATACGATTGAATGTAAGAATTAGGCTCTGTTTGAATTTCTTCTGTTAAGCAATCTTTATTATTTTCATAGGAATATTTTTTAATTTCATCAACATCTTTTATTGGATCTCTACTTATCAAAGACCAATTTGAAACAAATAAATTTGTTAAACCTGTTACTGCTGGACCCTTAATTAAGACGAAATTATCTTTCCATATACCAAATCTAAGTTTTTTGTTGATGTATTCATCTGCTAAATTACATCCACCAGTAAATCCTCTAACACCGTCGATTACAATAATTTTTCGATGATCACGAGAATTTTGTCTAACATCAACAAATGGTCTAATTCTATTAAAGGCAAAACATTTTATTCCATCCGCTCTTGCTCTTTTAAAGAAATGAGCATCAACTTTTCCTACACTTCCAAAATCATCATAAATAAGTCTAACATCGACACCATCTTTTACTTTGTTTTTTAAAATTGTGTAGATTTTATCGAACATAAATCCATCTTCGATAATGAAATATTCGATAAAAATGAATCTTTTTGCTTTTTCTAATTCCTCTAAAATATGAGGGTATCCATATTGTCCTAATTTATAATAATGTGCTTCACTATCTTTAAAAACACTAGCTTCACTTTGTTTATATAAATATCTAGCAATTGCCCATGAATCAGCATTAAGTTCACGAATTTCTTTTAATACATCTTCTGAATCAACTTTTCCTGCCCATAATTCAAGATTAATTTTATTAAGTCTAAGTTTTTTTTTCTTTTTAGTTGTAATTTTATTTGCATAAAGAAGATAAATAATTGCTCCAGCATAAGGTAAAAGTACAATAACCGTTATCCAAGAAAGTTTAAAATTAATTTGAACCTTGCTATTGAAAATAAACACCGCTAAACAAGTGTTTAATAAATAAAGAAAAACAACGAATCCAACTAATACATATAAATTTGTACTAATAAAAAATGGTAAAACAAGTAAAGCAATAATAAAAATTGTTCCTAGTAAGAAAACTAATGCTGCTATGAAAAATCTAATTTTGGATGGTTTTCTTTTTTCGCCTTTTTTATCTCGCATGTATTAATTATAATACATTTTTTATTATAAAAAATGTAGTTAGACTTAATTTACTCTACAATTTTTAGAATTTCGCTTAAATTATCGATTAACGGAACATTATGTTTCATTAAAACTTTTCTTGAATTATGACCTTTTGTGAATAAAACACAATGTAGACCTAAAGCCATCGCGACTTCATAGTCATGACTTGTATCACCAATCATTATACTTTTTGATCTATCAATTTTATTTTCATTTATGAATTCATTACCGTATTCGATTTTACCTACTGCATGTAAGTTATCACTAGCAGCATAACCATCAAAAAACATATGAATTCCTAGCTCTTTTAATTGTTCTTCAAGTAATTTTTTCTCTGTTGCCGATAAAATATATAATTTAAAACCTCTTTTTTTGAGTTCTTCTAAAGTATATTTTACATCAGGGTAAAGCCAAGCTTCGGTTGATTTTCTTTTCATGTATTGATCAAAAAAGAATCCAACTTCTTCGCTATATCTTTCCATTGGAAAGTTAGTTTTTGCATAATAATCTTTTACTGGAAAACAAAAGTTATCTAAATAAAATTCTTTAGTTACACCTTCAACTCCAAGGCTCTTAAAAAGCTCATCTTCAATATTAAAAGATAGATCAACATCATCTAATAAAGTCCCATTAAAATCAAAGAAAATGTTTTTAATTTCCATATTTTTCCAAAAACCCTGCAAAACCCAAATTATTTTTCAAAAACTTGATATTGCATTGCTTTTTCAATATCTTCAATTTCTTTTAAAATATTACCACTCAAATTTAAGGCTCCATCTTCAGTAACTAAGATATCGTCTTCAATTCTTACACCAATTCCTAATTCTTTAAAATATAAACCTGGTTCATCAGAAATAATATTTCCTGGTTGAAGAGGAAGTGTACGATCACTGCAATCATGAGTATCTAACCCGATATGATGAGATACGCCATGGAAATAATACTTACTAATATCAGCTTTATCATTTATTAATCCAGCTTTTAAACATTCGTTTGCTAAATATTCAATAACTTTGTCATTAAGTTCTTTTAAAGTGATTCCAGGTTTAACAGTTTCAATAACCATTTTGTTGCAACCTAAAACAATTCGATAAATTTTTGCTTGTAATGGATTAAATCTACCATTTACTGGGTAGGTTCTAGAAATATCAGCACAATATTCATTGTTTTTTGCACCTAAATCAAAAAGCATTAAATCACCATTATTAATTTTTGCTGTTGGAGTTGGATAATGTAAACAAGTTGCATTTACACCACTTGCAGCAATTGTTGGGAATGATAAATCGGAATAATCATAGTCTTGAATTGTATAGAAAAATAAAGAAGACATTTGGTATTCATATAAATCTGGTTTTAAATTTTTCATAATTTGTTTTAAACCAATGTTAGTTTTAGCAATTGCTTCTTTAAATTCTTCTATTTCTGCTTTTGATTTAACCATTCTTAAAAGCATGATGTTTCTATAAATATTTTTTACATTTAAATATGGATAATTTGCTTTTAATCCGCTTGCTACATCTTCAGTATATTTGTCTTCATCGATTTTTTGTTCTTTATCTAAATCTAAATATAAATTTACGATATCGCCATATAATTTTTCTTTTCTATTTAAAATTAAATCGAGTCTTGAATCAAAACAATCAAGTGTCAAAACATTATCAATTTTACTAAGCTCAGAAGCTTCATCGATTGTTAATCTTTTCCCAGTCCACTTTTCTTTTAATTCGTTATATGGTTGAACAAATAAGAATTCTTTATAAAGGTTATCATATTTAACTAAAACATAGATTGATCCTTCTTGTTTTATATTAGTTAAATAGTAAAAATTTCTATTTGCCATGTATGGATGATTTTCATCTTCACTTCTTTTTTTACCAATACCAGCATATAAGATTAAAACGCTATTATCTTCGATTGAATCGAATATTTTCTTTCTTCTTTGTAAAAATTCTTCTGGTCTAATCATACTTATTTACCTTCCACTTTATCTAAAATCTTATTAAGTATTTCATCAAATTCATCAAAATTAATTGATTCAAATTTTCCACTATCAACTTCAACTGAAGTTCCAGCTTTAAGAGGTAATCTTCCTAAAATATCAATTCCTTGCTTTTTAGCAAAATCTTCTAATTTAGATTCACCATATAAATAAATTTTTTCATCACAATTTGGACAAGTGACATAAGACATATTTTCAATCACACCTAAAATTGGAATGTTCATCATTTTTGCCATATTAATTGCTTTTGAAACAATTAAAGAAACAAGATCTTGAGGAGTAGAAATTACAATAATTCCATTAAGAGGAATTGATTGAAATGTAGTTAAGTTAATATCGCTTGTTCCTGGAGGCATATCAATTAATAAAAAGTCTAAATCTTCCCATAAAACATCTTTATAAAATTGAGTTAATAAAGTTGAAGCAAGGCCACCTCTCCAAATAATTGGATCATCTTCATTATTTACTAACATATTTGAAGAAATAATTTTAATTCCATCATGACTAATTGCTGGATAAATTAAATTAACACCATTTCCATAAGCTGGAGCATGGATGTTAAAAGATTGTGGAATTGATGGACCAGTAATATCACCATCTAAAATACCAACATTTTTACCTAATTTATTTAATTTTGTAGCTAAAAGTGAAGTTATAAATGATTTTCCAACGCCACCTTTACCACTAACGATAGCAATTGTATGTTTAATGCTGCTTTCTTCGTTAAGTTTTGCTTTTTCAATTCTTGAAGAGCATTCTTTTACTCCGCAACTTTCGCAATTATGATTGCAAGATTCACTCATTTTAATTTTCCTCCATCAAACGATTAACTTTTTTAAACTCGATACTCTTGATATTTCCATAAAATAAAGAGTTCAGATCCTCTTTATACTCTAAAGGAGTATAAAACTCGATAATAATTGTATCATTAAATGATGTTGAAAGAGTATCAAATTGCTTTATTTTTAAATAATTTTTAAAAATGCTATATCCTTCATAATCAATCGATACTTTATATAAAAGCATTTCTTTGATTTCTACCTTTTTTGATTCATCAATCACTCTTTTTGCACTTTCAACATAAGTTCTTAAAAGTCTTCCACTTCCTAAAAGAGTCCCACCAAAATATCTAACTACAAAAATTGCTACATCAGTAAGATCATTTTGTTCAATTAAATTTAAAATTGGTCTTCCAGCAGTTCCACTAGGTTCTCCATCATCTGAATATTTTTTCTCATTTTTGAAGAAATATGCATAACAAATATGTCTTGCTTTTTGGTGCTCATTCTTAAGTTTTTTTAAAAATAAGTTGAATTCTGCAAGGTTTTCGACGTGAATTACATAGGAAATGAATTTCGACTTCATTACTTCAATTTCGGTTTTGTTCTCTTTTAAAATCGTATACATTTTATTACCTATAAACGCTTCTTTATATTATAATATAAATACTTTATGAGTGAAAAAATTAAATGTGAAAAATGTGGTTTGTTTATTGAAAGAGATATGCCTTATTGTCCATATTGTGGATATGAAAATCATAGTTACTCTGAAACAATAGAAACACCACTTGAAGAAGAAAAAAAAGATTTAGAAGTTAGTAAAGAAGAACAAGTAGCTGAAGAAAAAGAAGAAAGTTCAGTTAAAAATTTCTTTAACAGTTCATTATTTAAATTTCCTTCTAGAGAACTTAATGTAAATCAACCTATAAAACTTACACTTTTTTTACTTGGATTTATCGGATTAAACGTAATTGCAACCATATTTACATATATTGCAATAACTAATCCTTATTTTGCTAGCATTCCAGCCTATAGTGCTGCTGTTAATTTTGCATGTTATCTTGTTCTTTTTGGAATTATGGTGATGATTTTAAACGTCAGCACTATCGACGTCCTTAAAGATTATAAAAAAATTGATACTTGGGCTCAGGGTTTAAAATATGGATTTATTTTAATTATTGCATCTATATTATTAAATACATTCCTTCAAACAGTTACAGGAATATCATCAAGTAACGCAAACGAAAATTCAGTTAATTCAATTGTTACACTTTTCCCAGTTTTATCAGTATTAATTTTTGGAATTGTCGGACCAATATGTGAAGAATTCACTTATAGAGTTGGATTTTTCTCATTTATAAGAAAATTTAGCCGAGTTGCTGCTTATGTAATAAGCGCAATTTTCTTTGGTTTAATTCATTTTGATTTTACAAGTTTTGGAACTGATGCAATTTACGTTGAATTAATTAATCTTCCTACTTATATTCTTGCTGGTGTAATTTTATGTTATGCATATGAAAAAAAAGGATTAGGAGTGTCAATTTTTGCTCATTGCACGAATAATTTAATATCAGTTTTAATAACTATTTGTTTAATAAGAGGAATTTAATATGAATAAAACATTAATTCTTTCTAATTTCTGGATAAAAGTTTTAGCTTGTTTATTCATGACAATTGATCATATTGGATTATGTATGTCGATTTTTTTAGATAACACCCCTACTATTTCTACAATTTCTTATATTTTTAGAATTATTGGTCGACTTGCTTATCCTTTATTTTTCTTTTTAATTATTGAAGGATGTCGCCATACAAAATCATTTCCAAAATATTTTCTTCGACTTGGCATATTTGCTTTAATAATTGCAATATCAATTATGGTAATTTATTGGGCAATTCTTCCTAACCCAAATTATATGAGTGGATTATATAATATCTTTATAACTTTACTTTTAGTTTCTTCAAGTTATTTCTTTTTAGTTAAATGTAAAAAATGGTTTAAATTATTGACTTTAATTCCTTTAATATATTTATTACTTGCAACACTTATTGAATTTAATGTCTTATATTTTACCGATACAACAAGCAAAGTTCTTTTTTCAAGTATTATGCCTGATTATGGAAGTTATACATTATTTGCTCTTGTTTTTTACTATATTATTTACTTTATTAACGAGTTTAGAATTAAAAAACATTATAGTAATAATTTAGAAGAAATCGAGATTTATAAAGCTTCTCCATATTATTTAGTTATGTCAAAAGCAACTGTGAGCATATCAATTGTTCTTACAGCATTACTATGTTATCTTTTTACATATATAGAAGGTTTCGGAGCAAATAGTTTGTATATTCTATCTACATATACGATACTATCAGTAGTAATCATACTTCTATATAATGGAAAACTTGGTTTTTCAAATAAATATATCAAGTATGGATTTTACTTATATTACCCACTCCATCTATTAATTATATTTGGAATATTCAATCTGATTACTATGTTATAAAAGGAGGAAAATATGTTATTACATTTAGGAAATGCAGAACAATTTAATGAACTTATCGCAAAAGGAAGAGTATTAGTCGATTTCTTTGCTACTTGGTGTGGACCATGCAGACAACTTACACCAGAACTTGAAGATTTAGAAAATCTTGATAAAGATTTAACTATAGTTAAAGTTGATGTTGATCAATTTAACTCTTTAGCAGCTCAATTTAATATTAGAGCAGTCCCAACTCTTCTTTATTTCAATGATGGCAAATTAGTAAATACAGTCTCTGGATTTTTAAACGCCAATTCATTATTTAGATTTGTAAATCAATAATTAAAAAACGCTTGATTATTATTCTCTTATGGGGGTATAATAATCAAGCACTTGCGGACGTAGTTTAATGGTAGAGCCTCAGCCTTCCAAGCTGATTACGCGGGTTCGATTCCCGTCGTCCGCTCCATTTTGAACTATACCCCCTTTACTGGACAAATTTAGTTTAGTGAAAGGGGTTTTTAAATGGCTAAATATTCGAAAGATTTTAAACTAAAATGCATTAAAAGTCTTGATGAGTCTCTTCCTCTTCCAAAATATCCTGGAGTTAGTGAAAAGACAATTCTAAGACATGCTCAAAATTGGCGCAGGGCTTATAGGATTAAGGGCGAATCGATACTTGAGAATACAATCATATATCGAAATTACACTCTTCGAGACAAAGTTAAAGCTTGTAAAAGAATTATGAAAGGCGAATCCATGAGAAGTGTCGCCTTAGATTTAGGGATGGAAAATCATGGAACGGTAAGAAGGCGGTTCTTAGATTATACAAATAATGGGATTGCTGGGTTACAATATAGTAAAGGAAAAAAACCAATAACAATGGTTCTTGAAAATCAACCCATGAAAAAACAATTAACAAAATCTGAGCGTGAGGAGCTTCTTGCGTTAAGAAAACGAAACGAAATTTTAGAAGCGGAGAATGACTTCCTAAAAAAATTAGATGCCTTGGTATCGAAGAAAGAGAAAAAAGGTACCAGGGCGAAGTAGCAAAAGTTATCTCTAAAATGCGACTTGAGAAAAAGTTTAAATTTTCACTTATTTTAAAAGTCGCCGGAATGAGCAGATCAACTTATTATTTTCTCATATCTAAACCCGATATTGATGCTAAAAATGCCGAAATTATCGAAGAAATTAAATCTTTATTTAGAATACATAAAAGAAATTATGGTGTAAGAAGGATTACTGCTTGTTTAAAGAAAAAAGGTATTAATGTCAATCATAAAAAGGTACATCGCTTGATGAAAAAGTTTTGTTTATCAGGCAAAAAGCCAGCTCAAAAATATCATTCTTATCAAGGTACTATAGGTCCAGTTGCACCAAATTTATTATCTCGTGATTTTTCAACAACTAATGTGAATCAAAAATGGACTACCGATGTTTCACAATTCAAATTTAAATGGGGAAAGTGTTATTTTAGCCCGATTATCGATATGTGTAATTGCGAAGTTGTTGGCTATGATCTTTCCCTTTCTCCCAACTTTGAACAAATAGATAGAATGTTTAATTCAATCGATTTTTCCAAACGAGATATAAAAAAATTAGTTATACATTCTGATCAAGGATGGCAATATCAAAATCCGAGATTTGTTAAAAAATTAAAAGATTTAGGAATAACTCAATCGATGTCTAGAAAAGGAAATTGCTTTGATAATGCAATCATGGAATCGTTTTTTGGTATTTTAAAAAATGAAATGTTCTATGGACAAGAACACATTTATAAAAATTTTTCTGAGTTCAAAAAAGCTTTAGATGCTTATATTTATTACTATAACAACGAAAGAATAAAAGAAAAAATAGGCTGGTTATCACCTATTGAATATCGACTTTCAATTGGTTAAAATGAGTCTATAAAAATATATCCAGTAATTTGGGTACATACCATTTAGAAAATTTGAGTCCTTCGTAAAGGACTTTTTTTGTACCATTTTTCTAAAATTAAAAGGCTGACCTAAAGGTCATCCTTTTTTTTAATTTAATTAGTCAACGTTTACGATTTCGTAATCTTTTGATCCAGCTCCGTCACTTTCAGCAACATCAACGATTAAAGCCCCAATTTTTGATTCAATACGCTTAATTAATTTTTCTTTGCCTGGATCTTTACTTGCATAGACGATATCTAAACAAGCTTTATCAATAGCAACTGGATCAGTTGAAGCTAAAATTCCAATATTTGCCATACATGGAGGTTCAGCATTTCCATCACAGTCACAATCGATAGAAATATTTACCATACAATTTAAGTAAACGATTCCACCTTTGTTATTGAAATATTTATGAACGCTACTTGCTGCATCACCCATAGAAGTAACAAATTTTCTTTGATCTGTTAACCACATATCTGCATTTGGATCACCTGCTCCATGGATATAAGCTTTACCATGTGAAGATGCACATCCGATTGAAAGTTGCTTTAAAGCGCCTCCAAATCCACCCATTGCGTGACCTTTAAAATGGGAAATAACTAACATTGAATCATAATTTTCAATATGTTTTCCGACATAATTTTTCTTAATTTGTTTTCCTTCAGGAATATCTAAAACTAAATCTTCTCCAGCTCTATCCATGATATCGACAGTAAAATGTTTACTCCAACCATGTTCAGCCATTAACTTATCATGTTTTTCAGTTGTATCTCTCATGCCTGGGTAGGCTGTATTACATTCAACAACGGTTGCATTTAATTTATTAACTAATGCTTCAACAAATTCTGGTCTAAGATAATTTTTATTACCATGTTCTCCAGAATGTAATTTGACAGCAACTTTTCCTTTTAATTCAACGCCTAATACATTAAACATTTTTACTAAGCTTTCACTAGAAACATCGCTAGTAAAATAAACTTTAGATTTTGCCATAAATAAATCCTCCTTTTAAATCTTTGATTTAAAACCATAAATATTTTAAAGGCTTTATTTCTTATGAACAACAAAACATTTTATATATAACCATAGGTAATATTTATATAGGTATATAACATTTTTTTATACTTAATTATTCTCTTTAAGAAATCGTTTTCTTAATATATACTTTTTCTATGTTTGAAATTTTAGTAGCAACAAATAACGATTACAAGCTTGATGAGTATAAAGAATTATTTAAAGGATATGATGTCGCTTTATATTCTTTAAAAGATTTTCATATAGTTGATGATCCTGTAGAAGATGGTAATTCTTACGAAGAAAACTCTTTAATCAAAGCAAAATCCGTGCAGAACTCCACTGAAATGGTAATTTTAGCTGATGATTCAGGAATTGAAATTGATGCCTTAGGTGAAAATTTACCAGGTATATTTTCTAAAAGATATGCTGAAAGTCATGGCGGTTCAAAAAAATATAATGAATTTTTATCTAAAAATCACTATGGCTCAGAAGCTCATTTTACATGTTGTATTGTCTTATTAAATCTTAAAGATGAACCATTATATTTTATCGGAAAATGCTATGGAGAAATTTCTAAAGAAGTTACTGCCAATAATGGCTTTGGATATGATCCAATTTTCATTCCAAAAGGATTTAATAAAACTTTTGGTGAATTAACAAAAGATGAGAAAAATAAAATCTCTCATCGTGCAAACGCTACAAATAAATTAATTGAATATTTAAAAAACGAAAACTTAATTTAACGAATAAACTTATGATAGCCAAAAGCTATAAGTCCACCAATTGCAAGTGGAATAAGGAAACAATAAAGTAAGGCATAATTTTGTGTAACGTATCCAACAACTACCATAATAATTGCGACAATAATTAATAAAAATACAATTCCACCAACTATATAGGTATTTCTTTTTGCTTTTTCATCAACCAAGATGACTTCTAAAGACATATCAGTAATATCTTTTGTAACTTCCTCATCAAAATTCTTTTCTTCGATTACATCACCATTAAAGTTAACAATTCCAACTTTATTAACGGAATAATTTTCTTCTTTGAATTTCTTTATTTTCTCAAGATTATCATCAAATTTTCCTAAAAATAATGTGTTTTCTTGGGTGAATTCTTTAAATTCAGATTCTTCTACTATTTCTAAGGACTCTTTAAAGAAGGTCACAAGCTCTTCGATTTGATTAACTCCTTCTTTAAAATAATTAAAGAAAACTAAAGATAAAAATATGCCATTTTCTTTTAATCTTTCATCAACTTGACTATAAAAATAATTAATTTGTCTAAACATATCATTAACAAAAGACAAATAAACAAATGTATTTTCAGTATTAAGGACAATATCGTATTTATTAATGATATTTTTTACTTCTGTGAACATCAATTTATCAAAAGTCTGACCATATATTCGAGCAAAACACATTCCAGTAATCGAAGTTAAATCATTTTCTTGAAGTTCTAAACAAGCTTCATAAGCTTTATAACCTTCTTCATATTCACCATTTATATAAACTTTGTTATATGCATTTTTTTGCACTGCTTTATATCTTTTATCGAATAATTCTTTACCTTGATTAGTAAAAAATGTCATTCCACATTTATTACAAAAAACTTTATCTTTATTAGATATGGTATTAATAACTTTACCACAATTTGGACAAATAACTTTCATAGAAAAGATTATACTTACTTTTAAAAATATAATAAAGATTTTTTGAAAAATATTACTTAATTGAACTATTTTTTTATTATGAAATCTTTTGATTTTCAATAAAATCCTTGCAAAACACAACTATTTTACAAAATTTTCATAAATCATGTAGGCAAAATCTTTGTCGCTAGCATTAATCAAAGATTTTTTATAATGTTTATATGCAGAGTCGTCATAAAATTGAATTTGATCAGTAACTTCAAAAATTTCAAAAAGCTTTGTTAAGGTTTCTTTATGAGATGAATCTATAAGTCCAAAATTAGGATTTTCATTAAGTTTGAAAGCAGTAATTGGATTAGATAAATTACCTATCATAAAATCTACAGCAGATAATTTACTAAAATTAAATGACTTAAATTTAATCTCTTTAGGAACCTCATTAATTACGTAATTGATGTATTTAAATAAACTAACAATTTTCTTTCCGCATAAAATACATTTATCAAGAGGCAATTTTGTATTTCCTGCATAATAAATTCTTTTATTCCTACTTATCAATTCTTGATTATTAAAAATAAAATCTTCTTTCGAGATTGTACAATTGCATCCATTGCCATCCTTTTTATAATTAGTGCATCCTAAGAAATAATCATTTCTTTCTTTACTTTTCTTTACAACTAAATATCCAGTTGTACATTTAGGACATTTTGAAATTGATAGTTCTCCACCAGCGATTTCATTAGTTTCAAATCCACAAATTTCAGGATCGTTTGTACAAACATAAATTTTTTGTTTTTTAGATGGATGCTTTTCAGAATAATTATCTTCAAAGCGAGAGGATTTAATTTGAAGTGGGTATCCACAATAAGGACATGTTAATCGTTGTGACACTCTTTCTTTACTAAGTTCTGGACCAATAATAGGAATCGATTTATAGTGTTCTTTTAATTCGAGAATAAATCTTGATGGGTTGTCATTTTGTACAAGAATATAAACTCTATTTTTTGTTCTAGTAATTGCAACATAAAATAATCGCCTTTCTTCTGCATACTCAATCTCTTTAGAGTCCTTGAGGACAAATTTCATGACAGGATCATCTTCTATTTTAGAAGGGAAACCTAAAATTCCACCATTTCCATTAATGAGAACAACTTCATCATAAGTAAGTCCTTTTGAACTATGAGCAGTCAAAAACGAAATGCTAATCGACTTATTTTTAGACCAATAAATTTTCTCGTTTTCTTCATAAAATGAATTTGTTCTTTTTAAGAATTGACTTCTATCAAAATTATATCTTCCTATAAGTAATACCTTAGATTTTTTATTTCTTCTTGAGATGTAGTTAAATATTATATCTAGTTGTTTCTCAAATTGACTAACTTGATCATTTTCCGTGTTTGTCCTCGAAGTTTTATTTTTATAAGAACAAATAATTATAGGGTGTTTAATCTTTTTATCTGATTTTAGACTTTTTTTGTATTGCTTATCATTTGCCATGACAAAGCTTCCAGCAATATCAATTAATTCTTGTGAATTTCTATATGTTTTAGTTAAGTAAAGAACTTCACTATGTTTCCTATATTCCTGAAATTCCATAAATAAGCCGATATCGGAACCACTAAAATGGTATATAGATTGCCAATCATCACCAACAGCCAAGATTTTTGCATCGCTACATTTTGATAATCTTTCAACCAAGTTAAATCTTTGTTTTGAGATATCTTGATATTCATCAATAATAATATATTTATAGGGTAACTTTTTATTTTGCTTAATTAATTCATCAATTGATAAAGAAGCATTATTGATCATATCTTGAAAATCAATTCTCTTATCTTTTTTTAGACAATTTTCATAATATAAGTAAGCACGTCTAGCAATTTCTAAGAATAATTTGCTTCTTTCATCTTTGTTAAAAATAGCTGTTGTAACAAACTCTTCAAATTTGCTTGGAGTGAAACAATTAACTTTAAAATTATGAATAAAATTAGTTATTAAAGCAATTAAACGATAGAAATATTTTTCTTTTGCTTGTAAAAGAATTGCTTTATAAATTTCATCTTGAGAGATTTCATTTAAGAAGAATCCGTTCTTTGATAATTCTTCTCTTAAATGCTCGATTGTAGTTCTCCCATCTTTATATCGTGAAAAAGTTTTTATTAAAGTTGTCCCATGTTCTTTATGAAGCAATTCTTTATCATGAATATTTTTTATATATTTTTTCAGTTCAATTTCACTATAACGATTAGATTTATAATTATCCGAGACCCCAAAATGTTCGATATAGGCTGTTTTGCCATCTTGAATTATAGTGAAATCAGGATGATAAAAAGATGTTGAGTTATCAAAATTATAAGGATAAATATCTTCATATTTATACTTAATTCCATTAATAAATAAAAAGTTTGCTATCGCACATTCTTCATTAGATTTAACCACTTCATTGTTAAAAGTTCTTTTTTGCTTAGTTAATCTATTTTTAAAATTTTCAATTTCACTTTTTAATGTCTCAAATTCGTTTCTTGAAAGATGCTCTTTAAACATTAATTCATTTTTTGAAAACTCGTCAGTTTGAATCAAATACGATGCAAAAAACAAATTAATTTTACTAATAAATTCAGAATCAGTAGCTTGTTCTTCGAAAAATTCTTTTAATCTATTGTAAGTATAACCTCCATCTGCAATTTGATGAGGACCAAAATTGTTATAAATTAATGCATTGCCTAAAGAATGGAATGTTGTTATTTCACAAGCGATTCCTAATTTTTTAAATCTATGTTTTAATTCATTTGTCGCTTTATTAGTAAAAGAGATTATTAAAATTTTTGAAGGGTCAACACCCATCTTCTCAACCAAGTATTTTGCTTTTGCTTCGATAGTTGTTGTTTTACCTGCACCAGCTCCTGCAATAACAAGAATATTATTTTCATCACAAAGAACAACTTTTCTTTGTTCTTCATCTAAAAGAATATTTGGGTCATCATCTTTTAAAATATTATCGAAGTAATCTTTATGTTCAACTAGTTTTCTATTAATAAAATCGTCATTATGCTTTTTAATTTTTCCTTCGTATGCTTTGATTTCGCTTTTTATAAATTCGATATCTTTAGTCTTTACTCCGTTTTCTTTGCACCAACTTTTGAGAATATTTTCATTTTCATATCTTTCAAGTTCAGAAATAAACTTAACAACACTTTCATAAGATTTTTCGTATTCACTAAAAGAGATATATTTATCTTTTTCGTATAAATTTACGAGCAACTTTAAAGAGTTGGTAGCTTCTAAATATTTTTTACTGACCTTTTTTTGAAAAAATATGCCCATATAGCGCATTATATCACAAAACTAAGAACTTTTATATTAATAGTAGATAGTTATTCTTATTGCATAAAAGAAAAAATAAAAAGTAAAATCTAAAAATTAATTTTCTTATTTTTTTTAAATTTACGCATGAAAATTATTGAGATTAATTCAATTCTTTGATATAGTTTACTAGCACGGTAAATGGAGTAATACCCAAGTGGCCGAAGGGGCCTCCCTGCTAAGGAGGTAGGACGGGCAACTGTCGCGAGGGTTCAAATCCCTCTTACTCCGCCATGTTAAAAATTGAACGCTGTTAAGAAGATTTCAGCGTTTTTATTTTAAAAATTAGAAGCAAAGCATTATGTTAAAAGCAGTATTCTTTGATTTAGATGGTACTCTTCTACCTTTAAATGAAGAACAATTCGTTAAAGTATATTTTGGATCTTTATATCTCAAAGTTAAAGATTTAGGATACGATTAAGATTTATTAATAAATACCATCTGGAAAGGCACTGAATTGATATATAAAAATGATGGCCAAAAAACTAACGAAGAAGTTTTCTGGGATTATTTTGAATCAGTTTATGGTAAAAAAAGATTAAAAGATAAAGCTTACTTTGATGATTTCTATACCCATGAATTTAATAACGTTAAACAAGTTACTTCTCCTAATCCACTAGCAAAGCCAATTGTAGATTATGTAAATTCAAAAAAACATAATGGCGGTTTTATCTACTAATCCAATATTCCCAAAAGATGGAGCAGCAACAAGAATGGGTTTTGTTGGTTTAAAAGAAGATGATTTTAAATTTATCACTGCTTATGAAAATTCTCATTATTTAAAACCAAAATCAAAATACCTTATTGAAATTATGAATAAATTAAATCTTAAACCCGAAGAAGTAATTTTATTTGGTAATAATGACTATGAAGACTACTATTGTGCTCTTCAATGTGGAATTAAATGCTTTTTAGTTGGTGATTACTTAATCTTACATGAAGATAAAATCATAGATTGTCCAAAAATAAAAATGGAAGATGTAATTCCTACAATTGAATCATTCTTAAAATAAAATTTATAAATTAAAAGGTGAACCTTAACGGGTTCACCTTATTTTTTTAATATGCTTTAGCAAATAAGATTAAATATTTTGCTTTTTTACCACAGATTGCACATTTATCATCAATTGGGATTTGCTCAAATGGCATACATCTTGAAGTTGCTTGATAAAGTTCTTTTACTTTATTTTCACATTCTTCATCTCCACACCACATAACTTTTGCATAGCCACCTTTATTTACGATAGCTTCAATTTCTTCAAGAGAATGTGCTTCTTTAGTATTTTCAATTAAATTATCGAGAGCTTTTTGATACATCTCTTTATGAATTTTTTCTAATAATCCAACGACTGTATTTTCAATTCCATCGATACTATATGTTTCTTTTTTACCATCATTTCTTTTTGAAATTGTAACGACGTTATTTGCTAAATCTCTTGGTCCAACTTCGATTCTAATTGGTACTCCTTTAACTTCGTATTCTGAGAATTTCCAGCCTGGAGTTTTATCAGATAAGTCGACTTTTACACGGATATTTTTATTTTCAAGGAGTTTTTTGATTTCTAAAGCTTTACCAGCAACGCCTTCTTTTTGCATTTGAATTGGAACAATTACAACTTGAATTGGGGCAACATATGGAGGTAAAACAAGTCCATTATCATCACCATGAACCATGATAATTCCACCAATTAATCTAGTTGAAACACCCCATGAAGTTTGATGTGGATTTTTTAATTTTCCATCTTTATCTATATATTGAACTCCGAATGCTTTTGAGAATTCATTTCCAAAATAATGTGAAGTTCCACATTGAAGTCCTTTTCCATCATGCATTAAAGCTTCGATTGAATAAGTTTCTAAAGCACCTGCAAATTTTTCTTTTTCAGTCTTTTTGCCTTTAACAAATGGGATAGCAAGTAAGTCTTTTCCAAGTTGATCATAGATATTAAGCATCTTGATTGTTTCTTCTCTTGCTTCATCTTCACTAGCATGCATTGTATGACCTTCTTGCCATAAAAATTCAGCACCTCTTAAAAATGGTCTAGTTGTTTTTTCCCATCTAACGACTGAACACCATTGGTTGTAAAGCTTTGGAAGATCACGATAAGAATTAATAATATTTTTATAATGATCAGTAAATAAACATTCACTGGTTGGTCTAATAATTAAACGGTCTTTAATTTCTTCTCCTCCACCAATTGTTGCGATTAAAGTTTCTGGAGCAAAGCCTTCAACATGTGCTTTTTCTTTATCAAATAATGATTCAGGAATAACAGAAGGCATATAAACATTTTGATGACCAGTTCTTTTAAATTCTTTATCTAAATAGGATTGAATTTGTTCCCAAATTGCATATCCATATGGACGATAAATGATGAATCCTTTAACGTCACTATAATCCATTAATTCAGCTTTTTTACATAAATCTGTATACCATTGGGCAAAATCTTCATCACGAGAAGTAATTGCTTTATTTTTAAATTCGTTTGCCATAATAACTACGCTCCTTTAATTCTTATATGTATTAGATAATTTTTTAATCATTTTCTTATCAATTGGTAATAACATTGGGCTCTTTGGAGATATTGCATCCGAAGAGAAATATGTTATACCACTTCTTATTAATAATTCAATAGCCGTCCATGACGGGCAATTGATAACCACAAGAGGTTCACGATATTTAACAAATTTTTCTAATAAAGAATGAATCTTTAAGAATTCTCGAGAATTTTGTTTGATATTTTTAACATTATCAATATCAAAGAAGAAGAAATCAAACATCGAATAGACACTATCTTTAAGTGTGTAGTCATCGATTCTAACTCTTATTCCAAGTTCATAATCTTTTTCTTTAAAACTTTTAATTTGTCTAATTAAATTAATATCATCTTCTATATCGATAAAATCATTATTTTCAAAAGTTAAAATTAAATTTGCATCTTTAACTTTACCAATATGAGATAAAGTTGATGTAACATTTTGAACATTTTTCATATCAATAAAATAAACTAATTTTAAATTTGTTGATTCTTTT
Organism: uncultured bacterium; assembly: GCA_949293255.1. Classification (GTDB taxonomy): domain Bacteria; phylum Bacillota_I; class Bacilli_A; order RFN20; family CAG-826; genus Onthovivens. The sequence goes on from CASFCL010000007.1 coordinate 47,261, forward strand.
TGAGAGACGAATGTTGGAATAATTTTTCTAGCTTCCAAAGAGAAGACATCTTTTGACCTATCAAGTTTTTCAGCAGTTTTAGAAAAATCATCATAAGTTTTAAAATATCCACTCTTATTTAAAGTTAAAAACCCCACAAAACCAACGGTCATAACTCTTTTAGTTGTAATATGGACTATCGATCTAAAACTTACTTCAATCAATTTATCTTTTAAGATCTTATCAATTTCATCTCTATAAGTTGCGGCAAGAGATTGAATTTCTGTGTTTTGTTTACGATAGACAATAACTTTCTTTTCTTGGTCTTCTTCCATAAATCTTTCAAGATTTTTCAAAATTGTTAGATTTTCTTCAAAATTGTTAGTTAAATCAGTGATTTTTGAGCAAACAATCTTAAAATCATATTCTCTTTCATAAGAATGGATTTCAAAAACTTCTCCTAATCTATTATAAATAATTGATGAAAATCTTGATAATGAAGAAGCGATTTGAAGTTTCATTTCAAAAATTAAAAATTCACTTGAATTATCTCCACTTAAATCAGATCTATAAATAAAACAATTTCCAATCTTAAAAACAGATAAAAGTCTATCTAAAATAATCCAATCAATTAAGGTACGATTAGTTTTTAAAAGTGTATTTCTTTCTTTTTCATAAATTTTAATATAGTAAACATTACCTTTTTTAAAATATTCTTGATTGAAATAAAGTCTTAAATCTTCTAAGGATGAGACTAATTCTTTATGCTTTCTAAGTTTATTTTTTTGATCTTTCTTATTTAAAGCAATTGGAATATTTTTAAGGCAATAAGAATCGATAAATACTAATCTTTTTTCTTTTATTACTCTTGTAACGTGGAAGGCAAATCTTACATATTTTGACTTATCTTTTTTAAAACCAACGTCTAAAGTTGTAAGTAAAACAGTAAATTTATCTTCATATTCATAATCTTTTTCAATTAAAGCATCTAACCAATATCTGAAATTCTTTTCTTCAGTTGGTAAAATCTTGCTTAAAAAATCATCCATTGAAACTTCACGAATTGTGTTTTCTTTATTGACTGTAAAGCATCTAACTTTTCTATTTTTGATATCAAAAACAAAGTTTCTATGAGTTGTAAAAACTAATTTTTCTCTAAGCTTATGATTTTTCTCTTTAACTCTTTTTTTAGCGATAATGATTGTTATAAAAACAACTCCAAAAAGGGTCACAAATACAAAAATTGTAACAAAGATAATAAGATTTATATCGGTGCTACTAACTAAATTTCTTAAAAAAGAAGAAAACATACTTTAATATTATATAATTAAAGTATGTAGATTTAAAAGTTATTTTAATTAAGCAATTTTTCTATTATACTAATTAACATTGGAGAAATACCCAAGGGGCTGAAGGGGTCGGTTTCGAAAACCGATAGGAGGTCAAACTCGCGGGGGTTCAAATCCCCCTTTCTCCGCCATAACGAAAAAAATAACAATTTTTATATATCTTTTTAAATATTAATCAATAGGTTGTCTATGGAATTTTCCATAGATTTGTTCTGTTGCTAAAGCGTTGATGAAACTATTAGGATCAGCTTTTCTACATAAGGCAACAACTTTCTTGGCTTCGTTTTTTCTAACGCTCATATAAATGACAAACATCTTGTCTCCAGTGAAGCCTCCTTCACCTTGACAAATGGTACATCCATGAGGAATATTTGACATAATAATTTGAGATAAATTTTCATTTTTAGTGAAGATCTGCAAGGAAACTTTCTTATTTTGTGTATCTAATGTATCAACAACAAGGGTTGTAACAATCATATAAAGGAAGGTAAACATAACGATAATTGAAGCTGTTGAAATTCTGACTGCTTCAAAATCTCCACCGCTTCCAGCTGGTTCAATAATACCTCCAGGAATAACTGATAAAATAGTAAATACAGAAATAACTCCTGCATTAATATAGGCAGAAAATTTTCCTACAGGAGAAGATTTTTTCTCTGAAATATAATAAGCGATTACATCGATTCCACCAGCACAACTATTTATAGAATAAGCAAGTGCACTAGCTAAGCCTGTACAAGTTCCAGCAAATAAAACTCTAGCTACAGGTTGATCAAAAATATCACGAGCAATTTGATTTAAAAAATCATCAGGGCTACCTGTAGGTAGCAAAATACCAAACAAAGTAACAAAAGCACAATTTAATAAAGTATAAATTGTAAATTTTTTCGAAATTTTAAACCATGAAAAAACTGCTAAAGGAATATTGACACCTAAATAAAAAACAAAATTCATTATATATTGATGCTCACCATCTCTAATCCAATCCAATCCACAAAGTTTTAAAATTTCGACAAAAATTTGTGAAATTCCACTAGCTCCGGTGGATGCAAGTTGTCTAATTGCTACTTCTCCATCAATACCAAAGTCATAAAAGACATTATAGTTTGGAGAAATAAAAGTTTTAAAACCGAAAGAAAAAATTATTGCTGATAAAATTGTAATAAATATCATATATGAATGTTCAAGCGATAATTTTAATATCGGATGATCGTAAAGATAATTTATAGCTTCTTTTTTAACAGTTGAAAATTTCATACTACAAAAATGCCTTCTTAATTAAAGAATATTGATAATATATTGAAAATTGCCCTAAAATACAAGAAATATTTGCTAACTTTTGATAAAGTCTATATATAAATATATAGAACGCAAACTTTTGACTTGTTTTAAATGTCTATTAATGGTATATTTTCAGTTGCGTTATTTTATAGAGAGGTATTTTTGAATGAATACATTAAAGAAACTTGCTACACCATTTATCGTTGTTGGTAGATGGATTAAAGAAACTGCATGGGTCCAACCATTACTTATTGTTGGTGTTATATTTGCAATTATTTTCTCAATCCCTTCGATTACATCAGGTATTCAAGGATTAATCGATTCTTCATCCGATGACATTGCATGGTATGAAAATAATCAATTATCACTTGATGGAACTTATGATAAAACCAGTAATGCAAATGATTTCTTCGCAGACTTTGTTCTTGCTCAACAAGGTAGCAACGAACAAGAAGGATGGTCATCTGAAAGTGAAACCGGTAAAGCTAATGCTAAAGAAATTATGGATAAATATTCTAACAACACCGGAAAATTCTTCCTCTTCTTCGTTCAAGACGATTGCTCAGCTTGTAGCGATACCAAAGAAGCAGCTGAAAGATTAGTTGACTACTGGGATGTTTATATCGGTGATGAAGTTGATAATGTTCCATTATTCCAATATCAATCAATTATCTGTGATGAAGAAGTTGATGCAGATGAATATGAAGATACTCCAGCATTTGAATACTTACTTGGAGATCAAAACTACAACATTTTTGCAGAACAATGTGTTGACGTCGGTCAAGATAACAACTACTACCGTAACGCAACAACTTCTACAAAAAATACTATTGAAGATAACTTAGAAAATTTACTTTCTTCAGATTCATCATCTTCAACATTAAGCAGTAACTTCCAAACTCCATTAATCGTTTTAATTGATACAACCGAATCAAATACCACAAGAAATATCATTTCAACTCTCTTCTATTCATTAGAAGGTGATGATATTTATGCAAGAACTCAATTCTTAGCAGATTGCTGGTTAGGTCAAGAAAAATTCTCTGCTGATTATAGAGCATAAAAAATTAAATTAATTAAATTAGGTTCTTGAAAATCCGAGGGGGATGATTCCCCCCTCTTTTTATTTTATATAACAACCTCTTTCTAAATGTTTCAAAATCTGTTATTCCGTTACTAACTATTGTTAGTTTTTCTATTTTTGAGTTTATATTTTCAGCATTTGCATTAGAAAATCGATATGATTTTTTTGATAGAAAAAAATTTAAGATTTCTTCATAAAAATTAAGTAGAGTATTCCCTATTGTTCTGATATGTGGATTTGTTGAGTTTAAAGACTTATTTATAATGAAATCCATGTTATCTTTTAGTTCGTCATCAGGCAAACCAATTTTCAAATAATGGCAATAATCTGCATATAAATTGTAAATTTCTAGAAATTCAGGCTAACTTTTGAGCAGTCTATTTACTTTTTCTTTGAGATCAATAACTTCACCATCTGGCTCTTCGAAAGTAGTTTCAAGCTTTGTAGAAACGTTATGAGGGTTTATCAAAAATATCTTCCAGTTCCTTTTTAAAAATTTATATTCACTTTTTTGTTCATCAAATTTATATTCTTTCATAACTTGCTTTCTAATTATTTGCAAAACATTTGTAAAAAGTCTCGAAACATGAAAATGATCAATAATGTGGATTGAATTGGGGACAAAATTATTTTTATTGAACGATAACCTTCATACATATCGCTTATAAAAAACGAACAGTCCCTCTTTCAATGTGTCTTTCAGTCTATAAAAATAATCGTTTAAATATGCTGATTTTCTTGATTTTACGACATCCAAAATTTCATTTCTATTTGGAACTGTGATTATACAAACATATTTTAAGTCTTCTGTCTTAAACTTTTTTTCATCAATATAAATTGCGGTGGTTAGGGCTTTTCTCCCTGCGTTGATGTTTTCGTTAAAAATATTTCTTACTGTTGGCTCAGAAATTTTTAACTCTCTTCCTATCAATGAAAAAGAATGAACATCTTTTAACATTTCTAAAACTGATATTCGAATATCATTTGAAATAACATGTCCTTTCTTCACTAATTTAAGCGTTTGCGTAGATATTTTTCCGCAATCTTTACATAAATATTTTCTTTTTGTGACAATTAAATAAACAGGCTTCCCAATGATTCTTACTACTGAATGTTTAATTTTTATTCTCTTAGTTTCTTTAATAACGACATTGTGTTCATTACAAAATGGACACGTTCAATCTTCGTCTTTTAAAACGAGATAGATGTAAATTGCATCATTATCTTCGACAATTTCTGGTAAAACACTAAATTGGCTAGAAGAAAGTCCTAAAAATGAAAAAATAAAAATAACTTTCATCTTATTTTCTCCTTTTACCCACAGAAAATATTATGAAAGTTTTTCTTTTTTTGAAAATATAGGGGGGATACATTTTTTCATGAAATCAAATCATCCCCCTCAAATTTTCAAGAGCCTTTGAAGTGCTATCATAAAAGTAGACACATAGGGGGTAATTTTAGACACACAAAATCTAAAATTAGTCATACAATAATAATTGAGGAGGTAATTTAAAAAATGAAGTATACAAGCGAACAACGTTTGGCAATTGGCAGGGAAATTTATACTAGACAAATAACTTTAAATGCTGCAGC
>CASFCL010000008.1 GCA_949293255.1 uncultured bacterium
TTAAAAGACCTAATTTATATATCGTGTTCTAATTTGTATTATGATATTAAACCTGCTTATGAATAACTTTTACCCACAAATTCTATTGATGACTAAATTTTTTTAGAGAATTGAGTCGAAAAAGAAAAGCTCTTTATGATATCAAAGAGAGAATGGATAAAATTCAAAGTGATACAAAGCCTTTATTTAAAGAAGATAAAAAGGAAGCAATTATTTATTTAGATCTGCGTGAAAGTGAAATATATGATCCAGAAAGCAAGTCAAAGAAACTTAATCCTGAATGTTATGAACGACTTGAAAACGTTTATTCATTACTTAAAAATAAGAAAAGAGTAAAAGTCGAAATCGCATTCTCAGTTGATACATCAGAAGAAGAAAAAGAAGAAATAATTAATCTAATAAAAAATCATTATTCAGTTGTTTTCCATAGATATAAATTTGAGATAAGAAAAACATATATTTCTTCACTTCTTCTACTACTTGTTGGCATGGCACTTTTAATTGCAAATTCCTTATTATCTTATTTTGAAGTAAGTTATATCTTTAATGAAGTTGTCGATATTTGTGCTTGGGTTTTTGTTTGGGAATCATGTGATTTATTTGCCTTCACTCAAATGAACAATCGCGCTACTCAACTTCGTGCTCTTAGACTCTTTGATGCACTCCCTAAAAAATAAAAAAAATCATGGCGTCGAATTTCGGATTTGAACCGAAGACCTTCCGCTTAGGAGGCGAACGCTCTATCCAGCTGAGCTAATTCGACGCAGCATAATAAGTATACATTATTTTTCTATCTTTTCTAAAATTTCTTTGAAAGCACGCTCATCAAAATATGAATTTTTTAAAGGTGTAATTGATACAAGATGATGGTTATAAGCATACCAATCATCTCTGTCACTACTATAATTTTCATTAATATCTCTTAAAGTTAAAGCTTTATTTCCATCAATCTTAAAATAATGACGATCTTCTCTAAAAGCATCTTTTGTAATTCGAATTCCATCGATTTGTCCAACCGGAATATTTACGCTCAATAAATATTTATTTGAAAGTAAATCAAACTCTAAGATAAAATCCATGATTTCATCAAAGTGTTTTTTATATTCTTCAAAAGAATAAGGGCAAGAAAAAGCAATTGATTTTTTGCCCATTTTTAATCCTTCAAGTCCTGCTCCTATTGTTCCTGAATAAACAAGGTCATAACTTAAATTTTCTCCATTATTTGCTCCGCTTACCACTAAGTCAAAATCAATTCCTAAGCCAGCAATTCCAAAAAGTGCACAATCAACTGGTGTTCCATCAACATAAAAATAATCTTTTTCAACTTCTTTAAATTCAAATTGTTTTCCTATTGTAATTGAAGATCCTTTTCCTGACATATGTTCTTTAGGAGCAACAATTACAATTCTCTCAGCATACTTTTTTAAAAGTTCTCTTGTTATCAAAATTCCTTCACTTTGATAACCATCATCATTTACTAATAAAACATTCATAAATTTTTTCATATGGTAATATTTTAATATCTTTTCTAATACATAAAAACATTTTTATATTAATCTATATAATTTTTTTACATTCTTTTTACTTTTAACAAAAATAAGAAAATTTATCAAATTTCTTTGCTAAACTTAACTTATTATGAATTATAAAGTTGTTTTGTTTCACTTTAAGGTTTAATTATTTTATAATTAAAGTATGGAAAAATATGATTATATAATTGTTGGCTCAGGTTTATATGGAGCCACTTTTGCAAACTTAGCAAAAAAGAAAAATAAAAAAGTTTTAGTAATTGAAAAAAGAGAACATGTAGGAGGAAATATCTATACTAAAGATATTGATGGAATTCATGTTCATTACTATGGAGCACATATCTTCCACACCTCATATGATGATGTATGGGAATATGTAAATTCTTTTGTTCCATTTAATAATTTTGTAAATATGGTTATTGCAAACTATAAAGGCAAATTATTCCATCTTCCTTTCAATATGAATACTTTCCACGAAATGTGGGGTGTTACTACAAAAGAAGAAGCTCAAAAAATTATTGCTGATCAAATCGCTAAAGAAAACATTAAAGAAATTAAAAATCTTGAAGACCAAGCAATATCTTTAGTTGGTAGAGATATTTATGAAACACTTGTTAAAGGTTATACCGAAAAACAATGGGGAAGAAAAGCTACTGAACTTCCTTCCTTTATTATCAAAAGACTTCCTTTAAGATTTGAATATAACAACAACTACTTTAATGATACCTATCAAGGTATTCCAATTGGTGGTTATACACTTTTAATCGAAAGAATGCTTGAAGGTGTTGAAGTTAAACTTAATTGCAACTTCTTCGATCATAAAGATGAAATCTTATCAAGTGGAGCAACAATTATTTATACAGGTCCAATTGATGAATATTTTGATTATAAATTCGGTGAACTTGAATATCGTTCATTAAGATTTGAAATTGAAAGACATAATAAGGAATATTATCAAAATAATGCGGTCATCAATTACACTGAATATGAAGTTCCTTATACTAGAATAATCGAACATAAATATTTTGAAGACCAAAAAACACCAACTACTGTTATAACTAAAGAATATCCAGATACCTATGAAAAAGGTAAAGAAAGATATTATGCAGTTAATAATGATAGAAATAACAGCTTATATCAAAAATATAAAGAAGAAGCTGATAAACTTGGCAATATCTATTTTGGAGGTAGATTAGGAAACTATAAATACTTCGATATGGATGATACAATCAAACAAGCTTTCGATGATTTTGAAAGAATTGTTAAATAATATCTAATTTTATGAAAAATCACCTTAATTCATTTACTCGATTCTTACTTAAGTTAGAGCATCGACTCTTATCTTTTGCAATGCATTTTATTCCTTTTAAACGTACCAAACTTCTTAGTTCTTATAATGATATTGCTAGTACTTTTAAAGCAAGAAATATTAATAAAGTAATGATTATTACAGGTAGATCAATTATTAAATTTGATATGCATAAAGAATTAATGGAAGCGTTTAATAAGCAAAACATCATATTTTTGATTTATAGTGATTTTTCTAATGACCCTACTACTAAAGAAATTGATTATGCCTCAATTGTTTATAAAGAAAGTAAAGCTCAAGCTTTAGTTTCTTTTGGAGGAGGAAGCATAATTGATGCAGCTAAAGGGGTAGGAATTCAAGTTTCTAATAAAGGTGGATTAAAAAAATATAAAGGTATTTTTAAAGTTAAAAAGAAGCTACCACTCCATATTGCTATCCCTACTACTTGCGGAACTGGAAGTGAAACCACTTGGGCAACTGTGATTAAAGACAGTAATTCAAATGATAAATTTACAATTGTTTCAAATAAGATTACTCCTGACTATGCATTCTTAAATAAATTCAATTTAAAAACACTACCTAAAAATATTTATGGATACTCCGCAATGGATGCTTTAACTCACGCAATTGAGAGTTATTTAAACATTTGTTCAACAAGAAAATCTAGAAAAGATGCCCTTTTAGCAGTTAAAACGATTAAAAATAACATACTTTTAGGTTTAAATTTAGATAGTAAACCTACCGATTATGAACCATATAATAAGATGCTTATTGCATCATATTTAGCAGGAAGATCGTTTAATAGAGGAATGGTTGGTAACATCCATTCTTTATCTCATGGAATTGCTTCTTACTATAATATCCCTCATGGAAAAATTAATGCAATTTTACTTCCAGAGATGTTAAAAGAATATTTAAAATCAAATTATTGTATTAGAAAAATTAACGAGATTGCTAAAGCTATGGATTTAGCAACCTTACCTGATAAAATTCATAACGGATTAAATTTAATTGATTGGATTTTAACAATGAATGCTAAATTTGATATTCCAATGGTCATTAAAGAATTAAAAGTTGAAGATTTTGATGCTATTTCAGATCATGCTTATCAAGAAGCAGCAAAAATTTATTGCACTCCTTTGATTTTTGATATCGAGGATTATAAAGAAATATTATATTTAGTTAAACCAAATAATAACGACTAATACTCTTTTTTCTTAAACAGTCTATATCCAAAATAGGTAAATAATAAAGAACCTATTATTAATAATGCCGTAACAAGGAGGGTAATCAAAATTCCTGCTATTTGATCATACATCATAAATTCATATCCAAACACCATCGCTAAAACCGTAACTGCATAACCTAACATTAAAATTATAAGTGTTAAAAATGCTAGTTTTATTGCATCAAAAATTGTAAAAAAGAAATTTGTTAAACTTGTCATAAATAATATTGATGAGATTCCGATAAATATTAAAGGTAACCAAATATTATCAGCTAATAAATCTCTATAAGGATACACTGTATAGCAAAGTATAATTCCAATCATATATAAAGATATTGGTAAAATATTAAGAATTAAACTAGTTACATATTTTGAAAAATATACTTTTTTTCTTGAAATTCCTGAAGTTAAAATAAAGGAATTAAAGTTGCATCTTGCATCAAGTTGATGCGAAGAGGTTATTAAATTAGTTGGAAACCAAAACAAAATAAAGCTTAAACTTATAAAGGTAACCATTATATTGATATTTATCGTTTCATAATTTATCTCTTCAGTAGTTTCGGTACCGATAAAAGTGCCTAAAAAAGTAACAAAATATAAAATTTCAATCAATAAAAACAGCAAAACATAATACCTTAAGTTATAAAATTCTTTAGTTAATAGGCCTTTCATATGGTTTTTCCTCTAATCATAAATAAAACAATATCTTCTAAAGTTGCTTGTTTTACTACATCATTCACTACTTCATTTCTTTTAACTAAGATATCAAAAGATAAGTTATCAAGCGTTCTAAATCTGATAATTTTATTTTTCTCCATAGATTCAAAAGTATCTTTATTTATTGTAATAACATCGAAGGCGTTTAATAAAATATCTTTTCTTTCATCAATAATAATTTTACCTTCATGGATTAAAACGATTCTATTACATAACTTTTCTAAATCAGAAATAATATGAGAAGAAATTATTGTTGCACTATTTTCTCTATCATTAGTATAGTTAAAAATTTCTTCAACAACTTCATCTCTAGCGACTGGATCAAGCCCGTTCATTGGTTCATCAAGCATTAATAAATTAGCCTCATGAGAAAAAGCGATTGCTAAATTTAATTTAGCTTTCATACCTTTTGATAATTCTTTAATTTTCTTTTTCTTATCAATATTGAATCTAACTAAATATTTGTCAAACTTATCGTTATTCCAATTTGAAAAAGTATTCTTTAAAACTTTAGCTAATTGATAAACTTTAAAAGACATTGGGAAACAAAGTTCATCCAAAACAAAAGCGACATTTTCTCTTTCTTCACCTAATTCATCTAATGATTTATTAAAGATTTTTATGTCACCACTATCGACATTAAGCAATCCTCCAATAAGTTTAAATGTTGTTGATTTACCAGCTCCATTTTCTCCAACAAAGCCTACAATATCTTTATCATTTAAAGTGAGATTTATATTGTCTAATGTGAAAGTTTTGAACTTTTTTGAAACTTTATTTAAATTTAATATTTCCATAATTTTGAATTAAAAAACCTGCAAAACTTCAATTATTTGTTTAAAATCTTATTTTTATAATAATAGAGAGCACAAATGGTTTTTGCATCATCAAGCTTACCTTGATCAGCCATTTTCTCAATTTCTTCAATACTCATTTCTTCTAATTTTAATGCTTCATTTTCATCTAAATGTTGGGAAGTTTTTTCTAAATCTTTTGCATAATAAAGATAAATAATTTCATCAGTATAAGCACAACTAGGATACATTTTTCCTAAATAAACAATTGTATTTGCTTTATATCCTGTTTCCTCTTCAAGTTCTCTTCTAGCCGTAACAATAGGATCTTCATCTCCATCGCATTTTCCAGCTGGAAATTCTGTAATTACATCATCATAAGGATATCTAAATTGTTTCTCCATGATGAATTTCCCATTTGGAAGTTCAGCAATTACGCAACTTGCCTTACAATGTCTTACTACTTCTCTAGTAGAAATATGACCGTTAGGGCATTTTACTTTATCGACATATAAATTAACAATTCTCCCTTTATAAATTTCTTGTGACTCTAATTTTTCTTCCTTTAAATCCATAAAATGCTCCTTTATTTCTTTTGTATAACTTCTAAATCGTAAGGCTTATTTCTTACTAAACTATAAGGTGGAATCGATTTTGTAATAAATGAGTTACTGCCAATCGTACTTCCTTCACCAATTACAGTTTCACCACCAAAAATTGATGCACCTGAATAAATTGTAACATTATTTTCAATTGTTGGATGTCTTTTTGTATTTTCTAACTTCCTTCCATCTTTTAAAGATAAAGCACCTAATGTTACTCCTTGATAAATTTTTACATTATCACCAATTACACAAGTTTCTCCAATTACAATACCTGTTCCATGATCGATAAAGAAATTTTTACCAATTTTTGCTCCTGGATTAATGTCAACTCCAGTTCTTGAATGAGCATATTCAGAGATAACTCTTGCTACTGATTTTAATCCAAATTGATATAAAATATGAGCAATTCGATAAGCACTAATTGCGATAAATCCTGGGTAAGTTAAAACAATTTCACTGCAACTTTTACAAGCAGGATCACCTTCATAAATTGCATTAATATCACCTTTAATTTGTTCTCTAATAGTTAATAAAGAATCAAAGACTTCATCAATAAGAGGATTCACATCAATCTCCATATTTTTTAAAGCATCATAAAGATCAAGACGAGCATCACTAAGCAATTTATTTAAATCATTTTTATTAGGATTTTCTTTATAATAGTTTAAAAACAATGCTAATCTAATGTCTTTATAAAAATCTATAACTTTACTTCTATCGACATTTACAAAATTACAAATTGAATCTTTTTCAAATTCATTAAGTAATCCATCAATGATTTTATTCATATAACCCTCCTATAGATAAATATCTTTCTCCATTATCAGGTAAAATTATAACAGCATTTTTGCCTTTATACTTTTCTTTATCTAATTTAATTGCACCCATTAAACTAGCTCCACTAGAGATGCCACATAATAACCCTTCTTTTCGAGCTAAAATTCTTGCTCCTTCATAAGCTTCTTCATCACTTATATCAATAACTTCATCAACATAATCGAGTTTCAAATTTTCAGGTATAAAATTTGCTCCAATTCCTTGAATAAGGTGAGGTCCACTTTTTCCTTTTGTAATTAAAGGTGAAGCTAAAGGTTCAACTCCGATAACTTTAATTTCACTATTTTTTTCTTTTAAATATTTTCCAACTCCGCTTAAAGTTCCACCAGTTCCAAACCCATCTATAAATACATCAATTTTTCCATTTAATTCATCATAAATTTCTTTTCCGGTGTATTTATAATGAGCATCAAAGTTAGAAAGATTATTAAATTGATCTGATTTAAAGAAATTTTTATATGTTTTTGTTAATTCTTCTGCTTTCTCAACGCTACCTTTCATCCCTAAACTTGCTGGAGTTAAAATTACATCTGCTCCATAAGCTTTCATCATTAAGATTCTTTCCTTTGAGCTATTCTCAGGCATTACAATTTTGCATTTTAGATTTAAATAAGCACAAATCATCGCTAGTGATATCCCTGTATTTCCACTCGTTGCTTCAATAATTAAAGTATCTTTATTAATTTTTCCTTCTTTTATTCCATCAAGGATAATTTCTTTAGCAGCACGATCTTTAATTGAACCAGATGGGTTATTTCTTTCAACCTTTGCATATAAATTAAAAGGCAAATCATAGTGATTTTTGATGTTATTAAGTTCTACTAAAGGTGTATTTCCGATTAAATCTAATACATTTTTATTCATAGCTAACTAATTTTTATCCTTTCCCTTAATTTTTTCATTGAGTCTTAAGAAATTTCCTTTTTTTAATAAATAAATTCCAAAAAATGATCCAATAAATCCTAAAACATCAATAATAACAAGTATCCAACTTATATAAATATGCTCTTCTAAAATATCTCTAATTGCAAAAGGTAAAACTGATGCTACCAAGATAATAGCAATACATAAACCTACAATAATCGAGCCTAAAATATAATATAATTTGTAACTTTTTTTCATATAATAAATTCTTTGGCGAGCCTAAGAAGATTCGAACTCCTGTCTCTAGATTCGGACTCTAGCAGTCTACCATTGACCTATAGGCTCACTTCTATAATTTTAAATTAAATGAGCCCTATTATAAAGTTTCTTTACTTATAATTTGCTAAAATCTCTTTAAATTCATCTTTAAGAAAATCTTTATAATCTTCAATAAGCAATAATAAATTTGAGCCTCTATTCAATGAGTTATTTCCTATTTTTATATACTCCCAACTTTTTTCATATGAATTAGATTTAGCTTTATTTACATAAAGGATAAGTTTAAAAAATAAATCTAAATTCTTTTTATAATAAACATAATTTGCTAAGGCGTAATATTTCTTTTTTGTGTTTGATAAATTCTTAATATTAAAGAAAGCATCCTCTAAATTTTGAGAAGAATAAAGAATTTTTAGCTCTTTAATTCCCATCATTTCATCAATATTATCTCTTTTAATTTTATTTTTCTTAGCAATTTGAAAAGGCTCTTTTGCTTCGATGCGATCGACATAATATTTAATTTTAGTTAATGATGTATTCAGAATAATTTTATCGTCATCAACAAAGCATCCATCCATATCAACAAGTTGATACATTTTTTCAAAATCTTCTAATTCATATCCTTCTTCTTTAGCTAAGATTGAGTTTATATCTTTTAAATAGGAAATATCATATATTTCTTTTCCAAATAAATCAGTGTTAGCTGTTATTATTACAATTTTTAAATCATTAAAAAGATAATTTAATAGTTCAAAAAATACTTTTTCAGTCGCACCTTCACAAATCAAAAGTATCTTTTTCATTTTTCACCTTCATCGAGAAGAAAACTTGTCGCAATATCACTTAAAGAAGTGTCGTTATAAAATTTAATATCTTTTTCATATCCATTTTTTAAATATCTATAATAAAGTTTTCTTAAATTCGAAGAATCTCTAACACCTTTTACCTTTATAAATAACTCTTCATCATTCATCGTAGTAAAGAAAATATTTTTATAAGAAAGTTTTTCTAAAGTTCTGAAATTATGTGATGTAAATAGCAATTGTCCTTTAGCAAAATTTTCAAAAACATAGACGATTTCACCTAATAAATATTCGAAAATACCACTATCAAATTCATCAATTGCTAGAAAATAATCTGTTTTATTAAATGTGCTGATCAAATATTCTAAAATTAAAATAATTTTTTTTATTCCGCTTGATTCATAATAAATTGGAATCTTGTGTCCATCTTTAATTCTTGTTAATTCAATATCGCAAAGAACATTATTATTTTTATCTAGTCTTTTTCCTAAAACTTCCAAGGATAATCTATAACTATTTAATAAAGAAGAAAGGATATTGTTATAAGTATTAATTTTATTTTCTAATATTGGAATATCATTTTCTTCAATTGATTTACTGCCCTTTTTTAATAACGATAAATTGATTAAAGAATTTAACGTTTCATCCTCTTTTTCAAAGATATTTTCAGTCAATAAAACTACGTTATTTTTAAAAAATCCTTGCAAATCCGTAATTATTTTTAAAATTTCCTCTTTTTTTTCGCCTTCTTTATCTTCTTCTAAATTAAATAAAATTTTGTTAAAGTTTGCATTAAATAAGATTGAAGATACACTGTTAATATTTCTTAAATTTTCAATTAAATAATCAAAAATATGCTTATTTACATTAGTTAAATCATTAAATAAAAACCCACTTCCACCTTGATCTTTATTATATTTAAAAATGGTTTCTTTTCTTAAAAATTCATATCCTTCTTCATTATTAAAAGCAATCTTTTGAAGATTTAACATTTCTTCAACAAGCTCACCAGACTTATTGATTTCTACTACATAATTAATTAAATAAGTATTATTACTCTTTAATAAATAATAAGTACTTATTTTAAATGCTTCTTCACCTTTTTTTACGTATTCTTTAAGATCTTCTTTAATTATTTTCCCATCGATGAATTTTTTAATAATCTTCAATCCTTCAATAATACTGGTCTTACCACTTCCATTAGGACCATAAATACCAAGAATTGAAGAAAAAGAATCTTCATCATATTCTTTATTTTTTAATTTTGTGTATTCGTTAAAATATACGTTTCCCTTTTTTACGCTTCTAAAGTTTTCTAGTTCTATTCCTTCTATCTTAAAGAACTTTTCTTCTTCCATATATATATTCTACAAACTCTTAAAAGCAAAATCAAGCATAAATTAAAAAATCCGTATTTTTTTTACGGATTTTTTAAATTTAAATTATTTTTCTGCTAAGATTATCTTATAACAAAATCTAAGTAGACAGTTTCGGTAAAAGTACCACTAGCTTGAAGACTAAGTCTATAAGTATTAGTTGATGCACTATATAAATAGAATTCTCTATAACGTAATGGGTTACCAGAATTACTTGTTACATTAGCCAACGTAATTTGCACTTCTTCAATAGCATATGTGAACGAATACCATAAATAATCATCAGTACCATTAACATAAATCATACCGTTAGTTGAATCATTAAAGGTTATTGTCGCACTTAAATTTGCCCTTAAATTTGAACAATAAGAAGTTGTAGATGTAAATGTTTTGCCAACAATACCATCATCAACACCAAATTTGTTGAAATCGAAATATTGATATGTTGCATATTCACTAGTTTCAGTGTAAATTGCGTCATTATCTCTAACTCTTAATGGAAGTCTTACAGTTGCGAAGTCTTCACTAATAATAATATTATCAAGTTTAATGTTTTGATCGTATTGATTGTTTGGATCATCATCAACACCTAAGATAGAATCAAAATAGAAGCTATCATTTTGGAAGTATTGTCTTGTTCCATTTACAGTAACTCCACCATCAGCCATTGTGATATTAACTGTTTCAGTTACATCACCTAATGTTAAAGTCATTGAAGTTTCGCTAACAAACTCTAAATTAACATTTCCAGTAGATAAACCACCATAAACAAATGTATTGCCAACTAAATTTTCTACATAAGTTTCTTTGCTAATTGGAGCATTTACAGTAATTGTATAAGTTTCAGAAACTACTCTTTCAACACTAACAGCATAGAATTCAACTGAATATGTTCCTTCTTTTACACCTTCAATATAATATGAGAAATCTGGATAACCTCCAATATTTTCAGATGTATATTGTTTTAAGACGATACCACTATCATCTCCACTTGTTACTCTCATTGCAAATTCAAGACTGGTATCTGCTGGAATTGGATTGATATAGAAGTAATTTGATTTTCCACCAACTCTAATATCTGGGAATGCACGGCTTGTTGATTCAACTCCATAAATATCAATATTAATTGTTTCTAATGCAGAAGCGACCCATTTTACGTTAACAGTAAATGATCCACCGCCTCTAGAAGTAAATGTGACTACTTCATTAGTTTCAATTAATTCACCGTTTTCATTTCTAGGACAAGAGAAAGCACAAATTCCGTTATCATAAACAACTAAATCACGTGTATAACTATTTCCGTTATATTTATAAGTAGTTGATGCACTAATTGTATCAACTAATGTTGTTCCAGTTGTTGGAGTAATATTTATAGCCATTAAAACTAATGAGCGGCTATATCTAACAGTATAAGTTTCAGTACTGCTATCATAACTATCATATAAATATGTTTCTCCAACATATCCATAATCAGAATTACCACCAATTGAAATCATATCAAAATCAGTAATATAGTAATCATTTAAATTAATTCTGCTTTCATAATTACTATCACTTGTTTTTGTACTGTAGACAAATTCTGAACCACTTTCGTTAACGAGCATTACATATTCGTCTTGTTCATTTAAACTTTCAAATGAATAATAATAGCTTTCTAATTCATAATCGCTATTAAATTTAAGATTTAATTCAAGTTTATTTGTTATATCAATGTCATTAAGTGTTGTTGTATATTCACTTTTAATAAGAATACTTGTATCAGTGAAAGTATAATCAGCATAAGCTCTAGCACTAAAGTCACCTAAAGCTGTATAACCTCTATGAGTTCCAGAAGTTCCTGCTTCTATAATTAAACTTGAAAAACCATAATAAGCGCTTCCTGAAATCATAAAATGAGGAATGCTTGCTTGATTTCTATAAGTATCTTCATTTGAAGAATAATTTTCATTTACATAAACTTCATCAATTGTCTTGTCATTATTGTAAGTAAAATAGTAGTAAGCATCGTTAGTTTCATCAAGTGAACTATAAGTTCTTTCAGTTACATTTCCATCAACTGTTGTAACTCCATAAGTTGCATTTGAATAAATTGAAAAATTAGTAGTTGAGGTAACTCCTCCACTATTTGACATATATCTTGCACTAACTAAGCTTTCTTGCTCTTTTGCAGCAATTTGACTTAAAATCCCTTCAAATCTCTCGTTATTTTCTTTATTTATATCAACACTAGAAATTTGAACGTAGTCAGTTAAAGCTCCATCAATTGTTGATCCATAAGTTGCTCTAACAAGTAAAATTGCGTCTTCAAAAACACTATTTGTAGTAATATAAGCACTTCCATCACCTTCATAGGTAATGGTTCCATAACTATTTGAATCAGTATTTGATCCATCTAAAGATGCGAATGAGAAAGCAACTGAATCAGGTACTCTACTTGAAACATTATCAAGTTCGTAACGAACTTTAAAAGTTTGACCAGCTGGAACTTCATAACTTCCATCGTCATTGATGAACATGTCATCATTTTCTTCAATAATAAGTTTAATTGATTCGCTTGATCTACTTCTAATAGTTAAAACAAGGGTTCCACTAAAAGATGTATCTTTGGTTGAAGTAGCTGTGATTGTAACTTGACCTTCACTAACTCCTGTTACTAAGCCAGTTTCACTAACTGTAGCAATATTTGTATCACTACTATTCCAAGTAACGCTATCTTCTTCACTTCCTAAAACATCTGCACTAAGCTGAGTTGAATCTCCTATAAAGATAAAACTAGGACCACTAACTGATACTCCAGTAATTACTTCAACTGGATTATCAGGAGTAGGATTTTCTTCTCCACAACCAAACACAAATGCAGTACAAACGCTTAATAATAATACGCTTAATATTCTCTTTTTCATACAAAAACCTCCCAGAACCTAAATATTATTTTCAGAAATATATTTTTCAATATAATCGTAGCCTGTGTTTTCGATATCATAATATGTGACATATGAAGCTCCATAAATTGAGCCATCAGCAGTAACATATCCTGATAAAACAGTTACTCTTGTATCGTAAGGATCTTCTTCGTTTGAGACGATAAATCCTGCACCTGTAGGATAAATTGTCATATATTCATTATTAACGATAACTTGACCAGAACCATGTCTAAAATAGAGCATTAATTCTCTTGAGAATCCACTGGTTGTATTTAACCAACAATTTTCTCCAACGATTTCACCTTTTTGATAACTATCATAATCATAAATTGCATCGCTAAAATCAGAAAGATAGAATAAGTCGTTTGAAGCACCTTGATATGTTCCAGTACCTGGAAGTGTCATATCTGAAGGAGCATTGTAACTATCACTAAAATTAATACCGGTTGGTTCTCCATCATCATTATAAGTTATAGTAAATTGTTTGATAGTTCCATCAACATTCATATAACCAAGATTGCTTGATGGATTTCCATAAGTATATGTATAACGATATTTTTCAGTGAAGAATGTTTTAGCTAAACCATTTCCAAAATAATAATCACTACTGTAATTATGATTTTTAAATTTTTCTAAAACAGTTCTAACATCATCAAGAGTTTGATCATGAGTATCATCACCGATACTTAAATATCTATTTGCAGCTTCTAAAGTTGAAACTCCTGGATTTGAGAATGTGGCTGAGAAAACTCCTCTATCAACTCCTGTTGAAGCGTTATAAATATTAAAATATAAGGTAAATTCGTTATTTTCATAATCATTGATTTCCATTCTTAACTCTTTTACAGCATAAGTATTGGTATCAACTTCAAAATAACAAATATAACCTAAAATATATTGAAGATAAGAATCAGTTAAAATATATGAATGTTCATGTTCTTCATCAACATAACCAACAAAATCAGTGAAATTTAATGATGAGAACATATAAGAAATGTATTCTCCATATAAAGAATAATAGAAACCATCTTCACTATTTGGATTACTAAGTGAGCCTGTAATTTCTAAATAATCAGCTTCAATTGAAGGCATTGTAAATGAACAAACATTACTTCCAGTTTCAATTTGTCCGGTTACTACATCACTATTATCATCTAAACGATCATAATAAATTGCATTTTCAGTATAGTAAATATCACTTACATAAGTACTATAAGAACTGCTTCCAGAATTATAATTTGTTGCATCAACAGTAACTTTATAGGTATTTGTTGATAAATATGGAACAATAAATCTATAAAAATCTAAATCTAATGGGGTTTTTGAAGTTCCACCATCTTCTAAATAGTCTTTAATTAAAGTATTTTCAGTTGTTCCAATGTTATAAACTCTAACTTGTGTAGTATCTCTACCTAATTCACCATAATCAAGACCAACTGCTTCAACGACAAAACCATTTGTCGAGACATCTTTAAAAACTAAACTTGTAGAAACAACACTAGCATTATAAGTCTTTCTTAAAAATACTGTTTCAATTAAGCGATCATTATTTTCGTTTTCACCATATGTATAAACATATGAACCATCATTAGAAGGAGTTTCTTCTAAACATGTGAAATCAAAATTTTGTAATCCATCACGATAATCATAAATGTTTTCATATCTCATACCAGTAGCTGAATCAACTGCTGGAATTCCTGAAACTATTTCATTATCAACGATGTTATAAGGAAAAACAATTCCATCTCCTTGAGCATAACCATTAAAACCTAAATCTCCATCACTTTGTAATGAATATTCAGTGTAATATGAATTTTGATATCTAGTAGCTCCTGAAGCAGCATAATTATCAATGTAAGAGATTGAAAAATTGTTACCTTGTAATCTTTTAAAGACTTCTTGAAGAGTTCCTTTTGCAGCAACTTCTTCAACTGGTGGAGTTTGAACTTCTTCTCCACAACTTGAAAGTCCAACAATAGAAAGAGCTAAACTTAAAGCAAACGAAAATTGTTTTTTCATTAATTATTCCCTCCTACAAGCATTCCCTCAAATGCTTCTTCTAAACTTGAAACAGAAGTTGTTCCAAATTCAGAATAATTATAAGAAATATATTGAACACCAAATGAGCCACCAACAGATGCTGTAACACCTAAAGAAATATCGACAGATTCGATATTTTGATTATTTCCATCATAGAAAATATCAAAATATGCATCAGTAACATAATCTTGCCATGTAGTCGATTCTTGGAAACCCCAACCAAAGATACTTCCTGCTAAAGTTGAAGTGATTTCAGATGCATCTGTAACAAAATTTGTTTCATTTTCATCACTTCTATCAACTCTTTCATAATAAATTGGAGCTAATTGAGTAAATCCACCAACTCCTGGATAGAAAGTGGTTCCACTTAAATCACTACTTAAATAAAATT
This sequence comes from uncultured bacterium, assembly GCA_949293255.1. GTDB lineage: Bacteria > Bacillota_I > Bacilli_A > RFN20 > CAG-826 > Onthovivens. The sequence goes on from CASFCL010000008.1 coordinate 15,697, forward strand.
CACCAACAGAAGTATTCCAACTTGAATATTGTGACCAAGTAAATGTTCCATCTTTTTGTTCAACCCATTCATAAACGATTTTACTTCCGCTTCCATCATCAACGATATATAAATATCCTGCTTGACCTGTTAAAGGAAGTGAACTAACTGTTAAATATTTAGTTGATTCGGTTTCAATTGGACCAACGCAGTTAACAAAATAAATATTTCCTTCGCTATCAACTCTAAATTCATAACATGCTTCATAACTAAGTTGTGAAGTCACTGGAGTTGAAGTTAGATCACCATTTTCATATATTTCTACAGGGACATTTTCATCAATATAAGCATAGCCAAAATCAACATACCCTTGAGCATTATATTCATCATGATAATCTGCTAAGAAATAATCGTTTGTACAATAAATTGTCCAAACACCATCAGTCTGAACTTCGCCATCAACAATTGTTTTAATACCATTGATTGTAAAGTTATTTCCTTTTAAAAGGTCGCAGGCATCGCTAATTTTGGTTTGTTCTTCAATTCCAACTAAGCCATCTAAAACAGCTTCATTGACATAATCAATTTTTGTAGAATCTTGAGCTTCAAATCTTCCAACGATTTCTCCATAAGCTCCTAAATCTAAAGTTGTTTCAAAAATTAAGTTTTCTTGATCGATAATATCAACATATAAAGAAACGATGTAGTTTGAAATTGAACTTCCATATGTTGACATATATTGGAAAATAGATAAAGTTTCAGTATCAGTGACTAAAAATCTATTTTGACCTACAACAATATAGCCATCATCTTCTAAAGTATCCATTGTTCCTTTAAGTAAATTGATACTAGCAATTGTAAATTGAGAATATAATGGACTTGTTTTTTCTAAAACTTGATACCCACCCCAAACATAAACCGAAGGATAAACTTCAGTTGCTTGTTCGTTGATATAATATTTGAACATATAGTTATCTTCTAATGTTTGAGCATAACCAAAACTTGCTGAAGAATTATAATCAACATACCAAGCATTTGGAGTGAAAATTTGAGTAAACTTTTCTTGAGTTCCAATAACGTTTACTTCAACTTCATATGTGTAAGAAGTAACATCTTTTACTTCATCAAATAAATCTATAATTGCATGATCATCAACGACTTCAAAAGTGTCATCATCGACATCAGTTTGCATTCCACCGTTATAACTTGGTGAATCTGGGTCAGCTGGAGGAAGAACTTCTCCTGTATCGCATCCAACAAGTAAAAATGATAATGCAATCGCAAGAATTAGTATTTTTTTCTTATTCATCGATTGCTACCTCCACACTATAAGAGAATGTTTCTCCATTATCAAATGTGTTTTCGTTAACAAAGAAATCTGAATGTGAAGTAATTGAGAAAGAATCTCCATCTTTAAAATAACTTCTATTTGTTTGATAACCACCTTGAGAGAAAGTATTTGTTCCACTTCTTTCAATAAGTCTAATTTCATCATAAAGATTAACGGTTAAAGGTAAGTTGAATATGTAGTTATATGTATCAGAATTTCTTGAATTTGTAACTGGAGCAACTAAACCTTGATAAAGATTTTCACCATCATATTCAACCATTGAATTTCCACCAGTTAAAGAATCGGATTTAACGATTGTCCATAATCTCTTATCAATATGATAAATTCTTACACCGGTATCTTTTGGAGCAAGTAAACCACCATTTAATGGAGTTGTTGCATCTTTATTATTTAAACCTTCATTTGTATAAAGTTCGATAACAACATATTCACTAAATGGATTAAATTCATTACTAACTTCAGCATCATCACTTTGTAAAACGATTAAAGAATCCTTGTTTTGCATGGAATTTAATTCAATTTTGGCACTTCCATAGACTAAAGTTGGTTTTGTCCAACCAAGTAACATCTTTGAATAAAGGTTATGATCGATGATGTTATTGTCCATCATATCAACCTTACCTAAAGGTGAATATGAAGCACCATTTGTATCGGTTGAATAATAGTCATTTAATCCAAGTAAGTGACCAGTTTCATGAATGTATGTATGGGTATCAAGTCTTTGATTACCGTAAGCTTCATACATAAAATCATAACTTGCCCAGCTATAAACATTAGCAACTGGATCATCGACATCACCTTGACTATCTTGATTTGCCCAACCAGTATATGCCCAATAGTTCATATCATCTAACATAGGGCCACCATTTGTATAATTTTCAGCAGAATAAATAATCCAAACACTATCGATGAAACCATCTTCATCACTATCAAATCTTGATAAATCATCTCCTAAAGTTGATTTAGCATGTTCAACTGCTAAATCAACAATTTCAGTACTGGTAACTGTTGAAGTAATTTCAGCTGCAGTTGTATATGAAGTGACACTTTCTAAATCTAACCAAGGTAAAACTTCACCTTGAATATTCAAATTGCCATAACTTGATTCATAGTAAAATGAAGATAAGCTTTCGTATTCAATTTTACTTCCTTCGCTTTCAGGATTGCCAAAGAAAGCTTCTTCTAAATCTTTTAAAACTTGGTCGTTATCGCTAACTCCATCGTTATTGATATCGATTGTTTTATATTCTGGAATTAAAACAGGGACAACTAAAATATCAACATCTCCAGTAGAAGGCATATATTGAGTGTTATAAAATAAGTCTTCTTCAAAATCCTTCATGGTCATTGTGATTTCAACTTCATTAGGAGAATAGACATTGCTCTCAACCTTGCTATTTTCAACTGAAATCGTTGCAGTTTGCGTATAAATTAATTGATTTTGGTCTTCTCCACAACCACAAATAGCTAATAAACTAACTACTGATAAACCTAAAAAATAAGTAAATTTTCTCATAATTCAACTCCTCTTAAAGTGTCAACTTGAATTTTAAATGGAAGTGAAGTTCCATCGTTATATGTGTAATTTCCATTAAAGAATTGTAAACCAAAAGTAGCAATATCAAATGGCGCATCTTCTTCATCCCATAAAGTAGATTCTTCATTTGCATATTCACCACTATTAAATGAATTTGTGCCACTTGATTCTAATAATCTTACTCTTTCAAAATAATCATAAGATAAATCAAGACCAAATTGGGCACTTTCGGTATAATCATTTGAAATACAAGTCATGACTGCTTGATTTGATTCAAGTTCTTCGCCATCCCAAACTAAATCGTTGTAGTTAAAATAAATTGAACTACCGCCATCATATTGGGTGACTGTGCACTTAAAAATTCTTGAATCAACATGGTAGATTCTAACGCCAGTTCCAGCTAAACATCTTTCTCTAGCATGAATTAAATCTCCATAAGTATCTTCATAATCATTACCTAATGGACTATATAAATCGATAAGTAAATATTCTGAAAATGGGTTGAATTGATATCTAAATGTCGCAGCATTTCCTCTATTTACTGCTCTTTCAACTTGAGAAGAAATTTCATCATAATTTGCAGGAATTACTATGACTGAATGGTCATTATATGTGTTATGAGGAAGCAAAATTTCACTACTTCCATAAACTACATAAGGAGTAACCCAACCTAAAACGAGCTTTGAATACGGATCTAAATCACCAACGTTTTGATCCATCATTGTTGATCTACCCATAGGTGCTAAAGATGAAGATGTATAGTAATCATCAAGACCAAGTAAGTGTCCCGTTTCATGAATATAGGTATGTGAATCGAGTGGAATATTCGATGTATTCGTTAAAATTGGGTTATCTTTACTATCATAATCAGCATAACCTAAATACATTTGGTCATAACTTGCCCAAGAAAAACCACTAGTAGTTGGAGCTTCTAAAGATGGAGCATCTCCATACCAATCCCATGAAGTAAAATTCCAAAATGCTTCGTTATATTCAGGATAATTGACATTTGGAGCACTACCTGTTTCAAGTGTGTCTAATTGATATTGTGTAAAGTAGTTATGATGATCATAAACTAACCAAATTCCATCTAAACTACCATCGTTATTGTAATCGTAATCTTTTCTATCAATATCGTAGTTTTCAAAAGCCCAATCAGTAGCTTCTCTTAAAATTTCACTGATGATTGTTCCATCAGTTCCCATGGTAATATCATCTAAACTATCAATTGAAGTATGGTTTGCAACATCAAACCAATCGGTGACGATTCCTTGGAAATTTAATTTGCCAAAACTTGATTGATAATAGTATTCACTAACGGACATATAACCATTATCACTATCATCTTTACCGAAGAATGTTTTTTCAATATCGTTTCTTACTTCTTCAGTATTAGCTGTACATCCTGGAAGATGTACTGGAATAACAAGTAAATTAACATCTCCAATTGAAGGGCAAACGTTTTCGTTATTTGATAATACACCACTTAATGTGTTGTAAGTAAATTTTATATCGACTTGTTTAGGCGATATGTATCTTGATTTTGTATCTGTCGAACTATCATTTTTAAAAATTCTAATCGTTGCAGTACCAGGATCATTACTAGTAAGTTCTTTAACTACTTCTACTTGGTCCGAGCAAGATATAAGTGTTGTTAATGCGATAAAAGCGAACAATTTAGTAAGTTTTAATCTCATTACCTCTACCTCCCTTTGAAACTACAACATTATATATGAAAAAACTAGAGTTGTCGAACCCCTAGTTTTTTCTTTATTTTAAATTAATATTCGTTAATTTATCACTGTTTTAGATTAATCCATCCAAATAGTTAAGACAACATCACCAGTTACAGCGAAGAATTCAGAAGTGTCGTATGAGTTAACACTTGATGTTAAACCGCTGCCTTCTTTTACAACTGTTTCACCAATTTTAAATGTGTATGAATATGGTGCTGTTCCATAATACGAAATATATGGATAAACCGAAACGCCACCAAATACAGTTACAGGTAAATTATAAGCATAATATGTATTATATGCTCCATATTTAATACCTACATTAGATGAAGAAATTGAGCCGTTTGTGTTATTAACAACTGATAAGGTGTATTCTTGAGAAAGTGAGATTGTAACTTTGAAATCGCCTTGGATATTATATCCACCATAGTAAGATGAATATGATAAAGCATTACCATCTGAATCAGTAAATGTAACAATATATGCATATCCTTCTGGTGCTTCAGTTGTAACTTTAAGATCAACATAACTTCCTTTGTATACATCTCCAAAATCAGTAACATCGCTACCAACAGCAACTTTATCAACTGAACATGTATATGCAACATCACCAGTTACACTGCTATCTTTTGTAACTGTGTAACTAACTGGAGTATCAGCAATGAAGCTAATACTAATTCCAGTTACTGCTGATGTACAAGTAATATTGTAGTAATAACTTGAAGTATTTGAACTTTGAACAGGTGTTGAACCATCTGCAGTAGTATATGAAACTACTGGGATATATCCTGGTTTTGGTGCAATACTAATTTGAGTAACTGTATCATCTCTAACAGCAATATTTTGACTTAATGTATCAGAAGATGTACCTCTTAAACTAATACTAACATTAGAATCAGCATTGTTAACGCTGATACTTGAATACATATTGTAGACTTCAACTCCTTGAATACTTGAAGTAATACTTAATGCTCTATTAGTTGTTGGATATGTACCAACTGTGTAATTAATGGTTACATCTGTTTCTGGCATTGTGAATGAACATGCATAGATAGTAGTATTTCCTCTTTGTGACCAAGTAACTTCAATATCTTCATCTTCTTCAATGAAGACTGATGTTAAGTAGTTAAGAGGTGAATTAAGTCTAATTGTAAATGCAACATTTTGACCTGGAGCAAAATCACATGTTGATGAATAGTTTGCATCAAATTGAATTGATCCAGCACTGTTTATTCCAGCTGATGCTGTAACAGGTTCAACTGCATCAGGAATTGTAACGCTTACATCGCTTCCATCTTCTGGCATTACAATTTCATAATAGTAAGCTGTCTCATATGTATCATAGTTATAACCTTCTTGTTGTTCTGCATCTGTAGTTGTTTCACCAACAGTGACAGCAACTGTAGCAGGTAAAATATATCCTTCTTCAGCTTCAGCGAATAAGTATAAGCTTGCTCCTGGTTCACCAGAAGTTACATCAGTACCAGAAGCTCTAAATGAAGCAGTATCTCTTAAGTGATATGACTTAATATGTTTACCTGCTGTAATTGTAACAGTACCATTTTCAATAACAGTAAATGTAATAGTTACATCGTTATCTGGCATTGTGAAGTAAACGTTCCATCCTGAATATGAATGTTCAACAGGATCTTCTGCATCATCAGCTAAACCAGTAACTTCAATATCAGCGATTGAATAACCATCTTTTGCAGTTACTCCATTAAGGCTAAATGTTTCACCAGCAACTAATCTAGTTGTGACATCATCAAGACCTTTAATGTTTTCAGCACCAACAAAACTAATATTTCTAACTTCGTGTTTGCTACCTTCGAAAGTTAATTTTCCACCATCTTCGAAGTTCATTCCAGAATAATAACTGTTCCAGTTAATTGTTCCAAATAAACCATCAAATGAAATGAGACTAGAAATTTTTGATGATAAATCTGTTTCATTACCTTCTGGAGATGTATAAGTAAGTTTTTCAATCATAAATCCTTCTTCTCTTAAAAGGATAAATGAGAAACTACTATAGTAACAGTCGCTGGCAGAATAGTTAATTGCAGTTAATCCGCTTTCTGGGAAAACTAAATTAACGTTAATACCACCGTTATCTTTACTATATACATTATTATAATTTAAATAGATATCAGTATCTTCTTCGCCAACTACAAAACTATAGTGAACGACTGAAGCGTTTGTTTCATCGATATCACTAGCAGCTGGATGAGAAACTGTGCCATTGTCATAGATATATAAGCCACCTACATATAAATTAGAATAACTTCCACCATTTTCACCACTCCAAGTGTAATTTGTATAACCACCTGACTTAGTAGGAATTGATAAAGTAACAGTTGATCCAACTTCAACATAATCGCCACTTCTAATAGTATTGCCATCTTCATCAGCAGCTGTAACTTCACCAATATAGTAGTTCATATAATCAAGTGGAATTGAATAATTAACTGCATATTCTACTTGTTCAGAAGCAATTCCAACTTCAACTGAAGCTGCTGGCATTGTAAATGACCATGTACCATTAGTATTTGCCTCTAATGCAGTTCCGTTTAATGTAACTTCAGTAATATCAAAGTGAGCAGCTGGAGTTGCACTAATTACTAATTCTGTACCTTCAGCAACATTTGTTAAATCGCTAACTTCCATACCTCTATCGGTAATTGAGAAAGAAGCAACACCATCATCAGCTTCAACAGTGATTGCACTATAAACTGTGCTCTTAACTGAAGTAACTGCTAAGGTTGCATCTTTTCCTGGCATTACGAAATTATAAACACCATTTGTTGCGCTTATACTAACGCCATCAAAAACAACTGTTGAAACTTCATAATCAGTAACACATGTAACGGTAGCAGATAATCTTGTGCCTTCTTCGATACCAGTAAGATCACTAAGAGCACCATTTGCATCACTAATTACAACTTCACTAACGTTGCTATCTTTTGAAACGGTTAATGTATAACCTGTTTCTTCAACTGGACCTGGAGTAGGATCAACTGTTTCTCCACATCCAACTAAAACTGCAGCAGAAAAAACGGCTGCAAGACTTAATAATAATAGATTTTTTCTTTTAGACATAAAAATCCCCCTTAGGACGAATGATATTTTAATTTTTTGATTTATAATTTTAAAATTATAAAGACATTTTTAATAAAATTTTAATATTAAAAGATACAGGAAATTTTACAATTTTTAAATTTTTTATTATTTTTTTATATATCAAAAACCTTGCTAAACGTCATTATTTTTCAAAAAAAAGCGTTTTTTTACAATTTGAAATTTAAAAATTATATATAAGTTTTATAGGTATTTATTAAAAGTCGAAATCAAACAATGAAATGTCATCATTTTCTTTCATATTCGCAAAAACACCAAGTTGTTTTAATGTATCTAAGACTGTAGAAGAAAGTTTTGCTCTCTTTTTAAAATCATCAAAACTAGAGAATTCTCTTTCTTTTCTAGCAACAATTAATTGCTCACAAGATGTTTCTCCTAGTCCGTCTAAGACCTTAAATGGACATATTAATCTCTTATTTTCTTTATCAACAATGAACTTAGCTGGATCAGATTTTTCAATATCGATATTTCCAAAAGTATAACCTCTTTCAAGCATTTCAAGAGCTACTACTAACATTCCATAAATGGATTCTTCTTTGTTGCTTAATTTTTGAGTTAGGTCTTTACTAACTCTTCTAGCATCTAATTCTTGAAGCTTATTATAGACAGCATCAATTCCACCAATCATCGATTTAATATCATAACTATCACATCTTAAAGTAAAGTAAGTTGCGTAATATTCAAGTGGATGATAAAGCTTATAATAACCAACTCTCATAGCCATCATAACGTATGCACAGGCATGACCTTTTGGGAATAAATAAGCAATCTTTTTACATGATTCAATATAATAATCAGGGACATTATGTTCTCTCATTAAAGCAATTAAATCATCGGTCAAAGGCTTATTTTTTCTAACAATTTCCATGATTTTAAAAGATGTTTCGTTTGGTAAACCTTGTCTAATAAGATATTCCATAATATCATCACGACATCCAATAAGACCTCTTAAATTAGTAATACCTTGTTTAATTAAATTTTGTTGGTTATTTGCCCAAACTTCAGTACCATGAGATAAACCTGAAATAATAAGTAAATCGCTAAAACTCTTTGGATTTGTTTCTCTTAACATTTGTCTAACAAAGTTAGTACCAAATTCAGGTAAACCAAGTGCACCATTATCAGGTTTCATGTATTTATGAGCAAGTTTTAATTCTTTATCAGAAGAGAATAAAGAAATAACTTTTTTATCATTCATTGGAATCTTTCTTCCATCAACACCAGTTAAATCAGTCATCATCTTAACTGCTTGAGGATCAACATGTCCTAACATATCGAATTTAAGAATAGTTTCATGAAGGGCATCATAATCAAAATGTGTTGTTCTCCAAGTTGCTTCAACATCCTCTGCAGGATATTGAATTGGAGTGAAGTAATTAATATCGTAACCATTAGGAATAACAACAATTCCACCTGGATGTTGACCTGTTGTTCTTTTAACATCCGTGCATCCAAAAGCTAAAGCAGCAATATCTGCACTTCTCATCTTGGTCCAATCTTGACCAAACTTTTCATAATATTTTCTAACGTAACCAATAGCTGTTTTAATCTTGACAGTAGAAACTGTTCCAGCACGATAAACATTATTTTCTCCAAGTAACTCTTTTGTAAAATTATGAGCAGTTGATTGGAAATCTGCAGGGAAATTTAAATCAATATCAGGAGTTTTTTCTGCGTGGAATCCTAAGAAAGTTTGGAAAGGAATTGATTGTCCATCACCAACTAATTTAGTTCCACAATGTGGACAAACTTTTTCTTCAAGGTCAAATCCACTAGTGATTTCTTTATCTTTAGAGAATTCAACATACTTACATTTTGGACATCTATAATGAGGAGGTAATGGATTAACTTCGGTAATTGAAGCCATAGTTGCAGCAAAAGATGATCCGACAGATCCACGAGATCCAACTATATATCCTCTATCATTAGACATCTTAACTAAAAGATGAGAAATATAATAAATAACAGCATATCCGTTATTAATAATACCTTGTAACTCTGTTTCTAATCGATTTTCGATTAATTCAGGTAACTTTTCACCATATAATTCATGAGCTTTTGAAAAACATAAATCACGAAGCATCTTATCAACGTTATCGATTTTTGGTGGGAAAAGTCCTGGAGGAATTGGAGATAATTCTTCAATTTGGTCAGCAATAAAATTACTATTTTTTATAACATATTCCTCGGCTTCTTTTTCTCCAAGCCACTTAAAACATTCGAGCATGTCGACTGTATCACGGAAATGTTGATCAGGATTTGCATAATAATTCGAATTTTTAGAAGCGTGAGCAAGAGGATGTAAAACTTTTCCAACACCTTCTGATTCAATTAAGATATCACGATATCTTTTGAATTCAGAATTTGTATAATGACAATCTCCAGTTGCAACGATTAACTTGTTTTGACGTTTTGCTTCCTCAATAATTGCTAAAAGATATCTTTTTACTAAATCCATTGAAGGAATTTCATGAGAATTTACTAAAAATGAATAATTTTCTAAAGGTTGAATCTCTATGTAATCATAAAAAGATACTGCATCTTTTAAACTTTGAGCATTTCTTCTATAAGCTGAATAGAAAACTTCTCCATTAGCACAAGCGCTACCAATTAAAAAGTCTTTACGATATACTTCTATTTCATCTCTAAAAACAAAAGGATAAGTTCCTTGATGGCTTGTGTGAGATATTGAGATAAGTTTATATAAATTAAATAATCCTTGTTGGTTTTTAGCATAAATTACAACATGTCTATTTAAATTACGTGCATGGTTAAATAAAGCATCATCAAAAGGTAATTTAGCTAAACCATTTAAGGTAAATTTAGGATTTTGCTTAGTTAATAAATTTAAAAGATCAGAAAAACAAGAAGTTAATACTTTAGCATCATAAACAGCTCTATGTGCACTTTTTGTATCATATGAAACTTCTAATCTTTTTGATAAGCCTTCAAGAGAGTGACTTCTTGCTGAAGGCCATAAATATCTAGAAATTTGAAGGGTATCTACGCCTGGTTGAGTAAGTCCTTCATAACCATTATCAAGTAAAGCTTGATTGAGCATCAAATAGTCAAATTCAATGTTATGAGAAACTAAAATTGTACCCTTAATAAAGTCTAAAATTTGAGGTAAGACATCTCTAATAGGTCTTTCTTTTTCAACCATTTCGTTGCTAATGTGGGTTTTTTCTTCAATATATTTAGGAATTTTCTTTTCAGGATTAATTAAAATACTAAGGTTATCAACCTCTACTCCGTTAACATATTTAATAGCACCAATTTCAGTGATTCGATCTTCAATAATACTTAAACCTGTGGTTTCTAAATCGAATACAACATACTCACCTTGAGAAAGTAAAGTATTATCAGGATTAAGGCAACCTTTTAAGTATCTATCTAACATATAAAATTCACATCCATATAAAACTTTAATTCCAGCTTTTTTAGCGGCATTATAAGCATTTGGATATGATTGGATACAAGCATGATCAGTAATACCAATTGCTTTATGGCCTATGTTTTTAGCTAATTTAATGTAATCTTCAATTGGTGATAATCCATCAAGAGTTGACATATTTGTATGAAGATGAAGTTCAACTCTTTTTTCGGCTGCATTATCTTCTCTTGTAATTTTTTTAGGAAGTTCATAAATTTGATGAGCTAAAATAAATCTATCTTTTCTAAATTTATCATAACCAACTTTTCCTAAAACTCTAAAATATGAACCTACTTCTATCTTTTTCATCAACTCTTCAGTAATTGAATTACTTTCAAAGCCAGAAACATAGATACCTCCAGTATGGTCAGTGATTCCAAATTTAACAAATTTACGACCATTTTTTGTATTGGAAATTTTTGCTTCAAAAACAATTCCTAAAACATCAACTGCTCCACTGTTATCAGTTAAATCAGCAATTCTTTCAAAAGTTGTATAGTCGCCATCTCTTTTAAATAAAGCTTTAAATTTTCTATCTTCAATCATCTTATCATAGTTATCTTGAAGACGTTTTATCGCTTCTTCTTCAGGTTCTTTTTTGATTGTATCAAACTCTTCATCTAAAGATTTTCTTTCAACAAATTCTTCTTCATCTTCACCATTAAAATTGTTTCCGTTTTGGAAGTTATCATAGTTCTCATATGAAACTTCTTCAGCAACAAAATATTCAGCTTCTTTAGTATTATTTTCAATTAATTTTATTGGCGAATTATAGTTAACAAAGTTCAATAACGCCACCAAATCCCTATAAATTTCTTTATTTTGGTTTTCCTTGTCATCTAAAAATTTAATTGAAATATAAGCAGAATCACTATTAACTTCATAGCAAGATGAATCAAATTTTCGATTAAAAATAAAGTCAGAAATAAGTGTTTTTATATCATCAAAAGTAGGCTTTGCTTCATAGGTAAAAGTTATCTCATATTTATAAGAATTAATGTTACTTAAAGCATTAATAAATATCTCCAAAAGATGATAAGTCCATGGGGAAGATTTTCTAATATCATATATAAAATAATTACGGTCGAAATTGGATTTTGTAATGTTTGTAAAGTCCATATCAAAATCTTCGATATCATCGATTTTGATTGACCTTAAAAACCTTTCCATTCTTTCTTTCATATTAGAATAATCCTAAAATATCTTTAATAAATACGACAATCATTAATAAGAATAATAATCCTAATCCAATATAAGACATAATTCCTTTAACTTTTGCTGGAATCTTCCATTCGCCTTTTTCTTTTTGAACTTCTTTTTCACCGATTACAACATTTGTATCTTCAATTGCTTCTACTTTTGTATTTTCATCGATTAATTCAGAAGTTTCTTCTTTTTTCTCATTAGTATTTGTAACTACTATTTCACCTTCAATGACATCGCCATCGTTTTCACTTTTCTTTTTCTTCTTTTTAGTGAGTTTCATGATTCCATTAACACTACCTTCAACAATTTCAACTAAAATTTGCCACCCATCCAATCCAGGGAAAGGTAAGAGATTAAATAAAGCTAAATTAACTGAAATCATACCCCATTGAGTTAAGTAAACATAGAATGGGTTATTAATTAAGGTTGATGTAGTTTGAGTTAAAATTGCAACTGGTCCACCAAGTTGATCCCAACCTTGTCCGATAAATAAATTTCCTAAAGCTTGAGAAATTAAAGTGCAAGATTGTCCCCATAAGCTTCCAGCTCGAGCAAAAGAATTTACTCCATTCCAATAAGTTTGAACATAAAATTGATATCCAAACGAATTGAATGAACCATCTTCAGCTAAAGTTAGAGTTAAATTTGCATTTTTCTCTACTTCTTCTGAGCGATCATAAATTACAGGTTTAAAATCTAAAGAAGAAACGGATGAAGCACTATTTTCATTAAAAGTTAAAGTAACAAGAGCATTATTATTAATTACAGGAGTATATTTACTAGCAGTATAAGTAATATAGTCCCCATTTGAATCAGTTATAGATTCAACTATTGTTACATTTTCAGTAATTGTTGAACTAACTTGATAAAGAACAATAAAATCGCTTACATCACGATTATAAATTCCAAGTGAACTGGAATTCATATTAATTCCTAAAATGTAGTAATTATTATCTAATGCTAAAGGTTTTTCGACACTTGTTTTTATAATATTTGAAATTTGATATGTATTTTTACCTTCTTTAAAGCTATAAGTTAATAAATTAAATGAATCGAGTGTATCAACTTCAGTTCCGTCTTCATATCTTAAAGTAGATAAATTTTGGCTATCACCTTCGATTTTTTCTAAATTTATATAAAGCTGAGATTGTTCAAAGCATCCTACAGCAATTAAAAAGATTAAATATGCCAAAACAAAGTTCATGATGATGCCAGCTGACATAATGAGAATTCTCTTCCATCTAGAAATGCCACCAAGAGATCTTTCTTTTGGAATATTTACGCCTTTTTCAAGTTCTCCTTCTTCTCCATACATCGAAACATAGCCACCTAAAGGAATAATACCAATTGAGAATCTTGTTTCCCCTTTCTTTCTTTTAATTTTTAAAATCTTTGGACCAAATCCAATTGAGAAATCACTACAATAAACCTTAAACATCTTAGCAACTAAGAAATGTCCAAGTTCATGAATTGTTACAAGAATTCCTAAAGCGACAATAAAAAGAATTAACGAAAGAATTCCACCTAATACATCTGAAATGAATAAATTTAATATCATTTATAACTCCTTTAGATTAATTTGCTAGTTAACGACCTAACTTCTTTATCAGTTTTTACGATTTCTTCTAAAGAAGGTTTCTTTAAATAGTGAAAACTATTCATAATTTTAACAACAATTTTTTCGATATCAATATAATTAATTTTACCCTGTAAAAAAGACTCGACGGCTATCTCGCTACAGGCATTAAAAGCAACACCAAAATTACCTTTTTTTCTTAAAACTTTTTTACCAAAATTTATTAAAGGAAATTTCTTAAAATTCATCCTTTTTAAATTAAATTTTTCTAAAAAATATGTGGTTTCTACGTCAATATAGTCATTTTCTGCTGTAAATTCTCTTAAATTCAAAGCGTATGAAATTGGTACTTTCATAGTTGGAATTTTAGGCCCAAAATTAACTCGATACTCGTCGTTATTTTTCTTAACAATAGCATGAACGTATGAAGTTCTATCTACTAAAATCTTTATTTTGTTTATAGGTATATCAAATAAATAATAAGCCTCAATAATTTCAAAAGCTTTATTGATCATTGTTGATGAATCAATAGTTATTTTTCTTCCCATATTCCAAGAAGGATGTTTTAATGCTTCACTAGCTTTAGCATTTATAAATTCGCTTCTTTTTATATCAAAAAATGGACCTCCACTTGCAGTAATGATTACTTCTTTATAGTTTTTTACGCCATTTAAGCATTTTTCAACGCCTACATGTTCACTATCAATAGGAATGATTACTGAATTTTTATATTTTGATTTTAATTCTTTAAATAATTCACCTAAGCAAACTACTGTTTCTTTATTTGCTAAACAAAGAATTTTTTCTTTTTTAATTACTTCGATGCTAGGCAAAACTCCAGCGAATCCACCAATAGCATTTACATAAATATCATTATCACTTGATTTGATTAAATCAAGCAATCCTTCATCGCCATAGAAAAATTTTATTGAAGTATTTTTATATAAATATTTTAAATTTTCGTAATCACATTTTTCTTTAGTATAAACATATTTTATAGGGAATTCTTCAATTAATTCTTTAGCAAAATTTATGTTATTTCCTACTGAAATCCCTTCTAAAGTCCACTTTTTTTCTTTTTTTACTACTTCAATAGTTTGTTTTCCGATTGAACCACTAACTCCTAAAATAGTTAATGTTTTTATAGCCATACTGCCCAAGAATGCTCCATTAATGGTATGAATAAACCAAGTGCAATTGATGATATAAGAATCGAATCAAGTCTATCTAATACGCCACCATGGCTTCTGAGTGCTTGTCCAAAATCTTTAATTTTATAGAACCTTTTGATTGATGAGAATAATAAATCACCAAAGGTTCCAACAATTGGCATTAAAACAGATAAAGCCAGCACATTATACCAGCAATCTAAATCTAAAATTCTTAAAATTGGGAAATCAAAATAAGCCATTAATATGGCAAAAGTTAAAC
The DNA here is from genome assembly GCA_949293255.1 of uncultured bacterium. Taxonomy (GTDB): domain Bacteria; phylum Bacillota_I; class Bacilli_A; order RFN20; family CAG-826; genus Onthovivens. Next base: position 31,081 of record CASFCL010000008.1, read on the forward strand.
TAAATGCGATTGAAACAAATACGCCACCAAAGAATCCTTCCCAAGTCTTTTTAGGTGAAATATCTGGGCATAATTTATGCTTTCCAAACAATACTCCAACAAAATATGCTCCAACATCATTCATACATACACCAATTAACATGTAGAATAATAATCCGATTGATTGGAAATATTTAAATTCTGGAGCAGCTAAACGCGTTTTTAAAAGTTCTATTTCTTCAGAATTGATTACTACACTACTTTGAGTAAGTATTGCAATATCATTTTGAATTTCAGTAAATGGATAGAATCTTAAAAACATTATTGATTGATATCCAACCGAAACAATAAATAACATTCCTATAAAATAGAAAAAGTCTTGCATTGTGAATTTCTTATCAAAGAAAATCATTAAAAATAAGAAACCAATGCAAGTTACAAAAGCCGACAAAGAAATTGTTGGGGTTTCAAAGTTGTTATATAAAGAAAATTGATAGGTTTCAGGGCTTGCGATATAACTAGCTAAATTGTTTTTAACAAAGATCCAATAAATTAACATAAACATCATAATATACGCGAAAACATATAGAATATTGTTAAATTTATGGTCTAATGATTGAGGGGTTTTAACAATTTCGTGTGTTGAAACAATACTTGCAAGCAAGATAAGTCCTAAAAATACATAATCACCTAAGACAATGCAAGGAACACATAGAACAATAAGCAAAACGGCAACAACAAATCTGCTTATCATTGAATTTTTTGTATCGACGTTTAGATGATTAACATGTAAATGGTTTTCTTTTGTATCTGTTTTCTTTTCTTCTTCTACCATTTTAATTAATCAACTTCCTAAATAGACATAATTTCGACTTCTTTTTCCTTTAAGATACCATCAATTTGAGCGATGTATTTATCAGTTGTCTTTTGAATTTCAGTTTCTTCTTTCTTTCTGGTATCTTCAGTATAAGAATCATCTTTTTTAACTTTATCAATAGAATCTCTTCTAATGTTTCTAATGGCAACTTTTGCTTCTTCGCCATAAGTTTTTGATCTTTTGACTAATTCTTTTCTACGATCTTCAGTTAATGGAGGTATAACAAGTCTAATTTGTTTACCATCGATAATTGGATTAATTCCAATGTTGCTTGCATTAATTGCAGCAACGATTGATTTAATATCGTTTTGATCGTAAGGAACAATAAGTAATTGTCTTGGTTCAGGAACTTTAATACCTGCAATTTGAGTAACTAAAATTCTATCACCATAATAATCACATTCGATATTATCAAGCAAAGCTGCATTGGCTCTACCAGTTCTTAAGGTGTTTAAGTTTTCTCTAAGAGAAACTATGGTTTTCTCCATCTTTTCAGAAGTTTCTAAAATAATATCTTCCATACTAATTTGCTCCTTTAATAGTTGTTCCTACATCTTCCCCATCGACAATTTTAATGAAATTATCAATATCGTGCATTGAGAAGACTTTAGTAATTATTTTTGAATCTTTAAGTAAATTAGCGGCTGTTTGATCCATTACTTTAAGATTCTTATTTATTATATCATAATAACTCATCTCATGAATAAAGTGTGCGTTTTTATTTTTATTTGGATCATCATCATAAACACCATCAACACCATTTTTTCCTGAAAGAATAATATCAGCATTGATATCGATAGCTCTACTTGCAGCACATGTATCAGTTGTATAATTTGGAAGTCCTATACCACCTGCAAATAAAACAACATTTCCTTCATTTAATAAATTATTTGCGAGTTCTGCGGAGTATTTTGGAACTAAATTAGTAATTTCTAAAGCTGAAATAACTTTTGCATTTACTCCGTTTTGGTTTAACAATGAGCAAATCGATAAACAATTTACGATTGTACCAATCATTCCCATATAGTCGCCAGTTTCACTATCAACCCCTATTTTTTGAGAAATTCTTCCTCTAAAAATATTTCCAGCTCCAGTGACAATTCCAACTCTAATATCTCTTTTTCTAAGTTCTTTGATTACGTCAATTATTTTACTAAGTTTATCACCATTTAAAATAATTCCATCTTGGATGTCGCCTAATGATTCACCACTTAATTTTAATATAACTGTTTTAATATTCATGTTTTTACCTTTTATGTAATTTAAAAGGCACTTCAAAGTGCCTTTTGAAATGTTTGTTTAATAATTATTTAACTTGCGCCATGACTTCTTTTGCGAAATCATCTTGTCTTTTTTCTAAGCCTTCACCAACTTGGTATCTAACAAATTTGACAACTTCATTGCCTTTTTCTTTTAAAACTTGACCGACAGTTTTTGAAGGATCCATTAAGAAGTCTTGATCAACTAAAACTGTTTCGAAAAGTACTTTATTAACTTTACCTTCAACAATCTTTTGAAGAGCAACTTCTGGTTTGTTTGCAAGTTTTGGATCATTTTTACAAACTTCGATTTGAATTTTTCTTTCTGCTTCAATAACATCAGCAGGAATTTCTGATTCTGTAACGAATTTTGGTGAATTTGCAGCAATATGCATTGAAATATGTTTTGCAAGTTCATCATCTCTTGTTTTTAAAAGAGTAATTACAGAAATTCTACCACCTTGATGAATGTAATAGCCAATTGCTTCACCTTCGCCAGGATTAACTATTTCAAATCTTCTTAAACTTAATTTTTCACCAAGTTTAACTGCTGCATCAGTAAATTCTGATTCAACAAGAGCTTTTAAAGCTTCGACATCTTTTGGTTCATTTTTTAAAGCTGCATCAGCAGTTGTTTTAACTAATGCTTTAAAAGGATCTGAGTTTGAAACGAAATCTGTTTCACAGTTAATTTCAACAACGCTTGCTTTACCACAGCTTTCGCAAACTGCGACAGTTGTTAAACCTTCAGCTGCGATTCTATCGGCTTTTTTAGCTTGTTTTGCAATACCTTTTTTTCTAAGCCAATCAACTGCTTTATCGATATCGTCATTGCATTCGACAAGTGCATTCTTACAATCCATAATACCTGCACCTGTTCTATCTCTTAAAACTTTGATTAATTCAATGTTTGCCATTTGATTTCTCCTTTAAATTAGTTAGCTGGTGTTTCTTCAACTTTTTTTGTTGTTTTTCTTGTTCTTTTTGGTTTTGGTTCTTCAACTTTTTCTTCTGCTGGTGTTTCTTCAGCTACAGGAGCTTCTACTGCAGGAGTTTCTTCAGGTTTTCTATCGCCTCTATTTTCAAAGTTATTTCTTCTTGCTTTTTCTCTTTCAAGTCTTTCTCTTTGCATTTCTCTTCTTGCAGCAATTCTTAAAGCATTTTCTCTATCTGCTTGTCTGACAGCATCTTTCATAGTGACATCGTCACCTTCTTCTTTAGCAAATGCTGTTTCTGGTAATCCACCTTTTGCTTCAACGATAGCATCAGCTAAGATTGAAATGATAACTTTGACTGATTTATCTGCATCATCGTTACCTGGGATAACATAATTAACACCATCTGGATCACAGTTAGTATCACAAATTGCGAATACAGGAATATTTAATTTGTTTGCTTCTTTAACTGCGTTGTGTTCGATCATTGGATCGATAACAATAAGGGCATTAGGAATTTTTCTCATTTCCTTGATACCTTCAAGGTTCTTAGCAAGTTTTTCTTTTAACTTTCTAATTTGAGAAGCTTCTTTCTTTGGAAGTGAATCCCAAGCACCATCTGCTTCTTCAGCTTCTAAATCTTTTAACTTTTTAATTCTTGATTGAATGGTTTTGAAGTTTGTTAAGATACCACCTAACCATCTATTTGTTACATAGAATGAACCACTTCTTGTAGCTTCTTCAACAACGATTTCTTTAGCATTGTCTTTTGTTCCAACAAATAATACTTTTCCACCATCGTTTACGATATCTTTAAGTTTTTCATAAGAAGTTTCGATTCCTTCTTTAGTTTTGTTTAAATCGATAATGTAAATACCATTTCTTGGGCAGTAGATATATGGAGCCATTTTTGGGTTCCATTTTCTTGTTTGATGTCCATAGTGAACACCACATTCAAGTAATTTCTTAAGTGAAACAACTTGAGCATTTGGATCGCGGACGACCTCTTCCATTACGTTTGTTTCTTCAGTTCCATTTTCTTCGCTTGAAACTACAGCTTCATTTAAAATTTCTTCAGTCATTTTGACTCCTCCAATTTGTTAAGCCTCCACTACTTCGAACAATTTCCCTCTAATTTTTTCACAAATTAGAGACTAGGCATTGAATCCATAGTGTGCGTATTCTTTTAGTATTACTAAAAGTCTTGAAAATAATATCATATTTTGAAGTTGTATATCAATAGTAAAAAGCGAGAAAAATAGATTATTGCTCGTCTAATTTTGAAGATGAAGTTGGAAAATATTTATTATATTCAGAAATTAATGATTCTTTCGATACATGCGTATAAATTTGAGTTGTATTTATTGATTCATGACCAAGTAATTCTTGGATAATTTTTATATCAGCCCCTCTATCTAATAGCCTCGTTGCAAAGGTGTGTCTAAAAACATGTGGATGTAATGGAAAGCCAAAATTTAAACCTGACTTTTTTTCGATAGTTGTCAAAATGTATTCTAGTCCTCTACTTGTCAAAGCATCGCCTTTAGAATTTAAAAATAATAATTTTTTTGATTCTAGTTTCGTAGATTTCTCAAGTAACACTTTTCTTAAACTCTTTGAATATTCCATAATTGAATTTTTAGCATCTTCAGAAAATGGAACATATCTTTCTTTCATATTTTTTCCATAAACTCTTATGGTTCTTGTTCTTACATCAATGTCAGTAATTTTAATGTTGATTAATTCAGAGCATCGGATGCCACTTGAATATAAAACTTCCATGATAGCCTGATCTCTAATCATCATTTCATCTGTTCTTTTTTTATTCATCGAAAATAACAAATCAACTTGCTCTTCTGTAAGAACTTGAGGAAGTTTATTTGTTTCGTTTTTCATTCTAATTGATAAAAAAGGATTAGATTTTACAAGGTTTTTTGAATATAAAAAGTTATAAAAGGTCCTAAGGCAAGCAATTCTTCTATGCAAAGTTCTTTTAGAATCACCATTAGAATCGTCATTAATCAACCTTGATTCCATAAATTCACGAATGATTTTTGTATTAACATTTTGAAAATCGTAGTCGTTTAAAACAAGGAATTCAAAATATAGATCAAGGTCGCGTTGATAAGAACTAATAGTGTAGTTACTATAGTTTTTATTAACTTTGAGATAGGTTAAAAATTCTTTTTCTGTTCTATTCATTAATGTCTTTTAATTGGTCTTTGAACTTATTAATTGCATCTAATGCTCTATTAATTACAAGTTCTTTTGGGTCTTTATTACCTCTATAAATTATACCAAAATTAGCATTCATTGGTTGAAAATTATTAATTCCAGTATGAGTAATATAGTTAACAAGAGCACCTAAAACCGAATTGAAAGATAATTTTCGATGTTCAATTCCTTTGATATTCATCAAAGCATAATAACCAGCTAATAATCCGGTTGCTGCTGATTCAACATAGCCTTCTACACCACTTAATTGACCAGCAATATAGATATTGTTATTCTTTTTAAGTCTTAATTCATCATCTAAAATCTTAGGTGAATATAAATAAGAATTTCTATGCATCAAACCGTAACGAATAAATTTTGCATTTTCTAATCCAGGAATTAATCGAAAAACTCTTTTTTGTTCAGGATAAGTTAAATTTGTTTGGAAACCAACCATGTTATATAAATCGCCAATCAAATTATCCATTCTTAATTGGACAACAGCATAATATTGTTCACCATTATTTTCTAATCCAACTGGTTTTAAAGGTCCAAATCTTAATGTATCAATTCCTCTTGAAGCGATGACTTCAATTGGTAAACATCCTTCAAAATATTTAGTATCAAATTCATGCACCATCGCTTTTTTTGCATGAATAAGTTCATTATAGAAATGTTCATATTCTTCTTTATTCATCGGACAATTGATGTAATTACCAACTCCATGATCATATCTAGATTTTAAAAAGACTTTATCCATATTTATCGAATCTTTTTGAATTATTGGAGAGCTAGCATCAAAAAAGCTAAAAGTGTTTTGACCAACAATTGTTGATATGTAATTCAAAAATTTTTCAGATGTTAAAGGACCTGTACAAACTATATTAATTTCATCTTCTTTTAACTCATTAACTTCTTCATTAATAATAGTTATATTTTCATTAGATTTAATCTTTTCAGTTATATATTTTGCAAAAAGTTCTCTATCGACATCTAATGAATCACCGCTTTCAATTTTGCTAACGCTAGCGGCTTCCATCATTATCGATCCTAAATTTTTAATTTCTTCTTTTAATAATCCACAAGCATTATCTAATCTTTTCGATTTTAAAGAATTTGAACAAACTAATTCTCCAAAATTTGAGGTTGAATGAGCTAATGTATTAACTTTTGGACGCATTTCATAAAGATTTACCTTTATTCCATGTGTTGCTAAAAAGTAAGCTGCTTCACTACCAGCTAAACCACCACCAATAATATTAACTTCTGGATTATTTTTCATGTTCAATTGGTTCGATGTGACGACATTTTGGGAAATTGGAACAGCCGTAGAAATATCCTTTTTTCGACTTTCTTAAAACAAGTTTATTTCCACATTCTGGGCAAGTTCTATCTTCTTCAACAGGTCTATTTGGATCTGTATCATCGCCTTCAAGATAATGACATTTTGGGAAATTGGAACAGCCAATAAATTTACTTCCTTTTCTAGAAACTCTATAAATTAAAGGTGAACCACATTCAGGACAATTTCTTCCAACTTCAACAACTTCTTTTGGTTCTTTTTTAATATAGTGACAATTTGGATAATCAGAACATGATACAAATTCACCATATTTACCATGTCTAATTACTAAATCATTGCCACAAAGTGGGCATTGTTCGCCTGTTTTTTTCAACGGTTCTTTATACATTACTTGTTTAACTTCATCAAAATGTTTGATAAATGGATAATAAAAATCAGAAATGACATCAACTTCTTTTGCTTTTCCTTCTTGGATTTCATCCAATAAATTTTCCATTTCTGCTGTATATTCAGTGTTGATTAAATCTGGGAAATATTTTCCTAAAACATTTGAAGTAAGAATTCCTTGTTCAGTTGGAGTTAAAACACCTTTTGAAGAACTTACATATTTTCTTTGAACAATAGTTTGAATAGTTGAAGAATATGTTGAGGGTCTACCAATACCTTTTTCTTCCATCATTTTAACGATTCTAGCTTCTGAGAATCTGGCTGGTGGTTTTGTAAAATGTTGTTCTTTATCAATCTTTTTAAGATCATAGACTTCACCAACGTTAAATTGTGGAATTCTATCATCTTTATCGTCTAAATTTAAAATGTTATATCCAGGGAAAACATTGATTGCACCTTTTAAATTAAGGGCAACTGTATTTGACATAAAATTGACTGTTGTAACTTCATCAATTTTATCACTCATTAAAGATGAAAGAGTTCTATCGTAAATAAGTTTATAAACTCTATATTGGGAAGTTGTTAAAAATTGTTTCATTGATTCAGGTGTTCTATGAACGGATGTAGGTCTAATACATTCGTGAGCATCTTGAGCCATTTTAACAGTTTTACCTCTACTTACACCTTTAAAATAGTTAGCACCATATTTTTCAATAATAAAATCTTTTGCTTTATTAACAAAAACATCACTAATTCTAGTCGAATCAGTTCTCATATATGTAATTAAACCAATTAAACCTTTATCAGTTTCAACACCTTCATATAATTGTTGAGCAATTACAGTAAGTTCCTTAATTTTGATATTAAGTTTATTAAATGCTTCTTGTTGAAGAGTTGAAGTTCTAAAAGGTTCTTTTGCGGAGGTTACTCTTTTCGCTTTATCAATATTATTAACTGTAACTGTTTTTCCTAAACTAGAAATAAGATTTTTAGCATCATCTTCATTTTTTAATTCAGGTTTTTTGCCATTTACATTAATAATATTTAATTTATATTCGTTATTGTCTTTGACTAAATAAGGCTCAACTGTCCAATATTCTTCTGGAACGAATTCTTGAATTTCTTTTTCGTGTTCGCAAATTAATTTTAAAGTTGCGGATTGAACTCTTCCTGCCGATTTGGATTTTATCTTTTGATTTAATAAAGTTGAAAGTTTAAATCCTAAAATTCTATCGATAATTCTTCTTGTTTCTTGAGAATGGACAAGATTCATATCGATTGTTCTTGGATTAGCAATAGCGTGTGTTATTGATTCTTCAGTGATTTCATGGAATTCTAATCGTTTTGTTGACTCAATCGGTAATCCTAAAACATCACTTAAATGCCAAGCGATTGCTTCTCCTTCTCTATCAGGGTCGGTTGCAAGATATATATCATCTGCTTTTTTAGCAAGTTTTTTTAACTTATTAATAACATCGACTTTATCTTCATCGATTACATAAGTAGGTTTAAAGTTGTTTTCAATATCAACTCCAAATCCGCCTTTTCCTTTTTTAGCAAGATCTCTGATATGACCAACACTAGCTTCAACGATGAAATCATCGCCAAGATAATGCCCGATAGTTTTACTTTTTGTAGGTGATTCAACAATAACTAATTTCATAATTTTCCTTTTTCGCTTGTAAAATATAACTAGCAAAAAAAGATTTGTAAAGAGAAAAAAGAACCCCCTATTTGATTAAATATATTATATATTTAAAAAGTTTTTGAAATTTAGATGTTTCTGAATAATTCCCAGTTATAGCGATCAGCTGGTGAGGTTATAACTTTTACAAATATGCATTTTTCATTGTTTCTATAAACATCTCTTATTTGAATAATTTCAAAATTATCATCTTCATAATTTACTCTTGTAGCGTTTAAAAAATCACATCGATCAAGTCGCTTCTTATTAATCTTTTTATAATAGCATTTACTCATTCCAATTACTGACTCCCATTAAGCTCATTAAGTCACTTTTAGTTTCGATTAAATATGCTCCATCTTTAATAAGTTGATTACAACCTGATGACTCGTCTAAATGATAAGGTATACACCCAACATCTTTACCTTGAGTTAGAGCATATTTTACGGTTCTGCTAGTTCCACTTTTTAAGCTAGCTTCACCTACTAAAAGTGCTTTTCCTAAACAAGCAATTATCCTATTTCTAATTAAGAAATTTTCTTTATCAGGTTCGCACTCATCTGGGTATTCTGTCATAATAAGCCCGCCATTCTCAATTATTTTATCAAATAATTCCTTATTTTCTTTAGGATAAATATTGTTTAAACCACACCCTAAAACAGCAATAGTTTTCTTATTTGTATTTAAAGCTGTCCAGTGTGCAACACTATCAATTCCTTTAGCTAAACCAGAAACAATAATAGTATCTTCTGGCATCTCTTCAATAAGCTTTGTTGTGGCCCTCCTTCCATAAGCCGAGCAATCTCGACTTCCTACGACCGACAATGTTTTTTTATAGTTTTCATCACTTAAAAGAGATAAATCACCCTTATAAAAAAGTACAAAAGGTGGTCGACTTGTTCTTTTTAATGATTCAGGATATTCTTCATCCATGATGCATATAAATTGACCTTTATAATTTTCATTAAAATTGGCAATCTCATCTTTAGATACTTTTTCACGGTTAGTTATCGTCTTATACATTCTTTCCCAATCACCGTTATAAAGATAGGAAAGATAACCAAGTATTTCTTTTGCTTTCATAATTCCTCCTTACTAACAAGATGACTTTTAAAGCAAAAATTTACCAAAAAATTTTTAATCATTTTTAAAATCAGATTAAAAAAATAAGAAAAAACATCGAAGAATACGATGTTTTTGACTTCTAAATTTTTTTTATTATTTTTTTAATTTAAATGATTTTCTATGGAAACGATCTATTAAACCATATGTTTTTATAGCTTCAATATGGGCTTTTGTTCCATAACCTTTATTGTCTTTAAAATGATACATTGGATAAGTTTTATCAACTTCTTCCATCATTTTATCTCTTGTTACTTTAGCGATGATACTTGCTGCTGCAATACATTGACACTTAGCATCACCTTTAATAATTGGAACTACTTCTTTTTCTTTATATATAAGAGGCATTGCATCAACTAAAATCATATCGAAATCATCATTCAATTGATCGAGAGCCTTTTTCATAGCGATTTTTGTAGCTTCATATATATTTATTTCATCAATTTTATCAGCATCAACAATTCCAATACCTATTTTAATTGCTACTTTTTTAATTTCTTCAAATAAAGCTTCTCTTTTCTTTTGAGATAATTTTTTTGAATCATTTATCTCTTCGTTAAAATAATCTTTAGGTAAAATTAAAGCACAAGCAACAACTGGTCCAGCTAAAGAACCTCTTCCAACTTCATCTACACCTGCTATTTTATTAACACTCTCACTATAATAATTTTTATCTAAATCTAACATTTTATATATCTCTATCTAAAGTTAATTTAACAATTTTTCCTTCTTTAAAATCTTTAAAAAATAGATACTTAGCTTTTTCTATATCATAAACACCACCTTTAAGAACTAAGCCTCTAAGTTTAGCAATATGCTCATAAATATCTCCCTCATTCATTTCTTCAATTGAGTTTAAAGAATATTTATTTATAAATTCATTTTTATAATTATTTCTTAAGTAGTTAATTGCGTATTTACAAACATCATCTAAAGGAAAAACTCCTTCTTTTATTGATCCACTTAAAGATAATTTCATTCCAGATTCTTCATCTTTAAATTTAGGTTCTAAAATTCCTGGAGTATCTAAAAGTTCAAAATTTTTATTAATTTTAAACCAAGTTAAAGATCTAGTAACTCCTGGAGTATTAGCACTTTTTTGTAATTTTTTAGGAGCAAGATAATTTATTAAAGTTGATTTTCCAACATTAGGAATTCCTACAATCATCGCTCTTGAACAAACATTTTTAATTCCTTTTTTCGCGTATTTTTCTTTTTTTCCCCTGCAGAACTCCATTATTTTTTCAAAAATTTCTTTTTTTCCTTGGTTATCATTTAAGTTTGCAGCTATTGCTTCATTGCCTTCTTTTTTAAATTTTTCGATCCATTTTATAGTCAAAGAATCATCAGCTAAATCTTTTTTAGTTAGAACATACAACTTATTTTTATCTTTAAATTTTGAAAATAAAAATTCATTAAAAGAAGTTGAAGGAACTCTACTATCTAAAATGACAATAACAAAATCGACATATTTAAGTTTTTCTTCAATTCCTATTGAAGCTTTCTTCATATGTCCAGGAAACCAATTAAATGTAGCTTTCTTACTTTTCTCCATAAATCTTAATAATTTTATCTTATCTTTAAACTAAATTACATAAATATATTTTATAAGGTATAAAAAACGACTTACCGTTAGATAAGTCGTTTTAATGATGTCACTTTTAATAAATATAATTTTTAATGGATTACAGAATTTGTTTAATTCTTGCAGCTTTACCGCTTCTTTCACGAAGATAGTTAATTTTGTTACGTCTAACTTTACCTCTTTTAACTACTTCAATTTTTGCAACAAGTGGTGAATGAAGTCCGAAAATTCTTTCAACACCAATTCCACTTGAGATTTTTCTAACAGTGAATGTTTCTCCAACTCCACCGCCTCTACGTGCCATAACGACACCTTCGAAGACTTGGATTCTAGATTTTCCACCTTCAGTAATTTTAACAAAAACTTTTACAGTATCACCTGAAGAGAATTCTGGAATATCGGTTCTAAGTTGGCTAGCAGTTACTTCTTTTACTAAATTTAAATTCATAACGTTACCTCCTTCTTTCAAATCATTCTCTTGACGTTCATATAAGAGTGACGCTTAAAGCGGAACGTCCGTAGCACCTAAAAAATGCTTAAATAATATACCATAGGAGCAAATTGCTGTCAATTTAAAAAATATTGATAATTGTAAAGCAAAAATACTTGACACCCTGTATTAAATATTATTAAATATTCCCTGTAAAAAGGAGATTTGTATTATGGCAGTTAAAATTAGATTAAGCAGAGAAGGAAGAACTCACCTTCCATTCTACCGTATCGTCGCTGCTGATTCTAGATACACTAGAGATGGCAGATACATTGAACAAGTCGGAACATATGATCCATCAAAAGGTATTGCTAATGCTTCAATTAATGAAGAAGTTGCAATCAAATGGTTAAATAACGGCGCTCAATATTCAGATACAGTTAAAGCAATTTTTAAAGAAAAAGGTATTTTTCAAAAAGCTAAAGATTCCATCAAAAAAGGAGAATAATAATGAATTATAATACATTAATTCACACTATTGTTGATCCTTTCATCTCTAATCCAGATGCATTATTAATTAGAGAAATGCCAAGTGAAAATCCAAAAAATGTTTCCTTATTAATTTGCTCTTCAAATGAAGATATCGCTAAATTAATTGGCAAAAAAGGATGTATCGCTAACGCAATTAGAAGCATTGTCTCTATCGCTGGAAAATTAGAAGACAAAAGAGTCTTTATTAAATTTGAACCATTCGGAGAAAATTCAAACAATGATTAATGATAACGTATATTTAAAAGTAGGATCTATTAATAAACCAGTCGGATTAAAAGGCGAAGTTAAAGTTTTTTCTACTACTACATTTAAAAATATACGTTATAAAAAAGGGAACGTTTTGTTCCTTTTTGTCGATAATTCTTATAAAGAAGTAACTATTGAGAGTTACCGACAAAAAGATTCAAAGTTCGATATTTTAAAATTTAAAGAATTCAATTCACCAGAAGAAATTGAACCATTTTATCAAAAAGATTTATTCGTTTTAAAAGATGAAAAAGTTCTTAAAAAGAATCAATATTTTTATGATGATTTAATTAATTGTAAGGTAGTAAATCAAGATAACATTGAAATTGGAAAAGTCGTTAAAATTGAAGAATTTCCTTCCCAAATCACATTAAAAATTGAAAATAACGAAAAGAAATTTATCTATATTCCATTTATCGACGTCTTCATAAAATCCGTTGATATAGAAAATAAAACTATCATTTGTAATACAATTGAAGGAATGATTTAAAATGAAAATTACCGTTCTTACATTATTCCCTGAAATGTATGATTCTTTTCTTTCTAACTCAATTATAAAAAGAGCTATTGCAAGAAATTTAATTGAAATAAAATTAGTTAATTTTAGAAATTATACAACCAATAAATATCATCGAGTTGACTCACCTCCAGTTGGAGGCGGAGCTGGATTAATTTTAATGTGCCAACCAATCATTGATGCATTAAAAGATAATTCTTCAGATAGCACTCATAAAATTGTTTTATCCCCTAGAGGTAGTGTTTTTAACCAACAAAAAGCAATTCATCTATCTAAAAAAGATGAAATTTTAATACTTTGTGGACATTATGAAGGAATTGATGAAAGAATTTATAAATATTTTGATGAAGAAATATCAATTGGAGATTATATTCTTACAGGCGGAGAAACAGCTAGTTTTGTTTTAATTGATGCAATTTCCCGTCTTATAAAAGGTGTAATTAGTGAAGATTCAATTAAAGAAGAAACATTCAATTCACCATTCATTGAATACCCTCAATATGCCGAACCTTATGAATTTGAAGGTGAATATGTTCCAGATATTTTATATTCAGGAAACCACCAAGCAATTGAAAAATATCGCTTAAAAAAATCAATTGAATATACCTTTAAATATAGACCTGATTTAATTAAAGACTATCAATTTTCTAAAAAAGAAAAAGAGTTAATCGAGGAGATCAACTCTAATAAAACACCTAGTTGGGAAGAAAAAACCCTGCTAAACGCCAAGAAATTTATTAAAAACCATTAAATCCGTTCATAGGTGGAAACTTTCCACCTTTTTTCATACCCTTCATACGTTTCATCATTTCTTTGGATTGTTCATACTTCTTTAAGACTCTATTTACATCAGCATTTGTCTTGCCAGCACCCTTAGCAATACGAACTTTTCTTGAATTTTTTAAGCATTCAGGATTCTCTCTTTCATATGGGGTCATAGAATTTATAATGACTTCAAAATTCTTCATTTCTTCTTCTGCTGCATTAATTTGCTCTTTAGAAATTTTTGGCATACCTGGCATATAAGAAAGAAGAGAACTTAAACTTCCTAATTTTTTAACTTGTTTCATTTGTTCAAGCATATCAACTAATGTGAACTTGCCATCAAACATCTTATTAACTACTTTTTTAGCTTGTTTTTCATCGATATTTTCTTGAACTTTATCAATAAGTGATAAAACATCACCCATTCCTAAAATTCTTTCAGCCATTCTCTCTGGATGGAAGATTTCTAATTTATCAATTTTTTCACCAACACCAATAAACTTAATTGGGACTCCAGTAACATGAGCAATACTTAAAGCAGCACCACCTCTTGAATCACCATCCATTTTTGACATGATTGCACCAGTTAATCCAAGCCATTCGTTGAATGTTTTTGCAACATTAACAGAATCTTGACCAGCCATTGCATCAGTTAAAAGTAAGATTTCTTCAGGATTAATTTTTGATTTTATATTTTTTAACTCGGTCATTAATTTTTCATCAATTTGTAAACGACCAGCAGTATCTAAAATTAAGACTTCATAATGATCGTTATAGGCTTTTGTTTTTGCAACTTCTGCAATTTTTACAGGATCTTCATTAACACCTAAATTAACTAAATCGACTTTAATTTGTTCAGCAAGTTGAGCTAATTGATCAATAGCAGCAGGTCTATAAACGTCACATGCTGCAAGTAAAACTTTTTTATTTAATTTGTTTTTCATTAAATAAGCTAATTTTGCTGCAGTTGTTGTTTTACCACTACCTTGTAAACCTACTAACATAATAATTGTTGGTTTATTTTTGTTGTATAAAAGTTCACTTTTATCGCTTCCTAAAAGTTCAACCAATTCGTCACGAACAATTTTAATAACCATTTCTGATGGATTTAATTGATCATAAACTTTTTCACCTAAAGATTTTTGTTTAACATTTTCAACAAACTCTTTAACAACTTTATAATTAACATCGGCTTCTAAAAGAGCAATACGTACTTCTTTTAACATGTCGTCCATATTCTTTTCAGTAAGTCTTGCTTCACCTTTTATCTTCTTAACAATTCGAGAAAATTTTTCTGTAAGTGTTTCAAATGCCATTATCAATTACCTCCAAAATCTTTTCTTTTACTTCTTTATCTACATCGTTTTTTTCTAAAATATCCGTAATCTGCATGGTTTTTGTGTGAATTTTAAGGTTTTCTTCATAATTTAATAACTTGGCTTTAGCTTTATCTAAGCAATCTTTAACTGCACTTCTAGAGATATTTAACTCCTCACTAATTTCTGAAAGTGAGAGGTTAAAAACATAATATGACTTCATAATTTTAAGTTGAGTCTTTGTTAAAAGAGAGCCATAAATTTGAAGAAGTTCGTTAATATATTCAAATTGTGCTAAATCATTCATCTTTGATTAACCCACTACAAAGTCCGTAAAGATATTTATCTAAATCAAATTCTTCAAAGTCATCTAACTTTTCACCTAAACCAATAAATCTTACAGGTATTCCAAGTTCTTCTCTAATAGCAAGGATGATTCCACCCTTACTTGTTCCATCCATTTTAGTAATTACAATACCTGTAATATCTACTAATTCTTTGAATGCTTTAGCTTGCAAAACTCCATTTTGTCCAGTTGTTGCATCGATAATTAAGAAGCATTCAATTGGAGAATCAATATCTTTTTTAACTACTTTAATAATTTTTCTAAGTTCATCCATTAAATTAGTTTTATTTTGAAGTCTGCCTGCTGTATCGATAATAATTAAATCTGAATTATTATTTTTACCAGTCTTTACTCCTTCAAAAGCAACGCTTGCAGGATCTTCGTTATCCGCTCCTGTTACAATATCAATTCCTAATCTATTTGACCAGATTGTAAGTTGCTCTTTAGCTCCCGCTCTAAAAGTATCAGCAGCAACTAAAGTAACTTTTTTATCCATTTTTTTATAGTGATTAGCAATTTTAGCGATTGTTGTAGTTTTTCCTACACCATTAACACCAATTACAAGCAATACTTTTGGTTTTAAATCAAAAGAAATTTCGTTTTGAATATCTTCGCCTTCTTTTAAATAATTTAAAAACATCTTATCAACTAATTTTTCGTTGATTTCCTTAGGATCAGTAAGTCCATTTTCTTTAGAAGATTGAAGTAATTCTTCAATAATATTTAAAGTAAAAGAAACACCGCAATCGGCCTCAATTAAAATCTCTTCTAATTCTTCAAAATAATCTTCATTAACAGTTTTGTATCTTTTTGCTAATTCTTGAAGTTTATTAGAAAAGTTTTTTCTTGATTTAGTTAAAGCTTCATCATATTTTTGAACACTTTCTTCTTCTTTTTTTGCTTTTTCAATTTGTGAAGGAGATTGTTCAACTACTTTTGACTCTTCTTTTACTTTATCTTTCTTTAAAAATTTATCTTTTAAAAATTTAAATAAACCCATAATTACAATGTCGCTTTCTTTCTTAATGCATCACAAGCTGCAGATTGTTCAGCTTCTTTTTTTGAATGCCCAACACCTTTACCTAAAACTATATTATTAAAATAAACCTCAACAAAGAAAGTTTTATCGTGTTGAGGTCCAACTTCTTTAATAGTTTTATATACAACAGATTCACGGTGTTCACTTTGAACAGCTTCTTGAAGCATGCTTTTATAGTCTTTAATTTCATCAAGTTGGAAATTAATAACATCATCTTCAAAAATGCTAGTAACAAATTTTATAGCAAAATTGATGCCTTGATCTAAATAAATCGCACCAATTACAGCTTCAAAAACATCTTCAAGAATTGATTTATTATTACTTGCTTCTTTAGCACTTAAAGAATGACCAGCTCTAATAAATTCGTTATAGCCGAGCTTTTTTGCATAACTAGCAAGAGATTTAGTTTGAACTAAACTAGCTTTTGCTTTTGTTAAATCTCCTTCTCTTAATTCAGGATGATGTTTAAATAATAAACTAGCAACGACAAATCCTAAAAAAGAATCACCAATAAACTCTAATCTTTCATAATCATGATGATGAGTTTTAGCATCACAGTTAAAAGAAGAATGAGTAAAAGCCATCTCATAAAGATCTTTGTTATGAGGTCTTATCTTAAATCTTTTATAAAATTCGTCTAAACTTTTCATTACTTACTTTGTAAAGCTTCCTTAATTTGTTTAATAATATCTTTTTTAGCTAAATCGTAGCAAATATTTAATGCGGAAGTGAATGATTTAAAGTCGCTATTACCATGAGCTTTAACAACAATTCCATTGACACCCATTAACATTGCTCCACCAACATTTTTATAATCCATTCTCTCTTTTAAATCATCAAAACCTTTTTTTGAGAATAAATATCCAATTTTTGTTAATAAATTTTTCTTAAATGCATCTTTAATTAATAAAGACATTACTTTACAACTACCTTCAGTAGTTTTTAAGAAAATATTTCCTGAAAATCCATCTGTAACAAGAACATCAATGTTTCCATATAATGGTTCTTTTCCTTCAACATTACCAATAAAGTTGATTGATGGATCGTTTTTTAAAAGTTGGTAAGTTTCTTTTCTTAAATCATTACCTTTTTCTTCTTCAGTTCCGATATTTAATAAACCAACTTTTGGATGAGCATCATTATACATAAATGAGTAATAAATTGAACCCATTTGTGCAAATTGATGAAGTTCTTCTTTAGTATTTACAGTATTTGCACCTAAATCGATACAAACAAATTTCTTATTTTTCTTATAAGTTGGGAAAGGAGTAATTAATCCTGGTCTAGTAATTCCAGGAATTCTTTTAATTTTTAAAGTTGCTAAAGTTAAAATTGCTCCTGTAGATCCAGCACTAATAATTGCATCACATTGTTCTTTTAAAAATGTATCAACAGTAATAAATAAAGAAGATTCTTTATCATGAAGTGCTTCCATTGGTTCGATATCCATTCTTAAAACTGTTTTTGAAGGGATAATGATAATATTTTTGACATCTTTAATTTTCCCAAGTTCTTCAACATTACCAACACAATAAAATATATCTTCTGGATGTTTACTTGCAAATTCTAATATCGATTCAACAATAATAAGTGAACCGTTATCTCCACCCATCATATCTATAGCAAATTTCATTTGAAATACCTCCGAAAAAATAAATAAATGCTCTTCTTAGAAGAGCATTTATTATTATTCTACTCCAATTAAGAAGCTGTATACTGGTTGATTTCCTACTCTAATATCAAGATCTAAATCTTTATATGTATCTTCAAGGAATTTTTTGATTTCTTTAAATTCTTTTTCTTTAACATCTTCACCAGCAAGAACAGTAATTAATGAACTATCTTCATCAACTAAACTCTTAATTAATTCTTTGAATGCTTTAATTTTTGTTTTATATGACCCAACGATATCTTTTGATTCTTTTAAAGCTAAAAATTCATCTTTTTTAACTTTAACACCATTGATATCTGTATCTCTAATAGCATAAGTAACTGCGCCGCTTTTTACAGATTTAATTGCTTCAAGCATACCTTCTAAATTATCTTCCATTGGTAATTCTGGATTAAAATTCATAGCTCCAGTAATACCTTGTGGGATAGTTTTTGTAGGAATGACTGTAACATCAACTTTTCCTTCTAAAATATCTTTTGCTTGGTTTGCAGCAAGAATAATATTTCCGTTATTTGGGAAAATATAGACATGTTTTGCGTTTGCTTCTTCAATTGCTTTTAAGAAATCATTTGTTGAAGGATTCATTGATTGACCACCGCTAACAATATAATTTACACCAACTTGGTTGAAATATTCATCGATTCCTTTTCCGCTACTTGTAGCAATAAGAGCATATTCTTGAGGTTCTTTCTTTTCTTCGACCTCTTTATCCATCTCTTTAAGTAAGATTTCATTATGTTGCTCGGTCATATTTTCACATTTAAGTTTTAAGAATTCACCGAATTGTTGGGCATAATTGAAAACATTACCTGGTTTTAATGTATGGACATGAACTTTGACGATATCTTCATCTTGGACGACAACTAAAGAATTTCCGTGGCTATTTAAAAATGAGGTAAATCTTGTTTTATTAAATTGTCTTTTTCCATCTTCGACTGTTCCAAGTCTAAGAATAAATTCAGTACAATAGCCAAATTCTTCACTTTCACTAGCAGCTGCAACTTGGGCTTTTCCATCAACTGCTTGTTCACCTAAGTTTCTTTCAATAACTTTTCCTTTTAAGGCATCATACATACCTTCAAGGATGATAAGAAGACCAGCTCCACCAGAATCAACGACACCGACTTCTTTTAAAACTGGTAATAAATTTGGAGTTCTTTTTAAAGAAGCATCAGCTTCTTTAATTAAAATTTCAAAAGCGTTTTCTAAACTCATCGTAGGAGTGATAGAATTCATAAGTTTATCACTTGATTCACGAATAACAGTTAAAATTGTACCTTCAACAGGTTTAGAAACAGCTTTATAAGCAATTTTTCTACCATTATCGAATGCTTCAGCAAGTTTTGTGATGTCAATATTTTCAACTCCTTGTAAAGCATCGGCAAAACCTCTAAAAATTTGTGAAGTAATAACACCACTATTACCTCTAGCACCCATTAAAAGACCTCTAGAGAAAGATTTTGCGATAGTATAAACATCTTTATCTGTACGGTTTTCGATTTCTTTTGATCCGCTTGTTAAAGTAAGATTCATGTTCATACCAGTATCACCATCAGGAACTGGGAAAACATTTAAAGCGTCTACCTCAGGATAATGGTTATATAAATTATTTGATCCTGATAAAAGCATTGATTTAAGCTTCTGTCCGTCTATATATTTCATAATAATCTCCTAAATTAAAGATCGAGCAAGTCTTCAACGTATATATTAATCTTATTAATTTGTCTACCATGTCGTTTTATAACTTCATATCTAATACGTTTACTAAGCTCGTTAACAACCTCAGTAACCTTAACTCCATAAGCAAGAATTAAATGAATTTCGACATCAAACATTCCATTAATTAATTTAGTTGGCAAAACACCTTCTACATAATTCTCTTTTTTAAGAATAATAAGTTGGTTTTTAAACGTTTTTGCTTTTGTTAAGCCAACAATACCATAGACCTCACTTGAGATATCTCCAATAAGAAGAGAGAGGTCTTTTACATTAAGGGTTACCTTTGATTTATTTGAATTAACATTACTCATTTTTTTACCTTATAAAACCTTTTTGGTTCGATTAATTATATCATATAATTAACCTTAAAAAAATAACAATATTTGTCCTAAAACCTACCCAAATAGTAAGTTTTAAACAAGAAAAAAAGCCCAGCGACTTCCTATTCCCGTTTTTTAAATAGAGCACGATAACTTTTTTAAACTATATTTCTCTATTGCCGTGAATAATGCCGAATTAATCGGCTTTTTTCATATTTGACAA
>CASFCL010000009.1 GCA_949293255.1 uncultured bacterium
TGGACTAAATAGAAAGGACAAGTATGCACAAAATAGAAGAAATTGAAAAAGCATTAAATTTATTAGATACCTATGATAGACAATTATCTAAGACTGCAAGAGCATTAGGGATTAACCGCTATACATTAAGATCTTGGAGAGATAAAAGAAAAAAGGGAGAACCCTTAATTTCAAGAACGAGAAATAAATCATGCATTTAGTAGGAAACAAAAATGTTTATAATATTAATTTTGCATTAAAACCATGCAAATCTTAAATATTTTTCGTAAATTTTTAAAATTGATTACATCTTGTATAGTGAAAGGAGGTAAATTTGAAAACTTAAATAAAGTTAAAATATTTGTGGTTTTACAAAAATAAGCTACTGATTTAATGCATTGTAAATCAGAAGGTTAAATTTGGTTTTTCGTTGAATTTTAAAAATAAGAAACTTCATAGATCAAAAAAGTTTGATGAAATGTTTTTTTATGACGGTAAATTGTTGAATGAATGATTTTCCCATTGATTTCATAGAGACATTATGAATTGAAGCGGTGGCTGCAGAAATTGTTCATAATGTTGTAGAAGATAGTGAAAGAAGTTACGTTAATTTAATCCATTTAAAGGTTGAAAAACTTTTCGTTATACAAAAAAACACATCTAAATTTTATGTAAAAATAGCTGTTTTCGTGTCCTAAAAAATATGAAAACTATCTTTGGAAATGAAGAAAAAACACTTTATAAATGACTAGTTCAAGAGTTGAAGTTACTATTTTTCTATAATTTTGAACATGTGTATAAAAATTCAACAAAATGAGAAATAAATTTAATGGTTTTTAATCATAAAATTGGTAAAAATCCCTGCAAAAAACCATGTATTTTGATTAAAAAGCACGATTTTAAGAGTAATTATGATAGTTTTGCGTTTTTTCATGATAAACTTTGTGTTCTTTATAATGTAAAGAATGAGAGAAAAACATTGACAAAGCATTTGGTTGGGGTTAACATGTAAGCGCTTTCAAAAAAGGGTATCTGTTTTGACAAAAAATTATTCTAATGAAAAACATTGTGGCATTTTATGTCCTATTATTTCTTTACCAAACGATTTAGGGATAGGATCTTTAGGTAAAGAAGCGTATGAATTTGTGGATTTCTTGAAAGAGGCAGGAGTCGGCTTATGGCAACTCTTACCATTAAATTTTACTAGCTTTGGAAACTCACCTTATCAGTCTCCTTCTAATGATGGCTTAAACTTTAATTTTATTGATTTAAAAGCCCTAGTAGAAGAAGACCTTTTGTCATATGAAGAAATCTATTCATGTGACTGGGGAAATAATCCTAATAGAGTTGATTACGGTGCTTTATTTAACAATAAGTTAAAAATCTTAAGATTAGCTTTCTCTAGATTCGCTAAAAATGATAAAGATTTTCAAGAGTTCATAAGCGATAACTATAAAATTAAAGATTTTGCCCTATTTATGGTTATTAAAGAAATGCATAAGTTAAAACCTTGGTATGAATGGGAAACAAAATATAAAAATTACTCTAAAAGAGTAGAAAACGAAGTTTTAAAAGTTCATAAGGATAATTTCTTATTCTATATGTGGACTCAATTCGTATTTTTAAAACAATATAAGAAGTTAAAAAAATACGCTAATGATAACGGAATTTCTATTATGGGTGATCTTCCAATCTATGTTGCTTACGATTCAGTAGAAGTTTGGAAATACCCTAAATTATTCGAGTTAGATGAAAATCACGAACCAATCAACGTAGCAGGATGCCCACCAGATTGTTTCAGCGTTGATGGTCAACTTTGGGGAAACCCTCTCTATAACTGGAAATATCATAAAAGAACCAAGTATAGATGGTGGAACGAAAGAATTGAAAACGCTTTAAAACTCTATGATTTTTTAAGAATTGACCATTTTAGAGGATTTAGTGCTTATTATTCAATTCCATTTAAAGATGATACAGCTAGAAATGGAAGATGGGTAAAAGGTCCAGGATTTGATTTATTTAAAGATAAGTTAAATCTGAATATTATCGCAGAAGATTTAGGAATGATTGATGATGATTTCTTAGATTTAATGAAAAAAACAAACTATCCAGGAATGAAGATAGTTACTCAAGGTTTCGATAATGATGATGAAAGCAATACTTGGAGACCTAGCAATTATGATTATAACTTCTATGCCTACACAAGTACTCATGATAGCGAAACCACAAAACAATATCTTGATAACTTAAATAAAGAACAAAAAGAAAGGTTATTGAGAATAGTTAAATGTGAGTGCTCTAAATTGAAAGTCGATTACGAAGAAGACTTATCAAATGAGGGACTTACATATAAATTGATTGAATTGGATTTAGCTAGTAATGCAAAAGTTAGCGTGATTCCAATTTACGATTTATTAAAAGTCGGAAAAGAAGGAAGAATTAACTTCCCATCAACAGTTTCAGATGATAACTGGAGTTGGAGAATGTCTAAAGAAGACTTCGATTCTAACAAAGAATCCATTCAAAAAATTTTAAGTGAATGGATTAAAAAATACCAAAGAAATTAGATTACAAAATTATTAGGGATTAAAATGTGTATTCGTAAGTTAAACATTAAAATCCCTGCTAATTTATAATAAAGTTTTTAAAATTAGGAGGATTTTTATGAAAAAAGCTTTTAAAAACTCGGCTGTTTTATGTGCATCTTTAATGGCTTTAGGTGTACTATCTGGCTTAACATCATGCGGTGGTAAAGAAGTAGTCGTTATCTGGGGTCCAGGTGATCATGAACAACTTTACTTACAGTACGCTGCAGAATTCGCAGAAAAAAATGAATGGGATGTTACATTTGAATTTGCTGACAAAGGTGATTCTGGTGCTTATAGCAACATGTCAATCGACCCACAAGCTGGTGCTTCAGTTTACACATATGCAAACGACATGCTCATCAACTTAAACAGAATCGGTGCTTTATCACCTATCATGAATGATGAATTAACACAAGTTCAAGCTGAACACCTTTCAAATGCTATCGAAGCAGGTAAGATTGGTGAAAGATACTTTGGTTATCCAGTCACAGCTGATAATGGTTACTTCATGTATTACAATGCCGAAGCTTTCAGAGGTACAGCCGTTTGGGATAGTGAAACAGATGCATTAAAAGCAGACTACACATTTAGAGATTTATACTCAGCTCTTCAAAGCAAAACCGATAAATGGAATAAAGGTCTTGTTACATGGGCAGCAGGTGATGCTTGGTACGTCTCAGGTATGTTCTTCGGAGCAGGTGGTGACTATGAAGTTACATATGATGATCAAGGTAATCAATCAGAAGGTACAAAGTGCTGGTTCGCTTACGAAGTTAAAGATGGTGTAGAAGATTATACAGTCGGTAGAAGAGCAGCTCAAGGCTTCAAGAACTCAATCGTTCCAGGTCTTGATTCAAAGAATTATCTCTATAGTGATGCCACATCACTTAATACAAATATCGGTAACTACTTAGCTCATGAAGAAACTCCTTTAGCAGCAGCAGTTTGCGGTACATGGAAAGGTAATGAATTTAAAAACGCTTGGGGTGAAAATACAAGAGCTATGCATCTTCCAAAACTTGAAGATGATGCAGGTAACAAATTCACATTCAAAACATTCTCTGGTTATAAACTCATGGGCGTCAACCCACTTAGTGAATTTAACTTAAAATCAGAAGAAAACTTAGCAATGAGCAAAAAATTAGCTCTTTACTTAACAGGTGCTGAAGTTTCTATTGCTAGATATGAATCAACAGGTGCAGGTCCTTCAAATTTAGAAGCTTTAAAAAACGAAGAAATTAAGAAAGACTATGCTTTATTAGCTTTAAACGATCAATTCGAACAAGGTTCAAGAGTCCAAGATTCAGTTCCAAGTAACTACTGGACACCAATTGAAACATTCGGTAAAGGTTACTATAACTATCTTGCAACAGGTACAAATAGTGCTTCTTACGATGATGAAAACATCGAAAGAACATTAAAGAACATGCAAAACGAAATTATTGAAGCTGCTCAATAATTAGTTTACAAAATCTAAAAACTTAGGGGCGATTTGCAGCCCCTAAGTATAAAAATAAGGAGAAATTATGGTTGACTTAGAGTATTTAAGTCTTAATCGTTTCCAAAAAATTGGATATAGATTTAAGAAATTTTTCACAAATATTCCAAAGGCCATAGTGAGAAAAGCAAAATCTGTTCCTGGCTTTTTCAAAAAAGTTGGGCAAAAAATTGCATCAGTATTTGGAGTCGTAGTTGATGCAATGCGTTATGGAGACTGGAAAGTTAGATTATCGTATTTAATGTTTGGATTTGGTAATTTAACTAATGGTCAAGTCTTTAGAGGATTATGTCTTTTAGGATATGAAATCGTATTTATCCTATATATGATCTTCTTCGGTGGTCAATATATTGCTGACTTTGGTACATTAGGTACCGTTGAGACAACTGTAAGTGAAACAGGTTTCTCAAAAGTTGGAGATAACTCGTTTAATATCTTATTATTCTCAGTTGCAACTATATTGATCATATTATGCACGGCAGTAGTCTGGTATTGCTCAATCAAACAAGCATATACCGTCTATCAAATGAAACAGATTAATGCAAAGTTAACTTCTGGTAAAGATGATTTAAAGAATTTAGGTAATAAATATTACCATGCAACATTATTATCTATTCCAACATTATTGTTAACGATTTTCACAATTGTGCCGTTGATCTTCATGATATTTGTAGCTTTTACAAATTTCAACAACTTACATATGCCACCTAAGAAATTATTTACTTGGGTTGGATTTGAAAATTTTACAACACTTTTAACAGGACAAGGTATTGGTACAGATGCTGCTAAGTTCTCGTACTCATTCTGGGTTGTCCTTGCTTGGACATTAGTCTGGGCATTCTTCGCAACATTTACTAATTTCTTTCTTGGCGTATTTGTTGCAATTATGATTAATAAAAAAGGAATTAGATTAAAGAAGTTATGGAGAACTGGTCTTGTTCTTACGATTGCTGTTCCTCAATTTATCTCACTTCTTTTAATGAATTCAATGCTTAACTATAACAATATTGATGGTGGTGGTATCTATAACGCTATCCTTCAATTCATAGGTCTTCCAGCGGTGAACTGGCTAGGTGATCCATGGATGGCTAAAGTTACAGTTATCATTGTTAATATGTGGATTGGTGTTCCATTTACGGTCTTAAGTGCAACCGGTATTTTATTAAATATCCCTGCAGATCTCTATGAAGCTGCAAAAATCGATGGTGCAAATCCATTCGCAATGTTTGCAAAAATCACCTTCCCATATATGACATTCGTCTTAGGACCTTCCTTAATTTCAACATTTGTTGGTAATATTAATAACTTCAACGTTATCTTCCTTCTTACAGGTGGTGGACCTAACCTTGATACCGCAATGGCATCAACATCAGGTCAAACAGACTTACTTATCACTTGGTTATATAAGATGACAGTTAATAACCAACAATATGATATTGCATCAGTTATTGGTATCTTGGTCTTTATCGTCTGTGCAGCGTTCTCACTTCTTGCTTATGCTAACATAGGCTCGGTTAAAAATGAGGAGGATTTCAGATAATGAATAAAAGATATAATCTCGGTGTAAGAGACACAAAGAATACAATTGCAAGATATAAAAGATCAGCTGCAGATACAGCTATCTACGTTATTCTTACAGTTATGATGGTTCTTTGGGTCTTCCCATTTGTATTCTTACTCCTTCAATCAATTAGAGGTGATATCACTGGACCATCATATAGTATTTGGCCAAAAGATAATAACTTCACATTCCAAAAGTATATTGACTTATTTAATCCAGAAGGAATTAAACTCTCAGACACAACTCAAACATTCCACTTTGTAAACTGGTATGTCAATACACTCATAGTCGCAATTATAGTTGCATTAATTCAAACAATTATTGTCTTAATGACAGCTTATGCATTATCAAGACTTAGATTCAAAGGTAGACAAGCTTTGATGAAATTCATGTTAATCCTCGGTATGTTCCCTGGATTCTTATCAATGATTGCTATTTATAGAATTCTTCAAGCATTAGAGTTATCTACATCTATCTTCGGCTTAATCTTAGTTTATATCTCCGGTTCGATGACAGGCTATTATGTCTCGAAAGGATTCTTCGACACTATCTCTCATTCACTTGATGAAGCTGCAATGATTGATGGTGCAAACAAAAATACAATTTTTTGGAAAGTCATCCTTCCATTATCAAAACCAATTGTTGTTAACACAGTTTTAAATTCATTCATTGGTCCTTGGGGTGACTTCATGATGTCTAACTATCTTGTTGGTAGAGCAAGTGATACAAGCTGGACAGTCGCTGTTGGTCTTCAATCATGGATTAGTCAAACTAACGTTCCATATTTCTTCACCCATTTCTGTGCAGCAGGTGTCGTCATTTCTCTTCCAATTATCATTGCCTTCTTCTTCCTTCAAAGATTCTATGTTGAAGGTGTTACTGGAGGTGCTGTT
This sequence comes from uncultured bacterium, assembly GCA_949293255.1. Taxonomy (GTDB): domain Bacteria; phylum Bacillota_I; class Bacilli_A; order RFN20; family CAG-826; genus Onthovivens. The sequence goes on from CASFCL010000009.1 coordinate 6,520, forward strand.
AAAGGTTAGTTATGAAAAAAAGAAATTTATTTTCAATATTAGGAACAGGTTTATTTATGCTTTCAACTATCGCTTCATGTGGTAGTGCTGGAAGTATAAATGACTCACTTGTTGAAATACCCTGTGAAGATAAATATAGAACAATGTATCAAATCATGCCTTATTCATTTGCTGATAGCGATGGTGATGGTATTGGTGATTTACAAGGTATTATCGACAAATTAGATTATATTGATGATCTTGGTTTTAACGGTTTATGGTTAACTCCAGTTCATGAATCAACTACATACCATAAATATGATGTAAAAGATTATAAGTCTATCGATCCTACATTCGGTACGATCGAAACATATAAGGATTTAGTAAATGAATGCCATGAACGTGGTATGACTATCCTTCTTGACTTAGTTTTCAATCATACATCTGATGAACATGAATGGTTTGAAAGATCTTATGCAGCTCATGTAAGAGAAAATACAGAAGATCAATATTTTGACTATTATGTTTGGCAAGAAGGTGGTAGTTGTCCTGAAGGCTACTCAACAAGAAATGGTTATCACTATGAAGCTAGATTCTGGAGCAAAATGCCAGATTTAAACTTACAAAGTGTTATTGATAATCCAACAGGTCCATTAGCTAATGATTTAAAAGAAGTCATGAGATATTGGCTTGAAGATATCGGCGTTGATGGATTTAGACTTGATGCAGTTACTTCCTATTTCACAGGTAATCCAATCGCAAACCAAGATTTCTTAAAATGGTTAAGTTCAACTGCAAAATCAATCAAATCAGATGTCTATATTGTTGGTGAAGGTAGCTGGGGAGGTTTCTCAAATGAAAATCTTGAGTATTGCAAAACAGGTGGAATTGACAGCTGTTTCAATTTCGAAACTTCAACCGCAGGTGGTTTCATTGCTTCAGCTATTAATAGACAAAATGCCTCATATTATTGTGGTTCTGCAAATACAATGATTAAAAAATATGAAGGAACTGAAGCAATTCCAGCTCCATTCATTGCAAATCATGATAATGGAAGAATGGTTGGTTTCTTATCAGCTAAAGGTGATGAAGCTAAAATGAAGTTTGGTTATTCACTTCTTCAAATGCTTCCAGGTGTAACATATCATTACTATGGCGATGAAATTGGAATGGCAGCATATCAATCACCTGGTGCAAGTGAAGTAATTGATGAAAACAAACGTCAACCAATGCCTTGGGGTGATTCATACACTTGTAAACCAATCCTTCAATCAGGAAAAGTAGAAGATTCAGTTAAATATCCATTTGGGAATATTCCTACTAATCAAAACAATGAATCTTCATTAATAAATTTCATAAAAGATGTTAATAAAGTTAGAAATTCTTTCTTAGAAATTACACATGGCACAATGAAGAATGTTTACGAATCAGGTGATCAAAATTTATGTGCTATTGAAAGAACATATAATGGAGACACAATCTTAATGGTCGTTAATGCAAGCACAAATAGAAAGAAAGAATATGTATTAGGTAATTCAGTTTATACGACACTTAGTGCAGAACTCTGTGCTGACGGCAATGAAGGTGTTTCATACAATGGTAGTTCAGTTGTTCTTCCTCCAAGATCAATTGCTATCTTAACTAAAGGAGAATAAATATGTCCAAATTAAGCTTAAGACATATATACAAGGTTTATCCTAATGGAGTTAAAGCTGTTAATGACTTCAATATGGAAATTGATGATCAAGAATTTATCGTCTTTGTTGGACCTTCTGGATGTGGTAAATCAACTACATTAAGAATGATCGCTGGTCTTGAAGAAATCAGCGCTGGTGAATTCTACATCGATGATGAATTGATGAATGATATCGAACCAAAAGATAGAGATATCGCAATGGTTTTCCAAAACTATGCTCTTTATCCACATATGACAGTTTATGAAAATATGGCATTTGGTTTGAGATTAAGACACATTCCTCAAGAAATTATCCATGAAAAAGTCTTATGGGCAGCACAAGTCTTAAAACTTACAGAATATCTTGATAGAAAACCAAGAGCTCTGTCTGGTGGTCAAAGACAAAGAGTTGCTTTAGGTAGAGCTATCTTACGTAATCCAAAAGTCTTCTTACTTGATGAACCATTAAGTAACTTAGATGCTAAATTACGTACAGAAATGAGAGCTGAAATTGCTAAACTCCATAACGAATTAAAAACAACCTTTATTTATGTCACTCACGACCAAGTCGAAGCTATGACTTTAGGTACAAGAGTTGTTGTTATGAAATCAGGTTGGGTTCAACAAATTGATAGCCCACAAAACTTATATGAGTATCCAGAAAATAAATTCGTCGCAGGATTTATCGGTACTCCTCAAATGAACTTCTTTGAAGCAAAACTTTTAAGAAATAAGGATATGGTCAATATCAAGTTTGAATACTGTGATAACGAATTAACAATTCCTTTCAAAGATTTATTAAAAGTTAAACCTTCATATTTAAATGGTAAGAAGAAAGTTACAGTTGGTTTAAGATGTGAAAACATGTCACTTGATCCAAAAGTAGTAGAAGCTTCACCAAATAAGATTAAAATTAAAGTTTCTCACTTTGAAGAACTTGGTAATGAAACACTTGTTTATGGTGATATGAACATGCAAGGTGATGGTTTCTTAGAATCATCAACACGTGTCATCGTTAAATCATATCATGGTGCATTAAATCTTAAACAAGGTGATGTTGTCGAAGCTGCATTTGATATTTCAAAAGCTCATTTCTTCGATATCGATACAGAACTTTCAATTCTTCCAAGAATTCCAGTAGAAAATGTCTTCGATTGTGATATTTCAAATAACGAAGTTAAGTTTGAAGGCACTACAGTAGTACTTCCAAAAGCATTTAATATTCAAGATGTTAAAGAAGCAGAACTCTTCGTTCCTGTAAAAGCAATTAAACTTGATACAGCTAGTGGAATCAAAGTAACAATCGATAAGATTGAAGAAGTTAAAGGTGAAAAATTACTTTACCTTAACTTAAATGGTCGTACATTCTTCGCTCTTGCTAATAAAGATTATAGTGTCGGTCAAGAAATTAATATCGAATTCGATTATAAAGAACTCAGTATTAAGAAAGATAACGAAGATGTCCAAGTCGCTCTTCCAGAATACGATCATTACATTGCAGGTTTCTCAAACTTAGAAAATGCAAAGAAATCGGTAACTTCAATTTGTAAGACTCTTGATGTTGATCACAAGAAATACGAGAAAGAAGAAGTTGAAAGACTTGAAACTATCTTAGGTGAATGTGGTTATAGAGATGTCTTATCAAAACTTTATAAAGAAAAACATAAAGAAGCTTTAGAAAAACTTAAAGCTGATAGAAGCTATGAACTTGGTACAGGCGACTTATCAAAACAAGGCAAGAAGAAGATTAGAGAAAAATATAATCAACTTATTGCTGAAGAAAATGCTATGTTTAACGAAAAGATGAACGAACTTAGTGTCGCAAATCTTCAAGTTGATGAAGAAAGAGCAATGGCAGCAAAAGCTGAAATTGAAGAACTTATTAAAACTCATGAACTTAATAAGGAAGAAATGAAAGCTGCGTTCACTGTTGGTGCTAATAATAACGTAGCAAGAAATAAAGAAGAACTCGCTCTTAAACATAGTGAACTTCAAGCAAAACTTGCTGAAATCAACAATGAAAAAACTGCTGCTTTAAATGAAATCGCTGCAAATCCTAAGGGTTTATCAAAAGATGACTTTAAAGTAGAGATTGAAAAATGCAAGGCTACTTATGATAAGAAGATTAATGAAGCACATATCGATTCAAAAGTTTTCTATCTTAATATCCTTGGTGCTCATCTTGAAACAACAAGCGAAATTAATTTAAAGATCGTTCAAGCTTTAGGTATCGGTGTCTTCACATCTAACTATAGAATTGAAGTACCACACGATGCTTATGAATTAAGAGCAATTGAATCCTCAGAAACATTCAAGGCTACAGTTGTAAACGTATTAGATTACGGTAATAGCAAATACCTTGTTTGTAGAACAATGGGACAAGAAATTTATATCTTGACCGATGAAGAAATCGCAGTCGGACAAGAAATAAATGTCGCAGTTGCTCTTAAAGGTATTAGAATTTTTGAAAAGAAATTCGATATCAGACTTTATTAGTTAAAGTCTTATAGACTTAATTATAAATTTATTTTTTAAAGGAGAATTTAAATGAAAAAGAAATTATTATTAGCTGCTCTTGCTGTTTTATCAGTAGGAATGTTAGCTAGCTGTGGTGATCCAACAATTAATCCAAATCCTGGCGGTGAAAACGGCGGTAATGGCGGTGATGGTGGTACTACTGGAACTGTTCCTCAACTTCCAACAGAAGAAGGAAAAATTACTCTTGCTTTCAAATACGGTGGTGCTACTCCAATCGATGAAATCCCAAGTTACGTTGGTTTCTTCGCAACAGGTTGGTACAATGGTTTTAAAGAAGGTCTTGAAGCTACACCGTTAACAAGATTAGAAGGTACAGATTACTTCTATGGCTTCACAGATGATAACCTTGATACAATCGAAGATAAAACTCAAGAAAATGAATACTCACTTCTTGCTGGTTATAATGCAACAGCAGAAGTCAGTGATGCTGAAAAAGGCTTAGTTTGGAACGATGGATATAAATCAACTGAAATTGCTGCATATGCATATCCATCAAACCCAACATGGACATTAGATGCTGAAAAGAATATTGCTATGTTAACAACAACTGATAACCCAGATGCTGTTCATACATTCGCAACATTACCACCAGAACCAATTAAATTAAAAAACTACAAGATCAGATTCCAATTCAAAGATGCTGAAGGCACAGTTGCAGATATGCCAGATTGGTGTGTTCCTTACATTGCAGGTTCATTCAATGGTTGGTTAGACAGCGGTACACCAGCTGAAAAAGCACTAGTTAAAGGTGTTGATGAAAAGAAAGGCGAATACTGGGAATTCACATTTGAAGAAGTTATTGCTGGTTCAACAATTCAATTTGCAATCGTCCTTGGACCACAAGATGCAGCTACATGTGAAGACATCGGTTGGGCTTACAAAATCAGCGGTGAAGCTAATCTAGAATTTACATTCATGAAATATGATGGTAATGATGCTGTTGTATACAAAAATATTGATGGTGTTCCATCTGAAGTATTCCCAGATCCAAGTGCTAAAAAACAATTAGTTATCGAATTACATAATACAGGTACAGCAGAACTTCCAGTAGATAACCAACCAAAGGTTTGTGGTAACTTTAATAACTGGACAGCAAATTCAATGGAAAAAGATGGCGATATTTACACTTACTCAGCTGAGACTGCATTAAACGATCTTGAGTTCGGTGTTATCGGTGCTGACGACTGGGCACCTTCCTTCGTTCAACAAAGTGAAGATGGTAATATCGGCAATATTAAATTAAGTATTACTGGTTCATCAAGAATTATTGTTGCAGCTGATTGGGTTTTATGGGCAGAACCAGCAAAGTATGCTTCAACAATCACTGTCGAAGCTCTTGATTAATTATAAAAATAAATAAGTAGTTTTTATCTAGGGAGAGAAATCTCCCTAGATTTTTATAGGAGAAAATATGAGAAAATTTAACAAAATTTCTTTATTAGCATTATTTCCCCTTGTTTTAGGTATTATTAGTTCTTGTGGAGAACCAGGATCTTCTGATGAAAACAAGAACTATCCTACATACGATGAAGATTCAATTGCAATTCACTATGTTAGACCAGATGAAAAATATGATGATTGGGCTTTATGGTTATGGAGCGAAGGTAAAGATGGTGCTGAATATGCATTTAATGGTTCAGATAGCTTTGGAGCCGTAGGTGCCTATACCTTATCTGAATTAGGTGTTACAGATACTGAAAGTGGACGTATTGGATTTATTGTCAAGTCAAAAGGCTCTTGGAATCAAAAGGATATCAGTGATGATAGATTTATTGATCTTTCAAAATTCGAAAAAGATGAAGACAATATGTACCATGTCTACCTTAAACAAGCTGACGCAGGTATTTATTCAGATGCTAGCTTTACAGTTGTTCCAGAAATTAGTCTTGTTGAATTTACAAGTTATGAAGAAATTACAGGTCAAACAAACGTTAACTTCACACGTATTGTTTTAAAAGAAAACGGAACACCTATAGTTACTCAAGAATATGATGGCGATACAAATGCTTTCAGAATGAAACTTCCTGATGGCAAACAAGCTTCATTCGATAATTCATATGTTATTGAAATCACATTCGTTGATGAACAAGTTTTAGAAGCTCAAGTTAGTGTTTCATCATTATATAAAACACCTGAATTCTCAACTGCATACAATTATGATGGTGAATTAGGTGCTATTTATACTCCATCAAGCACTATATTTAAAGTTTGGTCACCTGTTTCTAGCGATATTAAAGTCAGAATTTATAATAACGGTACTCCAGACAATGTTGATAGTGCTAAAGGTGATGACGCTTATGAAGAACACGCACTTGTTAAAGGTGATAAAGGTGTATTTTCTGCACAAATTAATGGAGATTTGCAAGGAAAATATTATACATACGTAGTTACAAATAATACTTATAAGAATAAAGAAGTTGTTGACCCATACGCAAAGAGTGCTGGTGTTAACGGTCTTAGAGGTATGATTGTTGACTTTAGTAAGACTAACCCACAAGGTTGGGATAATGTTACAGTTCACCCATATGATAGAAAACAACTTACAGTTTATGAAACTCACGTTGTTGATATCACATCATCATCAACTTGGGGTGGTTCAAGAAACTATCAAATGACATTCCTCGGTGCAGCTGAAAAAGGTACTACATATGAAAAAAATGGAACAACAGTTACAACAGGTTTCGATCATATTAAAGAACTTGGTGTTAACGCAGTTCAATTTCTTCCAATCTTCGACCATGCAAACAATGAAATTAATAAAGAATTTAACTGGGGCTACAACCCATTAAATTACAACTGTTTAGAAGGTTCATATTCAACAAACCCATATGATGGTTATACAAGAATTAAAGAATTCAAAGAACTTGTTAAAGCTTATAACGAAGCTGGAATTAACATCATCATGGACGTTGTTTATAATCACACAAATGGTTTAACAGGTTCTAACTTCGATGTTTTAATGCCTGGTTATTATTATCGTTATGATGCTAGAGGTAAAGCATCTAATGGTAGTGGCTGTGGTAATGAAACAGCAAGCGAAATGTACATGTATAGAAAATTCATGATTGATTCAGCAACATTCTGGGCTGAAGAATATAAATTAGGTGGATTCAGATTCGACTTAATGGGTCTCCACGATATTAGAACAATGGATCAATTAACTGATGCATGTAAGATGATTAATAAAGACATCTGCATCTATGGTGAACCATGGACTGGTGGAACTACAACATTAAACGCAAGTAGCCAAGCAACTCAAGCTAATGGTAATAGATTCCAAGGTTATGGACAATTCAATGATCAAGAAAGAGATGCTTTAATCAAAGGTGGTATGTCAGCTAATACTGATAAAGGTTGGGTTACAAATACAACATCTCCAACAAATGCTAATGACCTTGGTAAGATCGAAATGGGTATCAAGGGTATGATAGGTAGTGGAAACCCAATCACAGATGCTAACAAAACTACAAACTATGTTACATGTCATGATAACTATACACTCTACGATAGAATTAAAGCAGCTGGTATTTCAAGAGATGACCAAGTCAAGAAGATGGCTATGCTTGCAAACTCAGTTGTCTTCACTGGTGGTGGCACAACATTCATGTTATCAGGTGAAGAATTCTTAAGAACAAAGGGTGGTAATTCAAATTCATACAATGCATCATATGAAGTTAACGAGTTAAATTATGCTTTAAAACTTGAAAACGCAGACATGTTTGAAAACTACAAAAAATTAATCGCATTTAAACAAGATACAACTGGTTTACATTTTGATAACGGTAAGGATGCAATCCAAGGTTATAAAATAACTAAAGATGGTAATGTCATCCAATACACAGTTAATGATGAAACAACAGGTAGAGAATATAAAGTAATTCACGTCAATGGTTACGATGACCTTAACCTTCCAACTGTTGATTTAAGTGGATATACATTATATCTTGATACATTAAACAGAACTGATCTTGAACTTAATGCAACAACTCAATTACATGGTTACGAAACAATTATCGCTTATAGATAATTGATAAAACCAAATTAAAGGAGACTAACGTTTATGAGTAGAAAGATAGCTATTCTATCATTGATAATTTTGGGGGGATGTTTGACTTCTTGTTTAGAACAAAAAGTTAACCCAGAGCTTGAAAGCTATCTTTCTACCATGAATTATCAAGACGCCTATGATTTCGTAAATGATGGCGTCATGGAAAATACATTTACGAATTATGATAATGATGAAAACCTCAATATTTTAGGAAAAAAGTCGCAAATGGTCACTTTTTATAAAGAAAAAGTTGAAGATACGACTTACTATTATGTTGATAGTTTAAACACTTTTGAAGGTGATCAAGTTGAGAATGATATTTTAAAATATCAAGTTACTTGTTCTTATAATTTTGATGAAAACACTTATCAAAAAATCATCTACCAAAATGATGAATTATTATCAAAAGAAAATTTATCCTACACAGGTGGAGAAATCTTTTATAGAAATTTATTCTATACGAATAACGATGTTTATTACCAAGGTGGTTTTTATCTTGGTGATGAATGTATTGCTAGAGTTCGTCAATTTGAAGGTATATTTAAAATAAGTGATGATAAATCTTCAGTCACTTTAAAAGGTGAAGTTGAAGAAAATGGTGCTTATTATGAACAAACTTTAATTGTAAATCATTTAGGTTTATTGATTTCTAGAGAAGACAAAGTAAAAGGGATGCAAGACGAGATGTATGCAACCCAACTTATAGAAGTTGAATATAATATTAAGTAATTTACTTTAATGTTATGAATCGATTTTCTCTATAGAATAAGATTATATATAAAAGGATAAACCCAGCATTAATTACAAATAAAAATCCAGTAAAAACATAAAATAAAGCGTCATTTAGCGTCAATATTTCATTAAACATTGGATAAACGCCAAGTGCAGCTAAACCAAAATAGATTACTAATAACAATCCAATAGCAAATAAAATTGGACATATGGTTAATGTTATTTTGTTAACATTTTTGTCGTCATGGTGAAATGAAATTTGATCAATAAACATAGTTCCGTGTTTAAAAGATTTAGATATAAATAAAATTTGGAAAACTACAAAAATAACTCCAACACCTAGCCCGACAAAGATAATAGAAACATCACCTTTATATGGTGTGTCAGGATCTGACATAAGCATGAGGTGATAAATTAAAACGCCTACCCCATAAAGACATAAAAGTATTTCACTGATTAAATAAGATATTCTATAAATTAAAAGTTTCATGTATAAATTATAAGATTTTATGTCTTAAAAATATACAAAAATCAGACTAATCGATTCTATTAAAAGGAGAAAAAAATGAATTTACACGCTTTATATCATTTAAATGATTCAAATTATTGTTATCCAATCGATACTAATAAAATTGTAGTTGTTTTTAGAACGCAAAAAAATGATGAAGATATTGAATCTATTGAATGCATTTATAATATTTCTCATCGTTTTTATTTAAAAAGATTAGTTAAGAAAATGGAAGTTGTAAGAAGTGATAATCTTTTTGATTATTATGAAACTGTGATCGAACTTGAAATCCCAAACATGCAATATCTTTTTAAAATCAACATGAAAAATGGAAAGCATTTATATTTTTATGATTGTGGAATGAGCGAAGATTACGATTTTAACACAGGTTATTTAACTGGATTTAGATTACCTTTCGTTAATAAAAACGATGTTGTTTTTCAAAACGAAAGATTTAAAGGAGATGTCGTTTATCAAATTTTCCCAGATAGATTTAAAAAATGTGAAACAGGAGAAATTGATAAATCATATGTCAACAGAACTTGGGATACAAACGATTTAAAATGGAACAAAGATGATAAACGTCAAGCTTTTCTTGGTGGTGATTTAATTGGTATCAAAGAAAAATTACCTTATTTAAAAGATTTAGGTATCGATGCAATTTATTTAACACCAGTCACTGAAAGTAGTTCAAATCATAAATATAACATTTCAAATTATTTTAAGATCGATGAAATGTTTGGCGGTAATAAAGCTTATAAAGAATTAGTTGAGGAAGCTCATAAGTTAGGAATAAAAATTATCATGGATCTAGTTTATAACCATTCAGATAATAGACATCCTTTCTTCTTAGATGTTTTAAAAAATGGAAAAAAATCACCTTATTACGATTATTACTGCATGGTTGATAAACCATTAAAAGCAAATGGAATGATGTATCATAGTTTTTGCGATGTTAAAGATATGCCAAAATGGAATACAAATAATCCTAAGGTTCAAGAATATTTAACTAGTGTAGCATTATATTTTAAACAAGAATATGGTGTCGATGGATTTAGACTTGATGTTGCAAATGAAGTTAGCCATGATTTTTGGATCTATTTTAAAAATGCTTTAAAGAAAGTAGATAAAGATATTTTTATCATCGGTGAAAACTGGGATTATGCTCATGAATTTTTAAATAACAACCAATTTGAAAGTGTCATGAATTATCAATTCTATTTAGCAATGTGGGAGTATTTTATTTGGAAAAAATACGGTTTAGCAGAGTTTTCTAATAGAATTAACTGGTTACTTAATAGATACAAATTAAATAATGCTAAGATGATGCTTAATCTTTTAGATAGTCATGATACACCTCGATTCTATAATTATTTGGATGGAAATATCGATAAATATTTATGTGCTGAAACAATTTTAATTAGTTATATTGGTTTACCAATGATCTATTATGGAAATGAAATTTTCATGAAAGGTGAAGGTGATCCATATAATAGAAGAGGCATGGAATGGGATTCAAAATATTTTGATTCTAAAGAACATCAAATGTTTAAAGATATAGTTCATTTAAGAAAGAAACTTAACGCTTTAAGAACTGGAAATATTAAAGTTGAAGTAGTTAATGAAGCGCTTAAAATTACTAGATGGACTGATGAAGAAACTGTTGAAATTTATGTAAATGCTGAAAACAAAAATATCAGTCTTAATGAAATAAAAGGAGAAGTAATTTTAAGTAATAATTACGATATTAATAATAAGACTTTAAAACCTTATTCATTCGTAGTTTTAAGAAAATAGTAGATTTTTACAAGGTTTTGATTATTATTCATAAGTAGACCCCAATTAACTTTTAAAAACCTTCAAAATAAATGCCGAATTCATTAATTTTGAATTCGGCTTTTTATTTTAAATAATTTTCAATATGTTCTTTGATCTTTTTAAATGATTCATCACTTAGATCATGACCAATTTTACAAGCATCATTTCTAGCGGTTTCTTCATCAATTCCAAGTTGAGTTAAAACTTTAGTGAGAATGACATGACGCTCATAAATTTTTGCGGCGATTTCTTCGCCAGCTTCAGTTAACGTTATATACTCCTAAATCTATATTATTAAACCCAATATTTTCATCTAATAATGTATTAGGTTCATCAAATTCACTATTTTTTAAAAGTGGATCATAAGTTTTATCAATAATTATTTTGTTTTTTCCACAATTAATTGGATGGCACGCTATTAACTCACTGTTGCAATAGACATTTAAAACATCAGCAATTTTAACAACAACCACATTTCTTCCTACAGTTATGAGATATAATGCTCCAGCAACAGGAGAAAAATATTGTGATATTGCAAAAGCAATGGGTGTTGAAGGCGTTGATGCAATGACTTTAGAAGAAGCTAGAAATGCTGCTTGTGATGCAGTTGCTAAATTATCACAAGATGTTGGCATCCTAGCAAACTTAAAAGGTATTGTTAAAGAAGAAGATATTGACTTCCTTGCTCAATCTGCAATGGATGATGCATGTCATCTAGGCAATCCAAAAAATCCAAAAAAAGAAGATATCATCAATCTTTATAAATCATTAATGTAACAAACAAAAACAATAAATCAAACCCCAGAAAAGGGGGTTTTAATTCTATAAAAAAGTTGAGTTTTGCAGGGATTTTGATTTTTTTAATTAGAAATTAAAACTTTATTTTAGTTTTAAAAATTATAAAATTAAATGTTTAATGAGACAAAAAAGTCTCATAAAAATGGAATCTTATATATTTAACGTTAAAGATACAACTTTATATAAATTATTGTTTTTATTTGTTGTATAATTTTGGAACATGGGGAATAACAAAAAAGTAGCAAAATTTAAGGAAGATAGAATTAGAGAATATCGAAAAAGCATTCAAATACTTGGAACTTTAATACAAGATATTGAAAAGAAATTTATTTCAGACCAAGAGTTATTCGATACTAGTTTCTTTTATGATGCGTTTGCATCTACTGCGATGTTGGACCTTTTATATATTTGTGGTATTGAATATGATTTTCAAGCTCCTTATGCTAGAAAACTTTTTGAATCAGTAACTTTTTTATTGTTCTCTTGTATGAAATCTTTCAATCAAGATAATTATAAAACTTTTAAACTTCAGGCGATGAAATATCGAGCAGGAAGAAAAGAAGTTACACAATTGGCGAAAAAATTAAAATTAAGTTATAAAGTTTTAATAAAATTAATAAATACATATTCTCCTATATATTTAATGGGAGTAATAGAAGATTACTCAAGAATTAGAAATCTAATTTTAGCATTTACTTCACTTACTGAAGGTTCAAAAGCTATTAATATTTATGATCAACTTAGCTTGGTTTCCCACCAATCAGGGTTTAGTCCTTTAAAGGTAGAGCAATTACATGTTTCTTACGCAATCGAAATAGCCCGTAAAATATGCTCTGAAGCATTATCAAGCCCATTAAAAGAAATTAAAAAGATTGAGATAGGTAAAATTAATGAAAAAGAGATTGATTCTGTTTTAATTGATAACTTAGGGCAAAAAGCTGAAATATTTTTAGATAAAATAAAAGACGCAAAAGAATTATGTGAAACGAAATCTCCTTATAAATCGATTCTTGTAACTGCAATAAATGGATTTGCTACATATTTAAAGATTTTACTTTATTGCTATGCAAAAAATTTAATTATGGAAACCTTTCCATTAATTAAGGCTTTAATGGAAAAAGGTTCGATTTATTTAAAAGTTTGTAAGTTAAATTTAGGAGAAGGTAAAAAAAGACTTCAATGTTTCTTAATTGCTAGTGATGATTTACAAAACAAAAACTCTAGAGCTTTATTTCCGGATTTTGAATTTGATTTCCTTTTAACCGACAAAGATTTTGAAAAACATAAAGCCTATACTTGGAAAGAAATTGGTAAGTCATATAAGTTAACAAAAGTTGAGTTTTTTAACAAAATCGATGCAAACCCCTCATATATTATTTATAAAAAGGATTTAACTTTAAGTGAAGCTGTTAAATATGGAATCAATATTGTAGATGAGAAAAACTTCCAAAAATACATTAACGCCTATATCCATGGTGTTGAATTTTCACATGCAAATGGTTTTACAATTTTCCAAGATAAAGAAAAATATAAAGCAGATGTTTTGTATGCAATTAATTATTGTTTCCTTACATTAGATGAATTAATTAAACTTACAAAAAATGAAGCGAAAGAAAATAAATGTTTAGATGAGAAGAAAAATAAAAAACCTGGTTTTGTTGGTGACGACATCCTTTTAGATTTAAGAAGATGCAACTGTCCTATTTTATCTAAAGAAGAAGATAAACTAGATTTATCAGAGGAAAATAATTTTAAAAAATATTCAGACTTAGTCGAAGAGATCGATAGCTGTAATAGAATATTAAAGAAAACTTTCCTCAAAAAATATCAAAGTGATATTGATAAATATATTAAAGTTTCTGAAATTGTCACAGAAGATGAATTTGAGTCTTTTGAACAGGCAAGTAACGAAAATTAATAATTATCTAAATAGTAGAGTTAACTCTACTATTTTTTATTTTTAAATTTGTCTTTTTATGCTTTAATAATTAAGCAATGTTTAAAGAAATTTTAGGGAAGTTTAAAGAAGCGTCATTATCAATATTACCAGTCACATGTATTATTGCGATTCTTTTTTTGGTTTCTTTAATTCCAAACGCTTTCCCTACAGCTGATGGTGCAGTTTTAATTGAAACAGCTGATTTTGGTGCATTTATATTATGTGCGCTTTTTTTGATTGTTGGTTTTGTGCTTTTTGATTATGGTGCTGATGGCGCTCTAGCAAGAGTTGGTTCTTATATTGGTGCTAATATTACAAAAAAAGGAAACATGATTTTAGTTGCAACAATTACTGTTTTACTTGGTGTTTTAGTAACTATTGCTGAACCAGATTTATCAATTCTTTCTGACCAACTTGCAAATTCTATCGATCCACGGGTATTAAAAATTACTGTTGGATGTGGAGTTGGTGTTTTCTTTTTTATAGGATTATTAAGAATTTTATTAAATAAATCTATTAAATATTTCTATATTTTTGGATATTTCCTTATTTTTGGAATAGCTTGTTTATATGGACCAAGTTCAAATTCAAGTGCTTTTATTAGTTTGGCTTTTGATACAAGTGGAGTTTCTACTGGTGCAGCAGCAACACCTTTCGTCATTGCTTTTGGTGCTAGTGTTGCTTCAACTCGTGGCGGAAAAGATACTTCAAATAACTCATTCGGTGTTGCTGGTTTAATGTCAATTGGACCAATTATTGCAATGCTTGTTATGTGTTTGCCTCAAATTGATTCATTAGTTTTAACAAATACCCAAGAATTAGAATCGGTTGAATCAATTTTAATTTCTTCATTAAGTGAAGTTGCATATGGAATTTTACCAATTTTAGGATTTTTCTTAGTTTATAATTTCTTATTCTTGAAACTTAATAAACACGAAATTATTAGAATTTTATTTGGATTCTTATATGCTTATTTAGGTTTATATTGTTTTGTTTGTTCAGCAAAAATCGGATTCATTCCTCTTGGTTATAAATTGGGTGAAACAATTGCTGCAAATGATAATTTATATTATTTATATATTCTTTTACCAATTGTAATAGGTATTGTTATTGTTCTTGCTGAACCTTCAATTCACGTTTTAAATCAACAAGTTGAAGAAATTAGTGGTGGTGTTATTGGCAAAAAATCAATGATGATTTCACTTTGTTTAGGTGTTAGTTTAGCTATTACATTAGAAGTTTGTAGAATTGTATTTTGGGATTACTTCTCAGTTTTATATTTTTATGTCCCTGTTTTCTTAGCAATCGGATTTTTAGCATTATTTGTTGATGATATTTATGTTGCATTAGCATTCGACTCTGGTGGAACTGCTAGTGGGACACTTTGCGTATGTTTTGTTTTACCATTTATTTTAGGAACAATTGAGATTTTAAATGATAAAAACGGAACAAATTATTCCGGATTTGGAATTTCTGGAATTGTTTCTGTTTTCCCGGTTTTAGCTATTGAAATTATGGGTCTTATTGCTAAATTCAAGAAAGTCTTACTTGAAAAGAGAGCAAGACAAAGAGTCTATGAAGAAGCAAACGATGCTCAAATTATTCATTTTTAGGAGTTGGTTGTGATGAAGAAAAAGATAAACGAATTTAAAATTACTAAAAATGTTGATCAAACTCCTTACGAGAAAAAAAATACAATTATCCCTTTAAAGGTAATGGTTGTAATTGTTAATCATGGACAAGGAGAATATTTCTTAAAAGGATTTTCAAATTTAGAAGTATCTTGTTCTTTTATGCTTTATGGAAGAGGTACGGCTCCTGTTGAATTCCAAGATATAATTGGTATTGGTGGAGCAAGAAAAGATATTATTTTAGGAATTGTTAAAGAACCCGACATGTATAAAGTAAGAAAACTTATTAAAGAAAGATTCAAGGTTTCTGAAAAAGCTAAAGGAATTG
Source organism: uncultured bacterium (assembly GCA_949293255.1). Lineage (GTDB taxonomy): Bacteria > Bacillota_I > Bacilli_A > RFN20 > CAG-826 > Onthovivens. The sequence goes on from CASFCL010000009.1 coordinate 22,514, forward strand.
CGTTTTCAATGAAAATAGATTCAATGATAGGAGTTGTTTTATATAAATTCTTAACAAACACAAGAGTATACCAAAGGAGGAGCAAATAAAATGGAAAATCAAGGCGGCGAATTAATTGTAGTTATTATCAATAAAGGATTTTCTGATTTGGCAATGGAAGCAGCAAGATCTGCTGGTGCTAGAGGAGGAACAGTTTTAAATGCTCGTGGAACAGGTAATGCTGAAATTGAAAAATTCTTTGGTGTCCCAATACATCCAGAAAAAGAAATTATTTTAATTATTGTTAATAAAGATATTAAGGATCAATGTTTACAAGCAATCTATAAAGATGCAGGACTTGAAACCAAAGGACAAGGTGTTGCTTTCTCAATCTCTGTTGACGATATGATTGGATTTACAGCATTTGAAGATGTTAAAAAAGAAATAGAAGAAGGGAATAATTAATTTACATGTGCAATAAAGAAACAAGAAACATAACCTTGTTAATGGATTATTATGAATTAACAATGGCGTATGGTTATTTTAAAAACCATAAAAAAGACCAACTTGCAGTTTTCGATTTGTTTTATAGAAACAATCCTGATGATGCTGCTTATGCAATTTTTTGTGGTTTAGAAGATGCAATAAATTATGTATTAAATATTAAATTTACTGATGAAGATATTGAATATTTAAGAAAAATATCTGGTTTTAGCGAGGATTTTTTAGAATATTTAAGAAACTTTAAGTTTAAAGGAGATATTTATTCTTTTAAAGAAGGAAATATTGTTTATCCTAATGAACCACTTTTAACTGTTGTTGGTCCTCTTGTTGATTGCCAAATTATTGAGACGGCTTTATTAAATATTATTAATCACGAAACACTTATTGCAACAAAAGCAAATAGAATTGTAATTAGTGCAAAAGGAAGAGGTGTTTCAGATTTTGGAGCAAGAAGAGCTCATAATATTGATAGTGCACTTTTTGGAGCAAGAGCTAGTTATATTGGTGGAGTTGATTCAACGGCTACAGTCTTAGCTGGTAAATACTTTGATATTCCAGTTAGTGGAACAATGGCTCATTCTTGGGTTATGAGCTTTGAAAGTGAAGAAAAAGCTTTTTTAGAATATGCAAAACTATATCCATCAAGTTCAGTATTTTTAATTGATACATATGATGTAATTAATTCAGGAATTGTAAATGCTATTAAAGTAGCAAAAGTATATTTGATTCCAAATGGCTACAGATTAAAAGGAGTTAGAATTGATTCAGGTGATTTAGCATATTTATCGAAGAAATGTCGAAAAATACTCGATCAAAACGGATTAAATGATTGCAAGATAATAGTTTCTAATGCTTTAGATGAAACAAAAATCACATCATTAATTGAACAAGGTGCAAAAATTGATTCTTTTGGAGTCGGAGAAAATCTTATAACTTCAAAATCCAATCCAGTTTTTGGAGGTGTTTATAAGTTAGTAGCTTTAGAAGAAAATGGAGTTCTTGTTCCAAAGATTAAAATAAGTGAAACTTATGAAAAAATCACCAACCCAGGATTTAAAAAACCATATCGTCTTTATAATAAGGACGGAAAAGCTTTAGCTGATTTATTAATACTCAACGATGAAGATATAAATGATATAAAAGAGGGTGTAGACTCAAATCGACACTGGAAAACAATAAGTTTTTCAGAATTTACACCTAAACCAATGCATGTAAAAATCATAGAAAAAGGTAAATTAATATATAATTTACCATCAATTAAAGATATTAAAGACTATGTAAGATATCAAATTGATAACGAACTTTGGGACGAAGAAAAACGTTTTACTTTTCCTCATACCCATTATTTAGATTTTTCAAAGAAGTTGTATACATTAAAAATGGAGTTAATTTCAAATAACAAAGATGAAAAATGAGTCAGTTGTAGTTTTAGGTGGGACTTTTAATCCTTTTTCGAAAGCTCACGGCTATGTTATTAAGGCCGCTGGGAAGTTTTTAAGTACAAAAAACATGATATTACTCCCTACAGGTGACAACTTTTTACTAGATTGGAAAAGTTATGATCAAACAGACATTATTCCAATTAAAACTAGAATTAAGATTCTTGAAGAATTTAAAAAAAGAAACAAAAATATTGAAGTTGAATATTGTGAAGTAAACAAAGCAACTTCTAAGACATTTGATTCATTAGAACTAATTCAATCAAAGCATCCAAATGCGACCATATATTTTATTTTAGGAAATGAAAAAACTGAGGATTTTGAAAGGTGGTATAAAGCCGAAGAAATTCTAAAAAAATATAAAATATTGATGTTTAGCAGGGATTTTGACTTAAATTATAGCAATTTTAAAGAAAGTGAACTATATAAAAATCACTTAGAAGCATTTATCTTTAAAAAAGAACACAACAAATTTAATGATATTTCTTCAACTAAGATTAGGGAAGCGATTAAAAACAAAGATAAAGATGCATTAAAGAAAATGACTTATAATTATGTTATAAAGATACTTGAAGAGGACAACTTATTATGATTTCAAAATATGGATACTATAAAGTCGCAACAGGAAACTTTATTGTTAAAGTTGGTAATATTGAAAACAATAAAAACGAAATAATTAATTTAATAAACGAAGCTAATAAAGAACGCATCAATGTTTTAGTTTTCCCCGAAATGTCTTTAGTAGGTTATACAATTCAAGATTTAGTTTTTCATAAAGAATTATTTAATGAAGAATTAAATTCTTTAAAAGATATATCAAAAGTAATATCCAAAGGCATGATAGTTTTTGTTGGTGGATATTATCATTATTTAAATAAACTTTATAATGTTACTTTTGTTTTAAATCATAATGGATTAAGAGGTATTGTTCCAAAATCGTATTTACCAAACAACAACGAATTTTATGAAAAAAGATGGTTCAGTAGTGGTAAAGATATAAAGAATACTAATGTGATTATAGATAATAAGATAGTACCATTTGGTTCCGATTTAATTTTTGATTGTGGAGAATTAAAGGTTGGAGCAGAAATTTGTGAAGATTTGTGGGTAGTCAATCCTCCATCAAATGATTTATGTCTTGCCGGAGCAAATGTTATTGTTAATTTATCAGCTTCAAATGAAGTTATTGCTAAAAAAGATTACAGGAGAAATTTAGTTTCTTTCCAATCAGGTAAAAATTATTGCGGATATGTTTACTCTTCTTGTGGATTTGGTGAATCATCACAAGATTTAGTTTTCTCAGGACATCAAATTATTGCTTCAAGCGGTAATATTGTTAAAGAAAGTTACGATCAATTAGGTTTAACTGTTGGAATAGTTGATATTGATAAATCTTCAAAGGAAAGAATTAGAAAAATTTCATCATTTGAAGCAACTCCATCGAAAGAATTTAGATATATAAATGTAGAAGATGATTTGGTTTTTGAAACACTTCCTTCAAAAATTAATTCTTATCCATTTGTATTAAAAGATCTTCAAAAAAGAAGAGAAAGAAGTAAAGAAATTATAGCTTTACAAGCCAAGGGTTTAGCAACAAAACTCTATAATACGAATTTTAAAGATGTGGTCATTGGTGTTAGTGGTGGATTAGATTCTGCGCTTGCTTTAATTGTTTGTTACGAAGCTTTTGAATACTTAAAATTAGATAAAAAAGGCATTCATATTTTAACATTACCAGGATTTGGTACGACAAAACATACGAAAAATAACGCAATTCATTTAATTGAGAAGTTGGGTTTAGAATATAAAACTATCGATATTAAAAAGTTATCAAAACAACATTTATTAGATTTAGAGCATCCATTAGACGAATATGATGTTGTTTATGAAAATACTCAAGCTAGAATTAGAACTCTATATTTAATGAATTATGCTAATGCTGTTAATGGATTAGTAATTGGAACAGGCGATTTAAGTGAAATTGCTTTAGGATTTGCAACTTATAACGGAGATCACATGTCGATGTATGGTGTAAATTCATCAATTCCTAAAACTTTAATAAAAGCTTTATTAATTGATTATGCATGTGATCATCCAGAGGTAAAAGATATTATTAAAAAGATTATTGATACACCTATTTCTCCTGAATTAATTCCAGGAAGTAAAGGAAAAATTGTTCAAGAAACTGAAAATATTTTAGGAAAATATGATTTACATGATTTCTTCTTATATCATTTCATTAGAAATTGTTTTACTAAGGAAAAGATTTTAGAATTAGCTAAAATTGCTTTTAATAAAGTTGATGAAGAATATATAAAGAAAACTCTAGACTTATTTATAAAAAGATTTTTCTCACAACAATTTAAAAGAAGTTGTATGCCTGATGGAGTTAAAGTCGGAACAGTTTCTTTATCTCCTAGAGGTGATTTTAGAATGGCAAGTGATTTAGACCCTAAAAATACTATAAATAAGTAAAAAGTCTGCAAAACTTGAATATTTTTTAAAAAAACGACTTCAAAAATTAATAATAGATGCTTTAATTTTGTTTTGTTTAATAATACAATTATTAAGTGAAGGAATTAATAAAATGTTTAAGAAATTATTTAAGTATATTAAACCTTATAAAGGAAGATTAATTATTGCAGTATTATGTGTTGTAATTGAATCAATTCTTGAAATGATGATTCCTTTTTTAATGAACTTTATAATTCAAAATGGCGGAGGAATTACATATAACGAATCTACTTTAGAAATAATTTCAGTAAATTATGAATACGTTCTTACAATGGGTGGAATAATGATTGGTTTTGCTCTTATTGCTTTTATTATTGGAATAGTTGGAGCAAAACTAAGTTCAATAGTTGGTAGAGGGTTTGCTGCAGAAATTAGAAAGGCCGAATTTAAAAAAATACAAGAATTTTCTTTTAATAATTTAGATGATTTTAGAGCTTCGAGTTTAATAACAAGGATGACAAATGATATAACAATTATTCAAGATTCGTTTTGTGCATCTTTTAGACCTGCTTTAAGAGCTCCTTTCCAACTTATTGTTACAATTATTTTAGCTTTTATTATTGCGCCTTATCTTGCTTCTGTGTTTTTGGTTATTTTACCAATTTTAGGAATACTTTTATTTATTATTTTAAGAAAAGCTGCTCCTAAATTTAGAACTCTTCAAAAGATTGTTGATCGATTAAATAGAACAACTCAAGAATCAATAATTGCTATTAGAACAATTAAAGCTTATGTAAAAGAAGATTATGAAGAATTAAAGTTTAAAGAAGTTAACGATGATTTAATTAAAACTGCCTCAAGTGCGTTTGGAACTATTTCAGTTAATATGCCTGTTATGCAATTAATGACTTATACAACAATGGTTTCACTTTTATATTTTGGAGCAGTCTTATTTACAAAAGATTTAATTGATGACATTGCAAACATTTCAACATTTTTAACTTATATAACTTTACTTTTAGCATCAATGCAAATGTTATCAAATGTATTTTTAATGTTTAATAGAAGTTCAGCTTCTATGAGAAGAGTTATTGAAGTTATTGAAACAAATTCAGAAATTGTTGATAATTCTTCATCAAAAGAATCAATAGAATCAGGAAACATTGAATTTAAAGGAGTTTGTTTTAAATATAAAAAAGATGCAAAAGAATATGTTTTAAATGATATCGATATGAATATAAAGCACGGACAAGTTGTTGGTATAGTAGGACAAACAGGTAGTGCAAAGACAACTTTAATCAATGTCTTAGAAAGGTTTTATGATATTAACGAAGGACAAATCTTAATTGATGGTAAGGATATAAAAGAATATTCGCTTGAAGAAATTCATAATAAAATTTCGATTTCTTTCCAAGGACCTTTGTTATTTTCGGGAACCGTTTTAGACAATTTAAGATGGGGCAATAAAGACGCATCAATGGAAGAAATTGAAAAAGCATGTAAAATTGCTTGTTGTTATGACTTTATTATGAACCAACTTCCTAATGGTTTTGATACAGAAATTGGTCAAAGCGGGACAAATGTTAGTGGTGGTCAAAGACAAAGATTGTGTCTAGCTAGAGCAATTCTTAAAAATCCAAAAATTTTAATTTTAGACGACTCATTCAGTGCTCTTGATCGAATTACCGAGAAAAAAATAAAAGAGAATATTAAAAACGAACTTAAAGATATGACAAAAATTATTATTTCGCAAAAAATCTCAGCAATTAAAGATGCGGATGTAATTTATGTTTTAAACGAAGGTAAAATAAATCATTTTGGTGATCATGACGAATTGATGAAAGTTGATGATATTTATAGAAATATTTACTCAATTCAAAGTGAAGGAGGTCTTGAATAATGAGAATGAATTCATTAAGAAGAGATAGACCTCAAAACTTCTTCAAAACTCTTTTGAGACTATTAACTTATTATAAAGGGTATAAAAAATACCTGCTAATCCTTGTTATTTTGTTAACATTTTTTTCATCAGTAGCTTCAATTGTAGGAACTTATACATTACAAAGCGTAATTTCAACAATTGAAGGATTGGTTAATGGAAGTAAAACTTGGAATGATTTATATGCAATTTTGATTACAATCGGATCTGTTTATCTAGCAGGTGCTTTATCAACGTTGATCTATAATCAAATAATGATTAGAACTTCACAAAGAGTTATAGGTGAAATAAGAAAAGACCTAGAAAAACATATGTTAAAATTACCTCTTAGTGAATTTGACTTACATCAACACGGTGAAATAATGACTTATTTTACAAACGATGTTGATGCTTTAAATGTTGCGATGAATGACTCTTTCGCAAACATTGTGTTTTCGACTTCCAATATTGTTGGCACTTTGTTTGGAATGTTTTTAATAAATGTTTATTTATCCTTAATAGTTGTGGTTTTCCTTGCCTTGATGGTTGCTTTTATTTTCATCAATTCAAAGAAGACTCAAAAATATTACAAAGCTCAGCAAAAAGAACTTTCAAAAATGAACGGATTTGTTGAAGAAACAATTATCGGAATTAAAGTTGAAAAAGCATTTAATCATCAAAAAGAGAATTTTGAGACATTCGAAGAAAAAAATGATGAATTAAAAACGATTGCTGCTAAAGCATTTTTCCATACTCAACTAAATATTCCTGTAATTGTTACTCTATCTTACTTCAACTTTGCTTTATCTTGTTTGGTAGCAATTGTATTTTTACAAAATGGATTACTTGTAGGAGGTGTCGGAGCCTTAACATCTTATTTGGTTTATGTTAGAACATCAGCTCAACCTTTTAATTTCTTTACCCAACACATGAATAGTATTTTAACTGCAGTTGCGGGTGCTGAAAGAATATTCAAATTTTTAGATAAAGACTTAGAAATTGATGAAGGAAATGTAACTTTAGTAAAAATTGATAAAAAAGAGGGAGATTTTAAAGAACATTATGTTTGGAATGTTCCTCAAAAAGATGGAACAAGTTTACAAATACCTTTAAAAGGAAGTATTAGATTTGAAAATGTTGTTTTTGGATATAATTCAGAAAAAATTGTCTTAAAAGGTATAAGTTTATGGGCTGAACCTGGTCAAAAAATTGCTTTTGTTGGTTCAACTGGAGCTGGAAAAACAACAATTATTTCTTTAATTTCTAGATTTTATGAGATTAATAGTGGAAAAATTACTTATGATGGAATTGATATAACAGATATTAAAAAAGAATCATTAAGAAGATCGATTTCTATGGTTACTCAAGACACTCATTTATTTACTGGAACAATTAAAGATAATATTCGATATGTTAGAAGACATTCAACAGATGAAGAAGTAATTGAGGCTGCAAAAATAGCAAACGCAGATAGTTTTATTAGATTTTTACCAAAAGGTTATGATACTGAATTAACTGATGATGGTCATAATTTAAGTGAAGGTCAAAGGCAACTTTTAGCATTAGCTAGAGCAGCTATTTCTAAACCACCAGTTTTAGTATTAGATGAGGCAACTTCTAATATTGATACACACACAGAAGAACTTGTCCAAAAGAGTATGGATACTTTGATGGAAGGAAGAACCGTTCTAGTTATTGCTCATAGATTATCAACAGTAAGAAATTCAGAAGCTATTTTATGTTTAGAAAACGGAAAGATAATTGAAAGAGGAGCACATCAAGATTTATTAGAAAATAAAGGTTTTTACTATAATCTTTATAATGGAATTAGTGAACTAGAATAATTAAATTAAACATTTTTATCTATTTAAAATTATAATGTGATAAAATTTAAGGCGTATGAAAGACATGTATCAAGAAATTTATGAATATTTAAAAGTTTTAGAAGAATATTCTTTACCTGATTATAAAGAACTTCCTTCTATCCCTCTTTATATGGAACAAGTAGTTAGTTATATTAGTGAAACACTTGAACCTTTATTTGATAATAAAGATCAAATTTTGACTCCTTTTATGATTAATAACTATGTTAAGGCAAAAATTATTGCTCCTCCAGACCATAAAAAATATAGTAAAAATCATTTAGGTTATTTATTTGCTATATCCATTCTTAAAAATGTTGCCTCAATAAAAGATTTAGCAACTTTAATTGCAGTAGATAACAAATACTTTAAACCTGAAGACAAACAAAATTTATATAACAAGTTTAAAACTATTCAAGATGAAGTAGTTAAAAACGAAGCCCATAAAACAAAAAGTAGACTAGATTTACTTAATAAAAAGAAATTAGATGCAGACGATGAGTTATCAAAATTAGCATTTATTGCATTAAGACTTTATATTGAAAGTGAAGCCAGTAAATTAATTGCTGATTCAATGATAAAAAGAATCTCTGAAACAATGTTTACTCCTAAAGAAGTAGAAGAAAAAGCTAGAAGAGATAAAGAAAACGAAAACAAAAGAATAAATGATGAAGCAAACAAACTTAAAAACGCTAAAAAATAAGTGAGGTATAAAAAATGAAGGTTTTAGTTACAGGCGGATTAGGATTTATTGGATCTCATATGTGTGTTTCTTTAATTGAAAACCACGATGAAATCGTAATAATTGATAATCTTTACAATTCAAAAATTGACGTTTTAAATAGAATTGAAGCTATTACTAAAGTTAGACCAACTTTTTATCAATTCGATGTTCAAGATGTTAACAGATTAGAAGAGGTTTTTAAGAAAGAAAAACCAGAAGCAATTATTCATTTTGCTGGATATAAAGCAGTAGGTGAAAGTGTTGCAAAACCATTAATGTATTATGAAAATAATCTTGATTCCACATTTGCACTTTTAAAAATGATGGAAAAACATGGATGCAACAATTTAGTTTTCTCATCTTCAGCAACTGTTTATGGTGTACCAAAAGAAGTACCTTTAACTGAAGATTCACCTGTCCAAAGTGCAACCTCTCCTTATGGAGAAACAAAACTTATGATTGAAAGAATTTTAACTGATGTTCAAAAAGTTCATCCCGAATTCAATATTGCAATTTTAAGATACTTTAATCCTGTTGGCGCTCATAAATCTGGGCTTCTTGGAGAAGATCCAAACGGAATTCCAAACAATTTAATGCCATATATTAATAAAGTTGCAGTTGGAGAGCTTGATCATTTAAATGTCTTTGGAGATGACTATTCAACTGAAGATGGAACTGGTGTTAGAGACTATATTCATGTTGTCGATTTAGTAAAAGGACACTTACTTGCTTTAAAGAAATTAAGCGAAGAAAAACCAGGATTATTTATATGTAATTTAGGTACTGGTAAGGGAACTTCAGTACTTGAGATGGTAAAAGCATACGAAAAAGCAACGGGAATTAAAATTCCTTATGAAATTAAACCTAGAAGACCTGGCGATGTAGCAGAAAATTATGCTTCTACTGAAAAAGCTAAAAAGGAAATGGGATTTACCTGTGACTATACAATATTAGATGCTTGCAAAGATGGATATCATTTCCAAGTAGAAGAAGAAAAAAGAAGAAAATAATATAAAGCTCCTGAGGGCGCTTTATCATTTTGAGGCGTAGACAAGCGGTAAAGTCACAAGTCTCTGAAACTTGCATACATTGGTTCAAATCCAATCGCCTCAGCCACTCAAATTTAAAAAATCCTTTAGTTTTGCGAGGATTTTTATTTTAAATATTAATTTTTCTATTTATTTGAAAGGCGAAAAGGTCTTTGAATTGCTTATATTTTTATAAATTCTTTAAAATGATTATTGAAAACTAAAAGATTTTATATATAATCATAGCACGGAGATTTAAGAAGTGGACCCGCGATCGTGTTTTATATTAACTAGTGCTGTTACTGATACCCCTGATTATTCAACTGTGTGGGGTGTGCCAAGTTATGTTTGGTGGATTGTAATAGCAATCTTATTATTAGTAAGTGGATTATTTTCTGCTAGTGAAAATGCTTATTCAAACTGTAATAAATACCATTTTAAAACCTTATCTAATAAGGGTAATTTTACTGCGAAATTAATTATTAGATTAATAGATAAATTTGACTCTACTTTAGTAACTGTTTTAGTTTCAAATAATATTGTACAAACTTTTATGTCGTTCTTATCGGCATTGCTTTTTTATAACTTATGTGAAGAGTACGGCCTAGGAAGTGGTGTTGAAGCTATTTTATCAACTCTTGTAATGGCGTTTTTGGTATATGTTGTTTCAGATACAGTTCCAAAAATCCTTTCAAAAGCAATTCCTAATAGAATGGCTTATATATTGGCTTATCCTGTAACTATTTTTGGAATCATTTTATATCCTATAATTTGGATTTTTGACAAACTTTTATGGGTTGTTCATAAAATATTTAAAATTAAAGATGAAAATTTATTATCAAAAGATGATTTAATCCATTCTGCAAGTGTTGCAGTTAATGTCGAAGAGCCAAAAGAAGACGAAGAAGATGAAAGTGAAAAACTTTTTGAAAACGACGAAAAAGATTTATTAAGTAATGTTTTTACTTTTGATAAATTGAAAGTTAGAAATGTTTATACACCAAAGGAAAAAGTTTATTCAATTAATATAGAAGGACTAACTTGTGAAGTTTTAAATAAATTATTATTAGAAATCCCATATTCGAGAATTCCTATTTATGATGAAACAAAAGATAACATAATCGGAATTTTAGTTTTGAAAACTTATTTTGAAGAATACGCAAAAGACACCCACCTAGATATTAGGTCAATTCTTGAAAACGCTATTTCAATTGATGTGAATGAAAATATTGATGAGGTCTTCAAGATTTTAAACAAAGAAAAAGTTCATTTAGGAATTGTTTTTGATGGTGAAAAAATGATTGGCGTCATTTCAATGGAAGATATCTTAGAAGAATTAGTAGATGATATTGATGAAAAACCAATTGCAAACTTAAAGGAGGTTAAAGATGAATAGAGAACTCCTTATTACAGTTTATGCAATTGTTTTAGCTATACTTTTTGTTCTTTCTTTCTTTTTCTCATCTTCTGATATGGCGTATGGAAGCGTTGATTTATATCGTCTTGAAAAAGATAAAGATACTAAGAAGAACGTCTTAAGAGCTTATAATCTTTCAAGAAATTATGATAAAACAATTTCAACAATTCTCTTTTTAAATGACACTGTTAATGCTGGTTTGGATTCTATTTCAACATTACTTGGTGTTAATCTTTGTTATGTCATTTTAGTAGATGGTGCAAATAGTGCTTTAGCCGAATCTTGGGGCTTTGTTGCTTCAATGATTTGTCTTGTTTTAAAAATTACATTTGGTGAAATAATTGCAAAATCAATGGGTAAAATTTATAACTTTAAATTTACAGTTCTTTATTCTTCTATTATTAATGCATTTAATTATATTTGCTTGCCTATTACATTCTTTGTTGCTGGTTTTGGTAATGTAATAGCTTATCCAGTTGTTCATAATGTTAAAGATGTTGAGTTAATTGAAGATGATCTTCATGAAATGGTTGATGATATTGAGGCTCAAGGTAGTGTTGATGAAGAACAAGCAAACCTTCTTCATGATGCAATTACTTATACTCACACTGAAGCTTATGAAATTATGACACCTCGTGTTGATATTTATGCAATTGATTACGATGATGATATTGAAGAATATATTAAAGATTCAAATATGTATAGATATACAAGGGTTCCTGTTTATAAAGATACAATTGATAATATTATTGGCTATGTAAATACAAAAACTTTAATGATTCTTTCTATGAACGACAAAGAAATTAATTTAGATGACTTATTGATCGAACCTTTAAGATTCCCAAGATCAACAGAAATTAATGATATTATGAAAGTCTTCAAAAAAGAAAAACAACACTTTGCATTAATTATGGATGAGTATGGTGGAATTGAAGGTATTCTTACAATGGAAGATATTTTGGAAGAAATCGTTGGCGATATTTGGGATGAAAACGATGATAAAGAAGAAGATTATTCTATAAGAAAAGATGGTTCATATATCGTTGATGGTAAACTAAATCTAGAAGATTTTTGTGATCTTTTTGATTTAGATTATGATGAAATAGAAACTGAATATGTAACGATTGGTGGATTTATTATTGAGTTGCTAGACGATAAATTTGCTAAAGTTAATGATGTAATTGATTATAAAAACCTAAGAATTAAAGTTATTGCTGTAGATAAAAACAACTCAATCGAAAAAATAATGGTTAAGAAGATTGAGGAAGAAGAGTAAATTTATTTAAGCAAAAACGTTTATTTTAACAAAAAATAAAGTAAAATCTAAAACCCTTCTACAGCACATTTTTGCGGATTATTAGTCACAAAAACCTCAAAAAACGCCGTAAAACAGGGTTTTTTGAAGGGAAAAATACTCATTTTAAGGCATTTTTGCCAGATTTTAAGCAATTTTTCAATTGTTTAAAAGTTTTTAAAATTTTGAAAGGCGAAAAACATCGACTACATCGAGGTTTTTTGGATTTTTGATTTTTTAATAAAATTTACCTTAATTTCTGCTGGTTTTATAGATAAAAATATGTTGTTTTTCTAGTAGTTTTGAGCAAAAAACCTGCAAAAACTTGATTTTTTATAAAAATTAATAACTAAAATATAACTTTACAAAGAAAATGATTTCCTTTATTATTATTTCGACTCGAGTGTCTTTCCCATGACTCACCACTCGTAAAATTTAACAGGGGGCTTTTTTATGGAAGAAAAGAAGGAGAATTTCATCCTTAGCTATTGTAAGAAAAATTACAATGTAAAAGGCATAGTCGTAAATGCCTTAATTGCTGCTTTATATGCAGTAGTTACGATACTTTGTGGGCCACTTAGTTATGTTGGTGGAAGTTTACAACTTAGATTTTCTGAGATGTTAAATTTATTAGTATTTTTTAATCCATCTTATAGCTTAGGTCTTACTCTTGGATGCTTACTTGCAAATGTTGCATCAATGTATGGAGCACCAGACATTATTTTAGGAACTTTAGGAACTTTTGTTTCTTGTTTACTTATTGTTTTAATATCAAAAACATTAAAAAATATGTTTCTTTGTACTTTTATGCCATGTTTAATTAATGCAATTGTCGTACCATTTATTGTTTATTTATATGATACAACAATGATAATGGATGCAACTTTGTATTTCACGATGTTTGGGTGGACTTTCTTAGGTGAATTCATTTGTATTACATGTGTAGGCTATCCAATATTCTTGTTAGTAAGTAAGAAATATGAGGGTTTTCATAAACTTATTGGATCAACTCAAAACTTTGAATATAAATTCTAGAAAGTAATGCAATTTTAAAGTTTAAAATGATATAATTTTTTACATGAGAATTGCATTAATAGCGCACGATAAGAAAAAAGGCGATATGATCGATCTTTGTATTAAATACAAAGATGTTTTGGCTCAACACGAACTTTTTGCAACTGGAACCACTGGAACTATGGTCATGGGAGAAACTGGTTTAAAAATTACTAGAATGAAATCAGGTCCATTAGGTGGTGACCAACAAATTGGTTCAATGATTGCTGAAAAGAAGTTAGATGTAGTTTTATTTTTAAGAGACCCATTAACTGCTCAACCTCATGAACCAGATGTTAGTGCTCTTTTAAGACTAGCTGATGTTTATTGTATCCCTCTTGCTACAAATGTAGCTAGTGCAACTATTATGCTTGACTATTTAAAAGAACTTAGTGAAGAAAAGTAGTTTTATAATTTACTTTTCTTTTTTATTTTTTGTTCTTTTTTTGGATTATTACTTATTTATTTTTAGGAGTATTTATTATGGAACCATTATTTATTGGTGTTGATGTTGGTGGAATGTCTATTAAAGGTGCATTAGTTACTGATCACGGAGAAATTCGTTATAAATCACACAAAAAGACTGATGCTAGTCAAGGACCAGGATCATTTTTAAAGGATATTAAAGATTTATTACTTGAAATGATAGAATTTGCTAAAAATCATGATGGAGTAGTAAAAGCCATTGGCTTTGGTATCCCTGGTGTTGTTAATAATAAAAAAGGAACTATTGATTATGCAGCAAATTTATACATGGAAGATATAAATTTAGTTCAATATTTATCTGATTTAAAGTTACCTATTTATCTATCAAATGATGCTAATGTTGCTTGTTTAGCTGAAGTCAGATATGGTGCTGCTAAAAATTATAAGAATGTTGTTTTACTTACCTTGGGAACCGGAATCGGTGGAGGCATTGTAATTGATGATAAACTTTTTGAAGGGTGTGAAGGTAAAGGGGCAGAATTAGGTCACACAGTTATTGTTGTTGATGGTGAACCATGTGGATGTGGAAGAAGGGGTTGCTTTGAAGCTTATGCATCTGCAAGTGCTCTTTTAAGATATACAAGAGACGAAATGATTAATAATCAAAATTCATTAATGTGGAAATATTGTAAAGGCAACATTGAAAATGTTGACGGAAAAACTTCCTTTGAATGTGCTAAAAAAGGCGACATTTCCGCTAATTTTGTTATAAATATGTATGTTAAATATCTTAGTGAAGGCATTTTAAATATGTGTAATATTTTTAGACCAGAAGGAGTTCTTCTTGGTGGTGGACTTTCTAATCAAGACGAATATTTAGTTTCAAAAGTAAGAGCATATTGTGCTGAAAAGAATTATGGTTATAAACATTGTCCAGCTCCAGATATTTTAATTTGTAAGTTAAAAAATGATGCAGGTGTTATTGGAGCAGCAACACTTGCAATGGAAGAATTGAATAGTAAAGAATAAATACAATTTTTGATTTATTTTATTAATTATGTTTAATAAAATACTTTTTATTGTTTTGTAGAAAGCAGGTGAGAACATGGCAAAAAAAGATATGAAATTTCTATTTGTTACAGGTGGTGTTGTTTCTTCGTTAGGGAAAGGAATCAGTGCTGCTATGATTGGTAGACTTCTTAAAAGAAGAGGTTTAAACATCTTTTCAATTAAATTAGACCCATATTTAAATGTTGATCCAGGAACAATGTCTCCTTATCAACATGGTGAAGTTTTTGTTACCAGAGATGGAGCAGAAACTGATCTTGATTTAGGCCATTATGAAAGAATTATTAACACCTCGCTTACAAAAGAAAGTACGATTACTAGTGGAAAAGTTTATTCTGCAGTTATCGAAAAAGAAAGAAGAGGAGAATATTTAGGAGCTACAATCCAAATTATTCCTCACATTACAAACGAAATTAAAGAAAGATTAATTGCCGGTTTTAATGCTAAAGGCGATACCGATGTTTGTATTGTTGAAATTGGTGGAACTGTTGGTGATATTGAATCACTTCCATTTTTAGAAGCAATCAGACAAATGAGAAGAGAACTTGGTTATTCAAATACTTTTTTTGTTCATAACACCCTTGTTCCTTATCTTCATACTACAGGCGAAATTAAAACAAAACCTACTCAACACAGTGTTAAAGAATTAACAGGACTTGGAATTCAACCTGATGCTTTACTTTTAAGAGGTGAAAAGAAGGTTGATAAAGCAAGTAGAAGAAAAGTTGCCCAATTTTGCAACGTTCCTGATGAAGCAGTTATTTCTGTTGAAGATATGTCAATTATTTATGAAGTTGCTTTAAATTTACAAAAACAACATCTTGATGATTTAATTGTTAAACATCTTCAATTGGATTGCGAACCTGTTGCTAAAATGGACGACTGGATTGGATTAATTGATAAAATTAAGAGTATAAAAGAATATGTAAATATTGCTCTTGTTGGTAAATATGTAGAACTTCATGACGCATATATTTCTGTTTATGAATCATTAAAATATGCTGGTTATGAATTTAATAAAAGAATTAAAGTTTCATGGATTGACTCAGAAAAATTAGAAAACGATGAAACTTTATTTGAAGAAATTAAAAAAGCAGATGGAATTATTGTTCCTGGTGGTTTCGGTTTAAGAGGCACTGAAGGAAAAATGATGGCAATAAAGTATGCTAGAGAAAATAAAGTTCCATATTTAGGTTTATGTTTAGGTATGCAACTAGCTTTAATCGAATTTGCTAGAAATGTTTTAGGACATAAAGATGCAAATTCAACAGAATTTAATGAAAACACAAGTTATCCACTCATTGATTATTTACCAGACCAATATAAAGGAATTAACATGGGTGGAACAATGAGACTTGGCGACTATGATTGTTGTTTGCTTGAGGGTTCAAAAGCAAAAGAACTTTATCAAGCTAGCGAAATTAAAGAACGTCATAGACATAGATACGAATTTAATAACAAATATAAAGAAGAATTTGTTAAAAATGGAATGGTATTTTCAGGAACCAATCCTCAAACAGGATTATGCGAACTTATCGAATTAAAAGATCATCCATTCTTTATGGCTTGCCAATTCCATCCAGAATTTAAATCAAGACCATTAAATCCACACCCATTATTTAAAGGATTTATAGAAGCTTCAATTAAAAATGAACAAAAATTATAAAGATAACATTAAAAAAAGAGATACAGCAGACCAGTCAAAGAAAAGAACTGATTTTAAAGAATATATTGTTAGCTACAATTCCGAGCTTTTAGTTTATCTTATTGAGGGCTTGAGATATTCAAGAAATAATGCGAAAAAATTATTATCAAACCATTTAATTAGTATTGATGGTGCACCTATTTCTCAATTTGATTTTAAAATTTTCAAAGGCGATTCTTTAATAATTGCAAAAAGACCAATTAGAAAGAAAAGTAGAAAAGATCTTCCAATTATTTATGAAGATAATGAATTAATTGTCATCAATAAACCTTATGGATTGCTTTCAGTAGCTAGTGATAAAGAAAAAAGTGCAACAGCTTATCGAATGGTTACTGATTATCTTCAAGCAAAAGATAAACATAATAGAATTTTTGTCGTTCATAGAATCGATAAAGAAACATCAGGTGTTTTAATGTTTGCAAAGAATAAAGAACTTGCTGAAACATTGCAAAATAAATGGAATGAAATTGTTAAAAAACGTGGATATTATGCAGTTGTTGAAGGAGTGATGGAAGAAAAGTCTAAACATATTGAAAATTACTTATATCAAAACTCCTTAAACTTAATGTATGTTGGACGCCCATCTAAAAAAGGACAAAAATGTATAACTGAATACAAAGTCATTAAAGAAAGTAAAAAGTATTCTTTATTAGATGTAGAAATTTTTACTGGAAGAAAAAATCAAATTAGAGTCACTTTAGGAAGTCTAAATCATTATGTATTGGGTGATGATAAATATGGAGAACCAGAAAATCCACTAAACAGACTTTGCTTACATGCCTATGAATTATCATTTATACATCCAATAAAAAATAAATTAGTAAAATTTGTTGCTCCAATTCCAAAAGAGTTTAACGAATTATTAAAAAAGGCTTAAACTAAGCCTTTTGAATCAAAAAACCCACAAAACCTCGTTATTTTTCTTTATTTACAAGTGAATAAACGAGGTTTTTCTTTATGTTTAAAGCAATCGAAGTTGCCAAAATTGCATCTTTAGTAGTAAATTTTGCATCAATAAATTTTTTATATGTATTTAAAATTATTTCGTTAGAAATATCTTCTTTAGTTTCTTCTTTGCCTTCCAAAACAATTACCATTTCGCCAATTAAGTTAGGAGTAGAAAAAGTAATTTCTTTTAAAGAAGTTCTAATAAATTCTTCGTGCAATTTTGTTAATTCTCTAGCAACAACTACTTTACGATCTCCTAAAATATTATACATATCCTTTAAAGTTTCGTTAATCCTATGAGGCGATTCATAAAAAAGAATAGTAGAAGTAATATTTTTAATATTTTCGAGCTCTTTTTTTCTTTGAGATGGTCTAGAATCCAAAAATCCATAAAAGAAAAAATGAGAAGTATCTAATCCGCTTCCTATTAAAGCATTTAAAAATGCGTTTGGACCTGAAATTGGAACAATTTCGATATTATTTTGGATAGCTTCTTTTACTAATATAAGACCTGGATCAGATATGCATGGATAACCCGCATCTGATAAAAATCCCACTGTTTTTCCATCTAAAATTTTACTAACAAGTGTTTGAGAAGCTTGTTTTTCGTTGTGTTCGTGACAAGAAAAACATGGTTTTGAAACACCAATTAATGATAGTAATTTGGCAGTATTTCTTGTATCTTCACAAGCGATTAAATCGCAAGAAGAAATAGTTTCTATCATACGAGGAGAAACTTCTTTTAAATTTCCGATAGGTGAAGGTATTAAGTAGAGCTTTCCAATCATTTTTTCTTTACTATTTTGTTATAATCTTTAAGAGGAATATATTCGACAGAATCAGCACTTTCAAGTTTTATAACTCTTGAAAGAATATTAAATCCTCCGACTTTATATTCGATTCCATTATATTTAATTTTTGTTCCAACTGGTGGGTAATAAACTTTGGCTTGTGTGTATAAATCATCTTCGTATTTAAGGCAACACATTAATTTTCCACATTGACCAGAGAGTTTAGGAATATTAATTGCTAACATTTGGTTCTTAGCTTTATTTAAAGAGACTCCTTCAAAAGAAGTAAAGAAAGTAGAGCAGCATAAAGGAAGTCCGCAAACTCCGATTCCACCAATTTTTTGAGCTTTTTCTCTAGCACTAATTTGTTTAAGTTCAATTCTACAGTGTAAAGAAGCAGCTAAAAGTTTTAAGAGCTCTCTAAAATCAACTCGGTCATTAGCTAAATAAGTGAATAAAACTTTAACTTTATCTAAAGTATATTCAGTACTTACTAAAGTCATTTGTAAATCAAGTTGAGAAACATAACGATTAAAAACTTTTATCGCTTCTTTTTCTAAAAGTTCGTTATCTCTTTTGTTTTGGATGTCGATTTTTGTAGCTTTTCTTAAAATTGGTTTGATTTCTAAATGGAATTTTAAATCATCAAGGGGTTTTAATTCGCTTGTAATTTTCCCTAATTCTAAACCAACAACAGTTTCAACAACTACATAGTCGCCTTCTTTTAGGGTTTCATCTTCTGTTTTAAAGAAGTAGTTTTTCTTGTTATCTCTAAATGCAACGTTTATATAATATTCCATATTTATGCCTCAAATACTTTATTAGTAAGATTAAATAATAATAAAGTAGTGTTTATATTATAATTTATTTCATTACGATAATTCATTAACAAAAGTATCACTTCTTGAACGTTTTTAACATGAGAAGAAATGACATTTAAGTAATTAACTTCAGATTTTAATAATGAAGTGCTCAAAACTTGATAATTAAGAGATTCTTTAAACAAAACAATCAAGATATCTATAAAAAGACGAGTACTTTCTTTAGATTTAAAAAGCTTAATGTAATCTTTTTCAAAAGTTACCATCATTTTATTTTTGTTATCAATATTATCAAGTAAAGAATAGACAGCTTGAATAGTATTTTGGTATTCTTTAGTAGTTGAAAATTCATAAATTTTTAATGGGTCGTTATAAAAATAGGAAAGAATGAAACTATCAAATAAAGTTGCTCCGTTTCCCATTGATTCAGAAATTAAATCCTCTTTATTTATTGAAGAGAAATGAATTATTTGTGTTCTAGATTTTATTGTTGGAAGGATAGAAAATTCGTTTTCTGTAGTTAAAAAAGCATATGTTTTTTCAGCTGGTTCTTCTAAAAACTTAAGTAAAGCATTTGTGGAATCCAGATTCATATTTTCGATTAAATTAATGATATAAATTTTGGTTCCTCTTGATTCAATAGCAGTTTTTGAGAATTTATCTTCAATATCTCTAATTTGATCAATTTTTATAGAAGAAGTTCTTCCATCTAAAATAATTAAATCTCCATAAATTTGGTTTTCAACTTTATAATCGATCAATTCATCATAATCGAAGTAGTTGTTGTTTCCTTGAATCATAGATTTAGCAATAAATTTTGCAACTTCAAATAAAGGAGTTCCGTTGGTTCCACTTAATAAATAAGCATGAGATAAATTATCTTTTGAAAGTGCGTTCAAAAAGATTTGATAAGGTATTGGTTGATATTTTTTTAAATAATTAAGAACGTCCATTTATCTTTTCACAAATAATTTTGTATGTTTCTGATACAACTTCGTCTAAAGGCTTCGATGCATCAATAATTACGTATCTATCTTTATAGATTTTTGCTAAGTCTAAAAAAGTTTCTCTAACTTTGTTGTAAAAATTTAGAGATTCTAAGTCTAGACGATTAACTTCTCTATTTTTGTTGATGTTTATTCTATCTAAACCTAGTTGAGGGTCGATATCAAATAGAAGAGTTAAATCTGGTAAAGTTTTTTCGGTAGCAAAAAGATTAACATGTAAAACCTCGTCAACACCGAGGTTTTTGCCACCACCTTGATAAGCAAGGGAGCTATCTAAAAAGCGATCGCATAAAACAATTTTATTTTCTTTTAAGGCTGGCCAAACTTTTTCTACAAGGTGTTGTCTTCTACTTGCAGCAAACAAAAGAGCTTCAGTACGATTATCGAGCTTAGTGTTTTCTTTATCTAAGATAATTTTTCTAATGTCTTCAGCAATTTTTACTCCGCCTGGTTCTCTTGTAAGAATTACATTATATTTTTCTTCTAAAAGTTTTTTATAAACAATTTCTGAAACAGTTGATTTTCCACAACCTTCAACACCTTCAAATGTAATAAACATTGTTTGCCCTCCTTATTTTATATCGGTTCTTCCTTTTAAAGCTCTTTCGATTGTTAATTCATCTGTGTAATCGAGTTGACCGCCAAAAGGAATACCATATGCTAAACGTGTAATTTTTATATCTTTATTTGCTTCAGCAAGAACTTTAGCTAAATATAAAGCAGTAGTTTCACCTTCTAAAGTTGGATTTGTTGCGATAATAATTTCTTTTATATTTTCTTCGTCAATTCGCGAAAAAAGCTCATCAATTCTTAAATCTTTTGGTGTGATACCTTTCATAGGATTGATATCTCCATTTAAGCAATGATAAATGCCTTTAAAAGTTTTTGATTTTTCAAATGGTAGAATGTCTTTTTGGTTTGAAACAACTAAACAAGTGGTGTGATCACGTGTATCGTTTCTACAAATATCACAAATTTCATCTTCAGTAAGCATTCCACAAATTGGACAAGAGTGAATATTTATTTTGACTTCTTTTAAAGCCTCAACAAAAGATTCGACTTGATCATTAGATAAATTTAAAACAGCATAAGCCATTCTTTCTGCCGATTTTTCTCCAACAGTTGGGAAAAGCTTAAAAGCTTCGATAAGTTTATTTATAGATTTTAATTCATTCATTAAAACATTCTTCCGATATTAGCTTGGTTTTGATATTTTGTAGTTAATTCGTCATCTTCTTTTAAGATTTGTTCTCTTATATTGTTATAAGCAAGTGTAATCATATCAATTAACATGTCTTTATCATCTTTGTTAACGATATCATCATCAAGAATTTCTAAAGAAACGAGTTTCATATTTCCTTTTAATGTAAGTTTTACAACTCCATTAGCTGTGTATGAGTATTCTTTTTCTTCTAAAACAGCTCTTTCTTTTTCATATTGTCTTTGAACTTTATTCATTGCTTGAATCATTTGTTGCATATTCATATGTAATTTTCCTCCCTATTTTAATTTTATTTCTTCAATTTCTGATATTTTTGGTAAGTTATTTACTTGGCTTAAAGAAAGGTAGTAGCCATAATATTCAGCTTGCTCTTCTCTATTTAAACCATAAACTTGAACATCTAATTTAAATACTTGTTTAATAATTTTTCCTAAAACTTTTTCGTTTTCTTTAATGTTAACTCTTTGAGCTTTAACTTTATGGTCATAAGCAAGAATTAACATATTATCGGTTGTGATAAATGGTAATCCATCTTTAAGTAACATAATGTAGGCACCATATTTTGAGTTAGAAAGTAGTGAATCGAGTTCATTCCATCTTGAGTACAATTGTTTTCTTAAATCCTTTTTACCAGAAACCATAAGTTTAATAATTTGATCTCTATCTAAATGATAAGTATCGCCTTCTAAATTAATTGGAATAAATGCACTTTGATTGATTGGTTTTGGCTCTTCAACCTTTGGTGATGGGGCTTCTACTTTTTCAGGCTCAACTGGTTTTGGTTCCTCAACTTTTACCTCTTGTTTAACAACTTTATCTTGTTTTGGAGGTAATGGAATTTCTTCTTGTTTTTTATAAACATTAGGATTTATATTTTTGACGTTTTGCCAATTATCATCGTGTTTTGCAGGCTTTTTAGTTGAAATAACGACTTTTTCTTCCTCAAGCTCTTTATTTGAATCGCCTAGATTTATTATTTTTAATAAATAAATTTCTAAGATAAAGAGTGGGTTTGAAGAAATCTTAATTTCGTTTTGACATTTAATTAATAAGTCAATGATATTAAGGAGTTCATCACTTTTAAACATATTAATAATAGATTTAG
The DNA here is from genome assembly GCA_949293255.1 of uncultured bacterium. Classification (GTDB taxonomy): domain Bacteria; phylum Bacillota_I; class Bacilli_A; order RFN20; family CAG-826; genus Onthovivens. Next base: position 45,279 of record CASFCL010000009.1, read on the forward strand.
CAGAAGCCTCGTTTATATATTTTAAAAGTGAAGGTTGTGTAGTTTTTGAATAAATTAAAACATCTTTTAAAATGTTTAAAAGCTCAAAAAGAAGTCTAGAAATATCAACATTTCTTTTTTCTAAAGATTCAACAAAAGATAAAGTTTTTTGAGTATCTTTTTTTGATAAAAGAGTTAACAATTCAATTTTGTTTTCAATAGAAGTTAATCCAAAAACATCCTCAATATTCTTTAAAGATATATGGTTATTTGAATAAGCAATTATTTGATCAAGAATTGATAATGCATCACGAGCACCGCCATTAGCTAATTCAACTAAAGACTCAATAACACCATCTTCATAAGTGATACATTCTTCCTTGAGTACTCTTTTTAAAAGTTTATCTAATTGCTCATCAGGGATTTTTGTAAAATCATATCTTTGACATCTACTAACAATGGTTGGTAGAAGTTTATAAGGTTCGGTTGTACAAAGAATAAAAACTGTGTTGGATGGTGGTTCTTCTAAAGTTTTTAATAAAGCATTAAAAGCTGAATTAGTCATCATATGAACTTCATCGATGATATAAACTTTATATCTACCTTTGATTGGTCCATATTTAACTTTATCGATTAAATTTCTAACTTCTTCAACGCCCGAATTACTTGCAGCATCGATTTCGATGACATCAGGATGAGAGTTTTCGTTGATTGCTTCACAGTTTGAACAGCGATTGCATTGATAACCTACGCCTTCATCACAATTTAAAGCTTTTGCAAATAATCTAGCAATAGAGGTTTTTCCAGTACCTCTAGGACCACAAAAAAGATAGGCGTGTGCAATTTTGTTTTTTGTTAATGCGTTTTTTAATGTTTGAACAATTGCATCTTGACCTACTAATTCATCAAAAGTTTTGCTTCTGTATTTTCTATAAAGGGCTAAATAAGACATAATTTAATCTAAAATATTATATAATAAAGTTAGGTTTGATTAAAGATTATATACTTTAATTGAAGTGCCTATTTTGATATACTTTTAAGGATTTTTTGAGGGTTATTATGGACAAAAACATGCACGATAGACTCGTAACGAGTAAAGAAAGATTAAATGAGATTGATGAATTACTTCTTGTTCCAGAAGTTAGTGGTGATATGAACAAATTTAGAGAACTTTCTAAAGAAAGAAGTAAACTCGCTCCAATCGTAGAAAAATTCGATGAATATACTTATGCTTCTCAAAATAAAGAAGATGCTTTAGTCATGTCCAATGATTCAGACCCTGAAATTTCTTCAATGGGAAAAGAAGAATTTAAAAAATACGAAGAAGAAGTAGTAAAAATTGAAGAAGAATTAAAAATATTATTAATTCCAACTGATCCAAATGATGGAAAAGATATAATTTTTGAAATTAAAGGTGCTGTTGGAGGCGATGAAGCAAATATTTTTGCTGGCGATTTATTTAGAATGTATATCAAATATTGTGATTCTAAAAAGTGGAGTTACAAAATAATTGATGAATCTCCTTGTGGAGTTGGCGGATATTCATATATTCAATTTGTTGTAAGTGGAGATGATGCATACTCACATTTAAAGTTCGAAAGTGGTGTTCATAGAGTTCAAAGAGTTCCTAGAACAGAAGCAAACGGAAGAATTCATACATCAACTGCTACAGTAGTTGTTATGCCAAAAATTGAAGTTAACGAAATTAATATTAGAACAGAAGATTTACGTGTTGACCGTTATCGCTCTCAAGGAGCAGGTGGTCAAAACGTTAATAAAACTGAATCAGCTGTTAGAATCACCCACTTACCAACAGGTATAGTTGTTTCTTGTCAAACAGAAAAATCACAAATTCAAAACCATGAAATTTGTATGCAAATGTTAGCAAGTAAGCTTGCTCAACTTGAAGAAGAAAAGAAGGAAAAAGACGAAGCTCAATACAGAAGTAAGATTGGTAGTGGTGATAGAAATGAAAAAATTAGAACTTACAATTACCCACAAAATAGAGTCACTGACCATAGAATTGGATTCACAATTCAACAATTAGATAGAGTTATGGAAGGTGATTTAGATAGCATTGTCGACGCCTTAATTAATTATGATCAACAACAAAAAATTGCAGGTAACGCTTCAAAATAAAACAAACCGTGACCTGTTTTTTCTTACAAAAGAATTTATAAAAAACGAGAATTTAGATATATCTGATAATGTAATTTATCAAGTTTTAATTGAGGCAAATTTAATGCAAAACTACAATGAATTAGTCTTAAATTTTGATAAAATCTCTGCAAAACCCCAATATTTTTTAAAAATAATGAATAAAATAATCTCCGGAATCCCTTTGCAATACGCTTTAGGGCACACCTATTTTGATGGAAACAAATTTTATTGTAATAAAGAAACTTTAATCCCTAGACCAGAAACAGAGGATTTGGTTTTTAAAACAAAAAAATATATTAGGAATTTAAATTTAGAATCAGGAACAATAGTTGATTGTTGTGCCGGAACGGGTTGCATTGGAATTTCACTTGGGAAAACGTATGGAAATTTCAAAATTTATTGTATTGAAAAATATAAATCTACCATTAATGTTTTGCAAAAAAACATCGATGCAAACGAAGTAAATGTTGAAGTTATTAAGGGGAATTCTATTTATCCTCTTATCAATAATAATATAAAGTGTGACATCTTTATTTCTAATCCTCCATATGTAGGTAAAATGGAGGAAATTGAAAGTAATGTAAGAGCCAATGAACCATTAAGAGCAATCTATGTAAAAGATGGAACCTTCTTTTATGAAGAGTTTTTTAAATATCATGATAAGTTTTTAAAAGATAAATGGTTGATGGCTTTTGAAATTGGTTATGACCAAGAAGAAAAATTAAAAAGTTTAATTAATAAATACTTTAAGGAAAGTGTAAAATATAAATTTGAAAAGGATATGTATCAATTAACAAGATATCTTTTTATAACAAACGTAGATGAAATTATTAACTAAAAATCAAATAAACGAGTGTGTTGAAATTTTAAATAAAGATGGCTTACTAGCTTTTCCAACCGAAACAGTTTATGGATTAGCAATTAAAGCCTCTTCTTTTGATAACTACAAACATTTGGTTGAGGTTAAAAATCGACCAAATGATAAGCCATTTACTTTAATGTGCTCAAAAATTGAACAAGTTAAAAAGTTTGTTGAGATTAATGAACTAGCAAGAAAAGTTATTAATAATTTTATGCCAGGACCAATTACTTTAATTTTGAAAGCTAAAAAAGATGTTCCTTCTTTTATGGATTTAAATACGGGTTATATTGGAATAAGAATTCCAGACGATAAATTTGTTTTAAATTTAATTGATTTAGTAAATTGCCCTCTCTTAGTTCCTTCAGCAAATATAAGTAATTACCCTCCTGCAAAAACTAGTGATGAAGTAATTAGTTATTTTAAAGATAGCATAGAAGGGGTTGTTGAAGGAAAAACTGATGAAGCTGCAATACCATCTACAGTTATTAAGATAGAAAATGATAAAATAAATATAGTAAGACAAGGTAAATTAACTTTAGAGATGATAATGGAGAAAATAAAATGAAAATAGTATTAGGATGTGACCATGGTGGTTATGTAGCAAAAGAAGAACTTAAAAAAGATTTACTTAATAAAGGATATGAAGTTGTAGATGTAGGAACCAATTCAACTAATAGCTGCAATTATGCTGAATTTGCTTTAAAAGCAGCAACTTTGGTTGGTAATGGTGATGTAGATTTTGGAGTTTTAATTTGTAATAGTGGTGAAGGAGTATCAATTGCTGCTAATAAAGTCAAAAATGTTAGATGCGGAATTGGTTATAATGACGAAGTAGCTGGTTTATTAAGAAGTCATAATGATGCTAACATGATTGCCTTTGGTGCACATTTTGCAACAGTTGAAGAAATCATAAATAGAACAAATATTTTCTTAAATACTAATTTTTTAGGCGAAAGACACGCTGTTAGAGTACAAACAATTAAAGATTTTGAAAAAAAATAAAATTTTTGGCTCATCAATAGAATTTGTGGGTAAAAGTTTATGGAAAATGCCTGTTTATTCGATATTTTTTCATGAAAAACCTTCAAACTTTAAATTAAATT
>CASFCL010000010.1 GCA_949293255.1 uncultured bacterium
TTGTCAAATATGAAAAAAGCCGATTAATTCGGCATTATTCACGGCAATAGAGAAATATAGTTTAAAAAAGTTATCGTGCTCTATTTAAAAAACGGGAATTAACATAGAAGGACTTTTTTCTTTACAATTAAAGATAAAAGTTTATAATATCGCCTACATGGAATACGTAACTTTATTACTTATCGCTTTATCACTATCATTAGATGCATTCTCAGTTTCTATAATTGATGGACTTACTATAAATGACCTAAATAAGAAGAGAATGCTTTTTATTTGTTTAACTTTTGGTGTTTTTCAAGCATTAATGCCTTTAATCGGACATCTTGTTGGACTTACTTTTATTCAATATATTGAAGATTACGATCATTGGTTATCATTAATTTTACTTGCTTTTGTTGGTTTGAAAATGGTTTATGATGGCGTAAAAGAGATAATTGAAAAAAGAAAAAAGAACGATTCAGAAGAAGAAACTTCTAAATCGTTCTCTTATAAATTAATTTTAATTCAAGGAATTGCTACTGCAATTGATGCTTTAGCAATAGGTCTTACTTTAGAAACTTCAATTGCTCCTGCTAATGTATATTTAGGAATATTCATTATCGGAGTTGTAACATTTTTAATGTGTTTAGTTGGAATCTTCTTAGGAAGTAAGATTTCTAAACTTTTAAAAGGTCACATTGAAATTGCTCAAATTATCGGAGGAGTTATCCTCGTTTTAATTGGAATTAAAATTATTTTAAACCACTTAGGTTATATTAACTTTTAACTATAAACTATAGGTAAATATTGAATCTTCGTTATCAAATCCTTCATTTGGTACCCAAGTTACTGTTCTATCAGTTAAATTATATAAACTTGACCAGCATGTAATAGAATTTGAATCAGTTCTACCATGAAGTGGATCCCAATATCTTCTACCGACATCATGAAGTAATTCTAATCCTTTTTCATATGACATTATGCCATCAGTATTACTTCCATCTGGATTTATGAAGCTTTGAATGTATTCATATCTATCAAGACCACCCATATCATCAGGATCTGAATAATAATTAGGAGTTACGATAAAGTTTGTAATATATTGGAAATTATCTTTTCCTTCTTTTTCTCCAACTGCTGCATCATCATCGTTTAAATAATATCTAAATTCTCTTTCTTGTCCGTTATCATTTCCATCGTTTGCATTTGGAGCGACCCATTCTAAAATTGCACTTTTTCCAGTTGCATCAGCAACCATATAATGAAAAGAAGTTGATGCTGAATCATGTAAATCATAGCTACTAGCAATTTCAATTGCTTCTTCAACGTTATCAGCATAATCTAAAATTGCTCTTAACATTGTAGTTGAAGTTAAATCTGGCTTATCAGTATCTTTATCAGTTGATTGAGCTATTTCAATTCCTTCAACTGTATTAGATTGATAAGACATATAAATTCCACAGCTAACTCCTGCATCATTTATTCCATCAAGAGGAACATATGGACTAACTAATGTTAATAAGTTTTTCATTACACTATCAAGTTCACCTGTAATTCCTAAAAATTGTAAATCTACAAATGAAACTGATGCGTGTCTATCTCCACCTGGATTAGTTTTAACTGCTAAAGCAGTTGTTTCACTAAAATCATAGTTTCTTCCAAAATATCTATCACCATCTTCATCGACAAATGTGAATGAAGAACATCCGATTGTTGGTGCATTTAATGAAATTGGAATAATTCCTTTTGTTAAATTATCAACTAAGAAATTAATAAGTTCTTGATCGTTTTTAGCTCCGCCTTGTTCAATAAATGAATCAAAATAATAGCCACCACTAATGCTAATTTCATAAACTGGACCTGCATGATTTTCTTCGTTTGCGTCCATTAAAGTTTTAGTTGAAGCTAAAGATGAAAATTCGTGGAACCATAAAGAGACTGCTGTTACACCTACAGCTAAGATAGCAACTCCTACTAAAGCTCCAGCTCCAACTATAATTTTTTTAATTAAACCCATAAAAATAAATCTCCTTTTTATTGTCTAAAACAACAAGTTGATATTTTATATACTTTGAAAAATAATTGCAATTTAATAATAAAACCTTGCAAAACTAGTATTATTTATCGAATTTTAAGTTTTATTTATTAAATATTCTAGTTTTTAAAACTAGTCATAACAACATTTTCTAAGAAATAAAAAGGGTTTTGATTATCTCGAACCCTTTATAGTTTTTTGAATTATAAATTTTCTGCTAATAATTCAGGAGTAGAAATTATAATTGTAAAATACCCTTCATACTCAAGTGCTTCAATATAGGTTGTTACACTATTTCCAAAGTCAAGAATAGTTGTTTTTGTATATGCATAACCACCAAGCATTGGTTCTTCATAAGGTGAATAACCAAGTCCTTCTAATGTTTCTCCATAAGATGCGAGCATACTTTCTGTAACAGTAATTGAATCATCAGAATAAACTAACATTAAATATGCATCTAAAACATCACCAAATTCAATATACTCAGAAGTGTTAGCTGTTGAAGGAGCAACAAGTGCATCGATATCTTCGCTTGACATGAAGTTTAACATTGCTACTGCTACTGCTGGGTCAATAAGATTTTTTAATAAAACATCTTGAGTAGGTTGTAAAAATGATTCGTATGTGAAATCTTGTGTAGTAGTACCAATATTTGAAAATGTTAAAACTGTCTTTTGATGACTATAAATATTTGTAACTACTACTTCATTATCTTTAATTGAAATAGAAATATCATCAAAAATATCAGCTACAACAGGTAAAATTGTTAAAGCACCTGTATCACCCTCAACACCATCTTTCATTGTATAAGTTGATGTTTCTGCGTTATAGTCAAAACATTCACGAGCAATCGCAAGAGAAGGTCTAAGTTCATCTAAACTGCCTTCCATGCCTACAAGTTCTGTAAAATAGTAATTTCCATCTTCGCCTTTACTAGCTTCATAAATCAAACCATCTTCACTATTTAAAGCAAAAGCAATTTCATAAAAATCATCGTTTTCTGCAGGAGTTTTATAATAAATACTGTCTTTTGTGGTTTTGAATATTGACGAAAATGATAATACATCTCCATCATAATTATCGACAGTTACTGTATAGTTACCTTGTTTTAATTTTTCAAAAGCGTCATCAAAAGTAGCATCTCCAACTTCTTCAAATGGTGAATAAGCTACTTCAATTGTTTCTTTTTCACCAAGTGGAGAAATTTCAATTTCGGCAGTATAACTATAATCTACTGAAGCACCTTTAAAAGAAAGAGTTGAATCAATCGATTCAATTCCTGCTTCATCAAGATTGATTATAAAAGTATCAAGAACTAAACCTGGATTTCCATAAAGTTGAGTTGAAATACTTTCATAAATAGCATCGCTATCTTCAAGATCCATTTTTAAAGTATATGTTTGATCTTTTACTTCAAAATCAGAAGCCTCTAACAATTTAAAGAAATTAGAATATCCATCTTCATCAAACATAAATGGATTTGAGGTTGAAGGATTATAGACTGTGTAAGTATTAAGTGTATTTGAAACATCCAATCTAGTAGATAAAACTCTACCATTTTCTCCTTTAATATAAGTTTCATTGATTCTAAACTCTGTATCGTTTTCATTATTTTTCATACGATAAGTGAGTTTTCCATCTTCAACTTGTGTTTCAGAATAGAATGTTCTATTAACTTCTCCATATGATTCATTAAATGTTGCACTTAATTTATAACCTTTTTGATAACTCTTTAAAACATCATCAAAAGTTACTGGTTCAGGTGTTTCTTCTTCTCCTGGTTTTTCGCCTTCTTCTCCACCAGGAATATTTGGGTCTTTTGCTGGATCATCAATAACTTCTCCACATGAAGCTAATAAAAACATAGATGCAAGAACCATTAATAAAATTTTACTTTTTTTCATAGTATCCCTCCCGTTATGTAAGAAGAGTATATATGATTTTTATATTTTCTCAAAATAATTATGATTTGTGGTTGATATATTTATATATTTAATAATAATTTATGCAATTTGGTGCAGGAAGAGGAACTCGAATCCTCAAGGATAGACCACTAGCTTCTGAGACTAGAGCGTTTACCAATTTCGCCATTCCTGCAGTATGAATATTTTAATAATTTTTAACTATATTTTAAAGAACTGTTATAGAATATATTTAGATATGGAAAACAAATATCGAGAACTTGCTACTTTAGTAAAAAAAGCTAAAAAAATTGTCTTTTTTGGCGGAGCTGGTGTTTCAACTGAGTCAGGAATACCTGATTTTCGCAGTGATAATGGATTATATAATCTAAAAAGTAAATACGACGCTCCTTATGAAGTGATGTTATCTCACTCCTACTACGAAAATCATAAAGACAATTTTTTTGCCTTTTATAAAGATTTAATGATTCCTAAAAATGTAAAACCTAATGATGCACATAAGTTTTTAGCATCTTTAGAAAAGAAAAAAGATATTTCAATTATCACTCAAAATATCGATGGTCTTCATCAAGAAGCTGGAAGTAAAAATGTTATTGAACTTCATGGTTCAATTAAAAGAAATTATTGTGAAAGTTGTGCTAGATATTACACATTAAAAGAAATGTTAAAACTTGGAGATGTTCCAAAATGTCCTAAATGCGGAGGATATATAAAACCAGATGTTGTTTTATATGAAGAACCACTTGATCAAAATATACTTACAAAAGCATTAATTACATTACAAAATGCAGATTTATTAATTGTTGCTGGAACTAGTTTAAATGTCTATCCAGCTGCTGGACTTATATCTTATTTTTATGGAAATAATATAGTAATCATCAATTTGGAAAAACTTCACCTCTATAGAGAGGTAAAGTTAGAATTTTACGGACAAAAAGTCGGTGAAGTTTTTAATGAAGTGAAAAAATATTTATAAAGTTCCAAATATTCTATCGCCAGCATCGCCTAAGCCAGGAAGAATGTAACCTTTTTCGTTTAATTTTTCATCTAAAGATGCTAAATAAATATCAACATCTGGATGTGCTTCTTCTACTTTTTTAACACCTTCAGGAGCACCAACTAAACACATTAATCTAATATTTTTATAACCTTTTGCTTTAATCATGGTAATTGCATCAGTTGCACTTCCACCAGTTGCAAGCATTGGATCACAAACTAAAAGTAAAGGATTTTCTACTTTTGGTAATTTGCAGAAATATTCGACTGGTTTGAGAGTTTTTTCATCTCTATATAAACCAATATGACCAATTCTAGCAGTTGGAAGCATATTGACTACGCCATTTGACATACCAATACCAGCTCTTAAAATTGGGACGATAACGATATTATAATCTAATCTTAACTTATCAATTTCACATCCTGTTGGAGTATTAAGTTTTTCTCCAGTTGCATGTAATTTTAAATCTTTAAAAACTTCATAAGTCATTAAAGAGGAAATTTCATCTAAGAGTGTTCTGAAGTCTTTGGATGAAGTTTTTTGATCTCTCATCATATTTAATTTCATAGTGATAAGAGGATGATTTACTATATGTAACATATCTATCTCCTATTTTTTAATAATTTTATACTAATTTTAATTAATAAGATATAACTAATTACTTGGATTTTCTAAATAATAATTATGATAACTATCTAAAATATCTTTTAATGGTCCATAAGTGCAATTTTCTGTTTTCAATGCATCACAATTTTTAATAAATTCTTCTTTTGTACAAGTTTTTACATTACATTTTGTTTCTTCGTTTTCTATATCTTTTATGATGTTGCAGTTTAAGTATCCCCAGCTACTTCCCCGCCATCCAATAATAGTTGTTTTATAATTCCAAAATGTCCAACTCCAACCATTGTAATCGTACCATTCAATTAAGGCTTCAAGCCAAACATCTTTATCTTCAAAATATGAAAATTCAGAAATAATAATTGGTACTTCAAAATCAGTAAACATATGAGTTGAATCATGATAAGAACGATATAAAGAAAATGGGATTCCACCAAAATTATAATGATGATTTCCATACATTACATTTTCCCAACCATATTTATTTGGGTCAATAAACTTGCCAAAGTCCCATATAAATTCAAAATTTATGACATGATCATCATTATTATTTCTAATTTCATCATAAATTTTATCGTAAAACTTTCCTATATATTCAGTGGTTCCACCATTTCTAGATTTATCTTCTTGAGGTTCATTTAAGATATCGTAAGTAGCAATTGTTGAAGCTAAATCTGGTCTTGTATTTGTATAATGATGTGAAACATAATCCCATAAATTTATTGTGGCATTTTCATAAATATCATTACCCCAAAGTTCAGGTTTATCAACAATATAACCACTATGTTCAAAACCATTTTGAGAACCTGGTGCTCCATGTAAATCTAATATTACATAAAGTTCATTTTCCTTACATTTTTCTATAAACCAATCAAGATATTCAAACGCTTCTTTTTCTTCTTTTTTAGAAAAATCATCATTTAAAATATTTCTCCAATAAAATGGTAATCTAATGCAGTTTAATTTCATTACTTCTTTAATTATTTTAAAATCTTCCTCATTAAAAAAGCATGAACGGTAATAATCTATTAATTCTTCAGCATCATCTTTTAAATTTGGGTTTGAATATAAATCATTTAAAAAATCGTCTTCTGCATATTCAGGATATTGAATATTTCCATCATTATCTTTAACTAATTTTCCGTCTTCATCATATAAAGGATCGCCACTAAAAGGAGACATCCATCCTTCTTGAAGCAATAATTGTCCAACATTTACTCCTTTTAAAACTAATCTATTACCACTTGGGTCATATAAAGATCTTGAAGATGATTTATCTTTACCAACAAAAACTAAATCACTACTAGAAGTTTTATAATCAGTTTGAGTAGGAATTTTATAACAATTTGAATATGTGAATATTACTATTAATACTGTTGAAGTACCTAAAACTAAAAGCAAAAAAACAGAAAAGATAGAAACTAAAGCAATTTTTAGTTTTGAAGATTTCCTTTTTTCTTTTTTATTTCCTTCCATTTATAATCATATTCTATCATATAGTTTCAATTTATTGTTATCTTCTACAATTTATTAACGTAATATTAATTCCACTTGAAATTTTTTTATAGTTCTATAACTTTTTTCAAGTGGACATGCAAAAAATAATTCGAGTTTATTTATATAAAAAATACAGTTTTATAAATTTATCTATGAAAATTGTAATAAATAAAGTCTATAGTAATAACCTTTTTTCTTAAGTAATTCTTGATGCGTTCCACTTTCAATAATTTTTCCATCTTGTAAACAAATAATGTTATTGGCGTGTTGAATTGTTGAAAGTCTATGAGCAACAACTAGCATTGTTCCAATTGTTTTCATTTTTTCTAAAGAATCTTGAATTAAAACTTCAGTTTCTGTATCAATATTTGCTGTTGCTTCATCTAAAAATAAAATTTGAGGTTTAAATAAAACTGTTCTAGCGAAAGATAATAATTGTCTTTGACCTGAGGAGAAATTTTCTCCTCTTTCTTTTACTTCTTCATTGATTCCATGTTCTAATGAATCAATAAATTTTGTTGCATTAACATAATTTAAAGCTGCTTTCACTTCTTCATCACTAAAAGATTCATCATATAAAGTTATATTAGATTTAATTGTTCCTGAAAATAAGAAGACATCTTGAAGCATTTGCCCAATTCCTTTTCTTAATGAAGATATTTTTATATCTCTAATATCAATATCATCAATTAAAATTTGACCTTTTTGAGGTTCATAATTTCTAACAAGTAAACTTAAAATTGTTGTTTTACCACTACCGGTTGCTCCTACTAACGCTACCGTCTCTTTTGGATTAACAACAAAGGAGACATCTTTTAAAATCCAGTTTTCTTCTTCATAAGCAAACCAGACATTTCTAAATTCAATTTTCCCTTCAAAAGTATCGATATCAAGGGCGTTTTCTTTATCTAAAACTTCTGGTTCAACATCGAGAAGATTAAATAATCTTTCACTTGCTGACATGGCTCTTTGAATTTCATTTAATTGATCAGCAAGATTTTGAACTGGTTGGAAAAGTCGATGAATATATAAGTAAAAAGCAACAATTTCTGCACCAATTAAAGCAAATTCAATACCAGCATAAAAAGTTATGCCTGATGCTAAAATTTGTAACATTGAAATAAATGGACGATATAAAGCAAAAGCGATAACAACATGATAATGAGCTTTCATAATTGCATCATTTTTAACTTTGAATTCTTTTTCTTTTCTTCTTTCTTGATTGAAAATTTGAATTAATTTCATTGAAGAAATGTTTTCATTTAAGAAAGTGTTCATATCTGAAAAAGTTCCGTTTTCAATATTGAATAACTTTCTAACTACATGTCCAAAAATAAATGAAACAACAAAAACAACTGCTACAAAAATAAGCATCAATAAAGCTAGAGGCAATGAAATAAATAACATTGCACAATAAACACCCACTATTGTTAAAATATTTCTTATTAAATTAACTAAAGTATTTGTAAATAGATTTGATAATCTTGCTGTATAAGTTGCAACTCTTGTAACAAGTGAACCAACCGGCATTAAATTAAGTTGATTAATCGACATATTTTCAATATGTTCAAAAACTTCTTTTCTTAAGGCATAAACAATTCTTTGACCTGCTTTTTGAAGAATCATTGATTCAATATAAAGGAAAAATTGATTAATAACTGTTAATCCTAAATATCCTAAAGCAATAAATAAGATATAAATAAATGTGGTATTAACGATATTTTCATTACTTAAAGATCTAGTTACTTCTGAAATTAATAAAGGTAAAACAATATCAAGACAAACATTTACAACGATTAAAAGCATAGCCAAAACAAAACGCCAAATTTCGTTTTTAAGATATTTAAGAAGTCTTTTTACCATTTTGAAAAATGGAATCTTCTTATCGCCAAATAACTGCATTGTGTCAGTATGGCTCGCCATTAATTGGTACCTCCTAATTCTTTTTCTAACTCTTGTAAATAAACCATTCTTTTATAAGTTGGTGATGTTTTCATTAAATTTTCATGACTATCGAAAGCTTCTAATTTGCCATCATCTAAAACAATGATTTTATCTAAATGCATAACAGTAGAAACTCTACTTGCGATTAAAATCGTTGTTTTATCTTTTCTATAATTTTTAATATTTTCTAAAATTGTTTCTTCAGTTTTCATATCAACTGCTGAAACGCTATCATCTAAAATCATAATCGGAGCATCTTTTATGTAGGCTCTAGCAATAGAAATTCTTTGTTTTTGACCACCTGATAATGAAACACCTCTTTCTCCTGAAACTGTTTCATATCCTTTTGGAAAACCTTGAATATTATCGTCTACATCGGCAAATTTAGCACTTTCAATAATTTTTTCCATACTTAAATTTTCATCACAAAAAGCAATATTGGATGAAATTGTATCACTATAAAGGAAGTTGTCTTGAGGAACCATTGCTATGGTATCTCTTAATGAGGTTAAATCTAAATCCATTAAATCAACATCATCAATAAAAATAGTTCCTTTTTCAATATTATATAAATGTAAAAGAGAATTAACTAAAGTAGATTTTCCCGATCCAATCTTTCCAATGATTCCAATAGTTTCTCCTGGATTAATAGTTAAATTTATATCATTTAAAGCTTCAATATTTGCATTTGGATATTTAAAAGAGAAATTCTTAAAAGTAATTTTTCCGTTTGGCTCTTTTAAAGTAATTGCATTTGTAGGATTTTGAATATCTTCATCTTGATCAAGGAATCTTGTAATTCTTTTTAATGATGCTCCAGCTCTACTTCTCATAACAAAGATTTGGCCAAAGGCAATTAAAGGCCAAACTAAGGATTCAAAATAACCAACAAAAGTAATTAAATCACCATTACTTAAATTGATTGCATAATCTCCAATTGTAACTGGATTGCCTTGAAAAGCTGATAAAACTAAATAGCCTCCAACTCCGATAATAATACATGTAATAATTGCGATAATAATTTGAATACATACGTCAGAAATTACTGAAAACCTTGCAAAATCCACATTAACTTCTTGATTTTTTCTTGCAATCTTAGCAAAAGCATGTAGTTGTTGAGTCTCTTTTACAAAGGCTTTTATGACTCTAATTCCAGTAAAACTTTCTTGAGAAAAATCGTAAACATTGTCTAAAGCTTTTTGACGGTTTTCCCATTTTAAAGTCATAAATTTTTCAACTATCATTCCCCAAACAAAAATTAAACAAATCGGTATTATTGCAACAATTGTAATTAACCAATCTAAAATGAACATTTTGACAATTACAAGTAAAGACATAAATAAAGCATCTACTAACATGATGGTTCCCCATCCAAAAAATTCATTTATAGATTCTAAATCTGAAGTAAACCAAGATAAAATGTTTCCAACTTTTTCATTATGGTAATAAGTTTGAGATAATCTTTCTGATTTTAAAAACATTTTATGTCTTAAATCAGCTTCAATACCTGTTGATGCTTTAAAAAGAGTTAATCTCCAAATAACTCTACTTAAAAACATAACGAAAGCAATGACAATTGTATAAATTACTAACTCTAATATTTTTTCGATATTTTGAGTATTCATTCCATCATCAATTAAATCAACAATATCTCCTAAAAACTCAGGTATATATAACTGAAAAATATCGCATACTACTAATGCGATTAGACCAATTAAGAAGTAAATTCCAAATTGAAGATAGTATCTGTTGATATACTTTCCTATTAACATTAAAACGCCCTTTTTTAGATAGTAATTATACAACGAAAATTTTAATTCTTTAAGTATGTATTATCTTTAAACTTATACTCATTTTTAATAAAAAATTATTACTTGAAACTATATATCATTTATATTATGTATCGGCTTGAACCAAACTTAAATTACTATCTCTTAATAATATAAAATCCCTTTTATAAAGCTAATTTTATCCAGTAAAAGGGGTACATGTGGTTGTTTAAAAACGGTTTTTCCTCGTTTGTCAAAATCTGGTTTTCCTCTACGCTAAAAAAAGACCAAGTTTTATATCACTATTATTTTAGTGATTTTTCGCCATCTTCTTTTAACGATTCAATTAGAGAATCAATATTTGATTCAAAAAGTTTATCAATATTCTTTTCTATAATTTCAATAGGATAATCCCACCACTTAAGCTTCAAAAGTTTTTCTATAGTTTCATCGTCAAATCTCTTCTTTATTACTTTGCAAGGATTACCAACTGCTATAGAGTAAGGAGGAATATCACTAGCGACCACTGAATTTGCACCAATAATGACGCCATCACCAATTTTTACACCTGGCAAAAATGTGACATTTTGTCCTACCCAAACATCGTTTCCTAATATAGTGTCTCCCTTGAATGGTAGCTTTTCAAAAGAGGGACTTTTTTGATTTAGGTCTTTTGAAAAAATATTAAATGGGTAGGTTGTTAAACCTGACATAAGGTGATTAGCCCCATTCATAATAAATTCCACCCCTGCCCCAATTTGACAAAATTTACCAATAATTAATTTGTCATTTAAAAACTCGTAGTGATGGGTGACATGGTTCTCAAATAGATCCGCGCCTTTTTTGTCATCATAATAGGTGTAATCACCAATGATGATATTTTTTCGTGTTATACAATTTTTGATATAACAAATTTCTTCTATTTCAGGGTTTGGATATAGGGCATCTTTTCTCAAACCAGCAAGCTTATCCCCATGTACTGTTTTTAAATTAAGATCGTCTCTACTTAATCCAAAGAGTTCAACTAATTTCATTATTTTGTCATAACTCATTTCATTGATGCCTTTTTCAATTTTGTTGATTGTTGATCTAGAAGTGTAGGCTAAAGAATTGGCCAACTCTTGTTGAGACATTTTATTTCTTAAACGTATCTCTTTTATTTTTTTACCAAATTCTTTTTTATCCATATCAAAAATTATAAATTATATATGATAACAAATCTACATAATCAACATTCAAAATTGAATATATTATTTAAAGGCCACCATCTCGGTGACCCTTATTTAAATCGTCAAAGGTAATTGGAATCAGGCGAAGACACCTTAATATTATAAAACCCCTTTTACTAAACCAATTTTGTCCAGTAAAGGGGTACAGTTCAACCTGGTGGACCGCTTTGCGTTCTATCCGAACTATTAGGTGAAAGTGTAATTTTATGCGTATTTATCGCACTTTTTAAGAATATTTCTACGGTTCCATTTTCGTATAAATATACTCTTTCTATGAATAAGTTAATCAATATTTTCGCATCTTCTTCTTTGTTGATATCTAAGTCGGTAAAGTTTTCAAGTGTATATTCTATTTGCTCTTTAGTTAATAAATTAGTGTTTAATTTTTCTTTATTTAATTGAAGAATGGCGTCTTCTCTTTCCTTAGTGAGTGTATTAATTTTTTCTTTAATATCAATAGGATTAATTCCGTTTTCTATAGCTAAAATTAAATTATTTATTTTATTAGTATGTGAATTTATTTTTTCTTCTAGTTGAGGGATTAATGGATTTTCATTTGTTAAGTAGTTATATACTTTATCGATTAATTTCTTTTTTTCTATTGAGTTACTTAAATATTTATTAATCATTAATAGAATTAGTTGTTCAATTCCTGCTTTATGAACAGGTTTCATAGTACAAGGTTTAATTTTCTTTTTGTTACTTTTGCATACATAATATTTGTAAACTTTTCCATTTGGTTTTTTAGAAGAATCTCCAATCATTTTTAAACCGCAAGTTCCACAAAATAATTTATCAGTAAGCAAATACTTTTCTTGAGCCTTTGCGTGTCCTGCAGCTATTTTCCTTTCGCTCTTTCTAATTTGTGCAAAATCAAATTGTTCCTTGTCTATTATTGCAGGCAATATGTTTTCATTTATTTGATCACCAAAAGTTAAGACGCCTTTATATTTAACATTTGAAAGAATGGAAGAAATTGTACCATGTTTAAAATTTTGACCTTTTCTGTTTAATATATTTTCATTGTTAAGTCTTTTTTCTATTTCACCAATTGAATATAGTTGCTTTGTATATAAATCAAAGATTTTTTTAATAATAATAGCTTCGTCGTCATTTATTATTAGTTTTTTATCTTTTACTTTATATCCGTAAGGGATACTGCCACCATTAAAATAACCCTTTAATAAATTTTCGGTCATTCCTCTTTTGACTTTTTGCGAAAGATCAGCTGAATAATATTCTGCCATGCCTTCGAGTACTGATTCTAAAATTATGCCTTCAGCAGAGTCTGAAATATGTTCTGTAGCAGATATTACATTTACACCATTATTTTTTAAAATAGTTTTATATTTATATGTGTCAGCTCTATTTCTTGCAAATCTATCTATCTTCCAAACGATGATACAATCAAATTTCTTTAAAGAACTATCTTTAATCATTTGTTGAAAGGAAGGTCTATTATCAGTTTTTGCGGAAAGAGCTCTATCGATATACTCTTTAATTATTACTATATCGTGTTTTTTACAATATTCATTACATTCTCTTAATTGTCCTTCGATTGATTCTTCTCTTTGGTGGTCGCAAGAATATCTTGCATAAATTACACCTATTTTACTCATAGATTATCAATACCTTTATTTACTAACTCTTTAACATAATCTTTAATTAGTTCAAAAAGTTCAGTACCAGGAGTAAAGCAGTAATTTATAAACTCTTTCATATCCTCTTTATCAGAAGCTCTTTTATTTATTTGAGATGAAGTTATTTTTCTTTCCTTGCCGAAAATATAATCTATTGAAACATTAAAATATTCCGAATAGAAAAGAATAGTAGAAAGAGAAGGTTCATTTTGTCCTGACTCATATCTAAATATTGCATTTTGAGTAACATTTAGAAGTTTTGCCATATCCGTTTGAGTTAATTTCTTATCTTTTCTTAATGATTTAAGTCTATCAGCAACAATTTTGTTTATATTCATAATTATTCCTCCAATAAACTTAGTTAGTCAATTAAATTGATTTGATTAACGAAGGTATCCAAAAAATTTCGTAAATATTCAGTATAATTTTCGATTTCTTCGATTTTTAAATTATCGTTATCTTTATCCAAAAACCTGCAAAACTCAAGTTTTTTCTTAGAAAAGTTTAAAATTTCATTGTATTCTTGCTCTGTAATAATTTTGTAAGTCTTTAATTTTTCTATACATTTTTTAAAAGATATATTTTCTTCTCTTGTTTTTTCATTATAAAAATTAATCAAATATGTTTTTAAAATTTCGTAATTTAATTCGTATGTTGTTATTGCTAAATTTCTATCTTCTATTTCATTGTTGTTTAACATAAAATTCCTCCTTGTAAAGTATTATAATACTTGAATAAAAAATAGTAAAGGTGTAATATATAGAAAATATATATTTTAAATTGCTATTTAAAGTATCAATATTTTTGAGTAAAATTATTAATTGGAGAGAAAAATGAGTTATAAAGTTATTGATCTATTTTCAGGAGTTGGTGGATTAAGTTATGGATTTACCGAAAATCCGAATTTTAAAATTGTAATGGCTAATGAAGTTGAAAAGGATATTTCTATAGCTTATGCAATGAATCATCCATCAGTTACAATGGTAAATGATGATATTAAAAATTTAACACCTGAATTAATAAAAAATATTTGTGGTGATGATGTTGATGTTATTATTGGCGGTCCTCCATGTCAATCGTATTCTACTTTAGGAAAGCGACAGATGGATGCAAGAGCCCATTTATTTGAAGAATATTGTCGTATTCTCGATATTGTTAAACCCAAAATCTTTTTATTTGAAAATGTTTCCGGTTTGTTAAGCATGGAAGGCGGAAATTTAATTAATGTAATAAAGGATAAATTCAAAGAACTTGGTTATGATGTTAAAATGAAAGTTCTTAATGCGGTAAATTATGGTGTGCCTCAATTTAGAGAAAGAGTAATAATTGTCGGAATGAAAGGCGAGAATAAATTTCTTTATCCTGAGCCTGAATATGGACCAGGTAAAAAACCATTTATAACATTGGAAGATGCATTATCTGATTTACCTCATTTGGAGAGCGGCGAAGAAAATAATTCGTATATTTCCGACCCATTAAATGATTTTCAAATGTTTGTCAGATCTAAAACATCTGAATTAACTGAAAATAAAAGCCCAAAAAACGGGGAAAAACTTTTAGAGATAATGAGGGCTTTACCTGATGGCGGTTCAAAAAACGATCTTCCAGAACATCTTAGACCAAAAAGTGGCTATGGTAATACTTATGCTAAAATGCGGTGGAAAAAACCAGCGCCTACAATTACAAGAAATTTTGCAACACCATCATCTTCTAGATGTATTCATCCTACAGACTCAAGAGCTTTATCAACTAGGGAAGGCGCAAGACTTCAAAGTTTTCCTGATTCATACAAGTTTTATGGTTCTACTTCTATGAAAAACTTAGAAATAGGAAATGCGGTACCTCCATTATTATCAATCAAACTTGCAGATTCGGTTTTTAACGCTTTAAAAAAATAATAATATTTTAAAAAATTGCATTTAAATAATTTTCGAATTTTTTAATTTATTATAAGCAAGGTGTTTTTTCAAATAACATTGAAAAAATGCCCTTTTTGGTGTTAAATATTGAAGTAGGTTATTTTATGAACAATAGAGCTTATGGATGGAAACATGCAAAATTAACAGGCCATAAAAACGAAGAAAATATTGACCATTTATTAATAAATTCGAAAGAATTGCAACATATTTTTTTAAAGAGTATTGGAAAGGAGCATTCCTCTATAATTGAAGTAACTGTAGGCGGAAAGAACGAAACAGATGTTGAAAGTATTTTAGGTGGAATGACGAAATCTAAAACTGATATGAAGGTAAAATTAGATGATGGTACTACTATTAATGTCTCCATCAAAAAAAGTTTATCTGGACAGGTTTATTTAATTGGAATTGAGAGATTCATAAAAGGCTATGAACTCCAATACAATGAAATAATTCCCGCAAATGTCAAAGAGGCAATAAGACTATTTTGGGGAGATAGCCAACAAATCGGTGATATTATAATTAAATATTCCGACCCAAAATTTGTTAAATACGAAAAAAGAAAACATAGATTGGTAGCTGAAACATTAAAAAAATATGATGTTACTTTATATAGCGCATTAATCGAATGGTTTTCAAACAACACCGTAAATTTATTTGATTTCTGTTTTTCAAGGGGTTTAGCTAAAAACAAAGAAGACCGGGCTGATGTTGTTCGGTATAAAAATACATTAGGAGAAAATGATGTTGATGTAATTTTTGACTTATATAGTTTAAAATCGTCTTTACGAAATGAAGCAAATTATGGAATCGTTAATGGTGGTACAACTATAAATTTGCCTTTTGGATTTGTTCAATGGCATAGTCCAAGAAAAGTTATTCCTGGTGAAATTCAATTTCATCATCAATATAAAAAACTAGAAGAATATATAACTGAGTACTTTGATTATTTAAAAAAATAATAAGTTAGGAATGGTTATTCAAAAGAGCTTTGATGACCTTATTTATACATCTGTGAATTTTCCCTTCCTATAATCCTCATAGCGGAGTTTTTACTAAGTGAAAGGGAGGAAGGAGTTTAACCTTTAAGGGGTTTATCGCTATTGCTAAATTAATAAGGTTTTATCAATCGCTATGAAACATAAATAATTTTATGCGTTTAGAAATTTATCTAAATATCGGTGCTATTCATAAGCTTGATGTATGGCCTTATTGTTGCTATGTAAATAAAAATGGAAATTATGTTAGTGGTACAATCGAAACAGCTCATTATTTTATTTCTAGAGAAGATCGTGAAGATGCATATCGGACAGTTCAAGAAGTTTCAGACAAAATTGACAAAAAAACCGGAAAGTTAATCCCTTTTGAGAGAAAAGTAATTGTTTATCTTTATCCTCAAAAAGGGATTTTTTTAATTTCCCATTTTAACGGTAAAAAAAATAAGAAAAAATAGTTCATAATTCTGTACTAATAGTACATTTATTTGTACTTTCAATAAAAATATTTATCGATAAAATGCGTGTTTTTTAAAACTTTAGCAACTTCCGATTTTTTATTGTATTTGAGGGTTGAAACTATAGTTGTCAAAAGAAATTAGTATTGAAGGTCAAGAGCTCTACTTCTTATTAATTATCTTATAAGACGAAGATCTTAATTAATTACATTATTGGCACTTATTGATAGAAAGCCTGAGTATCTACTTATTAGTAACACTGATTAAGACTATTAGTCTTCTGACAAACATAGTTCGATAGCGATGAGTCGAAAAAGAGGCAAGATTGAGTGTAAAGCTCCAAAGAATATCTTGCCTCAGAAATATCATCGCAAATAGGAGAATACATGGAAAATCAAAGATTTAATAAAGCACCATTTATTACAGATGAAGAAGCATTAAAAATGACGACCGTGCCTATGTTAATTGAAAGAAGCGTTTTTATTAACAAGACAAATAATACCAAAAGGAAAAGTTATGTCGGAACTTTAGAGTTTGATAAAGATTTAACTTTACTTCCTATTAGATTAACTAGTGATGAATTTGCATTGCTACACTTCTATTCAGGAAGAAAGGCTATTTCTGATCAATTTAGAGTAACTGCTAAAGTAAGAATTATTCGAACTGATTGGCCAGAACATGATGGAATGAAAGCTAATTCAACTTATAGAATTGATGTTTATATTTCAAAAGAATTATCTTGGTCAATCGAATTAGGTAGAAACAAGTTTATTTATGTTTTATTAAAAGGTGTAGAAAATGGAACTTTGAAACAATTCACACCTCTTGTTACAGTTCCTACATTAAAAGAAATGAAGGAGACAGAAAAGGAGGTGAAAGAAAATTTAGAAGATAATAACATACCATTTTAATAAAAAGCAGGGTTTAAAATCAAAAACCATGCAAAATTGAGGTAAAATATGCAAAAAACAAAAGCAAATGTATTAAAAGGCTTAGGGATATTCTTCTTAACCGCTTTATTAATAACATCTATTGTTGCAGTTTCTATAACGATATCTAATCAAAATGTAGATAATACAGAAATTAAAGATAACGAACAAGATAATGATGAAATAATAGATGAAGAATTAAATCAGGATGCAGAAATAAAATATGAGCCTAAGTTAAAAGCTAACAAAATTAGAATTGATCTTACGATGGAAAAAGATTCTTTAAATTATCCAGAAGATTCATTTATTGTTAGCATTACTAATTTACCAACAAACGCTACTGATGAAGACAAGTATTTAACGATTACTTGTATGGAAAATATCGATGAGTGGCTAACTTTATATACAATGAAAAACGGTGAAGAAAATGTATTATCATCGCCATATTTATTCACAAGTGGTCAAACGGTTAAAGTTAGACTTAAAAAGCAAGCACCTATTATAGGAGGTTATAAAGTTTCACTTTGGGTTGGTGTACCATCTTACGATATTGATGAAGTTGTTTGTTTTGTAGATATCTATATAAAAACTATTTAGGAGGATAGATATAGATGAAAAAAATATTAAAGATTGCTTTAGGTGTGCTAGTTGGTGTGTGCTTAATTGGTACAACAGCTGGCATGATTTATGGTTTTAATACAAATGTTAAAAATTGGATAGATGATAAAATTGGCGAAACAATTAATGATGAAAATTTTAAAAATGTGAAAGTAAGTTTAGAAAAGGTTAATGAAGATGAAACTTCTAATGTAGGAGTTCAGCTTGATGAAAACACTGCACCTGAAGGTTATTTAAGAAAAGTAAAGATTTCAGGTTTGCCTAAAGACTATACTGGTAAAAAGTCTGCAAAAGTTACATTTTTTAACGAAAACTATTCTTCAACTTATTTCGTTAAGAATGCTAGTGAGTCTAAAGAATATGCTGGCGTAACTGTTGAAGATGGTGACGTAATTTTGATTAATCATGACTTATTTGATACAGATAATCAAAGTTTTAAAGCTACAGTTACTTTAACTTTATTAGACGAGCCTCTTATTAAGCAAAGTTATGACTTTTTATTTGAAAGCGACTTTTCAAGAATAGAAGATCAACTTAAATCAGTTGAAATCAAAATGTCTAAAAATAAAGATGAAGTTTCAGATCCAGGGTTGCAAACATCTAGTAGTACAGAAGCTCCTGGTTATATTAGGGATATTTCTATCACTGGTTTTGATGAAGAATATAATGGATCAAAAGAAGCCACTTTATCAACTGAAGAAGCCAATTCAAACATTTACTATTATGTCAACGACATAAAGGTTGAAGACGATGAAGTAACTGTAAATGATGGTGATCTTGTAAAAATTATGAGAAAAAGCAATGCGAATAATAATCAGTCTGAGGTTGTTGATTTAATTTTAAAGCTTAATGCAGATTCTAAAATTTCATATGAAGAATCGTTAACATTTACAACGGAGTGGTAATATGAAAAAATGGCTAAAAATTACACTTTTAGTTATTAGTGGTATTGCTTTGATAGGTGCTATAACTGGTATTTCTATTGGTATTTCTAATAGTTTGAATGATAATAATCAAACTGTAGACAAAGATGATAACAATAGCGGCAACGTTAATAATGACGATAACAAAGATGAAGATATAAATAGTAAATATTCCATTAAAACTTCGCAGGATAAAATTGTATTTCATATTAAATCTAGTGTATTGCCTTCTGTAGCTGTAACTGCAAATTTTACTGGTGATTTTCCAAAAGATGCACTATTAGTATGGGAAAGCAACGACGAAAGTAAAGTTAGAGTTAATAAAGCAATAAGTAAACCTGGCGAAGCAGTTAATGTTTCTTGCGTTGGAACTTTTAACACTACTAAAGTACTAAGAGTTTATAGCGCCGATGATCCTGAAATCAAAAAAGAAATTTTGATTACAACATTTAATCATGTTAAAAAGGCGACTATTTATTCCTTAGGACCGGTATCAACGCCAACTGGCTCTTCATTTATAAAAGAATACGATATGTATGATGGGAGCACATCTGCTACAGCAGAATATACTTATGATCAAAATGGTAAATATTTTCATTCAGATGCGTTTCAAACTTCGAATGGTCTTGCAGAATTAGCAGGTGATCCAGAAACAGCAAGTGAAAGATCAAATGCAGTTAACGCAACAATGTCTGAAGATTTAACTTTGAGGATTGAGATGCGCATTCATACTTATGTGGCTGATGCTTTACCTACTTGGTATGGTGAAATAGCTAATGTTTCAAACCCAAATAGTTTCGTATCAAAAAAAGGAACATCTGCAGAGAATTTTACAATTACTAATGCATCCTGCAACTTGGATTCCATATATGACTATTGGGAATTTAATATCAATATCGGAATGTTAGATAACTATAAAGATGGTGACATAGCTCTCGATATTGATGGTCATTATTATGTATTTACATTAAGTAAATATGTAAAAACAGCTTAATAATTAGGGCAGGATTTAAATCTTGCCCTTTGGAGGACAATATGAATAATAAAACAAAGAAAATTGCTATTGTAGCTTTACCAGCTGTTTCTATTATATTAGGAACTCTAGGTTTAACTTATATGTTTACAACGATGAATAATAAAGATATTGATAACTCAAAACTTTATATAGGTATTCCTAAACAACAAGAAAATAGAGATGTTGAACTTATAATCGATGTTACTTCAGCAAATGGTGTAAACAGAAAAGTATTTAATTCTAATGAACTTGATGAATTAGATGGACAATCGGATAAACTTGTTTTTTACGATTATAGTTCAGAGCCGTTAGTAGATACAAATTCTTTAACTATTGGAGATTGGTTGTTAGATGAGGAAAATGTAATCCAAGTTAAAAGTGTGGCTTTAGATTTAATAGAAAGTGCTCCGATTCAAATAGATAAACCTGGAATATGGTTTATTAATGTAGCAAATGAAGATGGGGCTAAGCCTGAAGTGAGTCACTCTTATTGTTATGAGGGAATTATATGAAATTACTTAATATTTTAATTGCCGCCGCTTCAATAGGATTGGCTCCTGCATCTATTAAATTCTCAAGCTCTTCTAATTCAACATTCACAATCGAAACTTCTACTGTGCAACAAGATTTATATTGTTTTTATAAAGATCAATACCCTAAAAACACACTTTCTTATTTAGTTCCCCATAAAGAAAATGGTGATCAATATGATGATTTTAAATTATTAACAATGTATGCGAATCAGGGTGATTTATATTTGTATTTCTATGTTGATTTGCCATATGAATTTACATCAGTAAAATTTGAATATAGCACCTCTACAACTTTGAATGAAGATAATACTGAAATAGTTGAAGATTACCAAACAGGTCAAAATGCTTTTAATTGTAGAATTCATGATGTTAATGGTACTAACAAGAGATTCTATAAAGTTGTTTGTGACAATTTTTATGAATATGAAGTTGGTTCAAAACATAGAGTAAAAGCATTTAAGATTATCGGTGAATTAAATAATTCTAGCACGATGATTAGAGAATGTAATGATTCAGAATATTCGTGGGAAGATCAAAGAGAAGGGGCTGATCAAATTTATACTTATTATCATAATAACTATATTATTTTGAATAATAATTCTGCAGTTCTTCAATTTATTCCTACAAAATTTGAAGCAGTCGCACAAACTGATGCAATTCAATACAAAGAAGTTTTCTGGTTGTTCTTTGATTATGATTATACATCTTTGGGAGCGAATTATTCCTTAGGAAATCTTGTTGAAGCAACAGTATCTTATGAATTCTTAACTTATGATGTTAGTTATCGAGTTGACGGTGCAATTTATGAAAATGTTTATGGTGGTTTATATGAAAATCCAGATGAATTCTTTAAAACTTATGGACATAATTCAAGAGAGGCAAAATTTTATAATTTAGAAAGTGTAAGAGAAGAATCTACGGTAAAACCATCTTCTAAAAGAATTAAAACCAATACTTCAAGTGTCACTTTGTTCTTCTTTTGGAACATAACAAAATCAATTGATTATTCCTATAACACTATCCAAGCTTTAGATGATGAATCCATTGATGAAATTAAAGATGAAAATTTTAAAAGTTTCATCGAAGCTAATAGAGGATCATATAAATACGCAATTGATTATAGAGAATCATATAGAAATCGTGTAGCAACATCGTCTGATAATAGTAATTTATGGGATGCAATTGTCAATACAAGAAAAGTTGAATCAAAATGTCATGAAGCAACTGATGTAGCCATAGTTAAACTTGCATTTCAAAATCAAGATGGTATTGCTGAATTAAACGCTTTAATGAATCCTGTCGATAGTGATTTTGCTATAACAACTTCTCCAAACACATATACGACAATGTCTTTGTTTGGAACTGATGTATCAACAATTGGTAAAAACTTAATGATCATTATTGGAACAATTGCTGCTGTAGTATTTGTAGGAGGAATAATTTATTTAATTGTTAAAAATAATAAGAAAAAGAAGTCATCGAATAATACTAACATTTCCATTCATTATCCAAATCATTACAATTCTAGTAAAAAAATCCGCAAAACAAAGAAATAATGTTTAATTTATTTAAAAGGAAAAGAAAGATAAAGATAACTTTAACTGTATTAATTCTATTACTTGGTTCATTTATTGTTTCTCCTTTTATTGAAATAGTTAAAGGAACAGCAATTCCAAATATTGAATTAATCGGTGAATATAAAAGTAGTAAACAAAGTTATTTAATTATCGAAAATTCCTATGGGAGAATGATTCTTGAAAATTATGGTACAGATTTTATGTACACATATGAAGCAGGAACATTCTCCTGCTCTTCAATTGAAAATGATGATAGTTGGGAAATGATAGTATTAGGATCCGGAAATTTAATAAATAAATTTAATAACGAATATATGTTTAAGGTAGATAATGATGAATAAAAAGATTGTTAATTTGTTCATTAAAAATTTGATAGCTTTAACGATTATATTTTTAATTCTTCTATTTATTTATTTCGTTGAATGGTCATTTCTACCTCGATTAATAATTTCTTTAGATTCTCTAAGTGAAAAAGGTCTTTATTATTTTAACTTTTTATTCAATAAAACATCTGAAGTTTCGTCTTTAACAGATCAGTACTTATCGTTAGGTTATTTTGCACAAGAACTTTTAGAAATTGATTTAGATAAAATTCGGGGAAAAATTAAAATATCATTTTCACTACTGGTAAATATTGACTTTATAAAACTGCAAATGCTTAATTTCTCAAATGTTATGTTAAATATATCTAAATCAACACTCGTTATTACGTTATTGTTTGTCGTAATTATTATTATTTTTGCAATTTATTTAAGCTCTAATGAGAAAACATGGAATGAGACTAGCAAACCTTTAAAGATCTATTTTCAAGTAAAGAAAAAAGTTTTAATTTCAATGTTTCAAGTAATTAAAAATTATATTCTATGGTTCAAAGATTCAATATATTTATATATTTTATGCTCTATTTTGATTATTGGCTTTAATATACCTAGCATTGTTTTAGACATTATAGGTGAATATTTATATTTCTTTTCAAGTTTTAATATATATGGATTAATAGATTTTATCTTTGTAGAAATTTTAACCATACTAGGTAGTTTGAATTTCCTTCCAGCAATTATAAAGTTATTTTTACTTTTTGGTTTAATTAGATATTTAACAATAAGAAGAGCATATAGATTAATTGAAGGTAAATTAATGGTTAGGAATGAAAAAATGGTTAATTCTGATACAGGCGTTTTCACATTGATACTCGGTAAAATGAGGGGCGGGAAAACTACATTAGCTACTTCAATAGCTCGCATTTCAAATACTATATATCATAAGAATGCTTTTGAAAATATGACTAGAATATCATTAATGTTTCCTAATTTTCCATTTATAGCATTAGAAAAAGATATTATTAGATTAGCTAAAAGAAAAAGATTGGTGAATATGCAACAATGCGCCCGTTTTGTTAGTAAAATTTATGATATATCTTTAATTAAACCATTTGTTCTTTATGGATACAACGTTAATGAACAAAAAAGTTTAAATTATGATGGATGCGTAAATTTATCTTTAAGAGATGCACTTATTATATATGCTGAATCTTATTGGATATATTTTCAAAAAGGTAATCTAATAGCTAGTAATTACCCAATTAGAACAGACGATATTAGACTTGATAATGGACATCTAGTTTTATGGGATTATAACTCTTTTAGAAGAAATAATAGAGATTTGCGGTCTTTTTCAGAAAAATCAAGGATATTAGTATTTGATATGTTGAGACTAGGAAGAAAGGTTAATCCCTTAAATAAGTTTAAGGATTCAAACGGTCCAATGATTGCTGTAGCTACAGAATTTGGTAAAGAGAATGGAAATATGTTAACAAATGCGAGCTATTCAGCTATGGATGAAACTGCTAATCCAAAAAACGATTTATTAGACTATTCATTAAAATTGGGCGGGCATTTAGCGAATGTTTGGCATACAAACTTCTTTAAATTTATTGCTGATGAACAACGATCCGGATCTATTTCTACAAATCTTGTAAGTGTTGCACAAAGTATTTACACCGCTGATCCTAAAAACCAGAAAGAGAAAAGTGCATTAAAATTATTTTATATTGAACCTGCAATATTAGATGCATTTATTAACTTAAGAAATTGGTTTTATTCAAAATACCGTTTTGTTAGAGAAGATAATACCTTACTTTTTCACATTATAAATTGGCTAGGTTCATTTGCTTATTATATCGAATCTTATATTTACAATAGATTTGGTTATAAAGAAGTTGAACTTCCATCATGTAGAGCGGATGCAACAGGAAATCTAATTGAAGGTGATAAACAAAAATTTTACATAATTTATTATATTGATTATTCATTAAGATTCGAATCAGCTTGTATGAAAGATTTCTTAAATTCTAATAAGTTAAAGGCAGATACAGGATTCTTCGATATACCAGAATATAAATCGATGATGCCGACTAAGGAAGAATGGGAATCTCAAGGAAGCTACATTGTTAAGGATCTTGAGAACCCACTTTTGAAGTTTAATCCTAAAGTAAAAGCTAGGTGTAAGAACGGCTCCAGGCAAGCGAAGGCTGCGGACCGTTCTGAAACCAGCATTACAGGAGGAATTCAAAATAGAAAGAGATGACAAAGTTATTTCTGAGTTAAATGTTTACGAAGACAAAGTAACTCAGAAGGAGGGGTATAGTAACACCCCTCCTACCTCATACCAAATTAATACTTGTATTGATTATTTAAAGTTTAGATTTAATTTAACATTCATAGAAAATTCAGATGAAATAAATGGTTTAAAAGAAAAGTTATACATAAAAGATAATGAAGGAATTGAAGGTCAAGGATTTAATGGTTATACGAATAGAAAAGAATATGGTGTCGGATTATCAATAATGTATGGTGGAAAAATTACAAAAACAAAAGAAGGTTTAAATACTATTTTATTAGAAATGAAGGGTTCCGCTTGTAGAGATTTTGAAGAAAGAGTTTTGATTAATACAGTTTATGTTAATGGTGAAATATCAGATAGAGAAGAAATAAATCGTAAAGCTTGGATTGAATTAATTGAATATTGTTTAAATATTGGCGGTATATGTACTCGTATTGATATACCAGTCGATGATTTTAGTGGAAATATTACTATCAATGAAATAAAGGAAAAAATAAAAAATAGAGAATATATAACTAGGATGAGGCATCTTGAAATTACCGATTCTGGTGAAGATGAAATAAAAAACAAACAAATTGAAGATGAAATCAAGAGCTCGTTAATTGGTATTCCTACGATAATAGATTCTAAGTTATCTGGATATTGTGCTATTTTCGGCGGAAGAAAAAGCACACAACTTTGTATCTATGATAAAAAAGCTGAACAAAAAGTTAAAGGATTTCAGCTTTCTGTAGATAATTGGATTAGATATGAAACAAGATATTATCATCAAAATGCTGAAGAAGAAATTGAAAGATTATTGGCTGCATTAAAAGCAAATAATGAATCAAAGCATATTGCTGGTTGTTTAGCAGCAAATATAGAATTCAAAGAATCCAATAATTATAAAAATTCTAATAAATATAAAGCTGAGATATGGAATAAATGGAAATGCTTTTTACAAGGCGTCGAAAAAGAAAAACCTTTTGCTAAATACTCTACAGCAGTTTCCGTCGATACTAATGCCGTATGGTTGATTAAAACAGTCTGTAAATCAATCGCAAGAGTTTTAGCAGGCAAACCAGTAACAAAGGATGAATTAATTAACATCTCTCTAAAAGAAGCGTTAAATAGATTAAATGATAAAGATTTATTGTTAATCAATGAAAGTAGACGTATTTATAGAGTAAATGAATTTTTAAATCTTGCTGATTTAAAAGAGTACGTTAATAGTTTTATAGACTTAGATAAACCTATAAGTTCAGCAGCTATGGAGGTATTTTATGGAGAAAAATTCGGAAAAAGAAACGCTTACTAAAATTGAAATTTCCGATGAACAACTTGATCCTATAATTCCTATAATAGCTGCAAGGATTGTAGAGTTATATAAGGATAAAAACTATAATCGTCGTTTTAAATATTGGTTAAATAAAAAGAAAAATGGAGGTAAAAATGACTCAAAGAAAAAAGCAATCTCTAAGTGATTTTGATAAAGCGATAATAAAAGAAATTGCTCCGGAAATAGCAAAAATCATTATAGCCAAGTACGAAGCAATGTTAGCTGATAGATGGTTTAGAGATACATTCGATAAAATGGATAGTCGTTAGGTTCGAATTAAAAATAGGCTGCAAAAGGCCTATTTTTCTATAAAAAAAGATTTACTTTTGTAGTAAATCTTCTAAACTTTTATATTTGTTACGAACTAAGAAGTCATAGATGTTGTCGGTAATAACCATCAAATCTTGATATGTACTATAGTTCGGATAGTTCCGGAATGGTGGAGCTTGCCGGGATCGAACCGGTGACCTCTTCCATGCCATGGAAGCGCTCTCCCAACTGAGCTAAAGCCCCAAGTTGCTGAATAATTATACCAATATTAAATATAAAAATGAATAATAAATTTATTTAATTTTATTATCATTTTAAATTCCCAATTTCAAAAATTTACTAATCAAAAGCCTGCAAAACTAAACTTTTTTGAAAAAATATTTAATTTTTTGTTTAAATATTTTATTATTAATAATATGAAAAGTCTTTTTGTTTTACCTATTTTAATTAGTTCTTTATCCTTTTTTACACCAAAAATTAACAACACCTCTACTACTATTATAAATACAGAAGATTCTTTAGGCATCTTTAGAGATTTAACTGATGAAGAAGTTAAAGATTACTATTCTTCTTTAGCTAATGATGATGGAATTAAAGGTGATCAATTACTTGATGAACTTCAAACAATTATATCAAAAGACCATACACAAATTTCAAACACAAAAGCTTGGGACACAAATTGGACTATCTTTTTACTAATAGATAGAAATTATGAAGAAGACCCATTAACTCAAGAAGAAATATCTTCTCAAGAATGGAAAAAAGATAATGTTATCGTAAATCCTTTATATACCGATGATAGATTATGGGTAAAAAGTGATGATCGTCATTTTGATAGAGAACACATGTGGCCAAAATCTAGAGGTTTTAAAGATAAATATGATACAAGCGAAACCTTAAAAGAACAGCCATATGCTGCTACTGACATGCATAATTTAAGAATGGGTGAAAGTAGAAATAATCAAAGCGGCCATAATAACAAACCTTATGGTGAAGTTGCTGATAAATCTAGCGCTACACAAATTGTTGATGCATATTCTAACCAAGTAACAGGATATTTAGGCAAAAATGCCAATGGAATCACTGTTTATGAACCTCGAGATGAAGATAAAGGTGATATCGCTAGAGCCTTATTTTATATGGCAACAAGATATCATAACTATGTTGATACCGAAACTTTCCAACCTTCTTTAAAACTTGTATCTACTTTTGAAAGCGATTCAGTTGCAACCGCTACTTTAACTTGCGATTCTACAAAAGAAACTAGTGCAACTTATGGAATGTTAGACGATTTATTAAAGTGGCATAAAGAAGATCCTGTTGATGAATTTGAAATTCATAGAAATAACCTTGTGTATAATGCTGTTCAAGGAAATAGAAATCCTTATGTTGACTATCCTGAATGGGCTGAAGTTGCATTTGGAGAAGATGTTGACTATGGAATCAATATCGATGTTGATGGCGGCGTTGAAAAAGAAGGTTTATTTGTTAGTTATCCATCAAGCGATTCATTAAAAATTAATGATACATTTAAATTAGACCAATTAGATATCAACTACATTGATTCAACAAATACTGAACATAAAATTCAATATAATGATTCAAATTTATCAATATCTCTAACTTATAATAATTCAACTTCTTCAATTATTAGTGATTACACTTTTAAAGAAGACGGTACTTACACATTTAAATTTAATTATAAAGTAGACGGCACTACTACTTATTCGGACTCATTAGAAATTATAATTGCTCCATTAAGTGAAGAAGAAATTTTCATGAATAACTTGCAACAATTTATAAAAGATAATTGGTTAATTGTTGTATTAGTTGTAGCTGTTGTTGCTATCTTAGCAGTTGTTATTACAATAATAATTTTAAGAAATAAAAAGGCTAAAAAAGTAGTCAAAAAAGCAGTTAAAAAAGTAACTAAAAAGAAGAAAAAATAATAAATTTATTTTAATAGCCCTGCAAAACTCCATTATAATTTATTTGTTTTTAAAAATATTTAATAAAATCGAACGTTTGATTGATGTTTATCTAAACGTTCGATTTTTTTATCTGATAGTTTAACTCTTCAACTCTTTGTTCGAGTTAAAATTTCAATCTCTCCAAGAAAATAAAAAACGAATATCTTTCGATATTCGTATGTTTTTTTCATGGTGGCCCAAGTGGGACTCGGACCCACGACATAAGGATTTTCAGTCCTCCGCTACTACCAACTGAGCTACCGGGCCATCTGATAGAAGTATATATAAATAGATAATTTTTAAAGCTGGCGGACCAGACGAGGATCGAACTCGCGATCTCCACTGTGACAGAGTGGCATGTTAACCGCTACACCACTGGTCCAACGCGCTTTATAAATATATCATAGATTAAAGATTTTACGCAACTACTTTTTAATCAAATTTTATGCACTTCGAATTTTGAGATTAAAAATTAAATTTTATATCTCCTTTTAGATTCATCAGCTTTAAAGAATTCTAAATCTTTTTTTTAATCCAATTGCGTTTGCTAAGATTGATGAAGGAAATGAGACTCTTTTTTGATTGAGAGTTAAAACATTTGAATTATAAAGTCTCTTGTACTTTGTACTCTTTCTTCTGCTTCACTTGCTTCTTTAGCTAAAATTGTAAATTGAGTATCAGCTTTTAAATCAGGATATCTTTCAACAAAGATACTTACTTCTTTATTAATATTTGATAAATCATTATTAAATTTATCTTTATCTTCTAAAGTCAAACCATCAAGATTATTTCCCCTTAATTTAATAACATCCATCAATGTTTGACTCTCGTGTTTTGCATATCCTTTAGTTGATTCGATTAACTTGGTTAAAAGATCGTATCTTTTTGTTAAATCGATATCAATTTCGCTTAAAGCTTCATCAACTTTAACCATGCTTTTCCCAAACCAGGTTATCGTTGCTATCCACCACGCGATAATCACTACTACTATTAAGAAAACAACTCCTGCAATGACACAAATTGTAATAGGGACAGCTAAATCATTTAACATTAGTCCCTTAAAAATCATATTGAATTCCTAACTATTTCTTTTGAATCTTACCTTTTTGTTTTCCTTTTGAAGCATGAACTAAAACTACACCATCTTGATTCCTTGCTAAAGCTTCAGCATAAGCAATTGCTTCTTTTTTGGTATCTAAGAGTTTGATAACTCTTTCACCGTTAGCGAATTTAATGGTCCATTTTTTATCCTTTGCTCTTTTATTAACGTGATAGACTTTTCTACCTTCGTATTTTTTAGATACTTCTTCTGTTGATGCACTATCGTCATCATCAACTTCATCTAAAACGACCTTCTTTTCTTTTTCTTTTGTTGCCATAGATTTTTTACCTCCTGTTGTAGATTTTTTATTTGTTGTGCCAGTTTTTGATCTTGGCTTTCTAACAGCTTTTGGTTTTTCTTCTTGTTTAGGCTCTTCAGCTTGAACTTCAGGTTCTTTTTCTTCAACCTTTGTTTCTTGTACTTCTTTAACCTCTTCAATTGGTTTTTCTTCAACCTTTGTTTCTTCAACTTCTTGAGGTTTGACTTCTTCGGAAACCTCTTTTGATTCTTCTTTTACTTCCTCGACTTTAGTTTCAGTAGGAGTTTCTTTTACTTCCTCTTTTTCAACTACTTCAACTTTTTCTTCTTCTTTGACTGGTTCTTC
>CASFCL010000011.1 GCA_949293255.1 uncultured bacterium
AGTAATATTATGAACTATTTTTGTTTTGCTTCGTATTCTGGGTGGGTCGTTTTTAATTAACCATTTAAATACAAAACCCACCCAGAATACGAAGACCCTTATAAAAAAACCTCTTGCCCTGAAGAGGCTTTTTTTATATAATATTCACGCGTATTATCGCTAAAAAGGATTGTAGGAGAAGAGGCGAACTACTTCATAACTACAACCAAATTTGAAAGGAGATTCAAAGATGGCAAAAAAAGTCGCAAAGGTCGTCAAGATGGAACTTCCTGGTGGCGATGCTAAACCAGGTCCAAAACTTGCAAGTGCTGGTGTCGTTATGCCTAAATTCTGTACTGAATTTAATGCAAAAACAGCCGACAGAAGAGGTGAAGTTGTCCCAGTAATCATCACTGCTTATGAAGACAAAACATTCTCTATGGAAATTAAGACTTCCCCAGTTACCGGTTTACTTTTAAAAGCTGCAGGTATTTCAAAAGGAAGTGCTAGCCAAAAACAAATCGTTGGAAAAGTCACAAAAGCTGACATTAGAAGAATTGCTGAATACAAAATGCCTGATTTAAATGCTAATGACATTGAAGCAGCAATGAGAATCATTGAAGGTAGTGCTAAAAACATGGGCCTTCAAATCGTTGATTAATTTGGAGGGTAAGCAATATGAAAAAACACGGAAAGAAATATGTTGCTGCTAGCAAATTAATCGATAAAAACAAAGTTTATTCCATCAAGGAAGCTTGTGAACTTGTTAAAAAGACAAGTGTTACAAAATTTGATAGCAGCGTCGACATTTCATTTTTCTTAAATGTCGATACAAGAAAAGCTGATCAACAAGTTAGAGGAACAGTCGTTCTTCCAGCTGGTACAGGTAAAGATGTTAGAGTTTTAGCTTTATCACACACCAAAGCAGAAGATGCTCTTAAAGCAGGTGCTACATATGCTGGTGGAAAAGAATTACTCGATAAAATCGTTAATGAAAAATGGTTTGATTTCGATGTAGTCTGTGCAACTCCTGATATGATGGGTGAAATTGGTAAAGTTGGTAAAATTCTTGGTCCAAAAGGCTTAATGCCAAACCCAAAAACCGGAACTGTTGGTCCAGATATCGTTAAAATGGTCACCGAATTAAAAGGTGGTAAAGTTGAATATCGTGCTGATAAAGCAGGTAATGTCAACTTAGGAATTGGTAAAGTTTCCTTTGATACCGATAAATTAGAGCAAAATGTTAGAACAATTATTGCTCAAATCTTAAAAGTTAGACCTCAAACAGTTAAAGGTCAATACGTCCTTAATTGCGTCATCCATACAACAATGGGTCCTGGAATTAAGGTTCAATATAGCGAATAATTTTTTCGCTATTAACTTCGTTTAGTAGGCAAAATATACCTAAGACAGTAACGGAACACGAGGTTCTTAATAATGTTACCGAGGTAAGATCAAAATAATCCTCAATGTATATTTAGCCTCGAAATATATTAAAGGAGGGAATACATGAACCAAACAATCTTAAAAGAAAAAGAAAGTGTGGTTAATGAGGTTAAAACTCTCGTTTCTGAATCAAATGCTGTTGTTTTCTGCGAATATCGTGGATTAACAGTTAAAGAAATCTCAGAGTTAAGAAAGTCTCTTCGTGAAAAAGGTGCTAAAGCAAACGTCTACAAGAACACACTTGTTGAAAGAGCTCTTGGCGAAACACATGAAGGAGTTTCAACTTATTTAACCGGGCCAAACTTATTTGTTTTCTGTAAAGATGCAACCGATGGTAGCTTAAAGACATTAACTAAGTTCGCAAAAAGACACGATGTCTTCTCTATCAAAGGTGGAATCATTGATGGCAAAGTAACCGACGCTGAATACGTCAAAGTACTTGCAAACTTACCATCAAAAGAAGGCTTAGTCAGTATGCTTCTTAGCGTATTACAAGCTCCAATGAGAAACTTAGCTTATAGCTTATCTCAAGTTGCAAGTAAAAATGAATAGTCATAAAAAGGAGGATTTAAATTATGGCAAAATTAACAAATGAAGAAATTATCGCTGCCGTTAAAGAAATGACAGTTGTCGAATTAAATGATTTAGTTAAAGCAATCGAAGAAGAATTTGGTGTTACTGCTGCTGCTCCAGTCGCAGCTGCTGCTCCAGCTGAAGAAGAAACAGCAAAAGGACCAACCGAAGTTACTTTAACTCTTAAAGCTGTTGGTATGAACAAAGTTGCTACAATCAAAGCAGTTCAAGCTATCACAGGTTTAGGACTTATGGATGCAAAGAAATTAGTCGATGCAGTTCCATCAGTAATCAAAGAACATATCTCACCAGTCGAAGCTGAAGAACACAAGAAAGCTCTTGTCGCAGCTGGTGCTGAAGTTGAAATTAAATAGTTTTAACTTTAATTTTTAACCTGCCCTTTATTATCTATATTTTATATAGGGCAGGTTTTTGCCTATTTTAAGGAGATAAATTTGAACCATTATTTTGAATATAATCCCGATTTAAAACTTGAATATTTCGATATAAAAGTTTCTTTAAATGGCGTTGAATTCGACTTAATAAGCTCATCAAATGTCTTCTCAAATAGGGTTCTTGATGAAGGTAGTAAGATCATGATGAAAGTCTTATCTAATCAAGAATTAAGAGGTAGTTTACTTGATTTAGGTTGCGGATATGGACCTATTGGAATCTATTTAAAAAAGGTATTTCCTAACTTATCAATTACGATGAGTGATATAAATCCATTATGTTGTGAATTAACAAAAAACAACTTAAAAAGATTAAATATTTCTGATATTGAAGTAGTGCAATCTGATTCATTTGAAAATATCTCTAAAAAATTTGACTATGTAATTTTTAATCCCCCAATTAGTGTCGGGAAGAAAATTATTTATAAAATGTACATGGATACATATGAACATATGTCAAATAATGGTCATTTCTTAATTGTAATTAGAAAAAATAAGGGAGCTTTATCCCATAAAGAGTATCTTTCTTCTTTATATCCTTCTACAAGTGTTATTTATAAAGAAAAAGGATACTTCATAATCGAATGCATTAAGTAAATGACAAATTTAAAAGGAGCAATTAATGAAAAACTATAGAGATTACCCAACATTAAACAATGGTCGTATAAATTTCTCCAAGATTGGTGGCACATTACCTTTACCATACCTTGTTGAAATTCAAACTGACTCCTATAAAAGTTTCTTACAAGATGGAATCAAAGAAGCTCTCCAAGATGCTTTCCCAATTAAAAACCACACTGGTTCTTTAATTGTTGATTATGTTAAGCATGAACTTGGTGTTAGCGAATATACTCCTTCTGAATGTAAGCAAAGAGCACTTACTTACGCTGCTCCACTCACGGTAACTTTAAGATTATTTGATACCACAACAGGAAATTGTACCGATAGTGACGTATTTATGGGAACTATTCCTCTTATGAGTGATAGTGGTACATTCATTTTTAATGGTTCAGAAAAAGTTATTGTCTCACAAATCGTTAGATCCCCAGGTGCTTATTTAAGTAAATCTTTCGATAATCACCTTGGTAAATACATTTACAACGCTGACCTTATTCCTTCAAGAGGTACATGGTTAGAATTTGAAAGCGATGCTAAAAATTTCTTATGGGTTAGAATCGATCGTCAAAGAAAGATTCCAGCAACCGTCATTATCAAAGCTTTAGGCTTTGATAATGAAAATGCAATTTTCAACCTTTTTGGTCACCGTGCATCACTTGAAAATACTTTAAGTAAAGATAACAATACTGAAACTGCTTTAAAAGCATTAAAAGAAATCTTTAGAAAATTAAAACCAGGCGAACCAATCACCGATGATGGTGTTGTCAAATTCTTAGTCCAAAAATTCTTTGATGGAACTAAGTATGATCTTGGTCGTGCAGGTAGATTTAAATATGCTGCAAAACTTGGAATCTACAATAGACTTCCAGGAAGAATCCTTGCTGAAGATTTAAAAGATGGCGATAAAGTAGTTTATAAAAAAGGTACCGAACTTACAAAAGAAATGGTTGATGAATTAAGAGATCAAGAATTCTTTGAAAGAGGAAATCATCAATTAGATTTATATTCAAGTTGCTATAAACCTTTAGTTAAGGCAATTGAAGAAGCCAATAACATTACCGAAGGAGACGATCATTGCTATGTTAACGTTATCAAGGTTTATGCAAGTGCTAAAAAAGATTTAGAATCAACCATCATTGGTACCGATTTAAATTCAACTTATTCTAGAGTTATCATCTCCGATATTATCGCAGTTTTCTCATATTTCTTAAATTTAATGGATGGCTTTGGTGATACTGATGATATTGATAACTTATCAAATAGAAGAATTAGAAGCGTTGGTGAATTAATTCAAAATCAATTTAGAATTGGTTTATCAAAATTAACTAAAAACGCTATTGGTAAAATGTCAATTTCAACCACTGATACAAGAGATGTTTCATCTATTAAATCCTTAATTAATATTAAACCATTAACTGCTGCAATTAGAGAATTCTTCGCTTCATCACAACTTTCTCAATTCATGGATCAAACCAATCCATTAGCAGAACTTGCCAATAAACGTAGAATTTCAGCATTTGGTCCAGGTGGATTAACTCGTGATAGAGCTTCAATGGAAGTTAGAGATGTTCACTTCACTCACTATGGAAGAATTTGTCCAATTGAAACACCTGAAGGTCAAAACATCGGTTTAATTAATAACCTTGCTACTTATGCAAAAATCGATAGATATGGATTCATTCAAACTCCATATAGAATCGTCGATAAAGAAACCGGAAAAATTTCAGAAGAAGTAGTTTATTTAACTGCTGCTGATGAAAATAACCATATCATCGCTCAAGCAACAAGAGATGATATTAAAGATGGATATTTAGTTGGCGATAGAGTCGTTGCTAGATTTAATGGTGTCAACATTATGGCACGTAGAGAAGATGTCGATTATATCGACGAAGCTCCAATGCAAGTCGTCTCTGTTGCTGCAGCATGTATTCCATTCCTTGAAAACGATGATAACACCCGTGCTTTGATGGGTGCTAACATGCAACGTCAAGCTCTTCCTCTTCTTAGACCACATGCTCCATATGTTGGAACAGGTCTTGAACATAGAATTGCTCACGACTGTGGTTTAGCAGTTTTAGCTGTTGAAGAAGGTGAAGTTACTTATGTTGATTCTTTAAATATCAGAATCAAAGAAAAGAGCGGAGAAAGAACTTACACTCTTCAAAAATTCACCGGTTCTAACCAAGGAACCTGTATCAATCAAAGAGCAATCGTCCATAAAGGTGATCACGTAACAAAAGGTCAAATTATCGCTGATGGTCCATCAATGGATAACGGTGATTTAGCACTTGGTCAAAACGTTACAGTCGCATTTATGACTTGGGATGGTCTTAACTATGAAGACGCTGTCATCATGTCAGATCGTCTCGTAAAAGATGATGTTTATACAACAATTCATATCGAAGCATATGAAGTTGAATGCCGTGAAACTAAAAATGGTCAAGAAGTTATTACTCCTGATGTACCAAATACACCAGCTGAAGCCAAAGCTCACCTTGACTATAGAGGAATCGTCCTTCCAGGAACTGATGTTAAAGAAGGCGATATCTTAGTTGGTAAAACTACTCCAAAAGGAACAAGCGAATTAACTCCTGATCAAAAATTATTAGAAGCTATCTTAGGTGATAAATCAAAAGATGGTAAAGATAGTTCACTCCGAATTCCTCATGGTGGTGCCGGTACAGTTTTAGGCATTCAAACATTTACTCGTGAAAAAGGTGATGACCTTCCAGCAGGAGTAAATGAAAAAATTAAAGTCTACGTCGTACAAAAACGTAAAATATCAGAAGGTGATAAGATGTCTGGTAGACACGGTAATAAAGGTGTTATTTCCCGTATTGTTCCAGAATGTGATATGCCTTACTTACCAGATGGTACTCCAGTCGATATTATCTTAAATCCTCAAGGTGTTCCATCTCGTATGAATATCGGTCAAATTCTTGAAGTCCATTTAGGTATGGCTTTAAAGAAACTTGGCGGAGTCAAAATTGCTACTCCAGTTTTTGATGGAATTTCAAATGATGAAATTATGCAATTAATGGAAGAAGCAAAAATGCCAAAAGATGGCAAATATACCTTATATGATGGAAGAACTGGCCAAAAATTCGATGACCGTGTCAATGTTGGTGTCATGTATATGATTAAACTTGTCCACATGGTTGACGATAAGATTCACGCCCGTGCAACTGGTCCATACTCAATGGTTACACAACAACCATTAGGTGGTAAAGCTCAAAACGGTGGTCAAAGATTCGGTGAAATGGAAGTTTGGGCACTTGAAGCTTATGGTGCTGCTAACACATTACAAGAAATGATGACTATTAAGAGTGATGATAGAGCTGGTAGAAAGAAAACCTATGAAGCAATCGTTAAAGGTTACAATCTTCCAAAACCATCAATTCCTGAAGCATTCAAAGTTTTCACAAAAGAACTTATGGGCTTAGGTCTTGACGTTGAACTTCGTGATAAGAAAGGTAACTTAATCGATATGGATGCTCTTGCTAGACAAGCACAAAAAGAAGAGAAGAAATCGATGAAAGCCCTTCGCGATAGCGGTGCAGATTCTAACTTAGACTTATTCGACAGTTTCAATATTACTGGAGCAACAAGTCTAGAAGATGCCGAAGAGAAACTTAATTAAGGAGGAGAAAAAATATGTTTGATGTAAACGATCTCGCTAGTATTAAGGTTGGTCTAGCCTCTCCTGAAAAAATTAGATCATGGTCTCATGGTGAAGTCACAAAACCTGAAACCATTAACTACCGTTCTCAAAAACCAGAGATGGATGGTCTCTTCTGCGAAAGAATTTTTGGACCTTCAAAAGACTTTGAATGTCATTGCGGAAAATATAAAAAAGCTCGCTATCAAGGCGTAGTTTGTGAAAAATGTGGTGTTGAAGTTATCTCTAAAGAAGTTAGAAGAGAAAGAATGGGACACATTGAACTTGCTTCACCATGTTCACACATTTGGTATTTAAAAGGTATTCCTTCAAGAATGGGACTTGTCCTTGATATGTCACCAAAACAACTTGAAGATATCGTATATTTTGCAGCTCACGTATGTATTAGCAAGGGTAATGCAAAACATATCGAATACAAACAATACTTAGATGATAAACAAGGTAGAGAAGCTTTCACTGCTGAAATTAAGCACATCCTTGATACAATGGAAGATAAATCATCTTTTAATTATTCAAAAGGTGAAGCATTACTTGAAGCATTAAAAAATCCAAATGAAACTTTCGATTATTATGGATGTAGCGATTACATTTCAGAAAATACCGGAGCAGAATTTGGTGAAGGTGCTGAAGCAATTAAAAAACTTCTTCAAAAAGTTAACCTTCAAGATGAATTCAATAAATTAAAAGAAAGCTTAAAGAAATCAAATAAAAACAACACTAAAGATGCAAAAAGACTCGAAGTACTCGATGCTTTCATTAAATCAAAGAACGAACCTTCATGGATGGTTCTTGATGTTTTACCAGTTATACCACCAGATTTAAGACCAATGTTACAACTCGATGGCGGTAGATTTGCAACTAGTGACTTAAATGATTTATATAGAAGAATCATTTCAAGAAATAATCGTTTAAAACACCTTATTGATTTAGCAGCTCCAACCGTTATCTTAGTTAACGAAAAGAGAATGCTTCAAGAAGCAGTTGATGCTTTAATTGATAATGGTAGAAGAAACGGAAAACCTGTTACAGGTGTTAGCGGAAGACCTTTAAAATCACTTAGTGGTGCTTTAAAAGGTAAACAAGGTAGATTCAGACAAAACCTTCTTGGTAAACGTGTTGACTACTCAGGACGTTCAGTTATCGCAATTGGACCTCAACTTAAGATGTATCAATGTGGATTACCACGTGAAATGGCTATTAACTTACTTAGACCTTTCATTGCAGCAGTTTTAATTAAAGAAGGTAAATGTTTACTTCATAAACAAGCTGATAGAAAGATTGATCAAAGAGATCCAGATGTCTACGATGTAGTTGAAAAGATCATCTCTGAACACCCAGTCCTTCTCAACCGTGCCCCAACTCTTCATAGACTTGGTATTCAAGCATTCCAACCAATCTTAGTTGAAGGAAGAGCAATCAGATTACATCCACTTGTCTGTACTGGATTTAACGCAGACTTCGATGGTGACCAAATGGCAGTCCATGTTCCAATTGGAAAAGCAGCACAAGAAGAAGCTGTTAACTTAATGCTTGCAAGTAACAACATACTTGCTCCAAAAGATGGAAAACCAATCGTCACTCCAGGTCAAGATATCCTTATTGGTAACTACTATTTAACAATGGAAGCTACGACAGACGAATTCTTAGCACTTTCAAAGAAATTTGAAGCCGCTGGAGATTTAGAAGAAGCTCAAAAATATGTTGAATTCGCTAAACTCGAAGGTAAAGTCTTCAAAGATATGGATGAAGTTGTTAAGACTTACGAAATGGGAAAAATTCATCTTCATACAAGAATCGCTCTTCGTGGTTCAAGCATGAAAAAGATCAACTTCACAGAAGATATGATGAATTCATACTTAATTACAACTGTTGGTAAAGTAATCTTCAACTTTGCTTTCCCAAATACATTCCCATACATCAACTCTAACAAGAGTGCAAATTTAACAAATAACTTAATGGAATATTTCGTTCCAAAAGGAACAGATATTAAAGCATTTATCAAGAATAAACCAACCTACGATGCAATCGTTAAAAAAGATATTACAAATATCATTAACCAAGTTTATCGTGATTATGGCACAGAAAAAACTAGTGCAATTCTTGATAAAATCAAAGATCAAGGTTATAAATACTCAACTATTTCAGGTTTAACCGTTGCAATCTCTGATATTAACATCATTTCAAATAAGAAAGAATTACTTGAAGGTGCTGATGAAAAGATTGAAGAAATCACTGAACTTTATAACGATGGATTCTTAACAAATACCGAAAGACATAAACAAGTCGTTAAGATTTGGAGTGATGTCACCGATAGAGTTAAAGTCCAAGTTAAAGCAGACCTTGATAAACAAACTAGAAACCCACTTTACATCATGTGGCATTCAGGTGCTAGAGGTAGTGACTCTAACTTCCAACAACTTATTGGTATGAGAGGTCTTATGTCATCTACTAGTGGTGAAGCTATCGAAATTCCAGTTAAATCTTGCTTTAGAGAAGGTTTAAATATTTCCGAATTCTTCACTGGTACCCATGGTGCTAGAAAAGGTGGTGCTGATACCGCTTTAAAAACTGCTGACTCAGGTTACTTAACAAGAAGACTTGTCGATGTCTCTCAAGACGTCATTATTAGAGAGGTTGATTGTCATTCAGACCACGGTTCAATTGTTAGTGATATCGTCGATACTGCAAGAGGTAGCGTCATCGTTCACTTAAAAGATCGTTTAGTTGGTAGATATGCTTGCCATAACGTAGTTGATCCAAATAGTGGAGAAATTATCGTTGGTGGTAATGAAATGATCACTGAAGATCTTGCAAATAGAATCGTTGAAGCAGGAATTAAAGAAGTTGAAATTAGATCCTTATTTGGATGTGAAACTAAAGATGGTGTTTGTGCACACTGTTATGGTAAAAACCTTGCAACTGGCGAACTTGTTGAAATTGGTGAAGCTGTTGGTATTATGGCTGCTCAATCAATCGGTGAACCTGGTACCCAACTTACCATGAGAACTTTCCACTCTGGTGGTGTTGCAAGTAGTGATGATATTACTCAAGGTTTACCTCGTGTCCAAGAATTATTCGAAGCACGTAATCCAAAAGGTAAAGCTCTCATTTCTCAAATCAGCGGTAAAGTCGTTGATATTAAAGATGAAAATGGTAAATATTTCGTTACAATTAGTAATGATTTAGATACTAAAGAATATGAAACAGACTTTGGTGTCCATTTAAGAGTTAAAGAAGGCGACTTTATTAGAAACGGTGACAAGATCACTGAAGGTGCAATTTCACCAAAAGAATTACTTGAATGTAGCGATGTTGCTACCGTTCAAAAATATATCATGAAAGAAGTTCAAAAAGTCTATCAAGGAAATGGTATTGCTATTTCTGATAAACACATCGAAGTTATTACAAGACAAATGTTAAAGAAAGTCTTAATTATCGATGGTAGAGATACAGACTTAATCCCAGGTAGTAGAGTCGATATCGTTGACTTT
Source organism: uncultured bacterium (assembly GCA_949293255.1). Lineage (GTDB taxonomy): Bacteria > Bacillota_I > Bacilli_A > RFN20 > CAG-826 > Onthovivens. The sequence continues at coordinate 10,239 of CASFCL010000011.1, forward strand.
ACCGAAGCTAATAGAAATGCGTTAGCTAATGGAAAACTTCCTGCAATTGCTGAACCATTAATTCTTGGTATCACAAAAGCAGCACTTGAAACTTCTTCATTCCTTTCCGCCGCATCCTTCCAAGAAACAACCAGAGTTCTTACCGATGCAGCTATTAAAGGAAAGACCGATCCACTTCACGGATTAAAAGAAAATGTTATCACCGGTAAACTTATTCCAGCAGGAAGAGGCTTACTTACTCCAATTCAAAAACGTGATTTATTAAGTGATTTCTCAGTTAAATCAAGAATGAATGATGTTAAAAAACAATATATCGGTGTCCACGATCAACCATTTGTTGAAGATATCGATAACCTTGAATTAGCAAAAATGGAATCATTAGATACTGAAGGAGATGATACATATTCAAGTGATTCTTCCTACATGGGAGTAGATCACCTTAACTAAAATTTTAAAGGGATTCTTGATAAAAAAAAGAATCCCTTTTTAAAAACCTTTAAAAAGCCTGTTTTTTGAAAAATAATAGTGTTTTGCAGGGATTTTAAATTAATTGACTAGAATTAAAAAGGTTTTTTCAAGATTTTTAAGGGATAAAGTTATTGGCGAAATTAAAAAATCTAAGAGAATATTTTTTAAATTATTTAGATATTTTTGAATGTATAATTTCGTTGAAATTCCTACGCTTTTATAAACTAAAGTTGGTGGATATTTTTTTAGTAGGTATTTATAAAAACGGTGTTCACAGTTAATAAGTAGCTCTTCAAAATTAATTCTCTTTATTCGATCTTTTAAGGATGGTTTTAGTTTATAAAACATCTTTATTGAGTTAAGTGAGAATTCAATTAAATCAGTTTCTATAAAAACAAAACGTGAATCTCCAAGTTTGTTAGTAAGACTTAAAAATATTTGTTCAAATAGTGCATCTAAAATAAGATCACTTGATAAATCTTTAATATCATATGATGAAAGATTATAAAATTTTTTAAAATCATAGAGATCAAAAGATGTGTGATTTGACTTAAAAATTATAAATTCAAATGCTTGTGAGATTATTTGCTGGGGAACCACGCAATTATTATAAACTTAAAAATTATCGATTTGGTGGGAACTTTTATCAGTAAAATGGAATTTTAAAATTCTCTTATTTAAAGAAAAATATAGGATAATTGAAGATCGATATTTAGTGAGATATAAATTAGGCATATACTGGCATGAGATATTATATCAAGTGTTGAATAACATTAATTCAGTTGTTTTGTGTGTCATAGGAATTCCATTCATGATACAACTTTTTTATATGATTTTTTTCTGGGTAAAAAAGAAAACATATCCAAAAAGTGACAAAAAAGGAAAAGTAGCTTACTTAATTCCTGTCCATAACGAAGAAGATGTTATTTACGACACGGTTAAAGAAATTTTCGAAAAACAAGATTACCCAAAAGAATTATTTGACGTTTACGTTGTTGCACATAATTGCACCGATAGATCAGCAGAACTTGCTAGAGAAGCAGGAGCAAAGGTTATTGAGTTTATCGATAAAGATCCTGCTCACGCAAAACCATGTTATCCAATTAATTATGGTTTCAAGTATCTTATTGAAAATGATTTAGATTATGATTTTTATTTAAGAGTTGATGCTGATAATAGATTAAATAAGGATTTTACATCCTTAATGAATGATGCATATCAAAGTGGAGTTCATTTTGGTAGAGGTTATGAATCAGCAACAAATATTACTCAATCTGCTTACACTAAAGCTAGCGGACTTTATTACATCTATGATTCAAGAATTAGTAGTAGAGTTAGAGAAAGATTCCATATCGCAGCTCACGTTAATGGAGCAGGATCAATGATGTCTAAAGAAATGATGAAAAAGTGCGGTGGATACAATACTTTTTAAATTTCTGATGATTGTGATTTTAACTTAAAAAGAATTAAAGATGGATATAAAGGTCACTTCATTGAAGATGCTATTGTTTATGAAGATTTACCATCAACAATGAAAGATACTTTTGCTAGAAATTCAAGAATGGCTAAAGGTGTCGTTAGACTTATTCCAAAGAGTTTATGGTATTTCTTAAGAACCTGTAAATTCTCATTCATTGATATTTTCTGTGGTTTATTCCTCGTTTTAGATTCAGTTATACTTTGTACTTGGGTACCAATTTTCTATATATATGATTTTATATATCTAGGAATGGTTGGATATGGGCAAATAGAAATTTATGGAACAATTAGTGCTGCAGAATATCTAAATATGTTCTATCAAACTATTATTATTGCAGTCAGTTGTATCTCAGTTTTATTTGTATTCTGTGGATTCCTTCAAGCCTTCATTTTAGTTGTTACCGATTATAAGAAAATGGGAGTCAATCGTAGAATAGATTTGATCGGTGGAATCTTCCTTTATCCTGTATTTAGCGTTGCTTATATCGCAACAACTTGTCTCGGTTTATTCTCAAAGAATAAATGGAGAAAGGTCGCTAGAAATAAAGTATTAATCGATTAAAAATAACTTTTTAACATCTAAATAAACTTTTTACTTGCAAGTGGTATTGCTTTAATGTAATATTATCACGCGACTGAAAAGTTTATTTTTTTACCGGGTGTTTGAAACACTTGGTACTGTGTATTAAAGAAAAAGGAGAAAGAGTAAATGCCAACGATTAATCAGTTAGTTTTACAAGGTAGAAAGAAAACTACATTCAAATCAAAAGCACCAGCACTTTTAAAAAGATTTAATTCCTTAACTAAAAAGGAAACAAATCAAAATAGTGCTCAAAAAAGAGGCGTCTGTACCCGTGTTGGTACCATGACTCCTAAAAAACCTAACTCAGCTTTAAGAAAATACGCTAGAGTTAAGCTCTCCAATGGCTATGAAGTTACAGCTTACATTGGAGGAGAAGGACACAACCTTCAAGAACACTCAACCGTTATGATTCGTGGAGGAAGAGTTAAAGACCTCCCAGGTGTTAGATACCATATTATTAGAGGTACCCTTGATTGTGCAGGTATTGAATCCCGTAGACAAGGTAGATCTTTATACGGTACTAAAAAACCAAAAGCAAGTAGTAATTAATAGGAGGTAATTAAAGATGCCACGTAAGGGAAATACAGTAAAAAGAGATGTTTTACCAGATCCAATTTATGGTTCAAAATTAGTTACCAGATTAATTAATAGAATCATGCTTGATGGTAAAAAAGGAACTGCTCAACAAATTTTATATGGAGCATTCAAAAAGATTGAAGAACAAACCAAAAAACCTGCCATGGATGTATTTGCAACAGCAATCAACAACATCATGCCAGAAGTAGAACTTAAAGTTAGAAGAATTGGTGCTGCTAACTTCCAAGTTCCAACCGAAGTAAGTGCAGAAAGAAAAATTACTTTAGGTTTAAGATGGCTTGTTACCTATTCACGTTTAAGAAAAGAAAAATCAATGGAAGACAAACTTTGCAACGAAATTATCGATGCTGCAAACGGAACAGGTGCTTCTGTTAAGAAAAGAGAAGACGTCCATAAAATGGCTGAAGCTAACAAAGCTTACGCACATTATAAATGGTAATTTAAAAAAGATTTTATTTATTATTAGGAGAGAAATTTATTTATGGCTGAAAGAGAATATGACTTACCTCATACTAGAAATATAGGTATCATGGCCCATATTGATGCTGGTAAGACTACAACAACTGAACGTATCCTCTTCTTTACCCATAAGATTCATAAGATTGGTGAAGTCCATGAAGGCGCTGCTACAATGGACTGGATGGTCCAAGAGCAGGAAAGAGGTATTACAATTACTTCTGCTGCTACAACATGTTTCTGGAAGGGTAATAGAATTAATATCATCGACACTCCAGGGCACGTCGACTTTACTGTTGAAGTCGAACGTTCATTAAGAGTTCTTGATGGTGCTGTTACAGTTCTTGATGGTAAAAATGGTGTTGAACCTCAAACTGAAACAGTTTGGAGACAAGGTACCAAATACCATGTTCCAAGAATTGTCTTCGTTAATAAATTAGATGCAATCGGTGCAGATTTTGAAATGTGTGTCGATTCAATTAAAGAAAAATTAGGAGCTTGTGCAAAAGCTGTCCAATATCCTATTGGTATTTCAGATACTTTAAGAGGTGTTATCGACCTTGTTAAGATGGAAGCATGGGATTACACAGGTTGTAAAGATTCTCAAGATCCAAATAAGATTGAAATTCCAGCAGAATATGCTGAAAAAGTAGCTCTTTATAGACAAGATTTACTTGAAACTTTAGCAGGATTTAATGATGACATCATGATGAAACTTCTTGAGGGAGAAGAACCAACTGTTGAAGAAATCAAGGCTTGTATCAGAAAAGCAACTATCGATGGTGTCTTCCACCCAGTTTTCTGTGGTAGTGCTTATAAAAATAAAGGTGTTCAATTATTACTTGATGGTGTTATTGATTACCTTCCATCCCCAGTTGATATTCCACCAGCAAAAGGTACATTAGAAGATGGAACTGATTATGAATGTGTTCCAGATGATTCAAAACCAGTCGTTGGTTTAGTATTCAAAATCGCAACTGACCCATTCATCGGAAGACTTGCTTATGTCAGAATCTATTCAGGTACATTAAAAGCAGGAACTTACGTCCTTAACTCAAATAAGGGTGCAAAAGAAAGAATTGGTAGACTTGTCTTAATGCATTCAAATCATAGACAAGATGTTGAAGTATTACACGCAGGTGAAATCGGTGCTATTATCGGTTTAAAGAATTCTACAACTGGTGAAACATTATGCGATGAAGATCTTGGCTGTATGCTTGAAAAGATGGAATTCCCAGATCCAGTTATCGAAGAAGCTATCGAACCAAAAACCAAAGCAGACCAAGAAAAGATGTCAATTGCTCTTGCTAAATTAGTTGAAGAAGACCCAACTTTAAGAGTTCATACATCAGAAGATAGCGGACAAACAATTATCGCAGGTGTTGGTGAACTTCACCTTGATATCATTGTCGATAGATTAAAGAGAGAATTTGGTGTTTCAGTTAACGTCGGTCAACCACAAGTCGGATACCGTGAAACAATCAGAAGACTTGGAGATTGTGAAGGTAAATATATCAGACAATCCGGTGGTAGAGGACAATATGGTCACGTCGTTATCCAATTCGAACCAAATCCAGGAAAAGGCTTCGAATTCGTCAATGCTATCGTTGGTGGTGTCGTTCCAAAAGAATACATCAAACCAACTCAAGACGGTTTAGTCGATGCTCTTGAAAAAGGTTTAATTGCTGGATATCCAGTAATTGATATTAAAGCTACATTACATGATGGTAGCTACCATGATGTTGATAGTAGTGAAGCTGCATATAAGATTGCTGCATCAATGGCACTTAAAGAAGCAGCTAAAAAATGTGATCCAGTCATTCTTGAACCAATCATGAAGATTGAAGTCACAGTTCCAGAACAATATTATGGTGATGTTATCGGTGATATCTCTCGTAGAAGAGGTAATATGACTGGTGAATCACAAAGAGGTAATGCAAAAATCGTTGAAGCTGAAGTACCTCTTGCAGAAATGTTCGGATACGTTACAGATCTTCGTAGCTTTACCCAAGGTAGAGGCTCATACTCAATGGAATTTGACCACTTCGGCGAAGTTCCAAAGTATGTCCAAGAAGAAATTGTTAAAAAAGCAGGCGCTGCTAAATAATTTAACTAGATTTATTAAAAGTATTTTGAGCAAATTTAATGTAGTATTTATTGAAAAGGCGCTCAAAATACTTTAAAATAAATGCATTGCATTAGCATATTAAATTTAATTCGGAGGAAAAGAAATTTTATGGCAAAACAAAAATTCGATAGAAGTAAACCACATCTTAATATTGGTACTATCGGCCACGTTGACCACGGTAAAACAACCTTAACCGCTGCTATTACTCACGTTCTTGCTAAACAAGGTTTAGCAAAAGCTGAAGATTACGATCAAATCGACTCAGCACCAGAGGAAAAAGCAAGAGGTATTACAATTAATACTGCTCACATCGAGTACGAAACAGCAAACAGACACTATGCACACGTTGACTGTCCAGGGCACGCAGACTATGTTAAAAACATGATTACTGGTGCTGCTCAAATGGATGGTGCTATCTTAGTCGTCGCTGCTACAGATGGTGTTATGCCACAAACAAGAGAACACATCCTTCTTGCAAGACAAGTTGGTGTTCCTTACATCGTTGTATTCTTAAATAAAACTGACCTTGTCGATGATCCAGAATTAGTCGACTTAGTCGAAATGGATGTTAGAGATCTTCTTTCAAAATACGGATTCCCAGGTGATGAAGTACCAGTAATTAGAGGTTCTGCTAGAGAAGCTCTTGATGGAAATGCTGCTGAAGAAGCACACATCGTTGAATTAATGGATGCATGTGATTCCTATATTCCAGAACCAACAAGAGATAAAGATAAACCATTCTTAATGCCAATCGAAGACGTTCTTACCATCACAGGTAGAGGAACTGTTGTCACTGGTAGAGTTGATAGAGGTGTTGTCAAACTTAACGATGAAGTTGAAATCGTTGGTATCAAACCAACCAAGAAGAGTGTTGTCACCGGTATCGAAATGTTCAGAAAAACACTTGATTACGCTGAATCAGGAGATAATGCTGGTGTCCTTCTTAGAGGTGTCAGTAGAGATGAAGTCGTCAGAGGACAAGTTCTTGCTAAACCAGGATCAATCACTCCACATTCAAAATTCACCTGCCACTGTTACATCTTAACAAAAGAAGAAGGTGGAAGACATACTGCTTTCTTAAGCAACTACAGACCACAATTCTTCTTCCATACAACCGATGTCACTGGAACTATTACTCTTCCAGCAGGTACTGAATTAGTTATGCCAGGTGAAAACGTTGACTTCACAGTCGAACTTATCCACCCAGTCGCTATCGAAAAAGGTACACAATTCTCCATCCGTGAAGGTGGTAGAACAGTCGGTGCTGGTCAAGTTACTGATATCATTAAGTAATTTAACTAAACTACTAAAAACATTAAGACCTAGAAGACCTCTTCTAGGTCTTTTATTTTTGAAAAATTGGTAATAACTTTTCAAAAAGAAGTAGAAAAACATATGGTTTTTTGAAAATAAATACAAAAGAATTAAATTTCTTAATGTTATAAAAAGACTACGGGTATATAATATTTTTGTATTTATTTTTAACATATAAAGGAGTTTAAAAATATGTTTAACAACCGTACTTTTGAGGGAGATAATGTCCCAAAGCTTACGAAGTGGCTTTATTGTAGCAGTGGTATGTTTAGAGACCTTTGCTACCAATTCGTTAGCATGTTCTTATTGATGTTTGCACAATATTGTGGAATCGGTAAAAATGCTGATTATGTTGCAATGTATGGTGTAATCACAGTAATTATTATCATCTTAAGAATCTGGGATGGATTTAATGATCCAATTATGGGATTCTTAGTTGAAAAATTCCATTTTAAATGGGGTAAATATCGTCCGTGGATATTTATTGGAGCAGTTTTAAGTTCGATAATTACAGTTTTAATGTTCTGGCTTCCATTCCATGGATGGGCATATGTAGTAGTTTTTGGTATTACATATTTCTTATGGGATTTCACATTTACAATGAATGATATTGCTTTCTGGAGTGTTTTACCTTCTTTAAGTAATAAAGAAAAAATAAGAGCAAACTTAACTACAATTCTTTCAGTTTTTATTAGTATTGGTAGTTTTGCAGCTGGTGGACTTGTTCCAATTTTATCTAGTGCATTTGGTTATACAATTACTTATAAAGCATTTGCTTTAATTGCTTCGATTCTTTATGTAGCATCTCAAGTAATTTTAGTTGTCTTTATGAAAGAAAGAAAAGTTGATGAAGTTACTGAGAAAAATGAAGAAAAAATGAAGTTTAGCGAGCTTTTTACAGTTTTAGTAAAGAATTCGCAAGTCAGATCATCAATAATTGGTATACTTTTATATTATACAGGAGCATCAATTTTAGTTACTTTAGGATTAAATTATTTCTATTTTAACTTTGGCTACAGTCAAGCTGGAACTTATCAATTATATTTCACAATTGTTTATGCTTTAGCAACTTTAATTGCTCAAGCTTTATATCCAGTAATTACTGAAAAACTTAAAGTTAAGAGAATGACGTTATTTACAATTACCTCGTTTATAACAGTAGGAGGCTATATCTTATTATTTGCATACGTTTTCTTAAATCCATTTGATTGGTTTATCTTACTTTGTGTAGTTGCTTTTATTGTTTTCTTTGCACAAACTCTCATTCAAATGGTTCTTTATATCATGATTCAAGATGCAATTGACTATAATCAATATAAACTTAAGAAAAGAAGAGAAAGTGCTGTCTTCTCTTTAAGAGCATTTACAGCAAAAATGGGTAGTTCATTACAACAATTAGTTCTCTTTATTGCTTTATTTGCAGGAAGCTTACTAACAATTTCAAATAACATCAGTGGATTTGAAACTGAAGCAATTGCTCAATTTGGAGATAATGCTACTGCAGTAGGTGACGCTGTTAGAGCTCAAGCTGATGCAATTACTGGATTTGCAAATGTTGATTTATGGCAAAGAGTTGTCTATCAAGTTGGATTCACATTGGTTCCATGTTTAATTATGTTAGCATGCTTTTTAGTAGTTAGATTTACATATAAACTTAACGAACAAAATCATAGTGAAATTGTTGCCTCGTTAGAAAAAAGAAGCGAAACAGGAGAGATCGAAGAAACTCTTGTTTATGACTTCGAAAAGAAAAATAAATAGGGTTTTGCAGGGTTTTGGTTCAAAATGATTGATTTTAACAAGAAAACAAATATATTTCATTTACATAATAAAGAGTTTTCCTACTATATTGGAATTAATCCTTTAGGTATCTTAATTCATTTATATTCAGGTGAATTTTTAAGTGAATTATATCCTGAAAGAGTTACTGAAAGGTATGCTGAACGATTTGCTTTTTTAGATGGCGATAAAGAAGTTTGCGATGAAAGTTATTATTATTCTGAGCTTTCTTCTTTACATGAATGTGCATCAAATTTAAAAGCTGATCGAAGAGGAAGTTTTATTACAATCGAACATCATAATAACTCAACTATCACAGATTTTAGATATCATTCTCATAAAATAATTAAAGGAAAAGTAAATCCAAAAGGTTTACCTCATTTTAAAGCTAGTGAAAATGAATGTGAGACTTTAATTATTACTTTAAAAGATGTAAATGAAGAAATATATTTAGAACTTAATTACACATTATTTAAAGATTTAAATGTATTAATTAGATCAAATAAATTAATTAATAAAACTTCAAATTTAATTAAATTAAAAAGAATTTCATCTTTAGAACTTGATATTCCTAATAAAGATTATGAAGTTTTATCACTTCATGGAACTTGGGCAAATGATAGGGAAGTTGAAATTAATAAAGTTACTCATGCTGGAATGATCATTGATGAAAATCATGGTGCAAGAGGCTTTAAACATAATCCAGGAATTCTTTTAAAAGAGAAAAATTCAACTTTAGATTATGGTGAAGTTTATGGATTCAATCTTGTTTATAGTGGAAACTTTAAATATGAAATTGGTTTAGACCAATGGGATCAAGTTCGTTTACTTGCAATGTTAAATGATGATACATTCTCATTTAATTTAGATAAAAACGAAACTTTTGAAACTCCAGAATGCGTAATGGTTTATTCAAATTCAGGTATCAATAAAGTTTCACAAACTTTCCACGATTTAATTAGAGATAATTTAATTGAGAAAGAATTTGTTAAAAAAGAACGACCAATTCTTATAAATTCATGGGAAGGATTCTATTTTGATTTTGATACAAATCGTATTAAAAAGTTAATTGATGAAGCAAAAGAAGTAAATATCGATTTAGTTGTTTTAGATGATGGATGGTTTGGGAAAAGAAACGCTGATAATTCAAGTTTAGGCGATTGGACCGTCAATAATGAAAAAATTAACTTAAAAGAAGTTATTGATTATGCTCATTCAAAAGATATGAAATTTGGTTTATGGGTTGAACCTGAAATGATTTCATATGATTCAGATTTATATCGAGCTCATCCTGAATTTGCTTTATTTAATAGAGACCATAAACCAACACTTTTAAGACATCAATTGGTTTTAGATTTAACTAATGATGAAGTAGTAGATTATGTTTTTGATAAATTAAAAAATATTTTTGATAATTATCCAATTGATTATTGTAAATGGGATTTTAATCGTCATTTAGCTGATATTGGAACATTTGATAACAATAATGAAGGTGAAATTTATCATCGATTTATTTTAGGAACATATAAATTGCTTTCTAAATTTAAAGAAAGATATCCTCATATCTTACTTGAAACATGTTCAGCAGGAGGAGGAAGATTTGATTTAGGAATGCTTTATTATTCACCTCAAATTTGGTGTAGTGATAATACAAATCCTTATTCAAGAGTCTTAATTCAATATGCAACTAATATTTTCTATCCTCTTTCTACCATTGGATCACATGTTAGTGCTGATAAAGCTTTAAGTATTCAAGATAAAGCAATAGTTGCAGCTTTTGGAACGTTTGGTTATGAGTTAGATTTATCAAAATTAAGTGAAGAAGATAAAGCTAAAATAGTTGAAATAAATAAACTTATTAGAGATTGGCATCATATTGTAACTTTAGGTGATTATTATGCAATTTCATCTCCTTTTGAATCTAATTTTTCAACATTTAATATAGTTTCAAAAGAGAAAAAAGAAGCATTAGTTTTTAACTTTAATTTTAGACCCGAACAAACAAAAGGAAGATTTATAAGAGTTAAAGGATTGGATAAAAATAAAAATTATTTTAACTCTTTAACTAATGATGTTTATAAAGGTGACTTCTATATGAATGTTGGAATAAATATCTCAGCCCCTATTAAAGAAGGTATGACGATGATGTTTGTTTTAAAAGAAGTTAATTCATTAATTAAAGTAGTTGCAAACAAAAAAGCTCACGCAGTAAAAAGAGAAAAATTAATGTAAATATTTAAGTTTTGCAGGGTTTTGAAAAAATTATAGGGAATTCAGAAGTTTTAATAATACTTGAACAACGCCACTAGCAGCTTTAGAAGAGAAGGATTCATATTCATTTGCACCTTCATTAAATGAGTCAGAAACTCCTTTTAAAAATATAGCAGGAACTTTATTTTTTAATGCTGCAAGATAAATTCCACAAGCTTCCATTTCACAAATATCACTGTTAAAATCGTTAGCTAATCTTAATTTATCTTCTTCTCTATCAATGAATTTATTTGAAGATAAACAGTTAACTTCTTTTATATCAGAAAATGAATTTTTAATTAAATCATAGTATTTATTATGAGTAGACATTAAGTAGTGATCAAAACCTAATTCAATGTGGGTATTTTTTTCACAATGATCAATTAAAGATGTATCAAATTCTCCATCGACAATATTTTTAACAAGGCAAACATTAAATAATTGAAGATGTGGTTTTAATGCTCCGCTTGCTCCGTAGTTAATGATTAATTCAATTCCATGTTTAGTGATTAAATATTGAGTAGCAATACTTGCACTAATTTCTCCAACACCAGAAAGAATTACAAATAAATGGTGTTTACCATATTCGTATTCGTAAAGGCTAAAAGGGAATCCTTCTTTCTTAAGTAATTTGAAATTTAATTTTAAGAATTCTTCTAATTCATCTAAACAAGCGACAACTAAACCAATTTTCATATGTTTTCCCACCTATAATACTAATAATAACCCAGTTAATAAGATTCCTGAAACGATATATAAAAGAGTATATTTACTTTTATATTCATAAAAGATTTCAGGCAATAATTCAATAAAGAGAATATATAATAAACTTCCACAACTAATAGCAACAATAATTGAAGAAGTTAATTCATTCATTGAGTAATTTAAGTAGTAACCAATTATTGCTAAAACAAAAGATAATAAACCACTTAAAGATACAAGTGTAACACTAAAAACTTTCGATTTATTGGAGTTTAGAAAGGATTTTGACATTGAAAAACCCATTAAGAGGTTGTGAATAAACATTACAACAGCCATTACAATCCCTCCAACAGGAACTCTACTTGAGTTAACATTTGTAAAAACAATACCTAAAGAAAATCCTTCAGGAATGTTATGAATTGAGATTGCAATTAAGAAAATAAATGATGAAAGAAGTGTTGAATTTGATTCAACAAACATCTCATGAGTGTGTCCATGATCATGAGTTTTTTCTTCGTCATCTGGAGAATGGTCATGATGATGAGTTAATTTATGTAAGCATTCATGGAGAATTAAAAAGATAACTGCAACTCCAAATATAATCAAAAATGGATAAAGTGTATTTAAAAATGCATTTTCAGTTAATCCTTCAAAACCTTCAAGTGAATGATGGAATAATTCGAAAAATATTAATCCAATAATTGTTCCAACGACAAAATTTTGAATTGGTTTGATGATTTTTGTAGGCATTGAAAAGCTAAAAATAGCTAAAATTGTTCCTAGGAATGTTGCTAGAAGTGTGCCTACAATCGAGAAAATATAGAAATAAACGGTACCCATAAAAACTTTTACATTATAATTTAATTTTGTTAAAATTAAAAGTAATATGAACATAGGAATTATTGGTGCAGGAGTAAGTGGCGTATACCTTGCTTTGCTCCTCAAAAAAAGAGATGAAAATTTAAAGGTTACATTAATTGACGTTTTTGATAAGCCTGATAAAAAGCTTTTGATCACCGGAAATGGAAGAGCAAATATTGGTAATAAAGTTTTAAAGGAAAACTCATATAATAATGAAACTGTTACCAAAATTGTTAAAGATTATCCAATTGGTGAACAAATTAAGTTTTTAAATTCTATCGGGGTTGAAGTCTCAACAATTGGTGATCTTTACTATCCTTATTCTTTTTCAGCCAATCAACTTCAAAATTACTTAACAATGTTTTTAAAGGAAAAAGGGGTGAAATGTTTTTTAAACTATGATGTTAAGGAATATGAAGTTAGAAATGATAAAGAAATCATAGTAAGAACTCCTAAAAAAGACTTTATTTTTGATAAGTTAGTTATTGCTAGTGGAGGTATGGTTCCAATTAGTGAAAAAGTTAAATCAACTAGCTTAATTACCATTTTAAAAAAGCATGGCTATAACTTTACAGAATTAAAACCAGGTTTAACTCCTGTTAGAACATTTGATAATACAAAACCAATAGAAAATTTAAGAGTTAAATGTTTGATGAGAGTTTTAGCTGGAGAAAAAGAAAGATACTCTGAAGAAGGTGAAGTCTTATTTAAAAAAGATGGCTTAAGTGGAATTTGTATCTTTAATGCTTCAAGTATAATTAAGAGAAATAATTTACAAAATGTAAGAATCTCACTTGACTTAATGCCACATCTTAGTGATGAACAACTTTTAGAAAAACTTGAAAAATATAACCAATTAGCAAAGTTTTCTTGCTTAGATGGCATATTTGATGAAAATTTAGCTGAGTATATTAGAAAGAAAGCTGATTGTAAAAATCTTTATAAATTCACTAAACCTGAACTTAGAAAAATTGCTAAAACAATTAAGAATTTAAAATTTGTCTATAATGACAATTATGAATTTAGTAAGGCTCAAGTTACAATTGGTGGCTTAGATTTTAATGAAGTAAATATTAAAAACCTTGAATCAGCAAAAGAAAAGAATGTTTACTTTGTTGGTGAAATTTTAGATGCTGATGGACTTTGTGGAGGCTATAACATTATGTTTGCTCACGCAAGTGCTTATCGAGTCTATAAAGATTTAATGATTGGATAAACTTAAGAAATAATCGATAAAGGTAAAAGTTGGGGTTTATACCCAACTTTTATTTTCTTTAAAAATCAATAATATTGTTATCAATATCTTTGAAAACATACGAAATTTCATATGTTTTCTCGTCTATATTTAAAATTAAGTATGATCCGACATCACAGTCTCGAGGTCTAGAGATAGATCCAGGATTAAATACGTAAGTATCTTTAATTATTAAAGCCATTTTGGCGTGGGTATGACCAAATAAAAATATTTTTGGATTTGTTCTTGTAACATAGTTTTCAAAATTTGAATAATGAATTAAGTTTCCATGTTCTAAATGAATGGTTCCAAAATGAAAGTCGATATCTCTACTTAAAGGTAAGATACTATTAAAAATATAATCACAGTTTCCTTTAACTGCTAAATATCCTAAGGAATTCAATTCTTGAATAGGAATTTCAAAATCTCCCAGATGTAAAAAGATGTTAGCATCTTGGTTACTATAATAAATTTTTGCTAAAGAATCATAATCACCATGTGAGTCACTTGCTACAACAATTTTCATAGATATAATTTTACTATTAATTTGTATAAAAAAAGTATAAAAAATATTTAACATTTTATGCAAATATAGTATATTTTTTCAACGTATGAAACCTTTTGATAAAGAAGAGCAAAAAAAGACTCCTTATTTAACGGCTTACAAGAAATATTTAAAATCAGATATTACTTCTTTTGATGTTCCTGGACATCATCAAGGAAACATCAGAACTGACTTTGATAAAGTTTTTCCTCATGAAGTTTATAAAAACGATATCAACTGTCCAATTGGAATGGACAATATCATGCATCCAAAAGGAGTAATTAAAGAAGCTCAAGATTTATTTGCTAAAGCTTGTGGTGCTGACTATGCAAAATTTTTATTAAATGGATCAACAAGTGGAAATTTATTAATGATTATTTCAGCAGTTAAAGCTCATGAAAAAATCATTCTTCCTCGTAATGTTCATAAATCAGTCATTAGTGGTCTTATTTTTTCAGGTGCGATTCCAGTATTTGTAATGCCTGAAATCGATAGTCAAACTGAAATCACTAATCAAATTAGTTATCAAGAGTGGAAAAAAGCAATTGATGCTAATCCAGATGCTAAAGCAATTTTTATTATTAACCCAACTTATTTTGGCGCAACATGTAATTTAAAGAAAATTGTTGAATATGCTCACTCAAAAAATATGATTGTCTTAGTCGATGAAGCCCATGGAACTCATTTTTACTTTTCAAATAAACTTCCAGCTTCAGCAATGGAAGCAGGAGCTGATATGTCAACTTTATCAGTTCATAAAACTGGTGGAAGTTTAACTCAATCATCAGTTTTACTTGTAAAAGGTGATAGAGTTAGTAAATACGATATAAATAAAACCTTTAATATGATTACAACTACATCTCCATCAAGTATTTTGATTGGAAGTTTAGATGCAGCTAGAAAGTATTTAGTCTTTAAAGGTAGTGAAGCTTTATATCAAGCAATCAAACTTGAAAGACAAGCAATTGAATTAATCAATGAAATCCCTGGTTTTAAAGCTCATGGTAGAGATTACTTTAAAACAAAATGTAAAGCATATGACTATGATGAAACAAAATTAGTTATTGAAATTGATAAATTGAAGGTTAGTGGATTTGATATTTATAAGATGTTAAAAGAAAAATATCATATTCAAATTGAACTTGCTGAAACTTATGTTTTACTTTGTTTATTTACAATTGGAACTAAAAAGAAGCATTTAGATAACTTAGTTAATGCTTTAAGATTAATTTCTAAAAAATATTATGTTCCTTCAATCACTTATGAAGATCATCACTATATGAAATCATTCCCATCAATGGAACTTAGACCTAGAAGTGCATATCATGCACCTTTAAAGGTTGTTAAAATAGGAAGAGCATTAAATCAAATCTCAAAAGAAATGATTATGATTTATCCTCCAGGAATTCCTTTAATTATTCCAGGAGAAAAATTTACTCAAGAAGTAATTGATGAACTTAAATACTATAAAAAGATTAAAGCAAACATTCTTTCAGATTGGGAAGGCTCAAATGAAGTAAGCTGTGTTGATCTTAAAAAGTTTAAAGATGAAAAAGAACATGAATAGTAGTGAATGGTTCAAAACTATAAAAATAGATGAGAAAACATATTGTTTTCAAGAATATTTACATGATGAAGAAACAAATTCATATCTTTTAATTGGTAAAACTTATGCTATTTTAATTGATACAGGAATGGGAGTTGCTTCTATTAAAAACGAAGTTGGAAAGTTAACTTCTTTACCAATAAAGGTAATTACAACTCATGCACATTGGGATCATATTGGATGTCATAAAGAATTTAACGATATAGGAATTCATCCTTTTGAAGCTAATTGGCTTACTAGTTATCCTTTTCCATTAAAGCAAGTAAAGGATGAATTATTAAAAACTTCTAAGTCTTTTCCTAACGACTTTAAAATAGAAAATTATTCAATTTATCAAGGTTCTGCAGGGTTTTTAATTGAAAATAACGAGGTTTTTGATTTAGATGGAAGGAAATTATTAGCAATTCATACCCCTGGACATTCTCCTGGGTCAATTTGTATTTATGATATTACTAACAAATATTTATTCTCTGGAGATGTAATTTATAAAGGTGAACTTGATTGTTATTATAAAGGAACTAATCCTTATGATTATTATAAAAGTCTAGAAAAATTATTAGATTTAGATATTAAAAAAATCTATCCAGGACATCATGAAATAGGGTTAAACAACATGGTTAAGGATGTCTATAAAGCTTTTGATGAACTTTATAAGGAAAATAAATTACTTAAATTTGAAGGATTATATAATTTTGGTGATTTTTCGATAAGATTTGTTGAAAATTAAGCATAAAACAATTTACTTAGGACCTTCATATTGATATAATATTTTAACCTGGCGGCTATGGTGAAGCGGTTAACATTACCGGCTGTGAACCGGTCATTCACGGGTTCGAATCCCGTTAGCCGCCCCAGACTAAATGAAATTACCCCCAAAAGTTGCACAAAATATGATTATTATGTAATGTGTAACAAAGGGGGTTTTTATGTTAATAAATAATCAAAAAAAATTAGAAGC
>CASFCL010000012.1 GCA_949293255.1 uncultured bacterium
TTAGACTATTTATTACTCATAAATAGTTATTTTTATATGCACTTTTTTCAAAGTTGCAAATTTATTAATTTTTTACTTGATTTTGAATAGTTAGCCTCCCTATACTAACAAGATGCTAGCAAATTCAAAAATTTACCAAAAAATTTAGATTTTTTAAAAATATTTAAGAAAACATATAGTTTTATCTATTTTGTAGAAATTTATTGTCTTTTTGTCCATTAAATAATAAAGATTTCAAAACATATAAATTAATTTTTAACTTGTTAAATTTAAATAATATATATTTAATATTAAAAGGCTATGTTTTTAATTTGTTTATTAGATCAAGTTTGGATAAATGTAATTGCTGCTGTATCAGTAGTAGTTTTTGTTTATTTAGTTGTCATTATTTTATCTTTCTTTTTTATGGGCTCATTTCATAAAAAATTAAAAAATTCTAAAGAAACAATTGATGTTTTAATATACCAAAAAGCCCAAATAATTAATAAGCTAATTGACTTAATTATTGATAGATCAAAACGGGATGAAAAAATAGAAAACTTTAAAAATAACTTAGATTTGCAGGGTTTTACAATCGTAGATAAGGAAAAAATAACAAGTTATTGGTCTTTTTTAAATGAATTATATAAGATTGTTGTCCTTTCTTTTTCTGATAATGTTAATGAAGAAAAAGATGAAAGAACCATAAAAATATTACTTATGGGATTAGGTGAAATTGATAGTAAATATAATGAACAATTCCAACTTTATAATACCTATATTGAAGGATTTAATTACTGGAATAATTTCTTTTCTACAAGATGGATTAAAAGACTCTTTAGAATTAAAAATAGAGAGACATTGAAGTAAATCTTTACAAATAATAGTTAACTTTTCTAAAAGTTAATTCTTATATAAAATATTAAAGGAAATTTTTGAAAATAAAGGAGCAAAATATGAAATTTGAAGAATATCCATTAAGAGTACCAAATGTAAAAAGAATCGAAAAAAAGATTGAAGGCTTTATTGAAGATTTAAATAATGCCACATGTAAAGAAGATGCAATTAAAGTATTAAAGAAATTCTTTAAATTAAATGATGATCTTTCAACTGATTTTAATGTCATCATGATTAGAAATACTATTGATACAAGAGATCCTGTCTATGAAAAAGCTATGGAAAAATTAGACGAAGGAATGCCTTTAATTACCTCTATATCAAATAGATTCGTCAAAGAATTATTAAATTCAAAATATATCGATGACTTAAAAGAAAAATTTGGTGCACATTTATTTAATATGTATGAAAATTCTTTAAGATGCTTCGATGATGCAATTATTGAAGAAAAAGTTGAAGAAAATAAATTAGTCACTCAATACCAAAAATTAATGGCAACTGCCAAAATTGAATATAAAGGTGAAACTTTAAATTTATCACAACTTGGAAAATACCTTTCAAGTAAAGATAAAGAAGAAAGATATCAAGCAGCCAAACTTTATTACGGATTCATTGAAGAACACGATAAAGAATTTGGTGACATTTATGATCGCTTAGTTAAGTTAAGAGATCAAATGGCCAAAAAACTTGGATTTAAAAATTTTGTTGAACTTGGATATTTAAATTTAGGCAGACTTGATTACGATGCTTCAATGGTTAAAGAATACCGTAGACAAATTGAAGAAGTTGTTGTTCCTGTCGTTAGTAAACTTAGAAAAAGACAAGCAAGAAGAAACGACATCAAAAATCCTAATTTCTTAGATTACAATGTTGATTTTAAATCAGGAAACGCAAAACCAATCGGCAATAGTGAATTTTTAGTTTCTAAAGCTAGTGAAATGTATCACGATATGTCAAAAGAATCAGGTGAATTCTTTGATTTCATGGTTGATAACCATTTAATGGATTTAGATGCTAAAGAAGGCAAAAGTGGAGGCGGATATATGACTTATATGCCTCGTTATAAAGCACCTTTCATCTT
The DNA here is from genome assembly GCA_949293255.1 of uncultured bacterium. GTDB lineage: Bacteria > Bacillota_I > Bacilli_A > RFN20 > CAG-826 > Onthovivens. The sequence continues at coordinate 1,958 of CASFCL010000012.1, forward strand.
CTCAAATAGTAATGGAACTAGCCAAGATGTTGACACATTAACTCATGAAGTTGGTCACGCTTTCCAAGGTTATTTATCAGGAGCAATTAAAGTACCAGATTATCGTGCACCTGGGTTAGAAGCATGTGAAGTTCATTCAATGTCGATGGAATTCTTTGCTTATCCATATATGGAATTATTCTTTGGTGATCAAGCAGAAAAATATAGATTCTCTCACCTTGATGGTGCAATCTCGTTCCTTCCTTATGGGGTTGAAGTTGATGAATTCCAAACATGGGTTTATGAACATCCAGAAGCAACTCACGATGAAAGATGTGCATTTTGGAGAGAACTTGATAAGAAATATCGTCCTTGGATTAAATATGGCGACTTCAAATATTTAGATAAAGGAACAATTTGGATTAGACAATCTCATATTTTTGCTTCACCATTCTATTATATTGATTACACTCTTGCTCAAGTACTTGCTCTTCAATTTAAATGTGAAATGGATAAAAATAAGGAAAAAGCTTGGAAACAATATCTTAAACTCCTTAAACTTGGTGGAAAATATCCATTTAGAGAATTACTTGAAAAAGCTCATTTAAGAAATCCATTTATTGATGGAAATGTTAAGAAAGTCATTAAGCCTCAAGAGAAGTTACTTAACGGAATTGATGACACAAAGTTTTAATAAGAAAGTCTAAAAATTAAATTCAACAAGCGGCATAGAACAAAAAACTATGTCGTTTTTGTTTCTATATTTTTAATGTCTTTATTTATGGAAACCACAAAAATATAAGTTTTAATATAAGCATTAATTTTACCTCCTTTACTAACAAGATTGCTTGAATTTCAAAAATTTACCAAAAAAATTGATTTTTTTGACAGTGTAATAATAAAATTTTTTTCCGTCATTTTTGCATAACCCTATCATTTTTTAGCGCAGACTTACGTTTTTGATACTTTAGAACCATTAATTTCAAATTATGATTTTTGGCATACTTTTTTCATAATTATTTAAGTGATATATTAATTATAAAGATAGGGAAAATTTAAAATGAAGTTGTTTGAATATGCTGTTCCAAGTACAAGTAATTACTATTTAACTACATATTTATTTTATGAGATTAATTTTGCATCTTCGCATGGTACACATCTTTTTGATTACTATATTGATATAACTTTTGATTGCGTTTTCAACTTTTCATATTATGGAATAAATGGAGATTCTTCGCCAGATTCACATGATTTGTCGTTTTTCGTTTATTATGATGAGGATTAATATATGAAATTAGAATTAAATATAAATAATTTAACATTTGGTAGTAGAACTATTTTAAAAAACTGTAATTTTGAATTTACTTTCCCTGGATTATATTTATTCAAAGGAAAAAACGGTAGTGGAAAATCAACAACCTTATCTATCCTATCAGGTAACTTTCATAACTATATTGGTCAATTTTTTTTAAATAACCAAAAAATAACAAAAAGAAATTGCAATGATTATATTGATAAATACGTTACTTTTATTCCTCAAGACTCAATAGTTTTAGAAAATTTAACATGTTTAGAAAACGTAGTTTACCCTTATGTTAAAAAAGACAAAAAAAGAGCAAAAGAAATTTTGATTAATTTAGGTCTTGAAAATGTTATTAAATCAGAAGCTAGCGTTTTATCTAGTGGCGAAAAACAAAGACTTGCTTTTGCAAGAGCACTTTACATCGATAAACCAATTATTTTAATTGATGAAATTACATCGAACCTTGATTTCGATAGCACAAAAATTATTAAAAGTTATATAAACATTTTAGCAAAAGATCATCTTATAATTTTTGCAACACATGAGAATATAGATAATCTTGATAGTTATTGTTTATACGATTTTGATACAGAAAACATTGTAAAAACAGAATATTTTTTTGAAAAAGAAGAAAAACATTACAATGTTAAAAAAATAAAGAATAATAGTTATTTTAGAAATATTGCTAAAAGAATCAACGAAGATAAATGGTATTTATTAGTGTCTTCTATAGTTAACACCATATTAGCTTTTTTCGTTATTTTATTTGGCTGTTTTTTCATATCGTCTTCGTTAGATAACATAGAGTCTATTAACTATACAAATTATATAAATTCATCTCCTTCATATATGCTGCGTATGCCGCTAAATGAAGCGTATGAATTATTTGAAGATGATGAAATTTATTTAGTTGAAGACACAAGTTTATATAGAGGTGAGAGAGGAATTGCTGCTGCGGGCGTTTTAATGACTCAAAACATAAGAGAGTTAACGCTTGTTAGCGGGCGATATCCTGAAAGTGGTCAAGAGTGTTTATTATCTAAAATTTCGTATGACGATTTAATTAAAAGATATGGAGAAGAAAGGGTTTTAGGGAACCGTTTTCTATTCGGAAAATTTACGATTGTTGGCACTTATCAAAATGAAAACCCAGATTTAGTCAAAACACTTTACATAGACAATTTTGATGAAGATAAAATTTTAGAGATTGATCAAAATCATTTTACAAGAATTAGTTATTCATTCATGGTTGAAAACGCATTTATTTCGCGAGAGTTTTTTAATATTGATAAAACAAGTAGCGAAGTTAGAACGTTTTTAGTAAGAGCAAACGAAACCTCAAAAGGAAAAATTTCAAAAGATATGTTGGCCGAGTTTTTGCATCTTTCTGAGTCTTACAATCCTGCTTATAATACGGAAGGTATAAAATATAATCCTATTTCAACTGATGCAAATCATATGAGACCATTTATGGTTAGTGATGTTGTTACTGGCGTTCAATTATTTTTTGCTTTTATGATATTGACGGTTTTGTTTAACGTTATATTTTTAATTATCTATTTTGTTAGAAAATATAACTTTTTACTTATTTTAAGAGTATTAGGAGACTCAAGAAAAAATCAAATTTTAACGACTTTAACGACACTTTTTGGATATTTTGCTATTTCTTTTGGGTTAGCTATGTTGCTAGGGCTATTGGTCCCATGTTTAATGAATGTATACTTTAATAATGTAATACTTTTTTCTTCCGTTTTTGAATATATAATCTATTATGCTGAAGGCTTCCTTTATACTTTTTATATCTGTTTAGGAACGCTAGCAGTATCTTTATTTATGGTCTTAATCTTGTCACCTAAGAATATTTCTAAAAGATTATATCAAATAAAAAGGAAGTAAAATGAAAGTTGAAAATTTAACTAAATCCTATAATGGGCGTACATTATTTAAAGATTTAAATTTTGAAATTTCTTCAGGTCTTTTGTTGATACAAGGAAAAAGCGGTTCAGGTAAATCTACATTACTAAAGATTTTAAGAGGAATTGAATCTCAAGATGATGGAAAAGTAATTATTTCTCATAAAGAAAGAGAATTTTCTTATTGTGGACAAGATGTTACCTTAATTTTTGAATATTCTTTAAGAGAAAATTTTAAATTTATTTTTGATAAATTAGATCTTGATAAAAGATTAAATGAATTAATTAGTTATTTTGATTTTGATAGATTTGTGGATGCACCAATATATTCTTTAAGTGGTGGAGAAAGACAAAAAGCAGAATTAATTATAGCTTTATATCGAGAAGTAAATACTTATTATTTTGATGAACCATTTTCTTCAATTGATGTAGATACAAAAGATAAGTTAATCGTTTATCTTAATAAATTATCTTTGAATCATTTAGTAATTGTAATTAATCATGATGTTACTTTAAGTGAACTAAAGATTTCAATGAAATTAACTTTTAATGAAAATGATGTAGAAAAAGAAATAATTGATGAACAAAATGATTTAGATAAAAATAATGAAATAGAAATAAAGCAGTATAACAAAAATGGATTTAAATTTTCTTTTTTAACTTTCTTTAAAATAAATAAGTCATTTTTAATCTTTGAAACAATACTTATCTTAATTACTTTACTTTGTTTTACCTCATTAATTTGTAGTTTAGATTTCAATACACATGAAGATAAATATCTAACAGCCTTAAAAGCGGGACCATTTGATTATCATCCATATAGATTTTCAGATTTTAATCAATACGGATATTTAGATATTCCTAAAGGGGAAGAAGTTAATAGTGGTTTACTAGCTGGACCTTATAGCAATCAAAATGCATATTTTTTTGATTTTTGTGAAACTGACAGAATTTATTTTTATAAAAACTTAGAAGATGAATATCCTTTGTTTGATTCAAATAATGCTAACTACATTACTATTAATAATAATCAATATCCTGTCACTTTTTTAAGTGATATTCATTCAGAAGTTTTTGATATAATTCCTTCTTTTGAACTTATCGATCAAATTAGAGATCGATTCGATAAAGAAACATCTGTCGTTTTAACTTCAAAAAATATAGTGGATTCGATTTTAAAGTATGAAGTTAAAACTTGCTATGATGAAATTATTTTCCCTCTTGATAGATCTTTAGATATACATATTGGATATAAAAGTGCCTTCGATGATGATGTAAATGTTAGATTTATTGATAGTAGTAGAGAAGACCCTTATTATGTTGCTCTTCCAAGAAGTTTATATAGTGAAATAACATTCATTAGAGGAACTCAAGGAAATCATCGTTATATGTTTGAAGTTAGTGAGTTTATTGATGGAGATACTGCTTTAATTTCTGTTGATGTTGTTAAAGCATTGTTATTAAGAGATGTTGATAAAACGTATTTTTTAATATCAAGTGATGATTATATTTCAAATTTATTCAAAACTTATGACAATTTATATATTTACGATGTCATTAGACCATGGGGCAGAGCATTTATGGATGCTCTTATGATGTTTTCTTTAATTGGGTTTATATTTTTCTTTATTGTAACAACTATTTATACATTCTTTGGAAGTAAAACAATTAAAAGAAGTTATCAAGATTTAAAGAAAGCTTTCTTAAACAATAATTTAGATGTAAGTGATTTAGATGGTGGATATCGAATTGGTATTGTTTCTTTATTAGGTGCAGCTTTAGTATTTATTGTTATTCTTTATTCCACAGTAGGAATATATCTAAGTAACTTTTTATTAATGTATGATAATAGAACTAACTTCTTTGTTGAAGGAACTTATTATTACTCTAAACTCCCTACTAATGATTACTATGAATATTTAAAATCACCAATATATTTCCTTGGGTTTAATAATTTATTCCTTCTATGTTTTGTTATTATCATTATCTTTATATATTTACTCTCTAAAATAATAATAAGAGATAAAAAGATTAAGAATTAAGTTTTTTCTTTTAAAGTTTCATATGTAATTTAATTTCCTCATTTAAGGAAAATACAAAAATATAAGTTTTAATATAAGCATTAATTTTACCTCCTTTACTAACAAGATTGTCGCAATTTCAAAAATTTACCAAATTATTTTTATTTTTTTTTAAAATATTTAAGAAAACATATTGTTTTTTACTATTTTTATATGAATACATAAATTATTTAAAAAGAAAATATATCAATTGATATAGTAATTTTTTCTTTTATGAATTTAGATATTATTGATCAATATTTTTAAAAAGATTTATATTTTCTTTTTATAGATATTTTATATATTAAGTTTATTTATTGTTTCTATCTTTAACTTTTTAAACATATCTAATATCAAAATATAAAAAGGAAAAATAATTAGGTTTAGCAAGGAATTTAAATATATATATAAAGGATATATTGATATATTTCCTTTTAAAATATCTATAACAACATATAAAAATAAAGTAATAATCTTTCATTTAGATATAGAAACTTTAATATATCAATCTATATTAATTTAATCTAAAAATTATTAACCTTAAATAAAATCAGTTATTAATTTGAAATCAAATTTGATAGAATAATAGAAAATGAAGGAAAGACTAATAGTACAAGAAAATTATTTAAAATTAGTTGTTAACTTAAATAATTGTTCTTTTGTTAGTCTTTTTATTTTCTTTGATTTAAATCAATAAGAACAATGTGGAGGACTATTAAATGAGAAAATCTGGAAAATTATTACTTGGCGTTCTTAGTGTTGCTGCTTTAATTGGTACAGGTATGGGGGCCTTTGTTATCAATGGAACGTATGGAAGCGACACTGATACAATTGGAGTAACAACTACTGAAGAATACTATAGTAGAGGATTTAACATTACAGCTGAAAAAGCAGATAATGATGGAATCAACTTCGATGGTACAGGTGGTGACTATTTAGTTACATATACTGTTAAAGCTACAGCAATTGATGGTGGTTTTACACAAGATGCTTTATATAATCCTGATACGTGGAAAGCAGTTGCTGAAGAATATAGACCAAATTTAAAGATCTCTGCTACACATACAAACGTAGATGAAACTAGAGAAGACTTCTTTAATAAATATGTTGTTTTACCAGATGTAGCAACTATTAGTTATGAAACATGGCTTGCTGCAAACTTAAAAGAAACTGGATATACTTACGAATTTAAAGTTGAATGGAAAAAAGAAGCATTAGGTGGATACTCAACACCAAATGAGTACTTTGCAACAGTTGATAATGCAACAGGTAAAGAAGTTTATAACGAAATTAAATCTGGTTTAGAATATGCAAAAATTACAGTTACATTTGAAGCTGGATATTATGAAGGCGGTTCAACTGTTGATCCAACTCCATCAGTAGATACAACTGGTACTGTTACTCTTCCAGATACTGCTACATCAAATGCTTTATTAGCAATTTCAGGAACGCAGGAGAATGGAACAATTGAAGCTGGCGAACAAACATTAAGTCTTACTTTAGAGGAAGGTTATGAATTAGAAGCATTAAATGTTTCGGTCGATGGTGCAGCAGCTGATCCAGTCATAATGAAAGAAGTTCCATCAGATGTATTATCATTAGCAAATCCAGGCAAAAAATACGAAGGAACATATACTTTTGAAAAAGGTAAGACATATGAATTTAGTGTTGTTACAAAAGCAAGCACTCCTCCAATAGTTAAATATGCTAAAGTTAGCGTCGCTCAAAACGAAAATGCAAGTGTAGTTATTGCTAATGCTTCCGAAGATGGAAACTATAAAGTTAATTCAGCAGTTTCATTTACAGCCGAAGCATTAAATGGATATAGAATTACAAGTGTTTATTATACAGTTGAAGGCTCAGAAGATAAAAATGTTTTAACTGGTACAGAAGGTACTTATAGTTTTACCGTTTCAAGCGAAGCTGCTCATACAATCGTTGTTGAAACTGATGTTTATGAAATGAGTTATTTAATTGAAAACGTTACCGAAGATTCTGATAACGCAAAAGTTGCTTATGCAACAAGGGGAACAATCGTTGTTGTTAATACAGGTGGCGTTGTTATTACTGATGGAACCAATTTAATTTACTTAATGGATAATACAATTGTTTCTACTTTCACTGGAAAAGAAGGGAAAGTTGTAGAAGTTACTGGAGTCCCTTGCTTATATAACAATATTTGTGTTGAGTATACTTGGAAATTAGAGTTCACTGTGACTTTAGTTGAAAATGCAGTATCTGTTGAAGCTCCAAAACTAGATGAATCTATTACTGCAGCAGATTTAAGAAGTGATAATCTTGACAATATCAAATATAAGAGAATTAAAGTTAGAGGTACTTGTGGAATTAGCGACAACCATACAAATTTCTATAATGATGATATGGGCTTCTCTTCTATAAGTATGGTCAATTCATCAACTAAATTTGAAGATGGTGCTACATATGATTTAGAAGGCTATGTTGCATGGGTATCAGGCGATAAATACTTATATCTCTATGAAGTTTCGGCAACTAAAGTAGAAGTTCCCGTTGCATATGCAACTGTTACAGCTGCTCAAATTGAAAATGGTACAGTAACAATTACAGATGCTGTAGAGGGCAATAAATATGAAGTTGGATCAACAATTACTTGGACAGTATCACCTGAACAAGGATATGAAGTTGTATCATATTGGTATACTGTTGATGGTGGCGAACCTATAACAGTAGGTAGTGGTAGTTTAGAAATTACTCAAGCAGATGCAACATATACTGTTGGGGCAACAATGAAAACAGTTGAAGAAGGTGGTAGTGATGTTGAAGCTCTCACAAGTCTCACATTTACAAACGAAGATTTTTCGACTTGGGGAATTGGATACGGAGCTAAAGGCCCAACTGATGTTACTAAAAACAATGTAACTACAACACTTAAAACCAATGCTGGTTCTAAGCAAATATCGGATGGTAATGGTTTTACCACACCTTTATATCTTGGTTTAAATAGTAATGCTGAAAATGAAAGCAGAGCTAAAGATACTTCTGTTTTGAATAGTAAAGACTATTTAACTTCAGAAATGTTGGGTGATTATACTACAGCTGATGACTTATGGGCTGACAATGCTGTCTTTGTTTTAAGTTTTTCTTTTACTAATTCTTTGAAAATGAAGGATATCACAATTAATACTCAAATTACCTCAACATCTAAAAATTGGAATGAAGATAAAACAAATAATAAGAATCTTTATCTTGTTTATAAATCAGTCAACGATGCCTCATACAATTGTTTGACTTCAAGTGCAGATTCAGATTTTACAAAAGTAGTTATGACCGATAAGAAAATTTCTCATACATTTGCTGAAAATACCGATGTCAGTGAAATTGCTCTTGTTGTCGTTGGTTCTGGATTTTCAGGTGCAAGAAGAGTTCCTATTGGCAATATCGTTATAAATAGTTAATTATAGTTATTAATAAAATTTAAAATCCCCTTATAATATATAAAATCCTATGAAAAAACTCATTCTCTCTTCACTTTTATTTGTATCTTTAATAGGCGTAGGAGCCGGAGCATATATAATTAACGGCTTCTACAGCCCTCTTAATACTGCAATAAATGTTGAATTAGGAGATAAATTTGGATATGAGATAGTACTCGATTTTAATTCAGTAGATAGTGCTCAAGAAAATATCTATATCTATAAACTTGGAACAGATAAAAATTATCAAGTAACATTTATATCTAATAATGATAGTTCCCCAAACATATTTTTTAATGGAGGAACAGATACTTTAGGTACTTATTATGCTAATTCAATATCAGGAGGAATTGGTGTTGAAGTTAAATCAATTAAATTTGATTTAATTGATGATACTTTAAATAGTCTTTCTAACTATGTTTCAATTAATAATTTTACTGAATTAAGAGTAGGATATTTTGTACCAACAAGTGGAGTAGTAACAAGTTTTTCAATTGATACCTTACAAACTTTACAAGTAAACTCCATCATCATAACGTTAGGAATATAAAGAGGTTAATATGGATAGATATACGATTAACATAATTTTTAGTGTAATAATGTTAACATTAGTATTAATCATTTTATGGTTATTCTTTAGTAGTGAATATAATAGCTCTATTAAATCTATTGAAAGAGGTAACAAAGATAAATACATCGATAAAGATATTAAAAGAGTTAAACATAAACTAGAAGATGATAATCGTGAAAGAGTATATAAATATGTTAAAAGTAGTTCTAATTCTATCCTTGTAGAACAACATTCTAACTATATTCTCCATTCAGAGTACGATTCAAAAGATGATAGCTACTATGAATATAAAGTTAAAGCTAAAAGAAGTAAGGGAGGAATAATTAAATCAGTTATTATTGATATTATTCTTCTAGGATTAGTTGGCTTTATTATTTATGCTAATTGGTATAGCAAGGAAAATAACTATTTATATAACTTTAATGGATCTACATATGTAACTATTAGAAGTGGATCGATGAGTGAAGCTAATGTAAATAATACTTACTTAGAAGAATATAACTTAACTAATCAAATTCCTACATTCTCATTAATTAGACTTGATGAAGTTAAAGATACATCAACTGTTAGATTATATGATGTATGTGCTTATAGAAATAGTAGAGGAACATTAATTGTTCATAGAATTATTGATGAAGAAGTTATCGATAACACTAGATATTTCACCTTTAGAGGAGATAACAATTTAAGTAGTGATTACTTACTTGTTAGTGAAAATGATGTTTTATATAAATACACAGGAGTTATCAATGTACCATTAGGTTATGTTGTATCTTATGTATCTTCATCATTTGGATTACTTTCAATGGCTTATATCTTTATTGCTTTATTTATCCTTGATTGTTATGACAAGAAAAAAGATAAGAAGTATTTAGAAAGAGTATCTAAAAAGGTAGAAGAACTTAATAAAGACTACTCATATAAAGATACAAAAGTAATTACAGTTGATATTGATACAAATACAATTGTTAATTTACCTCCTGAATATAAATAGTCATTATATTTATAAATTTATTCTTAAAGAGATTTGATTATAGACGTTGATCAAATCTCTTTTTATATTCTCATTATATTTTTAAATTTAAAGAAATATTTAAGATTTGCAGGGAATTTAGATTTAAATATCGAGATTTTTATATTTAATTTATGAACAAAAAATAAAAAAATTAAAAAAGTTTGGTAAATTTTTCAAATTGCGACAATCTTGTTAGTAAAGGAGGAATTTTAGCTTATGACTTAATAGACTTAACTTAAATTAAAATTACAGTAATTTTACTCAAGATAAAAAGAAAGACTAATTATTTTATGGTAACGGTTTTTAACTTTGGATTTAGCTATTTTACCAATCATCTTTTGATTAGCTTTTCACTATGTATCGGTGGAATATATGGTGTAAGAATTACTTTAATTGAATATGAATCTGCTTTTAGTGGTGGTGCGGATTTTATATTTAAATGGTGGATTGATTCTGATATTTTAAATGTTAATTCTTTATAAAAATATGTTAAAAGAAGGTCAACTAATGTAGGAAAAATTTGTTTAAAAATATTGTCGAAAATCACAACAACGAAGGATAAATATTTAGAAAAGCATAAGTTTATTTTTACGAATGTAAACTCTGCTATTTAATAAAGCCCTCTTAGCAAGATCAAATAAAAAACAAAAATATTTCATTCGAAACTTTTATTAATTCTATATGAAACCGAAAATGAAATTTTTGTAATTAAAATGGCTTTTGAGTGTTGCATTTCAAAACTTAATTACATAATATTAAGTTAAATGTAAGGGCTTACAAATGAAAAAAATCTATTTAAATCTTGAAAGATTCGATGTACCAAAAATTTTTGATGGTATTTCAAAATTTGAAAAAAACGAAAGTTACGGCTCAATAATTGGTTCAGGAATTGAAAATATGGATCTTGCCTTACCAGTTACAATTTTTTTTCAAGAATTAAATTTACTTGATGCAATTAGAGTCACATCTAAAGTTAAAATTGGATGCCAAGGTGTCCATTATGAAGATATTGAAAAAGGTAAAAATTTTGATACAAGTAAAGGACATATAACAAAAGATTTCCTTGTACCTTATTTAGCTTTTGTAAAAGAAAATAAAGATTTTTATTTAGTATTTAACAAACATAGTGCTCCAATGTAAAATGAGAAATTATTTAATTTATTAGTCAAAAACATTGCTAAACCTACTTCAAATTCTAAAAAATATGATAATGAAGATGTAATTAGATATATAACTATAGGTTCAATAGAAGCGATTAAAGGTATTATAAAAGAATGGATAAAAAGAGATTTTATCGAAAGTGAAGAAGAAATTAGTAATATCATTTTGAAAACTTTTGGAAGGACATAATGATTAAAGATTTACTCTTAAACAAGAGATTTTTATTTTATATGAGTGTTATTACAACCTCTATAATTTTTGTTATAGGGTATTTAGTTAACATTATTTTTCAAGGTGAATTAAGAAACTGGATTAATATTTTCGTTGGAATAATCGTTTTGATTTTATCAATTTTCTTAGCGTTTTCCTTTGTGTTTTTAGTGGCTAATTATTTTAAAAAAGACTATGATAAATCACAAAATGTCTTGAAATTATATTTTAAAGATCAGGTTTTTAGAGTAAAAGTGAATAGTGCTTTTTCTAGTTTATTTGCTTTCAGTAACGGAGTTATCTACTATACTTTATCTTATTTTAATTACGGTACGTTTTATTTTTTAACGAGTTTAATCTTTTTCCTGATCTTTCTTATTAAGCTATATTTACTTTTAGAATTTTTTGATAAAGAAATTATTAAGCATATTTTAGTTTTTGTTATCTCGATTATTGTTTCTTTATTAACTATTGGGATTTCAGTTATTATATATTTTGATGATTCAATGATTAAAAAGAAGGATTTAATTATTTATTGGAATGCTCTTTATACATTTACATGTTTTATAAGTTCAATGGTTAGTCTAATTAAAACATTTAAACATAAGGATTTTAGAGTAGAAAAGTTTTTTACTGTTAGGTTTATTAATGCGATGTATTCAATGTTAGTATTAGAATTTTTTATGTTAGTAACATTTACTGAAGGTGGCTTTAATGATTCAAATATTTACTTACTAAGCGGGTTGTTATTTGGAGGCTTTATGATTTTGGTTGCTGTTCTTGAATTTATATTTTCTTTTAAACACGGGAAAGAAATGAATAAAAATTTGCCTTCTTAAAGCAACCTTTTATAAATAAAAAAGAAGTTGTCAGGCTGCAATTTGGATAGATAAAAGTATAAAAGTTGAAAGTTATTCGATAAAATCGTGCTTTTAATGAACTTTTCCCGTTTTTTAACGCGAATAATTCTATTTTGAGAAAAAAATAACATGCATACTTATAAAATGATAAAATATTAACACTATGAATTTTTATGGAATTGAAAAACTAACATTAGTAGATTATCCAAATAAAGTAGCTTGCATTCTTTTTACTAAAGGATGTAATTTTTCTTGCCCTTGGTGTCATAATTCAAGCCTTGTTATGAATGATCCTCATTTAAAAGAAATACCTTTTGAAGAAGTTTTAGAGTATTTAAAGAAAAGAGTTGGTGTTTTAGATGGAGTAGTAATTAGTGGCGGTGAACCTACTTTAATGAAAGATTTAAAAGAAAAAATAATTGCTATTAAAGAATTAGGTTATTCAATTAAATTAGATACTAATGGATCAAATCCAAAAATATTAAAAGAATTAGTTAACGAAAAATTAGTTGATTATGTAGCAATGGACATTAAAAATTCATTCAATAATTATGCAAAAACAATAGGATTAACAATTGCTCCAATTGATAGAACTAAAGAATCAATTGAATTTTTAAAAGAGAATCATGTTGATTATGAATTTAGAACAACTTTAGTTAATGAATTTTTTAATGAAGAATCAATCGAAGAGATGGGAACTATTTTAAATGGAGCAAAAAGATTATTCTTACAACAATTCATAAATGGCGAAAACTGTATTGATTCTAAATCCTTAACTTCTGTAGCTATAGAAAAAGCTAATATATATAAAGATATATTAAAAAAATATGTTAATGACGTCTCTTTAAGGGGATATGAGAATTAATTAAAACTGCATAAAGTTCTACTAATTTTTATTTAAATAATAACTGTCAAAATAAAAGAAAATTTGTTTAATATCAAATGATGTGAGACAAAATTAAATACTAAAAAGGACATCTTATCTATAATTAAGTTGAAAAAGCTTATAGAAGGAGATGTCCGTGAATATTTTAATACCAGAACGAAAATATATACCAATAGACTTTCAAACAAGATTACAGGCCTGCAAAAGAAGGGTTATTTCAAAACGGCCTATAAGAAAGATTTTATCTTTCTATCATGTCAAAAGAAGTTCACTTTACCGACGGTTAGGTCGATATGATGGAACGGATGAATCTTTATTAGATCAATCACATAGACCAAAAAGTGATCATCCTAACAAACTTAAAAGGGATATTGTCAAAAAAGTATTAGATCTTCATAGAAGAAATCCTGATTAATCATTTGTGGAGATATGGGTACGTCTTAAACACGATGGAATAGAAATTTCTCCATCAAGTGTTTTAAGAACATTTAAACGAATAAAATATATCCCAAATCTTAAAAAGCATGATAAACATTACCATACACCCAAGATGGTGCACGAGAAGCGGCAAATAGATGTCAAATATGTTCCTAAAGAATGTAAGGTAGATGGTTTATTTGGGCGTTTCTATCAATATACCATTCTTGATGAATGTTCTAGGAAAAGAATTCTCTATTTCGCTCAAGAACATTCGATATATGAAACTTTACAAGCATTAAAGTTTGCATATAGTAAAATCGGGTGTTTTCCAAAGGAAATACAAACAGATAATGGTGTAGAATTTACTGAAAAATCCAGAAGGAATGCTGGATTATTAATTTCAAGATAAAAATGTACAAAAGGGGATGCGGATATTTTTTTGGACTAATATTGATTATAATTTAACATGAATTCTTTTGGGGATAAATATCCTAATCGTTTCTTAATTCGTGATATTTTTCTAATTCATTAATGAAATCATCACATGTTGTATATTTCCAATCATTTGGATAAAAGAACTCATTTTTAATCGTTCCAAAGAATCCTTCGCACATTGAATTGTCTGGAGAGCATCCCTTTTTAGACATAGATCTTTTATAACCATATTGTTCCATTAATTTTATCCAAGAATCAATTCTATAATGGAAGCCTCTGTCGCTATGAATTAGTATCCCACAATCACCAATAATTTCATGTGCATCTTTTAGCATTTCATTAGTTAATTCAGAATTTGGAGATTTTCCAATTCTCCATGTAATAGGCGAGCCATCAAAGCAATCAATTAGAGGAGACAAATATACTTTACCGTCCTTTAATGCAAATTCGGTTATATCTGTAAGAGCTTGCTTATGTGGTTTATTTACAATAAATTCTCTATTGACTATGTTTTCAACTTGAGGGCTTATCTCTCCTTTATAAGAAGAGTATCTGTGCTTTACTTTTGGAATATATACAAATAATTTTTCTTCTTTCATTAAACGAATTATCACTTTTTCAGAAATAACAATTCCATATGTTTTAGATAACTCTTGTTTTACTCTTCTATATCCATAACATTCATAATTATTAAAAAATATTTCTTTAATGATTTTCCTTATACTTAAATATTTATCAAAGTTTATTCTTTTTATTTCATAAAAATATGTAGAACGTTTTAAATGAATTATTTTAAGCAACTCATTAATTTTATATTCGTCTTTTAAGGCGTTGATTATTTGAGTTTTTTCTTTATTGCTTAATAGAGAATAATCAACGCCTATCTCTTTTTTTAATATTTCGTTCGCTTTTTTTAGAACTTTGTTTTCAAGTTCAAGTTTTGTGTGTTCCTTTCGAAGTATTATTATTTCTTCTTCAAGCTCTTGTTTTGATTTATCTTTCTTTTTCATAATTGGTTCACCATTTAATCTTTTTTGCCATTCGTATAAAGTAACTCTAGTAACATTATACTTATTAGCGACATTAATTGCTGATGAATCTCTTAATACTAAATCAACGATTGCCTTTTGCTTATCATCATCATTTAATACTGTTGGCTTTTTGTGAACTTTGTGTTTTCTGATCCATCTTTTATCTTTTTTTACCCGTAATCTTAATGATGAAGTGGATGGATAGCCGAATTTTCGGCATGCTTTAGTTATATTTTCACCATGATTAAAGTAATATTCTATTACTGCCTCTTGCTCTTCTTTGGTCCATTTGGATGATTTATTCCTCGTTCTTGAAATTAAAGGTTCACCTTTTTTTCTTTTGTCTCTCCAGGATCTTAATGTATAGCGACTAATTCCTAATGCTCTTGCGGTCTTAGATAATTGTCCATCATATGTATCTAATAAATTTAATGCTTTTTCAATTTCTTCTATTTTGTGCATACCTGTCCTTTCTATTTTAGTCCAAGTTTTTGTCTGCATCCCCTTTTGTACATTTTTATCTTGAAATTAATAATTATCAGTAACTTTTTTAAATGACTTAAATTCAATAGCATTATCAAACATGTTTTTATTAATAAAGTAGCCACCTATTGCTAATCCAATAAAGACTAAATTTCCAAAAAAGTAGCAAAGTATATCACCCATTGTATCCATTAAAGCATATCGATAACCTTCTAGGGATCTAAAAAATTCTGCAATTACTTCATCACTACCTTCTAAAGGCAAAGCTGTACTTCCTCCATTAAATATACCTTCAATTTCAGGAATACTTTTTTGCATATTTAATCCACCTAAAATGTATCAACAGCATATTCAAAAATCTCCTAAATTATTTCCGCTTAAAGAGAAAATAAAATTCCTCCCATCACTTCAATAAGATATTTATTTTTAAATTAGAATTTTTAATAACAGCCATAACTAAAGCAGGACCAACCAAAGCAAACAATACACCACTATAAAAATGTTCTAATTCATCCCAAATCGGAAACTTATAATAAAATTCACAAGCCTCTCCTAAAGCAAGAGAAGAGAAAGCGAATAATTTAATTGATAAATTGATCGCAAAGTTAATTTTTATATGACAAATATACTCTAATAAGTATTGAACAAGTGCACATAGCATTCCAAATATTCCTCTATTTATGATTAATTGAGCTTGTGATGTGGAGATAGCAAAAGTAGGGTTATAAATTTGAACCATGCCAATAATTAAAATAACTACATATGTAATAAATAAAGCAATACTTAAAGAAGCTTGCAAAATATTTTGAACCTTGCTTTTTTTCTTTTTTAGGCATGTTTTATAAATATTAACAACATCAGCATCAAGAATTTCTTCTTTTTATTCCAAACCACATTCCTCCTGCTTTTTGTAATAAAGAAGGATAAAATTCTTAAAATCTACTAAAAATGGAAGGCCTTTCCACTCACCATAGAGGCCTTATTCTAGTTAAAATCCATGCAAAACCCTCATATTTTTAATAAATTGTCAACAAAGTAGTAAAAATATTTTTAAAAAAACATTAATTTAAATTTTTCTTATATTTTAAAGTTTTTTCGTATTTTCAGTAAAAAGTCAAAAATTTTTAAAGTTTTTTCGGATTTTCAGTAAAAACTTAAAAAAACCTTAGAATAGTTATATAGTATATTTATGATTACTAGAAACCTATATTTAAACCAGCTAAAACCATTTATTGATAAGAAAATTATAAAATACTTGCTGGCGTTAGACACTCTGGAAAATTAACAATACTTGAAATGTTGAAAAATTATTTTCTAGGAAATGAAGTTAATAACAACCATATTATTTTTATTAATTATTCTTATAATCTACAAGACCAATATATCAAAGAAAATATGTTAATTGAGTTGAAAGAATTCATAAAAGATGATGAAAGATATTATTTAATGCTGGATGAAATTCAAGAAATAGATGGATGGGAAAAAGTAATTAATGTTTTATTTGAAAATTATAATGTAGATATTTATATTACAGGTTCGAATTCTAGATTGATGAGTAATGAAATCTCAACATATTTATCAGGAAGATATATCACTATCCCTGCTTACACGCTTTCTTTTGAAGAATATTTAACATTTAACGAAAATTCACCCCTCTCTAAAGAAGAATTATTTAATAAATATCTACAACAAGGAGGTTTTCATTTAATTGCTAATAGTAATTTTACAAATTACCAATCTTACGAAATGATCAAAGATATCTATAATTCAATTGTTTTAAACGATATTATAAGAAGATATAAAATCACAAATATAGATCTTTTTACGAGAGTTATTAATTTTGTTATGGAAAATTTAGGAAAAACATTTTCTGCTAATAGCATAATAAACTTTTTAAAATCAGAAAAAAGAAATATTTCGGTTGAATTAATTTATGATTATTTAACTTATTTAAAAAAGGCTTTTGTAATTTATAGAGCCAAAAGATATGATCTTCAGGGAAAAACAGTATTAAAAACACAAGAAAAATTCTATCTTTCTGACCACTCTTTTAAATATTCTTTATTTGGTTTTTCACCTACTTCAATATCATCAACCTTAGAAAACATAGTGTTTTTTGAACTTAAAAGAAGAAATTATGATGTCTACATTGGAAAACTTTATAATAAGGAAATTGATTTTGTAGCTATTAATAGAGATGACAAAATGTATATCCAGGCCTGTAGAAATTTGCCTGATTCATCTGATAGAGAAGTTACTAACTTAATTGACATTAAAGATCAATTTCCAAAAATCATAATAACATTAGAAAAATATGCCCCTTTTAATATTGAAGGAATAAAAATTGTTAATATAATTGATTTTTTACAAAATAATTATTAATTAAAGTCCTAAAGAAGGATTTGAAACTAAGTATTCATATAAAACATCACCGATGATATATTCATCGTAATGAGTATATGATGTCCATGAACTTTGTCCATTACCACTTGTCCATTCAGCAACATAAGAAATAGTTCCACAATAATAATATCCATCGCTTTCAACTCTTCCATTAGGGTTTTCATATGAAGCTAAAGCTGAACTTCTAGACATATATTGCATTTGTGAAGCCGTACATTTTACTAAACTTAAGCAATTTGAGAATGGACATACTGCAACTAAATCTGAATATGTAAATTCTCCTTTATTAACATCGCTTCTTATACCTCCATAGTTATGACTTGTTAAATAAATTGATTTATTATCAAAGACATTGTTATATTTTTCCATAAACCATAACATGGCTTGACAGACAATAACTGCAAATTCACTACTTGTATATGAATTATTAAATGTATAAATAACTTTAGAAGCATCTCTAATTACATCATCAAATTTATCAACTAAATTAGCTATTTCACTATTTGCAGTTGTACAAGCTGAATAAGCATTAAAATATCTACTTGAAGATGATGAATCATTTACAACATATTCATTTTCACCAGTTTTAGTTACATTTATTGTAACTTCTCCAATATATTCACCATTACATCCTGATTCTAAATATGTAACTCCATTATATTGTCCGTTTTTCCTATAATGATCATGAGCAAATAACATTGTATCAACATATCTTTGATTAGAAGTTGAACTAATTTGAGTTATATCATTAAATTGAGTTGGTTCACCGTTATATCCATCCATACCTTCATCATGACTTGCTAAAATTACAATATCACATCCAGCTTCTCTTAATTTATTTGATTCTTCTTTGATATAACTATTTGGAGTTGGGAAATCATAATTTTTAGCAACGCTTGTAATAATTGATGAACCCATGTTTTCTCTAGCACTACCAATAATTCCAATTTGAATTCCACCTTTATCAATAATCATTGATGGAGTAGCAAAATCTACTAAATTGTTGGTTCCAGCATAGAAAATATTTGAAGATAAAAATGGGAAAGCTGCGTAATCTTGATTCTTTAAAAGATATTCTTCGCCCCAATCAAATTCATGATTACCAATTGCCATTGCATCAAATGAAGCAATATTCATCGCTTCAACCATGATTCTTCCTTTGGTATCGTTACTTTCTATACCACCTTGCCACATATCACCCATTGATAAAATAAGTGAATTTTCATCTTTTTTATTTAACATGTATTGACCAATATAGGCCATACCTGCTTCTTTATCTTCGCTATTTCTTGTAAATGCTCCATGAGTATCGTTGATACAATATAATTTAATATCTCTAGACTCACCTGCATTAATTTTATTTATTACTTCAATTTCAAAAGATGCTTGAGGATAGTTATCTACATTAACAAAAACAGTATGTTTTCCTACATCATTTAATATATCATTAGTTGAAATTGATAAAGAATAGTTAGTTATTTCTTGATATGTATTGTTATCAACAACTACCAATCCTGTTGGATCAAATTTATCTCCAACTTCATAATAAGATTTAGTTGGTTTTGATTTAATAAATAATCCTTTTTTATTATTCACTTTAATTTCAAAAGTAGCGTTTCTATATCCTTCTTTTGAGACAATTACTTCTTTTGTATCGTTATATTTAAAGGTTGTTCCATCTTTAATTGATAAAGTGTAATCACTAATAACTCTAGCTCCATCACTAACAGTTAGTCCACTTGAAGAGAAGCTTTCTCCAACTGTATATTCAACTTTAGAAGGCATATTTTGAATCAATAACCTTGCAGAAACCACATTAATTTCAAAAATTATGTCTAAATACCCTTCTTTTTTAATAGTGATTTCTTTAGTTCCTAAATCTTCAAAATAATAATTTTCATCAATTAAATTGCTATTTAAATAGAAGTTATAATCACTTAAAACTTGGTTAGTATTTTTATCAACTACAACATATAAAGATGGATCAAAAGCTTCATTTAAAGCATATTCATTTTTATATCCATCTTGTAAAGACATGATATTTAAATTAGTAACTTGAACTATAAATGAAGCAGAAATATATCCATGTTTTGAAATTATTACTTCAAAATTTCCTACTTCATTAAGTATAGTTCCTTCTTCAATTGAAGATTCATAATCACTAACAACATTATCATATGAATCAGTTACAATTAATCCATTTAAAGAAAATGCATCACCAACTTTATAAACTAAACTTACATTTGATGTATCTAAAATTAAAGAAGATTCTTCAACAATTTTTAAATTTATAGAAGTAGAAATATATCCATTTTTTGAGATTACTAAAGTTGTATTCATTGGTTTAGTAAAAACATGCCCTTCATCATAATCTAAGTTATAATCACTTACTACTTTATCAAACTTATCATATACAACTAATCCACTTGAAGAAAAGCTCTCACCCACAAGATAATTAGTTTTCATATTTGTAGCATCTGCTTTTAATTCATTAGAAGAAACTAAAAGCTTTTCTTCAAATATATATGGTTCATATGAATTTGCTTCAATTTTTACTTCGTAAGTACCTGTAGATTCAAATATATATCCATCATAAATTGTTAAATTGTCATTTAATACAATTTTATAATCAATTATTTGAACTCCATCGCTACTTAAAACGTTTAATGTTCCAATATCAAATTCTTCTCCAACAACAAAAGCCATTGATGTAAAAGATCCTTCTACTTTTAAAGTACCTTTAGTGTTTTCAGAAACCCTAAAAATATCACAACTTGTGAGTGATAAAATTGATAATGCCATTAAACTAAATAAAATTTTCTTTTTCATAAATTCTTAAATGGTTAAAAAAGGAGGAAAGGTGCCCCTTTCCTCCTTAAAAATTAGACTTTAATTATTATTTTAAAGTTACAATAATGCTTTCAAGGTAAGATGCGTTTCTTCCGCCTCTAGTAATATTGAAGTAAGTTGCTCCTGCAACTGTATTAGTAGCTTTTCTAGTATCAGCATTAAGAGATGTTGTAGAAGCAGCACTTGTTGTCATAACTTCTGTTCCGAAGCTAACTTCGAAAGTAGAATTTGCATGAATTCCACTTCCTCCTGGAACAAGTTCAATACTTTCTATTTCTGCAACTGCTGCAGAAGTATTCCAAAGGGAAGTGTTTCTTGAATCACTTTTGTTTGTTTGAATGTTACCGCTATTTGCCATTAAATCAATCCATTCAACAGCGAAATCAGCTAAAGAAGCTGTACTGCTTGAATAAGAACCACCAAGACCTAAGGAAGTTGCAGTAAGAGTAATTACTTTATTATAAGTACCTGCTTCCCTAGTTGTAACTTCAATAACATTATTAACATGGGCATTAAATTTATAGGTGCCATCACTTTCTTCTGTGAGAGCAGAACCATTATGTGTAATGGCAGCAATTTCTTGTCCATCAGGAAGCTTTGAAGAATCAACAGTTAATGTAACTTCTTCGCCAAAAGTTAATTCGGTTGATTTACTTGCTGTGACATATTCAGGAAGAGTTGAACTAATTGAGTAAATTGCTAAATCAGCAGCTTTATTAACTACTTCTTTAAATTCACTAACAAGTTCTAAGGTTCCATTGAACTCGCCGTAGAGTGCATAAACAGTAATTTCATCACCTTCGGCAACTTGACTACTAACAGTTGGCCATGTTTTATCATTATCAAAGTAGTAATATCCTTCTTCATAAGTGAAACCCTTGCCTGGAGCGGTTGTACCATAAACCATAATACTTTCGCCGGTTGTCTTATCGTAAAGGTTCATATTTCCGTATTCGCTAGATTGAATTTCTGTAGCAATACCGGTAACTTCATAAAGAACTGTATCTGAATCTGTATCTTCTAAATCTGCTGTTGGATCTAAATCAAGTAATTCAGCAACAGTTACTTCAACTGCATTATCATAAAGGCTAACATTATTAACTGTAATTTCAACGTCGTTACTTGTTAATGTTTGATTGTCGCCATATGTAATTGTTGCATTAACAACTGCTGTACCTGCAGCGACACCGACAACAGTGTTATCTTCGATTGTGATAAATTCTGAACCTTCTTTAACATTGTAAGAAATTGTACCATCTGCTGAAACTGGAGTTGTTGTTGCAGTTAATATAGCTCTTTCACCAAGATTAATTGATGTTGAAGATGCTGTTAATGTAATAGCTGTTGGCTCTGGTAATGAATCAATAACTCTACCATAAATAACAATATCAGTAAGATAACCGGTGTAATTTGCACCTGTCATACTTAAAACACCTGCAGAACCTTGAGGAATGTTGTAAGTACATTCAAATGTGTTGATTGTATAAGAATTACCGCCAGAAGTATTTTCATAATCAGTTGTAACTGCTTCGCCAATTACATCTGGTGCAGTAACTGCTGTATTACCAACATTGAATGTGACAAAATTTTCGTTCTTAAGAGTGTCATATGTATTAAGATATGTAACATCAATTCTAGTAACTTCAACTAATTCTGTTGTATTCCACATTATTTTTTCTAAACCCGAAGATCTTGTTTCTAATGCTCCAAGATTTGAATAACCTGATGAAGAACCAGAAATACCAAAATCAGTACTTAAATAGTTGAATGTAACTCCACCAATAGTATCTGATAAACCATCTCCAATCATATCACTTGTTAAATAGGTGCTTTTTGCAGGAATTGTGCTTCTTAAATTTGTCATTGTTGTTGGGTTAAGTGTAGCAAGAACGCCAACAATTGTTGCTGTTCTAGTATCGCTTAATTCAACTCCGTTATGAGTAGCACTAACAACTACTGTAACTGTACCTGGACCACTAAATGAGATGGTTTTTGCAGTTGCATCAACTGTTGCAATGCTACTTCCCTCGGTAACTTCGATAGTAAAATCAGTTGTTGCAGTTCCTTCAATTGTTGCTGAAACAGTAACAAAATCCCCAACTGCCCAGTTTCCGTCATATGAAACAACAAAATCATATGTTGCATCAGTGACATTAACTACGATTGTAACGTTTGCTTCTGGCATTGCGAATGAATATTTTCCACCAACTTCTGTTAATGGATTACCATTTGCAGTTACAGAAGTAATTACTTTTCCTTGAGCAGGCGTGACGGTAAATGTAACTGTATCACCAACAGAATAGGAAGATAATAATCCTGTAATTGTGTAATCATTGCTTGAAGCGCATGTTACTGTGTAAGTTGTGGTTTGCGTTTCTCCTTCACCACCACAAGAAACGATAGTTGTTAATCCGCAGAAAGCTACTAATGAACTTAATGCGATAACTGATAAAAGTTTCTTTCTTTTCATAAATTCTCCTTTTAAAAATTTCTCTTCTAATTTATAAAACGTAGCTAACTACGGTTTTATCATTTGTTTTTTCTCAAATTACCAATTACTTTAATTTGAGTTTCGTATTTTTTTCTTCTATTATGAGCTCCAATACATCTAGGAATTCCAACAGAAAGTAAAACGAGAGCAATTGCTAAGCAAAGTACGCAAACAACAAATTGAATGGAAGCATAATTGATTCCAATAATTGTGTTTCTAACTCTAAGTAAAGATAAAAAGATAAATAAAATACCAACAATTAAACTTATACTTCCTAAAACGACTAAACATAAGCCGTTTTGGATTTTATCATAAGCTTTTGTATCATTAGCATGTAAAATTTTTGAATAATGTCTAACTTCATCGCTTGATAATGACATTAAATCAGTTCCATCATCAAAAATAGTTACAACTTCCTCTTTTTCTTCAGGACTTCCTACAAAAAATTCTTTAATTTTTCTTAAAACAAGGAAAAATCCGTCCTTGATCTTTTCTAAAATTTTATTTTCTTTCTTTTCCTTATTCATTAATTACTCCACTTCAGCTAAAATTACATCACTTCTAGCAGCAATAATCATTGAACATCCTCTTTGGTTTCCACTAGTTGATGTGTAGTTTTGTGAAATACATGTTAAACTTGTGAATTTCTTTTGAGAATATTCAGTTTTAATAACTTCATAATCATCTTCGTTGTTGTTATAGAATTCTTCTAATGTTCCAGCTTCTTGATGTTCATAAATCTTTTCTGGGTGATCTGGACAATAGTAATTTGTACCACCATAGAAGAATTTTGGTGAGTATGAATATGTAGTTCCATAAGATAATAAAATATCTTGTGAAAGTTTAAATCTATAATAACTTGATGTGTTATTTGCGGTTTGGACAAACGAAACAATTTCGTTATCACTGTTATAGAATGGATATTTTTCATTATAGGCATCTAATTCATATGTTCCGCCATAACTTTGATCATATCCATAATTTTCATAATATGTACAAGTTAATTCATCAGTGATTCTAACTAAAACATTTTGATATTGTGCTTCATTGAACTCAGCCATTGTAAGTTCGATTGGTTTAACAGCACTTGCACCATGAGATTTTCTAATAATTGTATCTCTTTCTTCATCAGCATTGAAATCGTGATAGGAAATACCACTAACTTGATAACTTCCGCCATAATCACTTAAAACACCGATTACATCGACTTCATCACCTACTGCAATTGGAGTTTGTGCATAGGAAAAGACATATAAACCATAAGCTTCTGGTAAACTTCCATCAGCTCCTCTTTCATAAGATAATTTATCTTGGAAATAGAAAGCTCCACCAACCTTTCTTGTAACATATCCATGGAATCTATATAAAGTTTTTTCATCTTTATATTTAGAATCTGTTGAATAATATCCGTTAGCGTTCTTGGTTGATGTAGCATAAACTTCAGAGATTTCTAAATCTACTGGGTCATCATAATAATAGTTTTTATCAAGTTCACCACTATATTGATTTCTCTTATTTGCTTGAGCGCTTAAATTTGCTTTATCAAAGGCATAGTAATAATATTCACCCATTTCTTGAATTGATCCAATACCTTGTGAGAAACCTTGGTAAACCATTTCAAGATTTAAACATCTAAAGTCATCTAAAGTTGGGCTATCAACTGTTGTATACCAAACATAAGCAAGATTTCTTCCGTATGTATCTGCTTCTGAATACCAAGAAGCTTCATCATCAGGAGTTGCTGCTCTACCTTGAGATTGAAGGATAACGTGTTTTGCACTTGAAAGTGTGCTTGCATTAAATAATGATGCTGATTTTCCCCGTTCTTCAAGTTCAGAAGTTGATTCAGGAGTATCAATACCTAAATATCTAACTTTAACTGTGTAACCAAATTGTTTAGTTGTAAAGTGAGTTGTATCACCATCAACAAAATTAACAAATTCAGTTAAATCCATTTCTTCAACGCCATCTTCTCTAAAGTCATATGTTCTTCTATTCATGACATTATTAAAGGTCGCTTGATCGATATTAAGTTTAAATTGATCGACTACATCGATAGTTGGATCAACGCTAAATAATGCTGTTACTCTATTTTCTCCAGCAACTAAGTTCCAAGTATAAGTATTTGCTTCACCTAAAACTTGTCCAACTGGTGTACCATTAACAGTAACTGAACTAACAACAAAATCTTGATTTGGAACAACTTTAAAGGTAAGTTTATCGCCAACTTTTAAATCATCATCATTTGATAATGAGAAGTCTGAAACAGTACCATAGATGGAATTTGCTGAAGCATTTACGATTGTAATTGGATCTTCAGCTTCTCTACTACAACTTGCTAATCCTAAAACTGCAAAGAGCGAAAGAATTGCAATTGTTCCTTTTTTAATACTTAACATTGTGTTTTCTCCTTATTAAAGTACTGCAGTTTTTGCTGCATTTTCAGCTGCTTCAAAAGCTCTATCAACGCTATAACCACTTCTAACCATGTAAGTAATAATATTACCAATTTCATCTCTACATGTTGAACTTCCGATGAAAACTGGAGAAGTCATATAATTTTCTCTAATTGTTTGGGTCGCTGCAGGAATATCATAATTTAAGTTTCCTTTTCCGGCTCTTGAAACCCATGTTTTATATTGTTCAGTTTCATATGATGATTTTCTAACTGGATCATATGAATTTTGAAGTGCTAATTCACAGTTTCTTTGTGGATCAGCCATATATTTATAGAAGAGCCATGCTCCTTTATGAATATAATCATTATCGTTATTAAAGAAACAAATTGAAGGTCCTTGCATGATATATTTTGGATTATCATTTGCATAAGGAACTGGTGCTAATTTAACTGTGAAGTTACTTGAAACATTGTAGCTAGAACCACCAGTTGAACCGATTGTCATACATGATTGGTTGTTGGTGAAATATGTATTTGTATATGTATTTCCACCTAATGAATTCTTAGTAACCATGACCCCTTCTTGGATTAAACCAACAACTTCTGAAGCAAATGCTTTTGCTTCATCATTGTTGAATAAAATTTTGTCATCACCTGTAGCATCGTTTGTTGTGTATGCGATTCCTCTTTGTTCAAATTGAGAAATGAACATGTTGGAATCACTATCATAACCGATTGGAGTGAAAACACCTGTTACATTTTCGGCTTTTCTATCTTTATTAATTTGTCTACCGGTTTCAACCATTTCATCCCAAGTTGTTGGAACTTCATAGGTATAGCCACCATTAGCCTCACAATATTCTCTTAAAGCATTTAAATCATCATCACTTGCAGATGCTCCACCATTAATGACAGCGTTTCTTAAATTAATATAAGTTGTATCATTGGTGAAATGATTAATACTTTGGTCATTATCTCCTGCAAAATAGTTTGCATTGTAATACATGATTTCAGTTGATTTATACATAGGCATTGACCAAGTACCTTCGTATTGATAATTTGAACCTTCTGCATAATATTCATCAATAAAGTCAGCAATTTCAGCTGCGCTATATCCAAATTCAGGATCTTTAATGAAGTTATCAAGTCTTAAAAGATAAGAGAATCTGATATCATCAGTCATATATTCTGAGAAACTATCAGGATAACCCATTGCCATGGCAGGAACTTGGTTGGAAGCAAGTCTTGTAATGATGGTATCGTGAAGTTCATCATAACCACCAGAAAGTTTTTTTAAGACTACTTGGTATTTTCCAGTATATTCAGTGTTAAATGCATCAACAATTCTAGATAAATTTTCTTCGTTTTTTTGACCTAAACAGTGCCAAAATTCGATAGTTTGTGTTGATGTTGGATCATCAGTTGGTAAAAATTGATCGACATCGCCTGTTCCTAAACCACCACAGCTTGTAACACCAAGTGATAAGGAGATTGAAGCAACCATAATTCCAATAGATGCAAATAATTTAAACTTTTTCATATAAATCCTCCGATAATAAATTAACCTTTGATACCAGCTCTTCCAACACCTCTCATGATGTACTTTCTGAAGAATATAAATACGAGAAGTAATGGGACGGTAACAATAACTGTAGCTGCCATTTGAATACCATATTCATTAGCATCAGCAGTTGTATTAAATGATTCTCTTAAACCATTTGTAATTAAATATAATGATTTTTCGCCACCAGCGATTAAATTTGGCCAAACGTATGCGTTCCATGAACCCATAAGTTTTAAGATAAAGATTGTAATAAGCGAAGGCATAGCAAGAGGAACCATAACTTTCCATAAATATGACCAATCGCTCTTTCCATCAACTTTTGCAGCTAAATATAATTCGTTTGGAATTTGTTTGAAATTTTGTCTTAATAAATAAATATAGAAGACAGAAATTAAGAAAGGAACAATCATTGCAGTATATGCACCAAATGTACTTGTTGTCATACCAAGTAAAGAAACGCTGGTATAGTTTGAAATAACCATCATTTCACCAGGAATCATCATTGTTGCAAGAAGAATTGAGAAGAACAAATCTCTTCCTTTAAATTCAAGTCTAGCAAATGCAAAAGCAGCAAAAATTGTTGTAATTAATGTACCAAATGTAGAAATAACACCAACAATTAATGTATTGGTAAGAAGAGTTGTGAAATCAAGTCTTCTTAATGCATCAGCATAGTTACTCCACATAACTGTTTCAGGCCAGAATGTTGGAACTAATCTTTGATATTCATCACCATTTTTTAAAGATGTGATAAGCATCCAATAAAATGGGAAGATTACTAAAAGTGCAGCAAAAGCTAATAATAAGTAAATTAAAATAAGAGAGACAATCTTTGAAACTTTGCTTAATTTTTCTTTTGTTTCAGTAGATAAGCCTTCATCTTTTAAAACTAAAACTAAATCATCGTAACGTTTCATATTAATAATGTACCCTCTTTTTCGATACTTTAAATTGTATCCATGTAAAGATCATAATGATAATAAACAAGACAACAGCTGCTGCACATGCATATTGAATCGTTGTTGTACCACTCATCGAATTATAAATAAAGTAAACCATTGTTATCATGCTATCTGGACCAGTATTTGTATCAAATGCACCACCATCTTTTCCAAATAAACCGATAACTGAATTGTATTCTTTAAATGCCCCAATAAATGAGGTAATCATAATATATAAAATTTGTGGTGATAATAATGGAACTGTAATTTTCCAAACCGTTTTCCGTTTTGGAGTAGCGTCAATTTGGGCTGCTTCATAATATTGTTTATCGATATTTTGAAGACCACTTAAGAAAATAAGAATCTTATATGGTAATGAGTTCCAAATAATGTAGAAACAAATTGCAAAAACACCAGCCCAATAGTTAATTTGAACACCATTTTGAATTGCAGTTGGTGATAAAGAAACCCATGGGAATCCAGAATTTCCAAATATAAAGTTAAAAATTCCATAATCTGTATCAAAAATAACAGCAAAAACCATACCAATTGCCATGGAGTTTGTAACATATGGTAAGAAGAATATGGTTTGGAATATTTTTTGGAAGAACTTAATTGAGTTGAGTCCTATTGAAATAAGTAAAGCAATTATAATTGAAAGTGGAACAGTAATTATTGTTAAAAGCAATGTGTTTGGAAGTGCAGTTAACATAAAATCATTAAATCTTGTATTTGGACCACTTCCATTAATTGGCGTCAAAATATCGATGTAATTATCAAATGTAAAACCACTAAAATTACCTGTAATGTAGTTATAATCCTTCAAGAACGACATGAAGAATGTATTGATAATTGGGAAGAAAGTGAAAACTGCCATCAATATAATGACGGGGGCTAAATATAACCAAGCTTTCCAATTGTTCTTTGATTCCATAAATTAGAACTCTATTCTTTCTTCGCTTTCACCATCAAAAATGAATACTTTATTTGGTTTAAGAGCGAATTTAACACTTCCTATACTAACTTTTACATCACTATCGATAATAAGTTTTGCTTCATCACCACACAATTCTTTATGTGAACAGACAAGTGACATATCTCTACCCATTGTGACGATTTGATTACATGTTAATGTTAAAACTTTATCTTTTTCATTAACATGTTCATCACACATAAAGCCTTCTGGTCTAATACCAACATAAACTTTCTTATCTTCAGTTAACTTATCGCTTGTTAAGATTTTTTCTTCTCCTATATATAAGGATTTATTAGAAATATATCCATTAAAAACATTAATAGGAGGTGTACCTAAGAATTTAGCGACAAATAATGATTTTGGATTGTTATAAACTTCTTGAGGTTCATCTTTTTGCATTTCGATGCCATCTTTCATAACGACGATTTCATCAGAAATTGACATTGCTTCTTCTTGATCGTGTGTAACAAAGATTGTAGTAATCCCGGTTTCTTTTTGAATTCTTTTAATTTCTTCTCTAGTTTGAAGTCTTAATCTAGCATCAAGATTTGAAAGAGGTTCATCTAAAAGTAAAACTTTTGGTTTTTTAACTAAAGCTCTAGCGATAGCAACTCTTTGTTGTTGACCACCACTAAGTTCGCTTGGTTTTCTTGCAAGATATTCATTAATTTGAACAAGTCTAGCAGTTTCTTGAACTAAAGCGTCGATTTCATCTTTAGTTAATCTTCTTTTTTCTTCTACTGGGACACCATCTTTTAAAACAACATAGTTTTCATCAACTGTGAATCCTTTTGAAGTTAAACTTTCTAATTCTTTTTTGTTTTCTTCTTCAAGTTTATTAAGAATTTCTTCTTTCTTTGCTTTGATTTCATCTTCACTATTTAAAAATTGGAAACCGAACTTAAAAATTCTTTCTGCTAAAGATGTAACGATATGGAATCTATAGACAAGTTTTCTTGCGCTAGCATCTTTAGAAAATTTACCTTTGAATAATGAAGATTTAATGATTTCTAAAATTTCATCAAGATTTTCTTCTAAAATCTTTTTGATTTCTAAATTATCAAGAACCTTTGTTGCTTTTTTAGTTGTTTCAACTCTAAGGTTTGTAAGCGGGAATTTGACGTTATCATAAACAGTCATATGTGGATAAAGAGCGTAGTTTTGGAAAACTAAACCGATACCTCTTTTTTCCGGTGTTAAATGTGTGACATCTTGATCGCCAAACCAAATTTCTCCATCAGTAGGAGCCTTAAGTCCTGCAATCATGTAAAGTGTTGTTGATTTTCCACATCCCGATGGTCCTAATAAACCCATAAGTTCGCCATCTTTAATTTCAATGTTTAAATCGGAGACAGCTATTGTATCTGGTATGTTTTTCTTAGGGTTCCCTGGGAAGCTTTTTGTTAAATGTTTTAAACTAATTTCCATAATATCCTTAAACCTTATTGTTCTATAACTATACCAAAATTAAAACCCCACTACAATTTATATTTATAAATTGATTGTAAAATGAATGTAAAGAAAAATACCCTAATTTCGTCAATTAAAAATTATAAAAACCCTTTAATTTCTATTAAAAACCTTGCTAAACTAAATTATTTTAATATTTTCTAATCTAAATAATGTTATTAAGTCATTTCAACCTATTATTAATATTAAGATAAATTTAAGGTGCTTCGATTAAGCTAAATATAAAGAATAAGAAAATAAAGATATAAATAAAATATCTAATACATTATTTATACCACTATAAAATAGTTTCTTTATTCTCAATTTAAATAGTGAATTTGATAGTTTTTGAATGTAAGAAACTTTTTGTTTTGTTGATTTTTCTTCTATTTGTCTTCGACAATATTAATAATTTTATTCTTTAATAAATGATTTATTGGCACTATTGATGTAATTAATAATGTAATAAATCCCAATATAAACATAACTATTATTTCACTCCAGCTAATACCAATTATTGAGGATAAAATAGGCGTACCAGTAATTAGATAATTATTTATAAAAAGCAAAACTAAACTAGAGGATATAATTGTGCAAGCAATAACAAAAAGCAGAATAAATAATGTTTCTACAAAAAAGATTAAAAAGATGTCACTATTTTTTGATCCTAAACTTCTTAAAACGCCAATTTCCTTATTCCTATTTAAAATTGATAAAGATATAAAATTAGCGAATAACAGTACTGAAAAAGCTCCTAATATACAAGCAATTGATAAAAATATTGGAAATAAAGAGGAAAAAGTATCATTTAATCGACTAACGTAATCGTTTGTTGAATTTCTTATATCAAATAAAAGTCTATATGAATCATAATCTTTCCCATTATAAAAATCTTTATATAAACCTTCTATATTTACATTATTTAGAGAGTCATAAGGAAATATAGCCGAATCATAATATCCAATTACATTATTTTCTTCATATAAATCAAATAAATCTTCGCTAATATAGGCACTTAAATTATCTTTTTCTTTTTCAATATAAATTCCAACAATACTAAACTCATCTTCTCTATAGCGATTAGCATAATAAACTATTGGTTGATTCAAAAATTCTTCATCGAAATATTTATAAAAAGTTGATATCAAATGTAAATCATTAAAATAAGCTAAAGAATAGCCACCAAATATATTCTTATATTCATTTTTGTTTATCCTTCTTAAAACTTCAATTTGTTCCTTTTCATTGTTATTAATATCAATTTCTTTAAAAAAATCATCATTTATAATAGTCATGAAATAAAATAAAGCTGCAAGATCATTACTAATTTCTTCTCTTGATAAACTATAATTATTTAAGTAATAACTATTTAATAGATTATTGAAAAGCGTATTTCTCTTAGGATAATTTTCAACACAATATTCAAAAATTACTTCATATTTTTCTCTTTTTAGCACTTCAATCGGCTGAGCAATTTGAAAAGATTTTTTAATTACTTCATATTCATTTGTTGATATATTAAGTTCTATAGAATACTGATAATCAGTTAAATCTGAATTTTCAAAATTCATTGAGGATAAATCTTTTCCATGTAGTTTTTCCTCAATTAAATTGCTTAAGTATGAAGAAGACAAAACTAGCTCGTTCTCCCTAATTTGGGTTTTACCTTTTTCGAAAAACAATATGTTTTTCCAACTATTTTGTTTTTTCAAATTTGAAATATAGTCATCATTAATTTTAAACATGATGCTATAAGGATAGACACTACTTAAATTAATTATAGGATTAGCAATTTGAGAATAATAATTTTCGCTTACAAAAATTGCTGAAGGGTAGCCTTCTAAATATTCTATTGAAAATTCATTATTTAAATTAGTAAGTTCTATTATTGCTTCTTCGGATTCTAGTGTCTTTTCGTTAATTAAAGGATAATACTTAAAATCATCGTCATTGAACTCTACATTTGACTTTAATAATCCAGCAACCTTATATTTATGATCTCCAATTTCAATATACTTATTAATCAAATCATTTTCTTCTAATTCATTTTTATTAAATATTAATAAATTAGAATCTTCATCATAAAGATAAACTCCAAAAGTGTTAAATAAATTATAAAAATACTCAGTTATTGCAATTTCATAATCGCTTACTGGGTAAGATCCAATTATTTCATAATTTAAAATGTCTTCAATAACCTTGGGTGATTCATAAATGAACCCTGAAGGTTTAGAAGAGTAAAAACTTGAGTAATTAATATTATGAACTTGTTCTATCAAACTATTATCAAAACTAATTTCATTATCATATCCAGGTAGTTTATCTATTAAAAGTTTTGCATTAATTCCATATTCTTTTAATAGAAATATATCTGAATTATTAAATCCAGCTGCTTCGCTGTTTGGTCTTCTAGTATTTATTTTTTTATTTATTGTTACATAATCAAAATTACGATTTTCTATTTCACTTTTCAAAACGTTTCCACTATTAAAAAATAAACACGAAGACGCAATTGTAAAAGAATTAAAACTTATAAGAGATAAAATTATTGTTAAAGCTAATCTAAACCATCTAATTTTCAACGAATTAAATGCAAGCTTGTTAATCGTGCTAAACGTAAGATTTTTTGAAAAAACCTTACTAAATCCTTTTATTTTCTTAAAATAATAATTATTTTGCTTATTCTTTTTTGTTTCATTTAAAATTATATCTTCACAGATTTCCCCATCTTTAATTCTTAAAATCCTATCTCCGTATTTAAAGGCTGCATCGGAATCATGGCTTGCTATTATCACTAATTTTTCTTTTGATATTTTCTTCAAGAGAGAAAAAATTGTTGAAGATGTTTCGCTATCAAGTGCTCCTGTTGGTTCGTCTGCTAAAATAATCAAAGACTCTTTTGCTAAGGCTCTAGCAATAGCAACCCTTTGTTTTTGACCTCCGCTTAATTCATTTATTTTTCTATTTTCAAAACCCTCAAGTTCTACTTCTTTTAAAGACTTTCTTATTATAGAAATTGTTTCCTCTTTTTTTCTAACACTTACACCTAATTCAATGTTTTCTTTAACATTAAAATCATCTAATAAATTATAATTTTGAAAAATAAAAGCAACTATATTTTTTCTATATTCATCTAAGAATTCTTCATTTAATTTTGTCTCATCGAAATATATTTCACCATCGGCTGGAGTATCCAAACCACCAATGATATTTAATAGCGTTGTTTTCCCACTGCCAGATTTGCCTAAAATAAAAATTATCCCAGTAGAGGGAAAAGACACATTAATGCTTTTAAGTACGGCTTTTTTGTTACGTCTTTTAGATTGAAATACCTTGGATAAGTTATTTAGCTTTATCATATTTTAATAATAATTATTTTTTTCTTAATAAATCAATTGTTTTAGAATTTCTAAGTTTAACTATCGGTATTAATGTAGCTACTAGACCGGCAGTAATTCCAAATATAAAAAGATATAAACACTCAATACCGGAAAAAGTGTAAATCATAAAAACAACATTATATAGATCCATCATAGCTTTATTATAAAGCATAACAAAAAAATATGAAAAAATTGACCCAAAACCAAAGGCGATAAGCTCAATAAAGGCAGCATCAAAAGCGAAAATAGTATATATATCTTTATTTTTATATCCAAGCGACTTCAGAATACCGAGATCACGATGCTTTGTTTTAATAAGAATCGAAATGTAGTTATATGTTAAAAGAAGAGAAAATATTCCTAAAGCAATTGTTAATCCAGCAAATAATGTTACCCAAGAAGTGTGTGATTCATATAAAAATCTAGCATCTATCATATAACAGCTATATAAATTATAGATAACCTCATTATTATCGTGTTTTTCGCAATAATAATTCAAAAAAGAATCTATATTTAACTCACCTATATTATTAAATGTAGTGACGTACATATAATTATTACCGCCACCATTAATTTCTTTTAAAACCTTAAAATAATCATCCTTTACTACTAAAGAATTATTATTAATAGAAGAAACAAAACCGACAACAGTTTTAGTTTCGTTTCTATTGTAATTTGGACCTATAATATTTATTAAAATATCGATTGCATCGAAATTTTTATAATATTTTTCAACAACAGATGCTTGACTGAAATAAGAAAGATTATACCCATCAAAGATATTTTTGTATTCATCATTAGTATAAAAGTTTTCTAAAATTTCATATTGAGATTTGAAATCTTCATTTAACTCAACATATTTTCCTAAATAGAATCCGTGTGGGTCTTTTATAAATAAATAATATAAATATCCTTTCAAATCTTCTTTATTTGGTTCTTCTTCGATATCTTTTTTATAAAATTGTCTTAATAGTTCTTCAAACAATGTATTATTCTTAGGATAATTATTATGTGCATAATCAAAAACCATTTGATTATTCGTTGATTTTAAATATTCGATTTCGTTATCAAAAGTAATTAGAGAAGTTGTTACATTATATTTACCATCTTCATCTTGAACGAGTTGGTAATTGTAATCAAACATATCGGATTTATTAACATTGGAAGTGTTTTCTTCAAAATTATTAATTTGATTAATTACTAAACTATATAGATCACCCAAACCGATAATAACCGCATTATCGTCTAGAGAATTATAATTTTTCAAATATTTAAGGTCTTGAGAAGATATATCATCTATTGAATGTAAGACATCGTATTGTTTGTTGTCTCTAGAAATAGAAATTTCATTTTTAGTTGTGCTTAATTTTGTGGTTTTTTTATTCAAAAGATTTTCATAATAATCTTTTGAAATAAAACCGAAAGTAGGGTAATTATTGATAAACTCATTTTCGAAATCGCTAGCCAAAGATGTATCGAAATTATCAGCAGTTTCCAAAAATTCTCCATACTTAAAATCTTCACTATAAAAATCAATATTTAAATCAATTATTCCTGTTAATGTAAACAATCTACTTCCAATTCTAAATTGGGAATTAATTAAATCTACATAGCTAACATTATTATTAAGGTAAAAAGCCTCTCCATCTTTTACATATGGTGTATTTATATATTTTGCAACCTCAAGAGAATAACTTGTAAGTGCAATTTCATTATTTTTTTCTGGATATTTTCCAACCAAAGAGAAGTCTAGATTATTTTCAATTATATCAACAGGTTCATAAATTAAACCATTTAAATAATTACGATAAAAATTAGGTATTGTTGCTAAATTAGCATTACCACCGGTTAAATCAAAAGAATCACCACTCTCAGATTTATAAATTACTTCTTTCCCAACAATTCCTAACTCATTCAATTCTTTTATATCTTTTTCATTTAAAGAACCAATTTGTGTCCCATCTACATTTTTGTAAAATACTAATGAATTAAAAAAATGATTATCAATAGAGTTATAAAGCAATTGATTTCGATCTAAATTCGAAATAGAAATAGTTGAGCCAAGGAATCCTAAAGAAATTCCTGTCAATAAAATAGTTATAGATAAAATTACTGGT
Source organism: uncultured bacterium (assembly GCA_949293255.1). GTDB lineage: Bacteria > Bacillota_I > Bacilli_A > RFN20 > CAG-826 > Onthovivens. The sequence continues at coordinate 38,306 of CASFCL010000012.1, forward strand.
TTATTTTTTAACAAGCTTTTAAATAAAGATAAAATGTTCCTTAATCTTGTCTTTTTAATTATATTTTCGCTAGAACTATTGGATTCAATTCTTACATTTTCAATATTTTGTTTGGTAATATCTTTGATAATTTTCCCATCTTGAAGTTTTATAATTCTATCTCCATAACTTTCAGCAAATTCCTCATCATGGCTTACAGTTACGATTAAAAATTCTTTCGACAAATCTTTTAATAAATTAAAAACTTTTATACTATTTTCTTCATCTAAAGAACCGGTTGGTTCATCCAAAAAAATAATTTTTGATTTCTTATATAAAGCTCTTGCAATAGCTACTCTTTGTTTTTCTCCTCCACTTAAAGTTTTAACCAAATAATTTCCATAACCTTTTAAATCAACTTTTTCAAGAAAATAATCAAAATCTGCAGGGTTTTTATCGGAATTTGCTAATAAAATATTGTCTTTTACAGTAAGCTCGTTTATTAAATTACCCTCTTGATAGACTATAGATATTTCTTTTGATAAGTAATTCGAAATCTCTTCTTTTTTGTCCAAAGATAACTTTATGTTTTTATAAAAAACTTCTCCTGATGAAGGTGAATCCGTTCCACTTAATATATTTAAAAGGGTTGATTTACCACTTCCTGATTTTCCTAGTAAAAAAATAAGTCCTGTTTTTGAAAAACTTAAGTTAATATTTTTAAGCGCTTCGATTTGGTTAGAGTCACTTAATTTATAAATTTTGCAAAGATTTTTGCAGCACAACATATCTATTAAATTCTAATTGTAAGAGATGAATTAAACTCCCATCCATCAGCCCACCACCACAATGGCTTAAAAGCTCCTTGATACATAAAATCTAAATGTAAATCAAAAGACTTTTGGCAATCACTTAATACTCCGTTGTCATTAAGTTCAAACAAGTAATAAGTAGAAAAATTATAAACAACCGCTCCACTTACTTCAACATTTAGAGTTTCTAAACTCCATTCATACCTATCGTCATTAGATGAGTAATGATATGACATAACCGGATCATTGCTAATTGATGAAACAGTTTTAGTATAACTCAAGGTTACTGAAGCAGAAGTTGAGTTGCCTACTTTAACTGTAACGCCATCTCCAAGACTAACACCATTTTCAAACTCATTCCCAATTGTGCTTTCAAAGCCATATGAATTAGTAATTGTAGTTTGAACTTTATCAGATCTTGGCCATGCGACCTCATTAAGAATTTGTCCCGAATAGAGGGTTAAACTATAGTCAACCTCTTTTTCCCAAGATGTTGCATAGACATGAACATAACCTGCTTTAAAATTATAGTCCTTATAACTATTCCCGTTTTCTTGTGTATCATTATTTAATCTAGCAACATGTCCAGGAACAATTGTATTATCTAACCTAACAAGAATTAAATTCGATTTTGTTGTAAAAGGTGCGTTATAAACATTTATTTGAGTGTTAATATAACCATCATCGCATTCTAATGCAGGAAATTCTTCAGATCTATACAAAACATCAAAGCCATCATAAGTAATATTATTCGCTCTATTTGTAGAATAAGATGAAACATTATTTTCTACATTACATTGTCCGGTAGTGAGGGCACAAACAGCACCAATTATTAAAATTGTATTCATAATCATTTCTCCTTTTCAAAAATATTATTTTCTTATGACAATTTAATTTTAACATGAAAACGCTTCCAATTTAATAAAAGAAAATATTAAACAAATGGTTTAAAAAGATTCGATTTTTATTAGAACTTTTGATGAATTCCTAATAATCACCACAAGCAAAATTTACGAGATCTTTAGATTTTTAATTTCGCATATTCCATGCCTATCTTAAAAATCAATTTCACCTTTTAATAATTGTCTGATAAATACTTTATCATTTGTTTAATTATTTTTTGTACAAATTTCCCTGTATAAATCAGATTTTATAAGTGTTTTACAATCAAATTTTTAAAAGGTTTTCAATATAATTTCCTTTTATTTCTTCTGAGATCTTATTAATTTCTTGGTCGCTTAATGAAGTTTCATAAACCTTACATAAAACTTCTATTCTATAATATGTAATTAAAGGATCATCATTATGATTTTTAACAGCAATCAGTATATATCCAAAATTCCTATCGTCGTTTTTGCAACAATATCAATACATCCATATTGCTTAATAGAACCGTCGTCTTTTTCTAGATTTCCTTTATTGCTATTCCAACAAACTTCAACACCAATTGGAGTTTCAAAATTTTCGTTTCCACTTTGTTTATTATAGGAAATGTTTCCTATATCACAATTATAAACCAAAACATCTTCTTGGTTTGTTTCAACTTTATTTGAAAAACTAACTACAAAAATATTATCTAAAGACGACATTGCTGGCGACCCATCATTTTTGATTATATTTACTTCAATTCCATCTGCTAAGAAATTAAAACTTTTTTCTACACAAGAAAATAATGTTATTAAGCAAAAAGTTAATGGGAAAAGAAAAATATTTTTCATCCTAATCATACTTCTATTATATTATTTTTATAAAAAAGTAAAAATTAAACCTTATAAGACAGCTGTTTATTCTTTAGAATAAATAAAAAGTTTAATTTTCCTAGCGACTTTTTATGCAAATAGTTCAATTTTCCTAGGGAGTTTTTGGATAATTAGTTCAAATTAATTAACCATTAATCCCGATAGCGTACCATAAAAAGTCCTCTATCTCTAATTCGTAAAATTTTTATTTTATTTTTCTAATGTGGATTTTATAAAAGAAAATATTAAGCTAATGTTTTAAAATGCTTTCGTTTTAATTAGAAATCTTAATAAATTCCCAATATGCAGCACAAGCAAAAATTGCGAGGTTTTCAGATTCTTTAATTGTGTATATTCCATACCTATCCCTAAAATCAATTTGGCCTTTTGCGGGGCTCGTTTCATTAAAACAGCCATTATTCTCGTTAATTTCATAATATAAGGTAGGATTATTATCATATTTAACCCAAAGTTCGTAATCTTCTTGATTTATAATAAATCCAAATAACTTTTCAAGTCGATCCATTTCAACCATTTCATTACTATTTTCGTATTTGTTTCCTTGAATTTCAACTTCATTAGGAACAGCTCCCATTACAAAGATATCGGGATTAGTTTCATTAAAACAAGCAGTTAAAGAAAGTATCATTCCAAAAGATAATAATATTTTTTTAAAAGTTTTCATTTATCAGTCCTCCTTATAAATATATTCGGTATCTATAAATTTGATAGAGTCAAGAAATTTTTTACCAAAAGGGGGTGCGGACATTTTATTGGACAGTTTTTAAATTTTTCCATAGTTTAACTTTTATTCTTTTTTCTGTAAACCATTTTAAATATTTATTTAATTTATC
>CASFCL010000013.1 GCA_949293255.1 uncultured bacterium
TAAAAAGGGATGCTCTCCAGACAATTCAATGTGTGAAGGATTCTTTGGAACGATTAAAAACGAGTTCTTTTATCCAAATGATTGGAAATATACAACATGCGATGATTTTATTGCTGAATTAGAAAAATATTTAATCTGGTTTAAAAATAAACGAATTAAGAGAAGATTAGGATATTTATCCCTAAAATAATTTATATTAAATTATAATCAATATTAGTCTAAAAAAATATCCGCATCCCCTTTCCTTTAAACTATACAGCAGTATATCCGCCATCGATTGGTAAGATAACACCAGTGACGTATGATGCTTCTTCACTTCCTAAAAAGATTGCACCTGCATTAAGTTCACCTTCATTACCATATCTACCAAGTGGGACTGTCATCTTCATATATTGTGTAAATTCTGGAGTGACAAGGGTATCATGGGTTAATTCAGTTTCAAAATATCCTGGGCAGATTGAATTACATGTGATGTTATATTTAGCAAGTTCAGCAGCGACTGCTCTAGTAAAGTTAACAACACCACCTTTTGATGAATGGTAAGCAACAGTATCCATAGCGGTATTACCAACTAAACCATACATACTAGCAATGTTAATAATTCTTCCATAGTTATTTTCTTTCATGATGTTAGCAAATGCTCTTGTAACTAAGAAAACACTTGTTAAATCAGTTTTAATGGTGAAATCCCATTGTTCATCACTCATATTTAATACGCCAGCATTTTCAGCACTTCCAGCACAGTTAATTAAAACATCAACTTTACCAAAAGTTTTCTTTGTTAAACTAGCGGCAGCATTAACTGATTCTGTTGATGTGACATCACATCTTATAGGTAAAACTTTTACTCCAGTTTTTTCAAGTTCTTTAGCTAATGATTCAAGTCTTTCAAGTCTTCTAGCCATAAGAACAAGTGTTGCGTTTTGCTTTGCAAAACCTCTTGCCATTTGGGCACCAAGTCCGCTACTAGCACCACTAATGACAACTACTCTATTTGTGTAATCAAACATTATTTGATATCCTCCTCGATGAATATATTATATCTTTAATATATATGAAAAATAAGCATTAATTATTAATTTTATATAACAAATAATTTATAATATTTCCTTAGAGGGAAATTATTATGAATACAGTTGATTGTGTAGTTATTGGAGCAGGTAATGGTGGCTTAGCTGCCAGTTTAAGACTTGCTAAAAGTGGAAAGAAAGTAGTACTTGTTGAAAGACATATTTTACCTGGAGGATTTGCTACTTCTTTTAAAAGAGGAAGATTTAATTTTGAAGCCTCTTTACATGAACTTTGTGATTTTGGTCATGAAGATAATCCAGGAAATTTATATAACCTTTTTAAAGAATTAGAAGTAGTTGATAAGATTAAAATGGTCGATGTTCCTGAAGCATTTAGAGTAATCACGTTATCTACAAAAGAAGATTATATAATGCCTTTTGGAATTGAAAATTTTGTTAACAAAATGGAAGAATATGTTCCGGGATCAAGAAAGTCAGTACAAACATTTTTTGATTTAGGAAAAGAAATTAAACAAGCGATGAGATATTTAACTGAATCGAAAGGTAAACCAGATTCAAAAGTCTTGATGGCAAAATATCCTAACTTTATGAGAGTTGCTCCTTATAATGTTGATAAAGTTTTAAAAGCAATTAAGATGCCTAAAAAAGCTAGAGATATTTTAATCACTTATTGGACATATTTAGGAGCTCCTTCAAAAAGATTAGGCTTTATTCATTATTGCATCATGGTTTATTTATATATTTCTTTAAATGCTCAAATACCAATAAATAGAAGTCATGATATATCTATGACTTTAGCTAATGAAATAGAAAATAACGGTGGCAAGATTCTTTATGGAAGAGAAGTTAAAAAGATAATAGTAGAAGATAATAAAGTAAAGGGAGTAATTTTAGATGATGGAACAACTATTAATACTAACCATGTAATCTCAAATGCTAACCCTCATTCAGTTTATGGAAAAATGATTGATAAAGAGTTAATTCCTTTAAAAGCCCTTCAAAAAGCCAATTTTTCTAAATTATCTGGAAAAGGATTTTCAATGTTCTTAGGGCTAAATAAATCAAAAGAAGAGTTAGGATTAAAAGAATATTCTTACTTTATTTATGATTCATTTGATACCAATAAAGAATTTAAATTGATGCATGATATTAATAATACAAGCCAAGTTGTTGTTTGTTTAAATAATGCTTTACCTGATTGTTCTCCTAAAGGAACAACGATTCTTTATTTTACTACCTTATTTTATAAAGATGCATTTTCTAAAGTTGTTACAAAAGAAAATTACTTTAATTTAAAAGATCAATTAACTGAAAACTTTATTTCAACTTTTGAAAAAGCTGTTGGAGTAAAAATTAGAGATTCAATAGAAGAAATTGAAGTAGCAACTCCTTTAACATATGCTCATTATACTGATACACCTGATGGAGCAATTTATGGATATTTAACTGCTGATTTAGATAATATGATGCCTCGACTTATGAGAATGTATAATGAAGATTATATTGATGGACTTAAGTTCTGTGGAGGACATGCAATGAGAAGTAGCGGATATAACTCTAGCTATTTAAGTGGTGATTTAGCTGCTAAATTCACTTTAGGTGATATAAAAGAAGAGGGAAAATAATATGAAAGTAAAGGTCGGTCTTATTGGTATATTTGATATGCTTAAATTTAAAAATTTAGGCAAAAAAAGAGAAGAAGCAATCTTAAAAGCAGAAGCAAAATCATTAGCTAAAGATTATAAAGTTAATGAATTAGCTAGACTTTATCATCCTTATAAACAACATTTAGTAATTAAAGAAATTATTGATGAAGGAAAAGATGTTAAATCTTTTATATTAATTCCTGATAATGAATTAACTAAAGAGCTTGCTCCTTTTAAAGCAGGAAGTTATTTATCAATTTATGTTGAATTTAATAATCAATATCTTTCTAGAACTTATTCAATTTCATCTTCTCCTAAAGATGCCTTAGTAAATAACTTCTATAAAATTACAGTTAAAAAAGTTGATAATGGAGCTTTATCTACTTATTTACTTGATGAAGCAAAAGTAGGAATGAAATTAACTTCAACTGAACCTGGAGGATTTTTAACTTTTAATAAGTTTAGAGATTCAAGTGATGTAATTGCTATAGCAGGAGGAGTAGGAATTACTCCATTTATTTCAATGGCTAAAGCAATTATAGAAGAGGAAGAAGATTTTAATTTAACTATTTTATATGGAGTTAAAACTCAAAAAGATATTCTTTTTAAGGATGAATTAAATGAAATTACATCTAAATGTAATAAAGTTAAAGTTATTTATGTTTATTCTGATGAAGTAGTTGAAGGAGAAGAACATGGATTTATTGGAGCTGAATTAATTAAAAAATATGCTCCTAGTAACTATTCTATTTTTGCTACAGGTCCAAGAGGATTACTAGACTTTTTAGCAATCGAACTTCCTAAACTTGATTTAGAGCAAAAATATATTCGTTTAGAACAATCTCCTCTTACTATTAAAAATGATGATAACGTTTATAAAATTAAGGTTATTTTAAAAGATGAAGTTAAAGTCATTGAAGCAAAAGGTAATGAAACAATTCTTCAAGCTTTTGAAAGAAATAATATTGTTGTTAGAGCTAAATGTCATTTAGGTGGATGTGGATATTGTAGATCTAAATTATTGAATGGAAAATATGAAGCAACTAGATTTGAAAAACTTGATCCAGTTGATAAGAAATTTAGTTATATCCATCCATGTTGTTCGTATCCTAGAAGTGATATGGAAATTGAAATATTTGAATATTAATTCTATACCATTTAGTAAAAATATTCAACTTTAGCGAGGATTTTAAGTCAAATCCTCGCTTTTTTAATATATTTTATGGTTATCTATCTTTAAGTGGCTCTTTAAAAAGCAAAGTGAAAAACTATTAATAATAAAAAGGAAGATTGTTTATGAATAAGAAAATTGGGGTTAGTTGCCTTTTTGCTTTGACTTGTTTAGTATCTAGTTTTTGTTTTTCTTGTGGTGAAAATAAACCAGTTGATGAGATTGGACATGAACATAAATTAAGTACAATTAGAGACAAAATGCAAAAGAACATCGGAAAGTTTGTAATGTTGCAGGATGCGATGAAATTTTTGATAGAGGTAATCATGTGGGTTATCCTTGTGAAATTTGTGGAGCATCTTTTAAAGCGATTGCTTTTTATACTGGAATTAATGATCAAGCACATGTTGCTATTTGTGATGAAGCTGGTGAATATTTTACTGAAGCTGCTAAAGAAAATAACTTCTTATTTGAGATGACTAATGATTGGACAAAATTAAATGAAGATATTTTTGATTATGATTTAGTTATGTTTTTAGCTACACGTCCTGAAGATGAACTTCAAAGATATTATTTTGAAGAATATATGGAAAGTGGAGGTGCCTTTATTGGTTATCATTTTTCAGCTTTTGCCTTAAAAGGATCAAGTTATGATGATAACTGGGATTGGTATCAAGATGAATTTTTTGGGATGTGGAGAATATAAGGATAATACCTGGGTTCCTATAAAAGAGATTTTAAAAGTAGAAACTCATGATGATTATTTAACAAGAAATCTTCCTAAAATTTTTGAATCATCATGTTGTGAATGGTATTTATGGGAACATGATTTAACAAAAAAAGAAAATATTGAAGTTTTACTTTCAATAGATGAATCTTCTTTTCCAGTAGGAACAAATGCTGGAGAGATTTGGTATGAAGGATATTATCCAATTGTTTGGACTAATTTAGATTACAATATGATTTATTCAAATATGGGTCATAATGATTTAAATTATGGAAATACAACTTATAACTCAATAAAAGAATACACATTTGAAAATGAATATATTTAAACATTTACTCTAGATTCGATGTTTGAATTAACTAGAGATTACGAATTTGAAATATAAATAAAAGCGATTGCATCGATGCAATCGCTCTTTTTTACGTTAATATTAATTGATTTTTAAATGAAGTTATCAAACTATAAAGCTGTTTTTCTTGAGAATGTAGCAGAGTAGTTGATCTTCATTTCCATTTTTGCTGAAGTTTCAACTTCGCTTACTTTTGAACTTTCTTCAAAAAGACCATAAGTTAATAAGCCTTTGTCATTGAATTCAATTCTTTGATGGTTTGATGTGCTTGATTCACCAACTTCAACAGATGCATTAACTTCTAAAGCTAAGCCGCCATTATAGTCATAGTATTCAACTAAGCCTAAAGCATCAAGTTCAATGGTTATATCTTCAAAATAGTCTTCTGTTAATACTAAAGATGATTCGAGTTCATCAAATATATTGCCGACTTGTAAAGAAATTGCTTCAGCAGTAATTTCAACAGTAGTTGCTTCTTCACCATCTACTTTACTGCCTGCATAAACTTTATCACCATCAACATAGAAAAGTTGTTCGGTCGTTTGATTGTCATCTCCAGATTCCATTTTCATATAGACATAAAGTGAATCTTCGCTTCTATCGACTTGATATAACATACTACCAGATTCGGTTACTCCATCTTGAGTAATGCTTGCAGTATGTTCAAATGATAATCCCTCAACTTCGACATAGTTTTGAGCTGCATTCATCTTTTGAACTTTTTCTAACGCTTGCTCTTCTGTTATTTCTGTGCCTTTTCCACAGGCAAATAACATTGGGACGATAGCTACAAAAGAGCCTATCATCTTAATATGTTTTTTCATATGTAAAACACCTCCGGTTCTTGTATTTTAAATATATCATATGATTATGTTTTCAACAATTATTAATTAAAGAGAATGTCAAAATCAATGCAAATCTAAATATTTTTTTAAAAACTTTCAAAATTAGAGATAATAAAAGAATAATTTCTCTTCTTATTAATGGTATTAACTTTTAAATTATTTAATGTTCTTTTATAATTAAATCAAGGAGGAATAATTTATGAAAAGAAAATTATCCTTATTAAATGTAGCTGCCTTTTTAGGTTTAATAGCCGTTGGATTAACTGGTTGTGGAGAAGGTGATGATAATCCTAATCCAAATCCATCAGAAGAAGGTGGAGTTTATAATATCACTCTTCCTAATGATGATCTTTTTAGCTTATCTCTTAGAGGTGTTGGATTAGAAAATAATAAAATTGAAAGTGGAGAAACTGTTTATGTTTCTGTTTATCATGTTGGTGAACTTAATGCTTTTGATAAGATGTTTACAGTTGATGTTAAGGCAAACGGAGAATCAATTACAAAACATTCAGATATTGCTTTTGAATTTGTAATGCCAGCTAAAGATGTAACCTTATCAATTGAATATGATTTAGAAGTTAGAGAAGTTGATGAAACTCGTAACATGTCAATTCGTGGACATGATCAAATTTCTAGATTAGATCCAGAAGTTACTGATTATGATTATTGGGCAAATCAAACATACAATATTTATTTTGGAACAAGTGGAATTACTGGTTCAATTTCTGGAGAATATTCAACTTTTGTTAATACTAGAACGTTAGTTCTTGATCAAGACTATAAAATTCTTGATGATTTAACAGTTGGATGTAGAGGTACATCAGGAGTTACTGTTTATAATGGAACCGTTGATTTAGATATAAATAATTTATCAGAAGATACAACAAAACTTTATTTATTAGTTGGTGAAGTTCAAAGAGACCAATGTGTCGGAATGGAAATTGATGTTGTTAATTATGGTGAAGTTTTAAAAGACGAAGCTAAAGAAATTGAAATTGAATTTGATTTTAATGGAGTAAGTTCAACCTATAAAGATGCTGGAATGAGAGTATTTTTCGGTGATGATTATAACGCTTACATTTATGGAAGTTGCTATGAAAGTACTCAATTTGAAGAAGTTCCTAGTGAAGAAAAACCATCGTTTACTTTTAAATATGTAATCGGTCATGAATTTAGAATTTCAGCAGGATATAAAAAAATAAATCAAAATGGAGTAGAAGTTTATAGTCCTTTAACTGTTAATGGAGAAAGCCAAATTGATTTAACTTTTGTAAGCGAAATAGCTACTTATTCTGTAACAGTAACTGACCCTCAATAAGCTAAAATTAAGCATAAACCTTGCTAAAACCCAATATTTTTCGAAAATATTGGGCTTTTCATTTGAAATTAAAGTAAAATTGAGATAGAAATTTTAAGATTTAATCTCCCTTAATTTTTAAAAATATTTAAAAGAAAAATTGTAAATTTTTAATGATATAAATTATTAGTAATCGAAACAAAATTCCATTATAATATTTAAGTAAGAAGAAGGAGATTTTTTATGCTTAAAGATATTTTAGTTTTCTCATTATCTTCTAATATAAAACTTACTAACAAAGTATGTAACCTTTTAGGAATTGAAATGTCTAAAAGTGTTGTACGTCACTTTGCTGATGGTGAGTGTCTTGCTACATGCGATTGCGATGTTAGAGGTAAAAAAATTTACATTATTCAATCAACATCAAAACCTGCTAATGATCGAATAATGGAGACGTTAATTTTCATTGATGGTATTAAAAGAGCTAACTGTAAAGAAATAACTCTTATTTGTCCTTATTTTGGATATGCTAGACAAGATCGTATAGCCCATCAAAATGAACCAATTTCTGCAAGAATGGTTGCAGACTTATTTACAAATGTTGGTGTAAAAAGAGTTGTAACAGTCGAATTACATACTCCTCAAATCCAAGGATTCTTCGGAGTTCCTGTTGATAATTGTTCACCATCTTATGTTTTTGGTAAATATTTTAGACAAAGACTTGCTAACGATAAAAATGTAGTAGATAACAATGTTGCAATTGTTGCTCCAGACCATGGAGCTTTATATAGAGCTAGAGATTTAGCTAACTTTATTCCAAATACTTCAATTGTTATTATCGATAAGAGAAGACCAAAACCAAACGTTGCTGAAATCACTAATATCGTTGGTGATATCGAAGGTAAAGTTTGTATCATGGTTGATGATATTATCGATACTGGTGGAACAATTTTAGCTGGTGCAAAAGCTTTACATGATAAGGGAGCAAAAGAAGTTTTCATTTGCTGCTCGCACGCATTATTTAATGGTAATGCCTTAGAAAAATTTGAAGCTGCTGATTATGTTACAGAATGCTGTGTAACTGATACAATTGAACATCCTGAATTTGAAAATTCAAAGAAAATTAAAGTTGTATCAATTGCTGATATGATTGCTAGTGTCATCAGATCTCATGAATCTCATGAAAGAATCAAAGATCAATATGCTAGATTCCATTAATTTTTAAAAATAGTTGAGTTTTGCAGGCTTTTTGCTTGAAAATATTAGAAAAATGAAGCTAGAAAACGAATATATTAAACTTGAAATTACTAAAAATGGTGGTTCTTTAACCTCCGTTTTTGATAAGGAAAATAACAAAGAATTACTTTATCAACCTATTAAAGATTCCTGGCAAGGACAAGATATTTTTATCTTCCCTTTTATTGCTAGACTTAAAGATGGATACTATCTTGATAACGGAAATAGATATGAATTTAAAAATCACGGTTTAATTCGTTATATGGTAGGAAAAGAAGTAAATAAAGGAGATTCTTTAAGCGTAATTTTTGAAAGTGATGAAGAAACTTTAAGCCGTTATCCATATGAATTTAAAGCTGTTATAAATTATAAAATTATCAAAAAACATATTGAAATCTCATATGAAATTCAAAATTTGAGTGGGAAAACAATGTGTTTTATGCTTGGAGCACACCCAGCTTTTAGAGTTAGCGGAGTTGATAAAGACGATCATTTTGATATGAGAGGAACTTATGTTGAATTTGATAATGATTCTCCAATTTCATTAATTCCTCAAGAAGAAACAGCTTCATTTTGTCTTGATGAAGAGCCTAATTTTATAACTGAAAACATTTTAAAATTAGATAAAGAAGTTTTTAAAAAGATAAACACAATTATTTTAAAAGCAGATAACTTCTCTAAAGTAGTTTTACATAGAAATGATGGATCAATTTTAACTGTAAATAAAGGTAATGCTTCCTATATTGCATTATGGAGTGATGGTCCAAAAGGTGATTTTGTATGTATTGAACCTTGGTTTGGAATCCCTGATGAAGTTGATGTTAAAAGAGAACTTAAAGATAAAAAAGGTGTTGAAAAGCTTGATCCAAACGGCGCTTTTAAGTTTAAATATACAATCGAGATTTAATTATTTATGCTAGTTTTAACAAATATGTGTCTTATTGTTAATGAAGATAATAAGTACTTAATTCAAAATAGAACAAAAAATGATTGGCCAGGATTAAATCTTCCTGGAGGTCATGTTGAAGAAAACGAAACTATCATCGAATCTGTTAAAAGAGAGATTAAAGAAGAAACAAATTTAGAATTAATTGATGTTGAATTTGTTAATTATTTTGAATGGTTTAATCCTAAGACTAATAGAAGAGATTTAGTCTTGCTTTTTAAATCTAATAAGTTTAATGGAACCATTCATGATTCTTCTGAAGGACATCTAAGATGGATGAGTTTAGAAGAAATTAAAAAAGAATCTTTATCATTAGATTTAGACAAAGTTTTAGCTCTTTATGGGCTCTATTTTTAATAAAAAAAGCGCTTTCATAGTATGTAAAAATTTAGGATGTTTTTGAGACATTGAAAAGCCAGATTTTCAGACTTTTTTATTAAAATATTTGAGTTCTGCAGGGATTTTAATAATTCGTTAGAGTTCAAAAAATCCTCAAAAATATACAAAAATTTATGATTTAATTAATACTATAACTCTATATTAAATAGACATTTAACTCTAAATATGATTTAATCAATATCAGGTATATTAATATACCTGAAGTAAAAAGGAGAAATTAAAATGAAGAGAAATTTTCTTAAATTATTATGTTTAAGCGGAATAGCCTTATTTTCTACATCATTTTTAATTGGCTGTGACAACGGAAGCAATGTTGTTGACGCAAATTTCGATAAAATAGTTATTAATAGCAGCACTTTTAATGGTGATTGGGTATTTACTCAAGGTGATATAATTGATTATTCTACAGTTGCAATTGATTTATATGATGGTGAACAAAAAGTTGAAACTATTAAAGCATCTGATAATAGTAACATCACCTACACACCAATTGACACATCTGAAGTTGCAGAAGAATTAACATTCACTGTTACATTTACTCACGAAAATAAGTCTTATAAAGATTCACACACCTATTCTGTTGAAGAAGGCGAAGGATCAAGTGAATTAGTTGTTCTTACAGGTTGGGAAGAAAATCCAATTTATACAAGTTATAAATCTGAAACCGCAAACGCAATCGGTACTGATTTAAGCGAAATCACAGAAGAAGAAAAAGATAATGCATCTTTTATCGATGGAAGCGGTAAATTCTATATCGCAAATCGCAATGCAGTTAGCTTAAAACCAACTGTTTTAGCATATGATGTTTTAAACGATAAAGTTATCACTTATGATGAACTTCCAGGTTCAACTGAAGTAACCTTAAAAACATTAGCTGGTGCTTCACTTGAATTATCAAGTTATTTTGATGAAGAAGCAATTACCGCATTAGAAACAACCGGTATGGTCGATTTTAAAGATGACTTAACTGGTTTAGCAACTGATATTGTTTTAACATTCACCTGTGATGAAGAAGAAGCTGGTTTTGCTGATATTAGCTATAATATCTCAGTTGTTGATGGTTGGAACATCACCGAAGCAAAACAATTAGTTTTGTTAGATAACATTAAAACCGATCAAAGCTATATTGATTTAAAGAATGAAGTTTTAGGAACCACAGATGCTACAAGTGCTACATCATTTGAAAACTTTGTTTTATTTAATGATGTCACATTAGAAAAAGCTGACTTACCATCATATTTAATTTGGACAGAAGAAACTTCCGGATGGAATTCATACATTGATGGTTCATTAATTGACTGGGAATTCATGTATGAACATAATGTTGGTGAAAGTTATGGAAACGCTGATTCAGCAGGTTTCAATTTATATGGAAACTACAATAAAATCGAACTTGGCGAGACATTCCCATATGTTTTAACTGAAAAACGTAGAGGTGGTTCAGGTTCTGATAACTACACAAAAATTGATACACACACAACTTTATTTGGTAATCAACAATTATATTCTCAAGGTCGTGATGATTACTTATTCACATTAAAAGACCTTTCAGTTACTGGAAACCAAGGTGTTAGTGAAAACGGTCAACTTACCGATGTTAACAACACTCCAGATGATACAAGCGATGATGTTGTTGCTGGTGGGATCTTATTTACCAAAAACCAAAGAGATATGATTTATGATAACTGTGTTATTAATCATTTCTTCACACTTAATGTTTTAAATGGTGAAGCCATTGGTAATGTTAGTGCAGATTATCAAACAAGTTTAACAGTTAATAACTCAAAATTAAGCGATTGTTACTCAACAATGTTATTTAACTATGGTGAAGGCGATTCAATCGTTACTAATTCTATTTTAAGAGATGCTGGTGGTCCATTATTTATTAACCAAGCAGTCGATTTTGCTGATCCTGATGTCCCTGATGTTAGTGAATCAGAAATTGAAGGTTCAAATGTTATTATCGATGAAAAATCAATTCTTGATAACTTAGTTACAGGTCAAGGTGGTTGGTTTGATATTTATAACGCTTCAGCTTCAATTGCTTTAGTTAAAGGTATGTCAGATTATGGATTTGCTAAAGAAGGAAAATCATTATTCAAAGATAGAGGCGATACTGTTCAAGCAATGAACTGTATTGCAATTACAATGACAATCAATAACACTTCAGCAGCAGCTTTAACTCCAGGTATGCATGCAGTTGTTAGTATCGGTGGAAAAGAATATACAAATTACACTGATGGAGAAGCAGAATTTGATGCAGCATTAGCAGCAGTTATGGGTAATCCAACCGATCAAGCAGCTCAAGCAACTTTATTAAATACTTTAAGTACAACTCCATGGGGTGCTCAACTTGCTTTCAACTTTGCTCAAGATGGTTTAGGTCAAGCAGGTGCCGCTTCATTACCATTATTTACAACTTATGATGGTAGTGGAGATCAAGCGTTCTTCACAATCGATGATGCAACAACTCCAGATTTACTTTATGTTTCAAATCTTCTCAATGCATTAATGGGTGGAACAGCTCCAACTCTTGGATTAGATGATGATTTTGCTGATGGAGCTCAATATTTAGGTTCTTATGTTAGCTTAGCTTCTAGCACTTCAACCGCATCTTTAACACCATCTTCATTAAGAGGAGTTCAAAGAGCAGTTGATCCAGCTACAATGATTCAAGGATTAGCTCAATATAGACAATCTTACTTAGGCTCAACAGCTTATGGTGTTGTCTTTGAAATCTTTGATAAATAAAAATTAAAAAAGCATATTTTCCTATATGAAGGTAATTAAAAATTTATTAAATACACCTACAGTTTTTATGACTATGGCAACAATGGTTGTTGCCATAGTTTTATGCGTATTAAATCCTGATGTTTATGGACCTATTTTAATTACCTTCTTAGGAAGTTTTGTAATTTTATTTGGCCTTTTATTTATTAGAATTTTCTTTAAAGAGAAGAAATTTAATTTTAAAGAAGGAAAAGTTAAATGGATAAATAAAATTACAAAATATTTTAATGAAAATGAAAGTTATGAAAGTATTATTAGAAAATTATTAGTAGTAATTTTATTTTTTGTATTTGTAATTAGATTTATGAGTGGACATGATTATTTAGAATCTGTTTACTCAATTTATGGAAGTGAATTTATGTCGGCATTTGATGTAATTATTTCGACATTTTTTACTTGTTGGATGATTGGAGCATTACTATTTATAGTAATTGCTGAATTTATCAAAGGTAGTACTTTTAAAGTTATTTCTAGATATTTATCATTCCCTGTTTTATTTGTAACTTTTATATTTTTTATCCAAGTTTTAGAAGGAATTTCGGGAAATATTCTAGAAAATGGATTAGATTTTAGATGCTATTTAATGGGTGTTGAATTAGCGTTTGGTTTAGGATTTTCTATTTATAGTTTTGTAGAAAAAAGTATTGAAGTAAGTAATAATGATTCATTAAAAAATATTATTCTTTCTAAAGATATATTAAAGGTAAATAAGAGTGAGGTTTATGGATTAGCAATTGCTTATTTATTTTTAATATTAACCTCAATTAGTGCTTATGCTCCTCATGTTTTATTTAATGAAAATAGTGGATATATTCCTCTTCCTTTAGAAATAAATTGGCCACATAGAATTTATATTTATTTAGTATTTTTACTTCCTATTTTATATTTTATTCTTTTATATAGATATGATATTCCTCATCGTAGAGCTTTCTTAATTTTTATTTCTTTAAATATTTTATTTGCTTATTTAGGCTTTAGAAGATATGACATTTGGACAAGTGTAGAATCACTTCCTTTACATCTTTGTAACACCGCAATGTATATTATTCCTTTAACATTAATCTTTAAAACTACAAAAGTATTCTATTTTACGATGTTTATTAATGTTATCGGTGCATTTTTAGCTTTAATAATGCCAAATTATTCAGAAAGTTTAGGATTTTTCTCTCAAGTAACAATTGAATTCTATTTAAATCATTTATATGCAGCATTTATGCCTGTACTTATTGTTTTACTAGGAATTTATGATCGACCAAAAATTAAATATTTTATTTATTCGATGGTTGGATTTTTAGCTTACTACTTATTAGTTTTAATCTTAAATTCAATTTATGGAACTGATTTCTTCTTTATTAATTCTAACTTTATCGCTGATAAACTTGGAACTTGGGCTGAAGATATTTTTGATATTTCTTGGTCATTTAATATAGGAGAAACAACTTTAGAATTCCATCCAGTTTATCAAGTTTTATTCTTCTTAACTTACGTCTTACTTGCCTTTGGCATGTGGTATTTATATGAACTTTTATTTAAAGTTGTCGATGGAGCAACATTACTTGTTGAAAAGAACAAAATATATAAGAAAAACCAACTTGATTATTATGAAATGGTTAAAAAAGAAAGGGGAATCGATATGAAAAAGACAAAAGAAAAGATTCAAAAAATTGATTTTAGTGCATTAGATGCAAAACTTGAAATCAAACATCTTCAAAAAAGATATGGAAATTCAGAAAAAAATGCTGTTGAAGATTTCTCTTTAAGTTTAGAAGGTGGCAAAATTTATGGTTTCTTAGGAAAAAATGGTGCTGGTAAATCAACAATCATTAAATCAATCGTTGGTATGCATACATTTAATGGTGGAACTATTGAAGTTTGTGGATATGATGTTGAACATCAACCAATTGAAGCAAAATCATGTATCGGATTTGTCCCTGATCACTATGCTTTATATGAAAATTTAACCGGTAGACAATATATAAACTACATCGCAGATTTATACGATGTTTCAAAAGAAGATAGAGAAACTAGATTAAAAGATTTACTTCCTAGACTTGAAATGGAAGATAAATTTGATAAGCAAATGAAAACATACTCTCATGGTATGAAACAAAAAATTACCATTATTGGTGCATTAATTCATAATCCAAAAATTTGGATTTTAGATGAACCTATGACTGGTGTCGATCCCAACTCAATTTTCCAAATCAAAGAATGTATGAGAGAACACGCTAAAAAAGGAAACATTGTTTTCTTCTCGTCTCACTTAATTGATGTTGTTTCAAATTTATGTGATGAAGTTATCATGATTAAACATGGAGATTTTGTTTTAAGAACCTCACTTGAAGAATTAAAAGAAAACAAGATTGATCTTGAAGCATTATTCTTAGAAAAAACTGCTGACACTGAAGAAGAAGGAAAGAAAATCGCTGAAGAAGTAGAACATAGTAAGTAATTATGGAAGAAAAAATTAACGTTAAAGAAGAAAAAAAAGTAAGTTTTAAAGAGAAGTACGGGGTCGACTTCAGAAGTTTTTGGATTCTTGTAAGAATGCTTCTTCAAGATAAGCTAAAAATCTCTTTTAAAGCTAATAAAAAACAGTCAATCATAAAAGTTGTTTCACTTGTTTTAGGCTTTGTAGCACTGACTGCTTTGAGCTATATTTTTTACTATGTTGTTCAACTTTTACACTTATTTTCTGTTTTAAGTTACATCCCTTTAACAGTCCCATCTTTGATATCATCAGTCTTATTAATCTTAGGATTTTTAGGTGTTATTTTTGGTCTTAATCGAACCTTATATTATAGTAATGATAACCGTTTAATGATCACTTATCCATGTAACGGAAATACGATTTATTTAGCAAGAATTTTTGTTTATTTTATCAATGAATATATAAGAAATGTAGTCATTCAAGTTCCTTTATTTTTAGGTTATATGCTAGTTATGGGCTTTAATCCTTTTATGGTTTTATGGCTTTTACTTGGGTTTGCTTTTATAACATTAGTAGAGGTACTTTTAGGAGCTTTACTTTCAATTCCTACCTATTATGTTTCAAGATTTTTAAATAGAAATTCGATAATAAAAACCATTGTATTTTTAGTGATTTTTGCTGCTATAATCACAGGAATTTCAATTTTAGTTTATATAATTCCAGAAGAAATTGATATCTTTACTAACTGGGGTCCATACTTTACAAAGATCCAAAGTTTCTTAAATGGATATCGTAGATTTTTTCCTCCATTTTATTCATTAACAATTGCTTTAATTGGGGATTTAAATGGTTTTAATATTAGAGGATTTACCTTTGATACTTTATATGTTTATTTAGCTTTTATTGGTTTAATTGGTTTAACTTTTACACTTTCAATTTTCATCGTAAATCCAATTTATTTTAAGCTTGCAAGTGAATCATTTGAGTTTGAAAATGATGGAACATTTAGTAGTAAAAATACTAATAAAAGAAGTTATATTCATTCTCAACTTCATAAGGAAACTTTACTTTTTGTAAAGGATTCTTCCTACCTTACTTCAATAATTGGAACCTTTATTTTCCTTCCAATTGTATTAAGTTTACTTAACAAAATTTTTGGTGCAATGAACGTCAATGCATTTGGAGAAAGGATCGTTGCAGTAGTCAATGTATTAATTATTTTAGTAGTTAGTTTAAACTCAAATAGTGTGGTTGCAAAGTCTTATAGTAGTGAAGGAAATGCCTTTAATTACAACCGTGTTTATCCTAAAAAGAGCTTCTTTATGTTACTATCAAAAAACGTTGTTCCATTTATAATTGGTACAATTTCAATTATTGTTTCAAGTGTACTTTTTGGGATGTTAAAAGATGTTGGAACACTTCAAATTATATTAATGATTGTTTCAATTGAGCTTATTTATGCTGGTCATATGTTATATTCATCTCAACTTGATTTTACATCTTTAACAAGCCAATTTATGTCACAAACTTCACAATCAAAAGCTCAACTTGCTTCAACAATTTTAGCTTTTGTCTTACCTTTAATAATAGTAGTTTTATTCTTCTTATATTTAAGCGATCATTTAGTTTATGCATACGTAAAATTATTAGTTTTAGGATTAATTGTTTTTGGTGTATGTTTATGGAATTACTATTATAAAGTTAAATTAATCTACAAGGAGGGAAAATAATATGAAAAAGAGTGTTGTCCTTCTTATTGCGTGTATTTGCCTTCTTTCTGTAATGGTAGTTGCCTTTTTAGGTGTTAGTGCTTCTAATATTTCTCCAGTTGTTTATATTACTTCAGTTGAAATTTTACAAATGGATGGAGAAGATCTTCCACAAGGAAACTCATTTAGAATTACTTTTGAACCACAAATTTTAGATGAAAACGATAATGCAGCAATGCAATATATGTTCTCAACAAGAATTCTTCCAGATAATGCAACTTCAAATTCAATTATGTATTCTTGTCCAGAAAATCCTTACGTTCAATTTACTAACCCTGCAGGTGGAGGATTACTTGTTAGAGAAAAACCTTATAGTGCATCAAGTTCAGCATTTACAGTTACAACAATTACCTGTTCACCTAATGATGGAGGAAGAGGAGCTCAAACAGATTCAGTCTTCTTAGTAATTGATTATACTCAATATTATCAAAATACTGTTCCGGGTTATGTACCTCCAACAAGCTCATCAACAACTGAATAATTACAAACTCCGATAGATTCGGAGTTTTTTTATGAAATAATTTTTCTTTTCATATTGTAAATAATATGTTATACTATTTCAGTAAAAAAATACTGAATTATGAAAAAGCAACTTACGAAAAACCAACTTAGAAGATTACCTGATTACTTAAATTTGCTTAAGAATTTAAGAAATAGTGGTATTAAATACATCTCTTGTCAAACAATTGCAGATTGTTTAAATCTCAATAAAGAACAAGTTAGAAAAGATGTTGCTTTAATCTCTTCAATTGATGGAATACCAAATAAAGGAAGAGACATTAATTTACTTATTAAGGATTTAGAAAAAATTCTTGGATATGATAGCACTCATAATGCTGTTTTAGTCGGTGTAGGAAGTTTAGGTAAAGCCTTACTTAACTATAACGGATTTACAGCTTATGGGTTAAAAATTGTTGGAGCGTTTGATAAAAACCAAGATCTAGTCGGAACTTCAATAAATGGAATCACCATTTATGATATCCGTAGACTTTATGGAACTTTATCATCATTAAATGCAAATATTGCAATTATTTGTACCCCAGCAAGTAGTGCTCAAGAAGTTTCTAATGAATTAATAGATTGTGGAATAGAGGCAATTTGGAACTTTGCACCTATTAAATTAGATACTAAAAGGGATGTAATTATATCTAATATGAATATGGCAACTTCCTTAGCTGTTTTATCCCACCAATTATATTTAAAAAAGAACAAAAAGAAGGAGAGTTAATTGAATGGAAAACGAAAATTATCCTGTTGAAGTCGTAAAAGAAATTGATGCTTTAGTTAGTAAAGGTGTCGAATGTTTAGAAAAATTTAGACTTCTCAATCAAGAACAAGTTGATTACATCGTTGCAAAAGTTTCATGTGCTGTTTTAGATCATCACGAATACCTTGCTAGACTTGCTGTTGAAGAAACTGGCAGAGGCGTTTTTGAAGATAAATGTACTAAGAACTTATTCGCTTGTGAATATGTTGTAAATAACATGAGACACTTAAAAACCTGTGGAATTATTTCTGATGATCCAGTTACCGGAATCACTGAAGTTGCTGATCCACTCGGTGTTATTTGTGGTGTCACACCTGTTACAAACCCAACATCAACCGTTATTTTTAAATGTTTAATCGCATTAAAAACAAGAAACCCAATCATTTTTGGCTTCCATCCAAATGCTCAAAAATGTTGTGTTGAAACTGCAAAAATTATTGAAGAAGCAGCAGTTAAAGCTGGTGCTCCAGAAAATTGTGTTCAATTTATTGCAAACCCATCTTTAGCAGCAACAAATTATTTAATGCATCATAAAGATGTCGCTTCAATTTTAGCAACTGGTGGTAACGCAATGGTTAGTGCAGCTTATAGCTGTGGAAAACCAGCCTTAGGTGTTGGAGCTGGAAATGTTCCTGCATATGTAGAAAAAACTTGTGATGTTGCTCAAGCAGCAAACGATATTTTAATGTCAAAATCATTTGATAATGGTATGGTTTGTGCTTCTGAACAAGTCGCAATTGTTGATAAAGAAGTTTATTCAGAATTCATCAAAGACCTTCAAAAATATGGAGCATATGTTTGTAATGATGAAGAAAAAGCAATGCTTGAAAAATATATGTTTAGACCTACAAAAGATGGAAAATCAACTGCATTATTTGCTGGTTTAGTTGGCCATCCAGCATGGGAAATTGCTCATGAAGCTGGTTTTGAAGTTCCTAAGAAAACTCCAATTTTAATCGCTGAAATCGATAAAATTGGTATGGAAGAACCTCTTTCAAGAGAAAAATTATCTCCAGTTTTAGGTGTATTAAAAGTTAAATCAACAAAAGAGGGTATGGATGCTGCTGAAGCTATGGTTGAACTTGGTGGATTAGGACATTCAGCATGTATTCATACAAAAGATAAAGCTTTAGTTGATGAATTTGGTGTCAGATTAAAAGCTTGTAGAATTATTTGGAATTCTCCAACATCATTTGGTGGAATTGGTAATATTTATAACTCCTTTATACCTTCAATGACTTTAGGTTGTGGCTCTTATGGCCATAACTCAGTCAGTGGTAACGTTGGTGCAGTTAATTTAATTAACATTAAAAGAATTGGTAAAAGGAGAAACAATATGCAATGGTTTAAGCTTCCAAGCAAAATTTATTTTGAAAGAAATTCAATTCAATATTTAAAAGATGCTAAAAACGTTGAAAAAGTTTTCATTGTTACCGATGCATCAATGGTCCAACTTGGATTCATGAACAAAATCGTTGATCAATTAAAATCTAGAAGAAACGAAGTTAGCATTCAACTCTTCACAGATGTTGAACCAGATCCAGATATTAAAACAGTTAGAGCAGGTGCTGCTTTAATGGATTCATTCAAACCAGATACAATCATCGCTTTAGGTGGTGGATCAGTTATGGATGCTGCAAAAGGTATGTGGTTATTCCATGAAAATCCAGATGTAAACTTTGATGATTTAAAACAAAAATTCATGGATATTAGAAAAAGAGCCTTCAAATTCCCTGAACTTGGTAAGAAAACAAAGTTAATTTGTATCCCAACAACCAGTGGAACAGGTAGTGAAGTTACTCCATTTGCAGTTATTTCTGATCACGAACATCAAAAGAAATATCCATTAACTGACTACTCATTAACTCCAACAATCGCAATTGTTGATCCAGAATTTACAACAAACTTACCAGCAAGTGTCACTGCTGATACTGGTATGGACGTTTTATGTCACGCAGTTGAAGCATATGTCAGTATGCTTGCAAGTGATTTCACTGATGGATTAGCAATTCAAGCAATCGAATTAGTCTTTGATTATCTTGAAAGAACAGTTGTTGATGGTAAAAACGACTTAGAAGCAAGAGAAAAAATGCACAACGCAGCAACAATTGCTGGTATGGCATTTGCAAATGCATTCTTAGGTATGTGTCACGCTCTTGCTCATAAGGTTGGTGGTTTCTATCACATTCCTCATGGAAGAATTATTGGAATTCTCCTTCCATATGTCATTAGATATAACGGACAAATTCCTCAAAAATTAGGAACCTGGCCAAAATATAAAGTTTATGATGCTCACAAGAGATATACAAAACTTGCTAGACTTCTTGGTTTAAAAGCTAAAAACGAAGAAGAAGGTGTCGAATCATTTGCTAATGCAGTTTATGATTTATCAGTAAGAATTGGAGAAAAACCAAGTTTCCAAGCTCAAGGTGTTGATGAAGCAGACTTCATGGCAAATGTTGAAAAGATTGCCTACCTTGCTTATGAAGATCAATGTACTCCAGCAAACCCAAGAGTTCCTCTTGTTGAAGACATGATTCAAATTCTTAAAGATGCCTACTACGGTAACTTTAAAAAATAAGTAAATAAATTGTAAAAAATTACGATGGGTCCACTAAAAAATGGACCCTTTTTATTTAAAATAGTCTCATTTTAAGATAAAATATTTATCGAGGTTATTGAACATGATTAATAATGGTTTAGAATACGATCCAATTGATTATTATAAAGGTGTATTAAGACAAGAATTTAAAGATAATGCCCAAGAGTTTTTTCAAGGAATTGCTAAAGAAAGTAAAGTTGATAAAGAAGAAAACTTAGTTTTAGCAAAAGAAGTTAGAAAACAAAAAGCATTAATGGATGATGCTAAGAAAAATTATAAGTCTGCAAAAGCTTGGAGAAATTTCTTTTTAGTTTTAGGAATTTTGGGAATTATTGCCTTTTTTGCAGGGTTTATAGTTTATTTTGGAATGGAAATAGAAATTTTAGAATTGCTTTTAGGACTAACAATTGGAGGAGTTGCTTTAGCAGTTACAGGATTTTGTGTGGCTTTTATTGTCTTTAATAAAAAGGTTAAAGAATATGCTACAGCTCATGATGGATATGCTAAAAAATATACTGAAGTTTATAATAAAGCTTCTGCTCAACTTATCCCTTTAAAAGAATTATTTAACTTTAAAAACTTTATTAAAGTAGTAAATAAAACTAATGGTGGATTTACAATTGATGAAGAATTAAAGCAAGAAAAGTTATTAATGATGGCTAATAACTACGATTATAAAATTGGTTTTAGAGATGATACTACAGTTTTAGATGTCATCAGTGGAAATATTGAAAAAAACCCATTCATAAGGGTACTTTTATATAATAAAAGGATGTATAACCACACTTATACAGGTACTTTAACAATCAGTTGGAATGTAACTTATACCGATAGTGAAGGTCATGTGCGTACTCGAGTAGAAAGTGAAACTTTAGTTGCTCATTATACCGCTCCAGCTCCTCGATACTATAATGAAGGTGTTTTAATTTATGGAAACGAAGCCGCTCCCGATTTAAGTTTTTCTAGAGCTCCAAGTGGATTAAAAATTGATCACACAGAAAAAGATGCTAAAAAATTAGCTGAAAAACGATATAAAAAAATGGAAGATATCGCTGAAAAGATGATTTCAAAAGGAAAGAGTCTCCAACCAATCACCAATCCAATGTTTGAAGGTTTGTTTTATTCTTTAAATAGAGATCATGAAGCTCAATATCGTTTACTTTTTACACCTCTTGCTCAACAAAATATGATTGAATTAATGACAAATACTGAATTTTATGGGGATGATTTTTATTTAAGAAAAGCTAAAAAGTTAAATTATGTTTACACACAACATGCAACTTTCTCAATTACTTTTAGATATACATCTTTCTATCAATATTATGATTACAACATGCTTGAAAAAGATTATTTAGAAGCAATGTGTGAAGCATATCAATCATTATATTTTGATTTATGTCCTCTTTTAGCAATTCCACTTTATCAAATGAGTGAACCATCAGTTTTTGATCCTGTTGAACATTTCCAAAATGTATCTGGATATGAAGCTGAATCATTTATAAATCATATGGATAGTGACTTGTTTAAACATAAAGACACTGATACACAACAAATTTTAAAAGCAAAATATGTAAATTCAGTTGGTAAAAGTGATGTTTATGAAGTTACTTCATATTCATTTCAAAAGATTAAACATATTGAATATATTCAAAAAATGGGTGGGGATGGATGTCTCCATAATGTCCCAGTTGTCTGGTATGAATATATCCCATTAACTCAAATAAATAACGTTGCAATCGCAAAAATTGAAGATAGCGACGATAAAAAAGATGAAAACTATAATAGTGGTCTTGAACTCACTAGATATAAAAACTTTGCTGGAAGATTCTTAGGAGAAGATACTTTAGATTCTTCTAGTAATGATGAGTTTGTCAAGGCGATTAGAAATAGATATAATTTTATTAAGTAAATTTTAGGAGGTAATAATTTATGGCTAATGAACTTGATGAAATGAATGGACCTATCGAACCTAATGGAAGAGATGTTAATGTTATTCAAAAACAAATCCCTGTAAAGGTTGGTATTGGTTCAAAAATATTTGAAGTAATCCTTTGGGTTTTAGGAATTATTCCAGGAGTAATTTTCTTATTTATGAAAATTAAAGCTGGAATTTATTTAAGACAACTTCAACAAAAAATCCAACATGATGCTTCTCAAATCGATAACTATCTTGAACAAAGAGTTATGATTTTACAAAACGCAGCAAAACTTTTAGATAAAGCAATCGATCTTGATAAAGATACATTTGAAAAAGTTGCTATGTATAGAGGTGGTGCTCATAATTCAGATGCTTTAAGAAATGAAACTGCTCAAGGCGTTGATAGATTATTTGGTTCAATCAATATTGCTTATGAACAATATCCAAACTTAAAAGCACATGATGAAATCGAACAATGCTTAAAACAAAATAGCTACTTACAAAAAGAAATCACAGCATCTAGAGAACTTTATAACGATACAGTTTATACTTGGAATGCAGCTATTCAAGAATGGCCAACTAAGATGATCGTTGCAGCTAAAAATGGTTACACAACAAGAATTCCATTTACTGCTTCTCAAGAAATGAAAGAAAAAGCTAGAGGCGTATTCTTCTAAATTTCTTAGCTAATTCTTAAATTAAGTAAAAATAAAACAGCATTTTCTATGAGAGGTACCCCAAATCCTAGACATTAGGAAAGGGGTACTTTTTTATGAAATATTCATGGGAATTCAAACTTGAATGCGTCTACAAGTATAAAAAT
>CASFCL010000014.1 GCA_949293255.1 uncultured bacterium
GACCAGCATATGCACTAGGATATCTAACACCTAAAGCCTATAAAGAAATGTATGGTCCAAAAAATAGTAAAGTGTCTACAAAATGTTGACTAGTGCAAAGTTAACTCCATCTTTTATAATAATTTCTATATTTTCAGTTATAACAAAAACAACTTTTATTCAAAGCTTACTTTTACCATTACTCTTTTTACTACTCAAAATTTTTGAGTTTTAAAAAAACCAAATAATTAAAATTTTAGTAGATAAGACAAACCAAAATAAATTAACAAAATCAAAATAAATAACAAATATATAACAATCATCTTATAAAGCAAAAGCACCTTCTCAAAAACTAAAAATAAAAACCACAAATCAAAAAATAGAGACAGATAAAAATAAATAAAACTAAAAAACTAAATCAAGCTTTATAAGATAATTTCTAATCTTATCTACTACTCAAACTAAATAAACTCTAATAAGAATAATAAATTAAATTTCTGCAGTGTCAAAGAACAATTCTTAACTAGCGATCTCTCGACTAGCAAGATCCTAGGAAAAACCTCTCTTTACTAACAAGATGACTTTAAATCGAAAAATTTACCAAACTTTTTTATAAAAATTTAAATTTTTTTGTACACTATTAAAATTTTAAAAGTTTTTATGGATTAATCTTTCTCTATTTTCTTGTTAACTTTTAAAATAAAAAGCGACAGATTGTCGCTTTTAAGATTGTTATTGAGTTATTCCTTTTAAAGGAATTGTAATATTTACACTAAAGACATTGTTCTTTAAAGTAAATTTCGTATTTCCGTTATATTTATCAACAATAAACTTTATTGATTTAACTCCATATCCATGACTTGGATCATTTTTCATTCTAGTTAAAGGTAAACCATCGTTAAATTTAGTTTTATAAGAACAATAATTTTCTTCATGGATACATAAGAATCCTTTTTTATTAGAAATATTAAGTTTAATGAATCTATTTTCATCCACTTCTTCTAATTCAGCTGCATCAATTGCATTATCAATAATGTTTCCAACTAAACTAGATAAATCATTAACATTCATAAATTTAATTGCTTCACCATCACAGATATAAGTAAATCTAATATTTTTACCACTACAGATAAGTCCTTTTTCTGTTAAAACAATATCTAAAACTTCATTTCCCGTTTTTGCGATATCTCCATAAATATCAATTGCTTTCTTTAAATCTTGTATATAAGAATCTTTTTCATCTTCTGGAAGATTTTTAATAACATCAACTTGATGTTTTAAATCATGAATCTTCATATTAATAATATCAATTGTAGCTTTGACGGTTTGTTGTTGCTTAGCTTGTTGAGATAAAAGATTTTTAAGTTGATCATTTTCTTTTTCTAGAATGTATTTTTTGTTATTAACTCTAGCAAGTTCAAAAAATCCAGACATAACCATCAAAGATAATAAACAACATAAAATGGTATAAATTCTTGTAACCCAACTCCAACTACCATAGTTAGGAAGTAAAGCTGAAAGGAAAACTACTACTAAGATAATTGCACAACTAGAGACAATCGAAAAGAAATTAAATTTTTCAATATTGAAATATGAAGGTTTTAAGTATCTAAATACAAACATTCCTGTA
This sequence comes from uncultured bacterium, assembly GCA_949293255.1. Lineage (GTDB taxonomy): Bacteria > Bacillota_I > Bacilli_A > RFN20 > CAG-826 > Onthovivens. The sequence goes on from CASFCL010000014.1 coordinate 1,610, forward strand.
TAAATAACTATAAAAATCGAAAAATAAAGCAATCTAGCAATACCCTCATCTAAATCTATACCAACAAATGCATTTTCTAAGATGATAAATAATAAATTCCAGGCAATATGCTGTAATCCATACGCTGCACAGGCATAAAAAATAACATAGTACCATTTAACATCATATAGACATATACCTACTAAAATTACCGTTATAAATACAATCGAATAAGATAAAGGCATTTCTCCTGCTGATAAAGGAGGCAGATAATAAAATCCAAAACCTAAAATAGCAAAACCTAAAGCTATAGGAGCAAAATATTTTCTTTTCTTACATGTAAACATCATGATAAGTAAAGCAACGAATAGCTCTAAGAAAAATTGATAATAATTAAAGATAATAATTTTCCCAATAAAATCCATCTTAACTTACCTTCTATTCTACATCTAAATTAATAAACATCGTAAAATCATCTAAAAATGGTTTTTTTCTACTTCTTGAGATCTCTAAGTTATCTCCACTTTCAAGTGTTACGATGTTTTTATCGATTTTTTCGACAAATCCAAGATTAACAATAAAGCAATTGTTACATCTAGAAAAAATCGATTTATCAAGTTTTTCTTCTACTTCTTTTAAAGTTCCACGATATTTGTATTCATTTCTAACTGTATGAACGATGATATCATGATGCATAACCTCTATATAAGTAATAGTATTAAATAAAACTTTAACTAATATACCTTTATTGTTAATTAACAAGAAATCTTTTTGTTTATTTGATGAATTTCTTTCAATCTTTTTCATCTCTACTTTAAAATCTGTATAGCTGATTGGTTTAAGTAAGAAATCTAAAGCATCAACTTTATATCCATCAATTGCATATTGAGGTAAATTAGTTACAAATATAATTAAAACTTTATCATCTAATTCTCTAATCTTTTTACTTACTTCCATTCCATCAATTAAAGGAAGCCCAATATCCATAAAGATCGCATCAAAATCATTATTGTATTCACTAATTAAATCACTACCATTGGTATAAGTAAAAATTTCTAGTTTAGTTTTCTCTTCTTTTTGAAACCTTCTAGAATAATCTAACATTGTTGTTAAATAAATTTCTTCGTTTTCTACAATGGCGATTTTCATCATACTCTAATTTAATAAATTAAGTATTTAAAAGCAACATAGAAATGTAAATTAAAAACAGTTGTTTTTATAAAAATCTACTAATTTTACACTAAATATTTACAATTAATAAAAAATATCATAAATATTTAAAATTTGTCATTTATATATAATAAATTCACATATTTTGAGAAATTTTATTTTTTCTCCACTATCATTTATACCTAACGTTTTACTTTTTGACCCTAATATTTATAATTTCTTCCCTATGGTATTTTTAAAAATTTATAGACTTGTATAAACAATACATGAAAAAGATAATACCAGTATTTTTTATAGTAACTTTAATTACTTCTTTAACTGCAGCTTTTAGTGAAGTTGATAATTCTTCATCTTTAGATAATCCTTCTTTTATAGATAAACTTGATAGTTTTTCTAAAAGTGAAGATAAAAAATGTCACTTATAAAAATGCTTTTAATTTAGAATATTTGAATAATAATTATGAAGTAATTTATCAATACACTGATACAAATTATTCTGGATATTTTATCGCTAAAAAAATGATGTTGAATTCTTCTATGATGGAAAATATATTCCTCAAAAGTATGATTCAATCAAAAATTATTTCAATATTCTCTGATACTTATCCTACTACAATCGATGAAAAATATTTATCATATCGTCCTAAATTTAAGTTTAATCCTAATGAAGCAATGATGTTAGAAACTCCTTTAGGATTAATTAAAGATGAACAATTATTCTCTCAAACCAATACCTTTCAAAATTCAGTTTATTTAGTTGATGTTCCTGAATATTTTAATTATCCAGATAGCCCTATAGTTAATTTTTTGTGCTCCAGTATCAGCTATGATGTTATTATCTATTTATGATTGATATTCATCTTTAACAAATTTAATTGAAGGAGAATTAGCTCTTAAGCATGAAAATGATTCTACTACCATTAATTCTTTAATAACTGATTTATCAATTTTAATGAAAACTAGCGATGGATACGAAGGAACTTATACTAAAGATATAGAAGATGGAATCACACTTATTTAGAATCTAAAGGATATAGTGACTATCGAGGATATACATTTTTAGATTTTCGTTTATATACTTATTTAATTTCCGAATGTAAAAATCCAGCTATCGTTAATTTAAATATTCCAAATCAAAAATTAACACCCTTTGTTTTAGGAATTGGTTATAGCGCTGATCGATATGGAGGAAATTATATAATTACTCACTATAACTATAATGCTCCAGGATATTTAGGTAATTATTATGTAGACACTAAATATTTCATCTCCGCTACTTATATAGGTCTAAAAAATGAAAATACCAAATAAATTATTAATAGTTTGTTCTTTAGTTGGTCTACTTGTTGCTTGTGAAACTAATAATAAATTAGCTCTAGCTAGTTTTTCTTATATAACTTTTAATGAAGACGATACTCATCCTTTAATCACAATAGAAAAAGATTTGTCAGAAAAATTATCTAAACTTTGTTATGAATTTTATGAGGAAATTTTAAAAACTGAATCTATTTTAACTGATGAAGAAATAAATCCTTTACCACCCGATAAATATTTTATATGTGATTTATTAGAATATTTTACTGAAGATAAAACCTACATGGGTTTTGGATTCTTTTATAAAGTAGAATTTAATGAAAATATCACTATCGCTTTATCTTATTTAGATAATACTTCATCGTAATGGTTATAGTCTTTGCTACACCTCTTCTTTAACAAGTAGTTTAGTTAAAAAAGGTAATATAATTTAAGATGAATTATATGATCTTTTTGATATAGAAAATATTATTAAAGGTTTATAAATTAAGATAATCTTTTCATATTAAAAGACCTACCGTTTTTTCTTGGTAGGTCTTTAATTTTAATGGCTATTATTTTTTAGAAATATTAGCTTTTTCCATTGTCTTATCGACAAGTTCTTTAGCTCTTCTAAGTGATAAATCACTCTTAACTTTGAACATTAATGGAGTAAGTGCAAACTTAACTTTCTTAGAATCATCTTTTGCTGGAATCTTGTTATCCTCACCAAGATCTTCAAGATTAAGTTTGAAATGAAGTCTAAGTGCATCACCTCTTTGTTGAATAACAATGTAGGTAATTGTATGAAGTCTATATGAATGACCCATTGTAGAGATTCTTCCGTGTAATGGATATTCTTCAATATATTTTGTTAATTCTTCATACTTTCTAAGTAAGTCTGGGTCGATAGATTGAAGTTTAGTTCTGAATTTAACTACTGGATTACGTTTCTTTTTGATGACTACATCTTGAGGACCTTCTTCACTAGAAACTTCATCTTCTGAAATTCCTTCTTCAGTAATTTCTTCAGCTACTTCTTCAATAGTTTCTTCAGTTTCAGAGGCTACTTCTTCAGTAGCTTCTTCTACGTTTTCACCATCTTCAAGAGATGTTTCTTCGTCAGTAGTTTCACTAGTTTCTTCGACTGGTTCGACTGTTTCATTAGTTACTTCATCAGTAGTTTCTTCTACTTTAGGAGTTGTTTCTTCAATAGTTTCACTAATTCCAAAGACTTGATCGACATTATCTTCGGTATTAATTTCTTCAACAGTTTCTAATGGTTTAACAAGTATTGACCAGAATGGGGTAACTTGAGTTATTCCAAATTTATTCATCATGATATCAATTAAAGTTTTAGCTCTTCTAATTGATAAGTCTGATTTAACTTTGAAATATAATGGAGTTGATACCCATTTTAATTTAGATGAATGATCTTTTACTGGGATCTTATTATCTTCACCTAAGTCAGCTTCAACTAAGTTATAGTGAAGTTTTAAGGCTTTACCTCTAATTTGAATGACAAGATACTTATTACGTTTAAGTCTAAATGTCATACAAGTTCTTGAGATTCTTCCTTTTAATCCAAAGGATTCAGCATAATTTACAAGTTCTTGATATTTAAGTTTTAAATCTTCATTTAAGTTTTCAAGTCTTGTGATGAATTTGACAAATGGTTTTTTAATTCTTATTCCATCTGGAGCGATTTCGATGGCTTCTTCTTTATTTTCTTTTTCATCATCGTCATCATCATCTTCTAAATCTTCTTCAACTTCTTCAGCAGGTTCTTCTACTGGTACGATAAGAGGAATTACATCAGTTTCTAAAGGAGTTTGAGTTTCTTCTGTTTCAACTACTTCTTCTTCATACTCTTCATATTCTTCATCATCGTAATCGATATCAAGATCTAAATTATCATCATCTGTATCATCTAATTGCTCATCTTTATATAAAGATACGAAGTCATATTTTCTTTCAATATTGGCTCTTGCCATCGTATCATCAATTAAGATATAGGCACGTTTGAGTGATAAATTAGATTTTACTCTAAATAAGACTGGGACATCTTCATATTTAACTTTGACTGAATCATCTTTAACAGTAATTGGAGAATCTTCATAATCTTTATATTCTAATGCGAAGTGCAAGATTAATGCTTTTCCTCTAATTGCAAAGACGACATATCTAACTTTCTTTAATCTAAAGGTATTATAAGGAACTGAAATTCTTTCTTTTAAACCATAAGAGAGACAGTAATTTCTAAGTTCTTCATATTTTTTCTTAAGATCATCGTCAATTCGGGCAAGTTTTTTGACGAATGGAACCATCTTCTTACGAGGTTTTTTGGTTTCTTCTTCTCCTTCAAGAGGAACGGTAACTGGAATTGGAGCGATAAGAGTTTTATCTTCTTCTTCAATAATTTCAGTTTGAGAAGCAGCTTTAGTTTCTTTTAAAGTTTCTAATGTTTCTTCTTGAGGTTCTTCTAAAGTTTCTAAGACTTCTTCAACCACATCTTCATTAACTGCTTCTTCTTGAACTTCTTCTACACCTTCAACTGCTACTTGAGAAATTTCTTCTTGAGTTGGAATTTGTTTGATAACTTCTTCAGTTTGTTCAACTTCTTCAGCTACTTTTTCGATATATCCACCAAGTTCATTGATATTTTCTTCATCCATAATTGGATAGAGAATTTCTTTTCTAATATTGATTCTTCTACCTAAAATGATATCGAAGAAATCATAAACTGCAATTAAGATAAGACCTAATGAGATAGTAATAATACCAATGTTACTTCTAGCATAATTGATAGCAATACCTAATCCAAAATTTTGGAATCCATTGTATTTTGCTTCGATTTGATCGAAGGTTAAGGCTCTTTCAATATCATCTGTAAAGGAGTTAGCATCACCTCTAAGAGTGTAGGTTGTTTCTCCTTGATCGTTAGTTTGAATGGAGATGACTCTATGGACAATTAATTCGCCTTCATTATTGTAATAGGCAACGATATCATAAAGTTCAATGTCACTTTCATTTTCTACTTTTTCAAGACCAATTAAAGAGTAAGTTCTAATTTGATCGGTTAAGTTATTATCTTGAATATAGGTATTTGTTTCAACTGGTTCATCCATCGAACCTGATTGAATAACTACATAAGATGTATCACCTAAATAGAATTGTTCTCCACTTGCTCTTGTATATAAAGCAAAAGTCATTGCAAAGATAAAGACGATGTAAGTAAGTACTAAAACGGTATTAGCTAAAATCTTTAAACCGTTTTTAATACGCATTTTTTTAGCAACGTGATCAAGTAATAATTCTTTTCTATATTCTTCTACTTTTGCTTCTTTAGAAAGATTTTCATCATCTCTTAATTTTTCAAAGTTTCTGAAGAATTTTTTGTTTTCACCTTTAATTTCTTTTCTAATATATTCATCTTCAAGTTCATGATCGATACATCTACGATAGTATCTATAATAAATATAAAAGGAAGAAGAAAGTGTGATAAAAAGAAGGATAATAACAGCTATTGATACCCATAATGATATTGACTGAACAAGTTCTGCAGTCGTTACTAATTTAATTAAATGTTCCATAATTTTGCCCACTCTTTCGTTCATTTAATTGTTGATTTTCTTCTAGTTATCAACTTCCTTTAACCATTTTTTTCTAAGATTAATACGTAATTTCTATCCATATACAGCTGATTAATTGTCGATGACGTGTATATTTTTCCTGTTACATAATCTCGCAAGGTGTGAGACTTTAAAATATCAGAAAGTGTTATTGTTTTTGTTCCATTTGAATAGACATCACTTCCACTTGCATGAGCACCATCACTATAATCGTGTTTACTATATTCATATATATCAGTATTAATAAAGTTATTATCTTGTAAGCCACTTTCTTCATCGTAGCCTTTGTAGCCTAAGAAATCATCTAAGGCTGTCATTTTTGGAGTGACAATATTTACAAATAAACTTGTTAATCGATAACCCCAGAAGATGATGTTTGATAAAACTGTTCTTCCGCTACTATTTTGTTCATATTGCATCCAAGCTTCGATTGTATAGTTTCCACTTTCTTTAGCTTTAATTAAGACAAATGATTCGGGATCAAATGTTTTTCCATTAGCATTAAAACTAGCAAGTGTATATCTTGTAGATTGAAGAGTTCCATTAACCATTTCTTCAATATAGATAACTCCATTCTCACTTAAATCAGCTGTATCAGCTTTTGAAAAATATGTACTACCTCTAAATTCATAATTTAATACATCACCAATTTTCATTTCAGGTAAGATTGCATCGGTAATACGTAAGTCTGTGTTAGTATAGTATTTTCCTGTATCATCTTCTCTTATATATTCAGTATCATCATCAGTATCATCATTAGGAATTGTATAAGTATATTTAAAATCATATTCAGGAAGAACCATTACACCAAAATAATTTCCTGGGAAAGTAAGACGGTATGTATGTTCATTTCCATTACTATCAGTATATGTATAATTTGGAAGATCATAATGAATTATAGTTTCACTATTTAATCTAACATTTCTTAATCTATATCTATCTTTACTATCACCTTTTAATAAAGAAGTTCCATTACCTCTACGAGTAAAGGTTGCATCAATTGATGCTTGTGATTCATAGTCAACCATTGCTGTTGGACCTGCAACAAGTCTAGAATCATAGACACGTTCGAAGTAGATGAGATAGTCACGATAGTCGCTATAGAAATGATGACGAGACCGAACTTTTTCATATGACAAATAACGTTGATTTTCGCCATTAATATAAGCGTATTGACCATATCCATTATTCCTAAAAGCATTAATTATGGCTTTTTGTTCACTGCTTGAAATTTCTGAAAACGAATCAAAAGGAGGGTCGTCATCTGGTTTAACAAACCATGAATCATGTCTATACCCTTCTTTAACAACAATATAAATATTAAATCTACCTGTTCCAACACTATATAAATCAAAACCTTCTTGAATTAAATGATTTTCACCAGACCAAGAGCCATTAACTCTATCAACGTCATTACGAATAATTAATCTATTTCTATTTGGATCATTTATAAGGGCTGCATCAAAGACAACATTATTATGAGCATAAACACTATAACGAGTTTGACCAGATGACGAAAGAGAACTTGTATTTGAGTTCAAAAACTCTCTTAACATACTGGTTAAAGCACCATCATAAGCAAGGTGTTTTGGATTTTTAAAATCTCCACTAGTTGTATATTCTCCTATTGTTATTGAGTCAACTGCCTTGGCGTTATCAACATAATTCTTACCAACAGTATAAACAGGATAGACAAATATTGATTTTCTACCATTAACATAAATTGCATTGCTACCGTAGTTACTTAAAACTGTGTTGGTATAGAAAGTTGTAAAACTTGTGTCATTATCTGGCGGGAACCATCCAGTAACTTGAGCAAAATTTGTTAAACCTTCATATCCATCAAAATATTGATAATAATTGTCATAATTTGTTTGTTCGTTATCAGTATCATCAGTTGGTCTTGTAGTTGAAACATCATCAAAAAATGGATCATATGATTTAGTCCAATCATTAATTTTTTCTGAATTGTTATATAAATCACTAACTACAGTTGGTGTCCAACATAAAAAGCTAAGTGGCCATAAGTTCTTCCAGGGATTAGGATTATCGTTAGGATTATCGTTACTTTGACTATCAAAAAGGAAACATTCAGGAGTTCCTAAAGCATCAATTTGAGTTGTTGTTAATTCAGCAACGTTTCTAAATCTTTTAAAATATCTATTAAAATCTTGATTTAAATAGTCTTTGCTTAATAAAGCACCAAGATTACCTTTTGTAGAGCCTTCTTCTTTAAATGTTCCATAAGCCATAGCGACTTGTATGCCATCTGAATCGACTATGTCATTATAATAAGAAGGTGTCCTATCAGTTTTAAAAACATAATTAGTTTCACCATTCATTGTGCCACTTTCTGTTAAGAAAACTGAGGTAGAAACATTTTGAGCCATAAAATAGACATCATAATATTGGGTACCTGCATCATAAACATCGTGACCATCGTTTAAAATGGTGTTTTCTCTGATTGGATCGGCATTAAATGTAGGGTGAATGTCGTTTTTATCAATATCAGTATTTGTAATTTCTAGATCAAATAACCATTCACCATAAGCTATAGAAATAGAGACACCAAAAACGAAAATAATAGCTAACATGCTAAAAAAGAAACTTCTAAATCTTTTAGATATATTGAATATTCCTTTCATTTTTCTTCTCCTTTCTTATTTTTGCGTATACAAAACAATAAGCTACAATATGAATTTTAATTCATATTTTTAACGTCTAGCTTATTTTAAATTTATTGTTTTTTATAGATCTTTTAGTTAAATCTTATTACCTATAAGTTTTGTACCATAGAGAACAACGAAGATGGTTTGTTCTCTATGGTATTTGCTTATATGTAATTGTTAATACAATTTCAAACGAATCTCCACCACTTCTAGAATTTTCAACTTCCTTAAGGAAGTTATTATATTGAACGTTAGTGCTAGGTTTGCTTCCGTTTACCCATTTAAATCTAGGAGAGTAGTTAGAATATTGTTTTGTGTAGCGGTTGTCGGTTGTAGCTACTTGTGTAGCTCCGCTAACATCTAATCTAGTCTCTGCACTAGTTATAAAGTTTTTACCATTGTAAGCAGAATTTGCATCATCTATTGTTCCTGTTGATGCTGCATCTATTAATGTTACATATTTAGGAAATAATGATTGAGTATTACTCGTTCCATATGTTGCATTATAGTAGCAAGTGTAAGATAAATAGTAAGCATATCCACTTTCAGGCATCTGGAAGTTATTGAAATTGAACGTAATACTTGGATATAAAGTTACACCATAATTTTCATCACCGATTTGATCTTCTTTACCTAACTCAAATACTAATGTGTATGCTTTGTTATGGTAAGTATCATCATATTTAACTTCGATGCTTCCAAGATTGGTAACCCCTGTAACTAACACTTCTCCAGAGATGACAGAAGTTGCTGTCATCTCTGAAGTAAATACCCAAGCCGCATATCCAGTTGCTACTAAACTGGTAAATGCTAGAAGTGGAATAAAGAACGTCTTTATACCACGGAAAATCATTGGTTAATTAGTTTTCTTGATTATCTTACTTTGCTGTCCAGTTTGCTGATGCAGTAATTTCTAATTTAACTCCGCCTTCAATGGTTGCACCTGCACCATTTGTATGTTCGACTGGTGATTCACCATAAAGAGCTTTAATCATAGCTGAGTGTTCAGTGGTTGAAGTTGGTTTGCCACCTTTTTCATTGTGTGATACATACTTTAAAGTTAAATCTAAATTTTCAACTGTAGCAACAACAGCACTTGGAGCGTTATACTCACCAACAGTTGTATCAGTGAAAGTATTATCAGTATGGTCCCTCATAACAACATAAGTTGTGTTAATTTTTCCACCAAATGTTAATTTAACAGTATATTCAATTTCTAAATCATTAGCTTGGAATAATGCGTTAAGGTTAGAATTATCAGCAAAGCTAAATTCTAATTTAACATTAGTTAAAGGCTTAACATCATCAGCATTTGCTCCATAACCCCAAGTAATTCCTTTGTCAACGACTGTACCATCAGCATCAAATCCACCTTGATCAAGAGTTAAAAACAAACTGTTGGAAACTGTACTATTCGATTTAGCAATAACAGCATCCTTATTATTGCCATCAAGTAATGAGACAATAAAATCACTTTCTACAGGTGTGACATCTATGTCGCCATCTACAGAAGAAGTGGCACTTAATTCGCTATTGAATACCCATGCAGAAAATCCAGCCCCGACAATGACTAAACTTCCTAAGACAGGTAAACAAAAAGCAGTAAATTTCTTATGCATATTTCCTATCCTCCTTTATGCAGGGATATTTAAAAACACCCCCCCCCGCCGTGTCAAACATTTTTTGATTTTTCCTATTTTTCCCTTATATTGAGATTATATTTTTACTCTTATTTTTGATTATCAAAAAAAGTCAATTTATTTCTCTCTGAAAACAAGAATTCAAAATTCAGCTTTAAAAAACCCTGCAAATCTCCAATATTTCCCTGCGTTATCGGCATTTTTTGGGCAAATTTGAACAATTTATCATTTAATGAACAAGTGTTGATTAGTCATTTTAATGTATTTTGACAGAGTCAAAAAAAATATATAAGGAAAAGAAGAGTTTATTTTATAGAATTCATAATTCATATAGTTTTTTTAAAATGCAAAAATCTTAAATTTTTTACAGATTTTTGGTCATTTTTTGCTATGAAAACCCACTTTAAAGCAAAAAAACATATCAAAAAATTATTGGGGCAATTATTTTTAATATTAGATTCCTATATACAAAAGGATTTATAGATACTTTAAATGAACCTTAAATTAGCCTTTTTGATGTTTTAATAGCTCTTTTATCACTACTACCACTAAAAATATCAATAAATACCGAATTACATGATTAAAAAATATAAAAGAAAAAAGGTGAAAAAATTTTTAAATATTTTTAAAGTTTTTTGGTAAATTTTTAAAATTAAAGCAATCTTGTTATTAAAGGGGGTAATAATTTTATCTTCTTTCCTAGCTAGTTATTTTCTTGTTAATACAAGAGTTGTTCTTTGACATTACAGTATTATATTTAAGATGTTTGATATTAAGTTAATAAATAAAGTTACTTATATATTAAAGACTAATTAATCAATCTTTCTAGAATCATGACAGGTAAAGTAAATTAATTGATATCTTGATGATAGATTCTTAATGATATCTTTTACTTCTACTAATCTAGTTTTATCTAAGTTAACAAATGGATCATCTAATATTACTAATACTTTTTCGTTTTTATATAAACTATCAAGTATTGTAAATCTAATGGCTAAATTAACATAGTCTTGATATCCATTTGATAGATATGATGAATCTATTTTATTAGAGATACTACTTGTTGAGTATGTAAATTCTAAATCTTTATTTAATGAGAAGGTATTTAATGTATTATCAACATTAATATAATTAGATAAAGAGTTATTAATTGGAGATAGATATTTATCTTGTAAAGATTTATATGATTCTTCTAACTTACTTTTTAAAAGGGTATAGAAAGCATGTTTCTTCTTGTAGTCTTCTTCTAATGCTTTCTTATCTTCTAATTCATCTTTTTTATTCGATATCTCATCAATTAGTTCTTCAGAAGTTTTGATCTTTGAATCAATTTCTCTTAAATCATCTTTAAGTGAGTCAATTTCTTTAATTAAGGTAGAATGTTTTTGATTAAGCTCTTCTACACTTAACGAAGTTTTACCCATTGTTTTATTAAAGAGGGCTCGATTCTCTAATTCTTTTTTCTCAAGTTGTTTTCTATCAAATTCTAAATTCGATTCTTTATTTTGAATTGATGCTGATAAACTTCTAAGTTCATTGAGTTTTAAGTTATATTCATCACTAACAAGATCATATTTAGAAAAGATGCTATCTAATTCTGACTCTAGATAATTGATATTTTCATCATATTCTTTAATCTTGCCTTTATCTTCTTTTATCTTTTCATTTCTTCTATTGATGTAATCTATATGTTTTCTTAGTTTTTCTAATTGTTCATCAAGATTAGAATCTATAGTAATATTGATATTATATTTATTAAAGATTGATGAAATCTCAAGTAAAGAAGATGTTAGATTAATAGTTTCTAAATCTTGATTATTTTCTTCTATATGATTTATTTCATCTTGCTTTTGATCTTTTTTAATAAGTTGATATGCTCCTATTGCTCCACTAATAAGAGTGATAGCTCCAAATATAACAAAGTATATAATCGTTCCTAAATCACTCATGTAATCTTTAATAAGTGTATAAATAGCTATTCCTATTCCCGCAACTAAAATTAAGCCTATTAGAAGAATAATAACTATTAGTTTCTTATTATTATCTTGTTTAGCTGTAGATAAAGGATTTTGACTTTGCTTGATTAAAAATTCTTTTCTTTCATTTTCGTTTTTTAATCTTGAATATTCATTTATTTTAGCTTTTAAATTATCATAAATTTCATGAGTAGGAATATTTAAAGTTAAACCATAATTATTTAAATAACGAGATAAGTCTTCTTGAGTGTTAATTATTGTTTGCTCTAAATCATCTTTATTTCGTTGATTAACTATATATTCGCTAACTAAAACTTCGAGATTTTTAAGATCTTTAATAACCTCATCTATGCTTAAATTATTAAATTTCTTTTTTAAATCATTAAGTTCAACTTGAGCTTCATTTATATGTTTTTTTCTATCATTAATATCTTCGATTACAGCATCTCTTTTTCCTATTAAATTAGCATTTTCTAGCTGTTTTCCAACGTCTTTTTGCTCATCTTGTTTATTTTTTAATTCAATTTCTTTATTTGTCTTATCAATTTTTAAGCTAAAAAGATTGTTATTAATTGTGCTTTGTTCACCAATTTCTTTCTTTAATTCTTTAATTTTTTCACTATTTTCTTTAGCTAAAGAGCTTTTACCAGTTGGAGCATATTTTTTAATTTTTTCATCTAATTCTTCGATGATATTTTCATAGCCTTTAACATCACTAATAGAGCCAATTTCTTTTAAGATTCTTGTTTTTAAAGAGGCATCTTTATCATATTTAGCATTTAAAGAATCATTATCAATAAAAACAGTCTTTTTAAAAGAAGAAGCATCTAAAGAGAAGATTGTTTCTCCAATAGCGTTAAAGTCTTTAAAGATTTTACAGTCATTAACTAAAGGATTACTATTAGAATCTAATATTTGGACTTCTTTGTTATTAAAGTCTTTGATGATTGTATATTCTTTATTATTAAATTCAAATTTCATTGTTCCTTTATAGATTTTCTTATTTTCTAAAGGACAATACTGTTTTACTAAGTCTTTATCAGCTTTAATTCTAGAATTAGCAATATCATAAAGCATCATATAAAGGAAGTTAGAAATTGTTGTTTTTCCCCAACCGTTTTCTTCATTAAAATAGTTTAATCCATCATTAAAAGTATGTTTATAGTTACTAAACTTACCAAATCCTTCGATGTTAATTTCTTTAATAATAAACATATTTAATTGTTATCCTTTTCTATGATGAGTCTTAAGCCAACTTTGATTAATTCATCTTTTTGCTCTTGAGATAAACTATCATCATTTAAAATTGAATCAATAAAGTAGCCTTTTAATGAGAGAGTGTCTTTATATTTATCAAGATTATAGATTAATGTTGTTTGATCTTTGATTTTAAAAACATAATATTTTTCTTTAAAGTAACTTGTTATTTCATCTAAATCTTTTTTAAAGAATTCATTATCTGGATTATATGTTCCTTTTAAAATTATTCGAACATAGTCTTTTTCTAAAATATTTAATTCTTTTAATTTCTTTTCGATCTCTTTTATTAATTTATCGTCATTATCGATATTAGAAATATCTAATGAAACTTCATAGATTGTTCTAATTGAATTAATAATAAATTTAGGATTTTTAATATCATCAGTATCAACTTCATAAAATCCTTTCTTATTTAATTCATCAAAACCTCTACCTTCTAAACATCCTGGATATACATAGATTCCTCTTTCATCAATGTTACCAATTTCATTCTGATGGATGTGACCTAAAGCTAGATAATCAACGTTTCTACCTACTAATTTTTTTAAATTAATTTTATCTTTTGCTTCACCTTGCATTACTTCTCCATGAAGCATTAAAACATTGATTTCGCTTTCATTTAATTTAAGTGAATCATATAAATATTTATACATTGATGAAGAGTAATTTAACCCTACAAAATTAACATTTTTATGAGTAAATGTTGTGTATTTTTCTTCAAATAACCTGAAATTAGCAGGGATTTCGGTGCTTAAAGATGAAAAAATATCTTTCTTATCATGGTTACCAGAAATGTATAAAAAGAAGATTTCTTCATTATTTTTAACCTTATTTAAGAAGTCATTTCTTACTTTAACTGAAGGTTGATCTTTATCAAAAAGATCGCCTGAAACAAGGATTAAATCGATACTATTATTTTTAGCATATTGGATTGCATTATCAAAAGCTTTAAAGATATCTTTATTTCTACTTTCTCTTTTCTCTTGTTCTAAATCATTTAATTTAGAACCTAAATGTATGTCTGCTAGATGAAGAAATTTCATAAGTAATTTTTAAAATTTTATAATTTAATATTATATATCCTCATTTTTACCATATAAATAGGATTAATAAAATTACTTGGTCTCTTTGATTAATTCAATCATTTTTTTGCTCAAAATATCATAAACCTCTTCTTCTGATAAATCTTCAATGAGCATAACGCTACCAATTTTTGAAGCTTCTTTCATTAACGAACTACAAAACTTATCATTTAAAATTACATTATATTTCTCATATGCCTCTTTACAAATTTTAAAATAAGGTAAGGCAACATTTTTTAGCATACCAATATTTCTCATTGCTATATTCTTATAAGGATTATGATTATCAATAATAAACTTAGAGTAGGAATACTTATCATTTTCATCTTCAGCAAAAGAAACATCAATCTTAAAAAATTGACGGCTAGCAACTCCTAACATTAAATCTCTTCTTGAGACGCGAATTAACCACCTAGTCGAAATTACGGAAGGATTAAATTCTATTGCTACTTGTGCTTGTTTATAAAATTTTTCAAATAATATCCAAGCCCAAAACAAATTATTCGAAAGAATATATCTTGGAAGTTCCTTAAGGTGACTATATATAGTATAAGAGTTTTCCCAGGAAACTTCGTTATAGTTTTTATTATATTTAAGTTCGAAATCATCAATTTTATAAGTTTTTTCAATATATGGATCATATCCTAAAAATTCATTTAGCCAAACAGCTTTGCTTGGATATTTTTTTATATATTTAAAAACATCTTTTGAATTATTTTGCAAAGTTTTATAAGCTTCTTCTTTCATTAACTTAATTCTAATCTTCGACATCATTAAGTCCTCCAGGTAAAACTATATTTGTCTTAAAAATTTCATCAATCGCATCTATAACTGCTCCATCAAACAACTTTTGTGATATTTCGAGCGTATTAAGGGCAGCAAATTCATCATCACTTAGTTCATGTTTTTCAATTTCTTCATATTTCTTTGCAAAAACATCAAACCATTTATAATCAAGTCTCAAAGTATCTACGCCACACTTAATTTTTAATAATTCATTTAAAGAAAAAGATAAAGCCGGGATAGCAAACATAGAAAAGTAGATACTTCCTAAATTTGATAAATTTTTTGTTGTGTTATATGCATTCCATTGTTCTGGTGGTAAATTGATAATAATTTTTGAAGAATCATATTCAATTTTCATTATTTTTTTATCAATATTATTATTTTTGATTACAAGAAAAATAGATTTTTTTGCATTATCTTCAGGATCAAAATTAACCTTTGTAACGAACCCCATATCTGTAGCAATAATATCGTGTTTTTCAATATCAAAAGAAATATCTCCATAAAAATCTAAGAAATCACTTGATTTGAAATCAGAAATGTTATCTTTCGCAATAATAAATCCAAGAAGATAGACTTTTCCAGAAAAGTTTCCAATAGAAATTTTAATTTCAGATAAGCCAATATTTACAGGATACTTTTTCCTAAACATTGTTTCAGGGCATTCGATTACTATATTAATTTCAGCTTTTCTTTCCTCTACTAGTTTCAGCAAAGTTTCGTTATCCAATGTTGTATTTATATGAAATAAAATTGCATTATTTTGATCCACAAGTTCTTGCTGATAATCGAAATAAAAAGTTGATTTTTTATATTGTGATAAAAACGGATCTTTATTTAAAATTGGATATGGAAATAATCTTTTACCTATACGCATACGCTTTCACCTCTCCGCTAAAATAATTATTTTGGTTAGTTTTAATCATCAATAAAACTTTTTCACCATTTTTAATTGATAAAATTATTTCGTTTTCATTTATAATTGGCATTTTTTTGTTATCTTTTACACATTCTAAAAATTTAACTTCTTCCTTATTACCATAATCATCAATTAAAAATAATTTAATACCTACTTTTTCTTCGTTATAGATTGATTCAAAATATATATTATATTTACCCTCGTTCTTATCTGTACAATAAAATCTATAGACAATATCACTTAGATTTATAGGTTTTGTAACAAGTTTTTCATTATTTTTTTCCAAATTGCCACTTTTTATTTCTGTCCCTATTTTCACAGGACCGAAAGCCCCATAGTTTATACTATCAGGTAATGCAATTTCTGTATTATCTTCATTAGATTCCTCGCCATTATCAAATTCTGCTCCATCTCCAAACTCGTTTTCTACACTAACATCTAAATTTAATTTCTTTGAATTTACTTTTTTATAAATTTCTGGTTTGTCAACTATTTTATTTCCGTTTCCTTCTCCAGAACCTTTTTCAATTTCGTCATACCCAAGAAAATCTTCGGCGCCTTCAAGATTGGTACTGGTTTCATCGCTTTGAGATAAATATTTAATAATTAAATTTTTAATTTCATCAACTATGAACCTATAATATCCAGTAACTTCTCTTTTAATAGTTTCATCATCAATTCTATTAAATTCCCAATCAGTATGCTGAGGATTCTCTATATCTCTAAAGATTTTGTTTAAAGTTTCATCCTCAATAACACACATTGCACAACAAGGAACTGTCGAAATGTTTTTAATTTCTTTTATTTTCATATAGGGATATCGAATCATAACGCAAGAATTAGTAGCAAGACTTTCCTCATCATTTTTCATCCCAAGTAAATAGAAATTTAATGAGCCCACATTCTCAATTGTAATAATATCTTGGAATCGATTACTATTGTCTGTTAATAATTTATATTGGCAAATAATACTTTTTTTAGCTCTTGTTTTTAAATAATTTTCTGATAATACAATATTTTCTAAATTGTTCTTTGTTATTTTTACATCATTTACTTCTACTTCTAGCGAATCATAAATAATTGCTGCCATAAAACTATCCAAAATTTTAGCAATAATATCATTCTCCCAATTAGTTGGGCTCTTAAAACCCATTACATATATATCTGTCCCGTATTGATTAGGATTTCTATAAAAGTCCTTATCGATTGAGAAAAATTCATTTATTGGTAAATTTCTATCTGTACTTCCATAATATCCTATACCTTGTGTCTTTTCTTCCGTACCAGGAATTTTTGCCGAGCATAACTTGCATATACCTTCGTACCCAATTTCATTATTTTTTGTTATTGTTGAGTAAAAAACTGTATTAAAGAAAGAAGTAACAAAAGTTGCAAATTTTCCTATGCCTTTAGAACCTCCGCTAGTGTGACCTTTATTAGATAAACCTGAGCCATGGATTAAATAATGCCGAGGATTATTATCTCCACCATCAACACCTATAAGTCCGGTAGTATTAAAATCACTAATTCTTAAACACGTTATCTTGTCCTTTTTTATTTCTTGTAACATTGAATTAAGCTGTTGAACAATTTTTGTATTTTGATTATCAATTTGTGTTTCAATACAAGCATTAATTTGTTCAATTAGTGCGTCTCTTCCGGGGATTGCTTTTCCTTCAATCTCAAATGACTTAAAAACCACCCTTACAGGACCTTTCAAGTCATTATCTTTTGCATCTATAGAATTTTGACAAATTTCACGTGCAAGAGAAGAAATAGCGTCTTTTTTAAAAGTCTCGATATCAGCTGTATCAAGCCCCGTATCAGCAGTAAAATTATTACCTGGAAATCTCCGACAAATATTATCTCTCATATAATCCTCCTTACTATATAGTTAGTTTTATCAAAAGTATTTTTAGTATTTATAACTTCGAATTCGTTTTGTAAATAGCTTCTTACTATACCAACGAGTAAATATTTATTCCATGATACATTTATAGTTGGTAATAAAGAAAAACCATTAAATTTCGAAACATCAAAAGATTGATTAACTTTTAAAATTAACTTTAAAATTCCTCTAATTTTTTCTAATTGCGTTAAAGAAACATTTAATTCGGTTTTTGAAATCATTTCATCGACATTAGTTTGAACAAATTCATCACTTAAATTTTCCATAAATTCTAAATAGCTGTATAACCCTCTAATATTCATTCTTTCACAATACTTTTTTATGGTCTTTGAAGAAAAATGATTTAATTTAGAGGCATAGTCTATAATTGTTGATAGAATATTAGTTTGGGATTTAATATCTTTGCATATTAATGGTCTATTAAATCCGTATTTTCCATTAAATTTAAAAGATAATAGTGAGAAAAGGTCAAAACTACTACCTATATATTTTAGATTAGTTAATAATTCTTTATGAAAAAGCGAGATCTTAGAATAAATCTTATTTACAGAAATAACATCAGAATTTAATACTTCAAAATTTTCTTCAATTATTAATTTTATTTTATTAAATGTTTCAAAATCAGTGTTTATTTTACTGCTATATATGAATTTTTTGTCACTTAAAAACAAGAGTCCATTTGAGGTTTCTTCATATAATAAATCATAAATTGTATAATTTTTTACTCCTGGAAACTCATTATTAATTTCTTTTAATGAAAATATATTAGAAAAAGATTTAATAAAACTCCTCATCGCCTCTCTACTGGATATATGATTTCCTTTGACCATTAAATAATTCCTTTTAGTAATAATTTCATCTGGCAAATAAGGATCAAGTATACCTTTAAGATAAAACGAATTGTCAACCGATAAACTATTCAGTTCTTTTTCAAACTGTGAATATATTGTTCTATAAAAAATTGTTTTATTTTCTGTGACAATATAATTTATTATTTTATTTAAAAGTTCATCAGACAGGCGAACACAAAGACTTTTTACTTTATAAGTTCCTTTATCAACTAAACATACTTCTATACGTGAAAAAGCTCCATATATATTTCTTTGTGTATACATATTAGTTCCACCATAATCGTTCGTGTATACATTCATAAACTTTTCGAAATCACTTGTGCTACTTATTTTATACCCGTTAGGAAAATGTTTTTCCAATATTTCAACTATCAAATCAGATTCCCTAAGACCTTTTCTTATATAAATATTTTTAGAAAGTCTATAATTGAAGCATACAAATTTTTTTAAGGAGTATGGTAAAGAATTATATGTTTCAATTGAAACAAAATTTTCTAAAAAGTCATACAATTTTCTTTCAATATCCTCTATTGTGTTTATTGATGCATCATAAATAAAATGATAATTATCGTTATATCTATATTGAGTTAAATTTAAACTGTATAAAAATATAATTTTTCTAGCTAAAGTTTCATCTTTGAAAAAATTAAGTAATTGATCTACTCCAATAAAGTCTTCTTCATTTTTTCCTAAAAGTAGATAAAGAAAAATAAGTGTATTTTTAAAAGTAATTTGTTCATTAATTATAATATTAGTCGCTTTTAATTCAATTTGTCTTATTCTTTCTCTCGTTATATTAAACAGTTGTCCAATCTCTTCTAATACTTTCTTTTCACCTGAACTAAATCCATTTCTTAAATTTAATACATCTAATTGAATCTTAGACAATTTATTAAAAGTTTTTTCAATGGAACTATTATATAGCTGCGAAAAGTGAAGACTAATTTGATTAATACAAACTATAATATTATCAAAATCAATTATAAAAAATACTCCCAAACTATTGGATGATAATTTCAACATATCTTCTACCGTATTAATATTATTAATATAAAAAATATATACAATATCATTATTATTTATTACTTTATCGATGGGAAAATTTTTATATTCATTACATACTTTAACTACATGATCATCTATAATTTTTATTTTTTTATCGATAGATAATAAAGAATTTAAATATAAAGAACCACATTGATTAATATTTAATATCTCTTTTTTATACAAATATGCACAAAAATATTTTATTCCATCGATTGTACTTACACATGATTCGGAAATATATTTACTTAAAATGCCTACTAAAAGATCTTCTGATTTTTTACTAATTTCTTCTATAAAAGTAAGAAATTTAATCGTTGATTTCATAAACATTTCCGTTTGAAAGTCTAAAAAATATTTACCTCGAAAACAGGAAAAATTTTCATCAAGTAAGTTTTTAAGATGACTTAGTTTAATAGTTTCAAGATATTTTTCAGTTAATCTATCACATATATTTTTAAAATCTAGATTTTTATTCTCATATAAAATTTTACATAAAACATAAAATAAAAAATCTTTATTGTATATATAGGAAGAATCTATTTTATTTTGATAAAAAATATTATCTCTCATAATTTAAATTTTTTTCCTCTCTTTTTTGATTTATCGAATTTGCTTTTTGTTTTATGTGTTTCTTCTTCGATAGCATTAAAAATTGCATCAATTTGCTCATCCGTGTATTCATAAAAAGAAGTATTTGATAAATTAGCTAAAGAAGAAATTAATTTAATTATTTTATTAACTCTATTTTCTGCTACTCTTTTAAAATTGTTTTTCTTATTGTCCACTAAATTTCTCCAACTTACTATTAAATATAAAACTATTTTATAATATTTACAAAATATTTGCAAAATATTATTAGATTATTTTAATTATTAATAAAAAAATAAGGTTTTACAATTAACAAAAGTATTATTTTGCACTAGTCAACATTTTGTAGACACTTTACTATTTTTTGGACCATACATTTCTTTATAGGCTTTAGGTGTTAGATATCCTAGTGCATATGCTGGTC
>CASFCL010000015.1 GCA_949293255.1 uncultured bacterium
ATTTTTATACTTGTAGACGCATTCAAGTTTGAATTCCCATGAATATTTCATAAAAAAGTACCCCTTTCCTAATGTCTAGGATTTGGGGTACCTCTCAAACGCTAAAGCTTTTATTATTGTTATAAATCTATATGTTTTCTTGGTTATTTTCTTTTAACAAGTGCGTAAGCAAGATAATAAACGCCATAAATACAGATTAATATACCTGTAATTACCCATAAGTAGCTATAGATTTCATTAATTGTCATAAGTAAGATTGCAAATGTTATTAAGATTGCACCAATTAATAATTCAACAACACCTGTCTTAGTATTTTTATTAACAAATTTGATGATTGAATCAAGAATAAATACAATACCAATTGCTAAAATTGCTAAAACAATTACATGAGTTAATAAACCAACAAAATCAAAATAGTTGATCATTAATTCAATCCCTAAAGCAACAAGTACAGCTGATAACATGCTTCCTGGAAGTAATAAATTTACTTTTGAAGATTCAGTTGCACATTTAATAAATAAAAATAATCCAAAAATTAATGCAACGCCTCCAAGTAAGTAATTTAAAATTGATGGTTCAACAATTGAGCAAGCCATTAAGATACCAATGATAATTAATAAGATACCTTCCACAATTGAATATGCTTTTGATTTAGACATATCATTTTTCCTCCTTTTAAAAACCTAAAAAATTGTAGACCTCATGATTTAATTAATCAAGAGCAACGATAAATTTATAGTCTCTTATAAATAGAATTTTAAGCGTTTTATATGTGTTTTATTAAGTTATATTATTTTTTAAAATATCTATATTTCAAATCAAAAACCCTGCAGAACATCAATATTATTTGAAAAAAGTTAATTTTTGTAGGTTTTTTATTTAAAAATATCTATCATTATTTAATAAAGATTAATATAATGATTATAAATTAAGAAGGAACTAGAAGATTATGAAAAAAATCGATGAAAAATATTTTATTACACCTCCAGAAGATATTAACAACCAAACTTTAGATAGTGCCCTTCAAGGAGATGAAAAAATTCTTTGGAGAGCTAAACCAAAAAGAAAATCTTTTATTTTAAATTCCGTTTTAAAAGGAGCCTCTATTGGCTTAATATTTTTGATTTTTGATGTCTGCTTTATTACTTTAATGGTTCTAGGCTTTCAAGTTGGTGAGGTTGAACTTCCTATTGGAATGATTATATTTTTATTATTTTTTTTCCTTATGCATTTAACTCCTTTTTGGATGTGGATTTATGGGATTATAAGTGCTTCTAGAAAACAAAAATTAGAAGAATATGCCTTTACAAATAAAAGAATTATAGTTAAAAAAGGTTTTGTTGGGTCAACAATTATTAGCATTTATTACGATAGTTTAGTTAGTGTTAATCTTAAAGTCGGTATTATTGAAAAAATGTGCCATGTAGGCGATATTTATTTAGTTAGTAAAAATGAAAAAGTTGTTTTAGAAGATATTGAAAACCCTCTTTTTATCTCACAAAAACTTCAAAATATTGCTAACGATATAAAAACAGATATCATTTATCCAAATAATCTTAGACCAAGTGGAAATAATGGTTATAAAACTGAATATATAAGTGACGATATAAATAATAAATAACATTAAAAATTTAAAATCTTTATTTTTGATATCTAATTTTTAAAGACCTATAATGCTTAAGGTTGTTTTAAGGAGGAATATATAATGGCTAAAACAGCAATTATTACTGGGGGATCCAGAGGCATTGGTAAAGCTCTTTCATAAAACTCGGTGAAATGAGATATAATGTCGTTATCAATTACCGTTCTGAATCATCAAAAAAATATCAGATGAATTAGCAAACGAAATTTCATCTAAATATGGAGTTGAAAAATTAGTAGTTAAAGCAGATGTTTCTAAATATGAAGGATGTGAAAACCTTGTAAAAGAAACAGTTAAGAAATTTGGTGAAAACATCGATGTACTCGTAAATAATGCAGGTATCACCAATAACTGTAACTGGGTTGATATCAAAAAAGAAGCATATGAAGCAGTTATCGCTACAAACTTAGTGAGCTTCTTTCACACGACTCACCTTGTAATGCCATACACGGTCAATCATAGTTCAAAAGAAAATCAATGCTGCATCGTTAACACATCATCAGTTGGTGGTATGACCGGCGTCATCAATCAAGCAGATTATTGTGCAGCAAAATCAGGTGTTATCGGATTAAGTAGAGCTCTTGCATTAGAATTTGCTTCAAAAGGAGTTAGAGTTAATGTTGTCGCTCCAGGTATGATCATGACTGATATGCTTAGAGGTGTTAACCAAGCAGAATTAAATGCCTTAGCATCAACAATTCCTCTTGGATATATTGGTGACGTTGAAGATGTCGCAGTTGCTCTTGAATTTATTCTTAAAGCATCTTACGTTACAGGCCAAGTCATTTCACCTAACGGTGAATTCGCCCTTCAATAATTTAAAAATTAAACTCAACAAAATTAAAAGGGCTTATGCCTTTTTTAATTTTGATGATTTTTCTTTCTATAAAATTTAAAATTATTTTATATGATTTTAGGAGTTTTTATTGATTCAATAAAAAGATTAAATAGTATTGATTTTAAATCAGATGATTTTATTCCTTTTGAGGTGCAAAAAAAGATAAATGATTTAAAAAATACTAAAGTAAAAGAACAACATATTGCATCTTTTTTATTGGTAAAAAAAGCTTTTGATACATTAAATATTAAACTTAATTTAAATGATTTAGATAAGAATTCATACGGAAAACCATACCTAAAAAATAGCAATATAACTTTTAATATTTCTCATTCAAATGACAAGATTATTCTCGTAGTTAGTGATGATAAATATTTAGGGGTAGATATAGAATCATACGATAGACCTAACTTAAATTTAGACTTATTATTTAAAAAAATATTAACAAAAAAAGAGCAAGAATATGTGCAAAATTCATCTTCGTTTTCGAAGGCAATAATTAATATTTTTTCAATTAAAGAATGCTATTTAAAAGCTATAGGAACAGGAATTTTATCTATCTTATCTTTAAAAGAAATTGAAGTTGATTATGATAAATCAACATTATTTAATAAAGAAAAAAGAGCGATTAAATTTCATAAATTAAACGATGAAAATTATTGCTGTCACATAAGCAATTTTAATTAGAAAAAGCAATATTTTAAATCAAAAACCATGCAAAACTCAATTATTTATAAAAAATAAGGTTATTGTAAATAAAAGTATATAATAGGTCAAAAAGGTTAGTTACTAAAGGTTTTTTATTTGCTAATTTGATTGCTTCTATTTGTTTAGTTGAAGGAAAAGCGTAAGCGTATAAACCATTTAAAAATGGGAAGAATCTATAAATGTAATTTTCAATTTCTTGATCATTCATTTTCTTAAAATATTTTTTTACTGACATTCTTATAGCATCGATACATTTATAAAAAGTATCTTTTAAATGTATTAAATTTTCCATAA
The DNA here is from genome assembly GCA_949293255.1 of uncultured bacterium. Taxonomy (GTDB): domain Bacteria; phylum Bacillota_I; class Bacilli_A; order RFN20; family CAG-826; genus Onthovivens. The sequence continues at coordinate 3,483 of CASFCL010000015.1, forward strand.
TAACTTTATCTTCAATATCATATAAATTCATTGAAATGATCTTAAATAAAATTACTCTTTTTGAAAGAATGGTAGCTATTTCATGAGCGTATTCTTCTAAAGAAAGTGATTCGTTTTTATCTATTAATTCAATTACATCATTAAGAAAAATTGAATATTCATATTCTAAAAGACAAACAAAAATATCTTCTTTAGTTTGGAAGTAATTATAAACAGATGTTCTTTTAAAGGAAGTTGCATCGCTAATATCTTTTAAAGAAATGTCTTTAAATTTTTTAACTTCATATAAAGAAGCACAGGCTTTTAAGATTTCTTCTTTTCTCTTTTTTATTAAATCATCGTTTTTAATTTTCATTTTGATAATTCTTCTTTAATTTTATTTGCCCAGAAAGTAACTGTATTTTTAGTTAATCTTTCTCCATTAAGAAACTTTAATTGTGGATATTCATTTTTTAAAGTTACATTAATTCCGTCCATATCAGTTCCGCCGCTTGTAGCAAAAGGAACGATTGTTTTATTTTCTAATTTAGCATTTTCTAAAAATGTATCTATAATTCGAGGTTCTCTATACCACCAAATAGGGAATCCTAACAAAATAGCATCGTATTCATCGAGGTTTTTAGGATATTCTTTAATTGCTGGACGAGTTTTACGGTCAGCATTTTCTTTAGATGAACGAGAGTTTTGATCCATCCAATTTAAATCGGCTGAGGTGTATTTTTCAACTGGTTCGATCTCAAATAAATCTGCTTTTAATTCTTTTGAAATCATTCTTGCGATTTCTTTGGTTGTAGCTGTTGCTGAGAAGTATGTAACTAAAATTTTCATAATTTTATCCCCTTTAATAAATTTTTAATCTATCCAAGAAAATTATTATTTAAATAATGACACGATGTCAATATCTATTTTAATAAAAAAGTCTCAATCATGAGACTTTTATTAATTACTTTTGAATTTGATTAGTGGTAGCTGGTTGAGTGATAGTAGAAGAAGGAATAACTTCTTGATTAGTTGGTCTTAAGAAAGTTGATAAATCAACATTATCAAGATTTTGAGAGAACATAGTTCTCGATAATTTTTGGATTCTTAAATGTCTAGCGATAAATCCACCGACTTCAAAGAAATACCAAATTAAACCAACGAAGAATAATAAAATTGTAATTAAAGTCATAATTGAAAACCAATTTGACATATCAACATAATTTGCTGTGACACTAGAAAAATCAAAACCAAGTGGAGCGACATAAGTAGGAGCTCCTTCCCAAGGATAAAGCATTCTTCCAAATAGTGGGAACATACCTTCAGACCAATTATTAATAGACATACATGTAACCCACATTATAAATACTATTAATAATAAGGATATAGGAGCAAAAGAATGCTTAAAGAAGAAGATTTGAGATTTTTTATTTGCAATACGAGTAAAGTCTTTATCATTATTTACTACACCTGTAATAATTAATTTAGACATCATCTTATCAACTCTTCTTGCTTGATTTTTAAATAAAGTTTGTAAGGCTCTTCCAATTAAACCAAAAATAAAGAAAACACTTAAAACAATAACAAGGAGTGTTATAACAATTTTAGTGATAGTGGATGTCGTTAACTTTTGCTTTTCGCTTGCCATAATTAATTATTTTCCTCGTGGTTATTATTAATAACTCTTGTTTGATCATCGATGTTATTTAACATGTTAGCTTGATGAATTGCTTTTGATAAATCACCTTCGTTATTAACATTAAATTGATTGATAGTGTTATAAGTTACACCAGCATTAGCCATTGCAGCTTGACTTCTTAAAACTTGATTGTCTCGATTATTGATTCTTGCTAAAAATATTTCTTCTGCTTTTTGATCTTCAGGTAAAATCATGTCTAATTTTTTACCTCTAAAGAAAAGAATGATTCCTTTTATAGATAAATAAATAAACATTAATAAAAGATAAATTCCATAAAAAACTAAACCAATGCAGATGAATGGTAAGCCTATAAAATATAAAAAGCCATAACCAAAAGTCTTTAAGAATTCAATCATACATAAATATTTTAAAATAAAGACAAATAAATTTAAATATACCAATAATTTAATCTAAAAAATAATTGAGATTTAAAAGGCTTTTGAACAAATTTACCTAAAAATCTATGGTTTATATGCAAAAATCTAAGATTTTTAAGAATTTTTAAAAAATATGTTGATTTAGCAAGTTTATTGGTTTATATTATTGATTACATGAAGAAGAAACACATAAATTTTAATGAGGATATAGAGTTTGGAGGAGACTTTATATACCTTACAAAATTTAAAGAAGAAGAAGTCGAATTTTTAACATTCAGTAAATACGATGGACCGATTACCATGCAGTATTTACCCAATGGAGGAATTCAAAGTTTAATCGGAAATTATGTAATAGTTAAAGTTAATAACGGTTTTTTAAAGGTTGAAAAATTAAAATTTAAAGACCAAATTTTATCTTCAAAAGAATTCATCGAGAGTGTTGGTGAGATGAATTTAATTAATCAATGTTTTGAATAAATTTTAATGTGAAATTTTTGGCACTTTAAGTCATTTACTATTAAAAACTAAGGGTGTAAATGCTATAATTTTTCAATATGAGATTTGAAAACGAATTGAACGAAAAGCAATACGAAGCAGTGTCTTCTGAAAGTCAAAATTTAAGAATTATTGCCGGTGCAGGAAGTGGCAAAACTAGAGTTTTAACATATAGAATCGCTTATTTAATTGAGGAGATGAATCTTCGTCCTTATGAAATTTTAGCAATTACTTTCACAAATAAAGTTGCTAAAGAAATGAAAGAAAGAACTGTTAAATTAGTTCCTTATGTTAAAGCAGATGATTTAAAAATTTTCACTTTTCACTCATGGTGTGCAAGATTTTTAAGATCTGAAATTCGAGAACTTGGCTTCCCATCATCATTTTTAATCATTGATGAAACTGATCAACTATCTTTACTTAAAAATATTGCTGCTGATTTTGGGTATAAAAAAAGCGATGATATCGTAAAATTTTCTTTAAGTAAGATTGGAGCATGGAAAACCGAAGGTCTTTTACCAGATGATGTTGATAAAGCTACATTATTAAGTGATATGGAAGTCAAAGCTCATGGCTTCTTTGTTGAGTATGAAAAAAGAAAAAATTCCTGTTTTTATTTAGATTTTGATGATTTACTTATTTATGCAGTCAAAATTTTAGAAGAAAACATTAATACAAGAGCAAAATATTCATATCGTTATAAATCAATTTTAGTCGATGAATTTCAAGATACAAACGATCTTCAATATAAATTATTAAGATTACTTTCAAATAGTGAAACAATGATTTATGTTGTTGGAGATCCAGATCAAACTATCTACACTTGGAGAGGTGCAAACCAAGATATCATTTTAAATTTAAATAGAGATTTTGAAGACGTTGGAACTGTTGTCTTAGCAGAAAATTATAGATCAACTACCTCAATTTTAGATGCTGCAAATAACTTAATTTCTCATAATCTAAAAAGATATAAAAAAGATTTATTTACCAATAACGAAGCTGGAAAAAAAGTTGAAGTAAAAGCTTATCATGATGGAGTTTTAGAAGGAAAAGGAGTCGTAAAAGAAATCAAAAACCTCGTTAATCCTAAACAAAATATTAATTATAAAGATATTGCAGTTTTATATAGATCATCTTATTTATCATTAAAAATTGAAAATGAACTCACTGCTCAAGGGATACCATATAAAATTTATGGCGGTATAAAATTCTATTCAAGAAAAGAAGTAAAAGACTGTTTAGCTTATTTTAGACTTCTTTTAACTGATGATGACGATGTTTCTTTTGAAAGAATAGTTAATGTTCCTAGGAGAGGAATCGGAGAAGCAACAATTGATCGATTAAGAAGTGAAGCTAACGAACATAATTTACACATGATTGGATATATAAGAGATATTCATAACTATCAAACTCAAATTAGAGGTAATTTTATTAGTAAACTTAATAGTCTTTTATTAAAAATTGATACCATTAGAAACCAAATGGTTAAAGATAGTTCAGACATTCCTGTGTTATTACAAAACTTTTTAGAGGATATTGGTTATTATTCTTTTATCGCAGAACAAGATAAAGATAACGAAGACGATAGGTTTGATAACGTAAAAGCACTTTTAGATGATGTAACAACTTATTTAAAAAATAATGAAGGTGCAACTTTAGATGATTATTTACAAAATGTTTCTTTAATTTCATCTCAAGATGAGATTGCCGATAGTAATGTTGTATCTTTAATGACTGTTCATACAGCTAAAGGACTTGAATTTCCATATGTTTTCCTTATTGGATTTGCAAATGGAGTATTCCCAAATCAAAGAGCAGTTTTAGAAAGAAATGGGATGGAAGAAGAAAGAAGATTAGCTTATGTTGCTTTTACTAGAGCAATGAAAGGATTATATATAAGTTATAACACCGATTATTCTTATGTAACTCAATCTTCAGCAACACCTTCTGAATTCTTAAACGAAGCAAAACTTGATATTGTTTCAAATAATTCACAAACAGGCTATAGAGCATTTAATGATAGATATAAAGGGCACAATACATATAGATTTGATGACGGAAACCGCATTTCACCATTTAGCGAATTTAATAGTAGAAATACGACAAAAGAAAATGTAATTTCAATTAAACCAAACGGAATTACTTGGAATGTTGGTGATAAATGTAAACACACATTATTTGGAGAGGGGACTATTTTAAAAGTTGAAGATATAATTGTAGAAGTAGATTTTGTAAGTTTCGGAATCAAAAAAATTATGAAAAATCATCCAACACTTTCTAAAATAGGAGATGGTAAGGAGGAAAATATCGATGACGCTAGAAGAAGCTAAAATTAAACATGAAGAATTGGTAAGACTTCTTGAAAAATATGCTAAGGAATATTATGTAGATGATAATCCTAGTGTTAGTGATGCTGAATATGACCAAAAAATGGAGCAACTTCAAGCATTAGAAAAAGAATTTCCTTCTTTAATTACAATTACTTCGCCAACTCAAAGAATTGGTGGAACTGTATTAAAAGGGTTTAAAAAAGTTACACATACCATTCCAATGATGTCACTTGCTGATGTTTTTAATGAAGATGAACTTGTTGAATGGGTTAGCAAAGCAGAAAAAGAATTAAATCAAGAAGTTGAATTTTCAGCCGAGATGAAAATTGATGGTCTTTCAATGTCTTTAGTATATGAAGATGGCGTACTCCAATGCTGCTCTACTAGAGGAGATGGAACCACTGGGGAAGATGTTACAACAAACGTTTTAACAATTCCTTCAATTCCTACAAGAATCAACGCAATGGGACATATTGAGATTAGAGGCGAAGTTTATATGCCTAAAAAATCTCTTGAAGAATTAAATAAGGCAAGAGAACAAAATGGTGAACCATTATTTGCAAACGCAAGAAATGCAGCTGCAGGATCAATTAGAAATTTAGATTCTTCGATTGCTAAATCAAGAAAGCTTGATGCATGGTGGTATTATTTAGAAAATGCTCAAAGTTTAGGATTTAGAAAACATAGTGATGCAATTAACTACATTAAGTCATTAGGATTTAAAGTTAATCCTGAAAATAGAGTAATTAAAGGTAAAGAAGAAATTGTTAAGTATGTTCAAGAGTACAATAAAAAAAGAAATTCTTTAGATTACGATATCGATGGTATCGTTTTAAAAGTAAATGATTTTAATAAATACGATATTTTAGGATATACTGCAAAAAATCCAAAATGGGCAGTAGCTTATAAATTTCCACCAGAAGAAGTAGTTACTAAACTTCTTGACATCATTTATACAGTTGGAAGAACTGGAAAAATTACACCAAATGCGGTTTTAGATCCTGTTAGAGTTGCTGGAAGTTTAGTAAGTAGAGCAACTTTACATAACGAAGACTTCATTTTAGAAAAAGGCTTAATGATTGGAGATTATGTAACTTTAAGAAAAGCTGGTGATATTATTCCTGAAGTAGTTAACGCTATTATTAACAGAAGAGAAGGCAATGAATTACCATTTAAAATGATAGAAAATTGTCCAGATTGTGGTAGCGAACTTGTAAAAATAGATGCAATGCATTTTTGTAAAAACCCACAATGTCCATCTAGACAAATTGAAGCCTTAATCCATTTCGCTAGTAAAGATGCAATGGATATAGAAGGAATTGGAGAAAAAGTTTGCGAACAATTCTTTGCTCAAGGTTACTTAACAGATATTTCTTCAATTTATGGTCTTTCAAATTATAGAGAAGATATCTTAAAAACTGATGGATGGTCATATAAATCAGTTGATAATTTACTTAATGCAATTGAAAAATCTAAAGGCAATTCTTTAGAAAGATTATTATTTGGATTAGGTATTAAAGAAGTTGGAGAAAAAATGGCAAAAACATTAGCAAAACTTTATTCAACAATGGATAATTTAGCTTCAAAAACCATTTATGATTTATTAAAAGTTGCTGATATTGGTGAAGTTGTAGCTAGATCAATTTATAATTATTTTCACGATGAAAATAATATTAGTTTGATTAATGCTTTAAAGGAATATAAAGTTAATATGATGTATTTGGGAACAACACTTATTGATGAGACTAATTTCTTCTTCAATAAGAAGGTAGTTCTTACTGGTACATTAACTAAATTTGGTAGAAAAGAAGTTACTAATTTATTAGAAGATTTTGGAGCTCATTGTTCATCAGCAGTTTCTAAGGCAACTGACTTAGTAATCGTGGGTGATAATCCTGGTTCAAAATACGATAAAGCACTTAAGCTTAATGTAAGAATTATGAGTGAAGATGAATTTTCTGAAATTATAGAAAATTTAAAAAATAATTGAGATTTGCAGGGAAAAAGGAGTGAAATGCATGAAAAAAGTAGATAAAGAAGTCTTAAAAGATGCAGCAAATCGTCTGATGTTTGATATGGATGATGATGCATATAATGACTTATTAGATGAATTTGAAACGATTACTCAACAACTCGAAATGATGAAAGAAGTTGATGGTGTTGACAGTGTTACACCAATGACTTTTCCTTTTGATGTTACAGTAACTTATTTAAGAGATGATGAACCATGTGTTCCACTTACAAAGGAAGAAGTTTTAAAAAATGCCGGCTCTATTAAAGATGGTCAAGTAAAACTTCCAAAGGTAATTTAGTATGGAAAATTATTTAGATTTAACGATTTATGAAATTCATAAAGCTTTAGTTAATAAGGAAGTCACTCCTTTAGAATTAACCAAGGAAGCTTTAAGAAGAGCAAAAGAAAATAAAGATAACGCCTTTGAACTTATTTTAGAGGAAGACGCTTTAAAATTAGCTGAAGAATTATCAAAAACAGATATTCCAGAAGATAAAATTATGTATGGAATTCCTTATGTAGCGAAAGATAATTTTTCAACAAAAGGTTATGAAACTACGGCTAGTAGTAATGTTTTAAATGGTTATATCCCTTTATTTGATGCAACAGTCATCAAACTTTTAAAAGAAGCGGGCGCTATTTTAATTGCAAAATCTACCTTAGATGAACTTGCAATGGGTGGAACTGGAACCACCGGGCATAAAGGTATTACTTATAATCCATATGATTCAACTCATGAAAGATTAATTGGTGGATCAAGTTGTGGAAGTGCAGTAAGCGTTGCTGATGCAATTGTTCCTTTTGCTTTAGGAAGTGATACTGGTGATAGTGTTAGAAAACCTGCATCAAATGCTGGTTTGGTTGGATTTAAGCCAACTTGGGGATTAATTTCTAGATTTGGATTATTCCCATTTTCTCCTTCATTAGACCATGTTGCTTATTTTACAAGAAGTGTTGATGATTCAGCTTTAATGCTTGATATTTTAGCTAAACACGATGATAATGATTATACAAATTCGTTTAAAGATAGACCATCAACATATTTTGATTATAACGGTGATGTTAAAGGAAAGAAAATTGCAGTTATTAAAGAAATATATGATTCAATTCAAGATCCAATTTTAAATGATGCATTTAACGTTTCAATAAACGAATTAAAAAATAAAGGTGCAATCGTTGAATTTGTTTCATTAGATGAAAAATTACTTAAAGCAATTTATCCTGCATATATCGTTATTTCTTCAGCTGAGGCAACAAGTAATGACGCTAACTTAGATGGAATTAAATTTGGTCCATATTATGGTGGAAAATCTTATCAAGAAGTTATGTTTAATTCTCGTACAAAAGGTTTCTCAAATCTTATTAAGAGAAGATTTGTTTTAGGAAGTTATGCATTGATGGCGGAAAACCAAGAAGAAGTTTTCTTAAGAGCTCAAAAAATTAGACATTTACTCGTAGATAAAATTAATGAAATTTTTAAAGATTACGATGCAATTTATAATTTAGCTTCACCTTCAATTGCTCCTTTTGTAAATGGAACATCAAATAAACTTAGTAGTGAATATTTAATTGCTGATAACTGGCTTGCTATCGGTAATTTTGGAGGATATCCTTCAATTACTTTACCAATTGGTTTTAAAGATGGGTTTCCATTTGGGGCAAATCTTACCTGTAAACCATTTGAAGAAATCGAATTATTTAATATTGCAAAGGCAATTGAAAACGGAACTGGCCTTGCAAATATAAGTGCCAGAAATAGTAAATAGGAGGGAAAACATATGAATTTTGAAGCAATTGTTGGTTTAGAAATCCACGTTGAAATGAAAACAAAATCAAAAATGTTTTCAAATGCTCCTATTACTTTTGGTAAAGAGCCAAATACGGAAGTTACTTATTTAGATATGGCTTATCCAGGAGCTATGCCATCATTAAATAAAGAAGCAGTAAGAAATGCAATTAGAGTATGTAACGCTTTACATATGACAATTGATCAAGAATTATGGTTTGATCGTAAAAATTATTTCTATGCTGACTTACCAAAAGGTTATCAAATTACCCAACAAAAACGTCCTATTGGAAGTGATGGTTATTTAGAAATTGAAATTGATGGCAAAAAGAAGAAAATTGAAATCGAAAGACTTCACATGGAAGAAGATACTTGCATGCAACACCATTTTTCAGATTATAGTTTACTTGATTATAATCGTGCAGGTATCCCTCTTGTTGAAATTGTTTCTCGTCCTGTTATGAGAACTGGTGAAGAAGCAAGAAAATATGTTGAAAAAATTAGAGAAATTGTTACTTTCTCAAATGTTAGTGATGGAAAAATGGAAGAAGGAAGTTTACGTTGTGACGTTAATATTTCAATTAGACCATATGGAAGCACCAAGTTTGGAACTAAAGTTGAAGTTAAAAACTTAAACTCAATTTCTAACATTGAAAAAGCAATTGATTATGAAATTAAAAGACAAAGTGAATGCTTACTTTTAGGTCAAGAAATTAGACAAGAAACAAGAAGATTTGATGAAGCTAAAAAAGAAACGGTCTTGATGAGAGTTAAAACTGATGCAGTTGATTATAAGTATTTTACAGAACCAAATATACCTCCAGTAAGACTTAGTGATGAGTTCGTTCAAAACGCAATTGATACTTGCCCTGAATTATATGATGCTAAGTTAGAAAGATTCTTAAATAACTATAAAATTGCAGAAGTTGATGCAAAAATTTTATTAAATAATGTGGATTTTGCAGACTTTTTTGATGAAATGTGTAAGTTTTCAACAAATTATCAAAACTTAGCAAACTTCTTAATTACTACAATTCAAGGTTATTTAAATAAATCTAATATCACAATTAAAGAGTTTAAAGTAGATCCAAAAAATTGCTCTTTATTAGTTGATATGGCAAAAAATAAAGAGATTAACTCAACCCAAGTTTTAGATATTTTTAATAAGATGGTTAAGACAAATCAATCTCCTAAAGATATTCAAAAAGAAATGGGTGCAACTCTTATTAATGATGAAAATCAAATTAGAGAATTAATTTTAGAAGTTATTAAAAATAACCCAACTTTACCAAGTGATTTCAAAGCAGGTAAAACAAGAGCTCAAGGTTTCGTTATGGGTCAAATTATGAAAAAGACCGGAGGAAAAATTAATCCTGCAATCGCTAATAAATTAATTGTTGAAGAGTTAAACAAATAATGGCAAAGACTCAATTAAAATACATTACTAAAGATAGTAATGAACTTAAAAATTTCAGAGGTTCAATAAAAAATAATGTACCTGATTTTGATATTACAAAATTTTTGTTAGATGATTCTAATTTTGGGCTTTTAGTTTATAAATTTTCTAAAGTTTCTAGTGCTATCTTTATTAGCAACGATTCAAATAATAAAAAATTAAATGTCATAAATTTCTTTTATATAAATAAAGAAGATATATTAGATATTGTTGATTTCTTATTTAATAAATTTAATTATTATTCCTTTAATATAAGTAACAAACTTGTAAGTGGAGTATCTTTTAAAAAGTATCTTTCAAAAAAAGATAACGAAAAAACAGTAATTGAATTTAGAAATTATTATTAATTCTTTATTTTGTTTACTTAATTTATGCGTAAATAAAATATTTAATAAGGTTTAAGGAGTATAATAAAAACATGGAAAGAATTGAATTTGCAGGAACAAACGGAACGTTAATTGGCCATAAATGGGAAGTTGAAAATCCTAAATATGTCCTCTTTTTGGTCACTGGAATGGCTGAACATAGTGGAAGATACGATGATTTTGCTAATTATTTAAATCAAAACAGTATCTCTGTATTTTGTTTAGATCATTATGGACAAGGTGAAAACGGAGAATTAGGCAATCCGGTTGAAGGATATTTCTTTAAAGAAATTGAGATTTTCAAAGAATACGTTATTTATTTAAAAGAAAAATACAATAAAGACGTTTTTATGTTTGCACATTCAATGGGTTCATTTATTACTCAAGCTTTTATTGAAAAATATTCAAGTTTAATTAAAAAAGTTATCATTTGTGGCAGTAATGGCCGCAATTCACTTGTTAAAGTTGGAAAATTTGTCGCTAACATATATGTAAATAAGAAAAACGAAAATAAAAAAGCAACATTCTTACATTCGCTTTCATTAGGTGCTTATGAAAAGAGTGTTAAAAATAGAAAAGATGTTAATGATTGGATTTCTTTTAATGAAGAAAATGTTAAAAAGTATAACGAAGATCCACTTTCTGGAGTTAAATGCACAAATAAATTCTTTAAAAATTTCTTTAATGGTTTAGCAACTATTCAAAAAGGTAAAAACGTCAAAAAGATTTCAAAAGATTTAGAAATTTTCATTATCGGGGGAGATAGCGATCCAGTAGGAAATAATGGAATGGGTTTAAGAAGCCTATTTAAACTTTATTCAAAATATGATTTAAATGTTGTCTTAAAAATTTATCCAAATATGAGACATGAAATTTTAAATGAAAACGAAAAACTTACTGTTTACTCGGATATTTTAGATTTTTTAATGAGGTAATATGGGATTAACAAGAGCTTTAGGAAAGGTTGGGAGTGTATTAGTATTTTCTTTTATAGCAGTTGGTGTTGCTTTAGGCGTAGTAGTTGGGACAAATTTAACTGGCTGTGAAATTTTTGGTGATGACCACATTTATGATGGAGGTGCTACACTCACTTTAAAAAGTTCTTCTTCAACTTCAACTATTAATAGTGGAAGCGAAAATGTTATTTCTCCTAATCAAGTAACACTTGAATTAGGTTTTAAGGACTTACAATATAGAAATCCTTATACAAACGCTGTTAGTTATATTCCCTCAACTGGAAATTCTAAATTATTGATTCTTCCGATTGAGATTCCTGGATACGAACTTTCATTTGCAGAAAAGAGTGTTACAAAAACAGATTTAGAAAAAGTATTTTTTGGTGATGCTAGTGATACATATTGGGAAAGTGTCTCTAGTTATTATGAAGAAAGTAGTTATAATCAACTTCATTTAGAAGGGACTGTTTTAGATTGGTTTAGCGCAAGTGATGTTGGATATTATACTGCAAACAGTATTAGAGGTACTGAAGACATTTGTACAATTATTGCTGCAGCTTTAGATTATTATTCTGAAGCTGGTGACTATAATTTAGATGATTACGATAGTGATAATGACGGATTTATCGATGGAATTTGGGTAATTTACTCAGCTCCAGATTTTCAAACTAATGAAGAAGTTTTTAATAGCAGCAATTTAAGTTCAGATGTTTATTGGGCCTATACTGCTTGGAATGTTTTAAATAATTATTCACCATATAATTCGTCTTTAGATTTTTCCGTTTTTGGTTTTGCATCAATTTATTTTTCTTATCATGAAATAAGTAGAGGATTTTCTTTTACTAATACTCTTTTAAAAGAATTGGATGCTCATACTTATGTTCATGAAACCGGCCACATGTTAGGTTTAAATGATTATTATAATTACGATACATCAACACATACCGCTCCAATTGGTTTTGCTGATATGATGGATTTAAATGTTGGTGATCACAATTTATATTCAAAAATGCTTTTAGGATGGGTTAAACCATATATTGTTATTGGAGATTGTGATATTAGTTTAGCTTACAATACATATAATGATAGTTTAATTGTTTTATTACCAAATAGATCAAAAGCATTAAGACAAGATAATAACGGAAATTATATTTTCAATCCATTTTCAGAATATATTTTGATTGAAAATTATACTAATGAAGGACTTAATGAATACGATTCAAGATATTCATATACAAATGGAGCAAAGGCAATAAGTGGAAGTGGATTTAAAGTTTATCATGTAGATAATAGAGTTTATGCATTGATGCAATATAGTGTAAATAGCTCTCTTAGATTAGTAGAATACGATCCAACTTCAACAGCTCAAGAAGATGCATATTTATTAACATTTATTTCTAATTCAACAGGGTCACAAATGGGAGAAAAGGCATTTTTAGATTCAATAGGTGTTGTATGTGACGATGAAATTAATGATTATTTTAATGAATTAACTTTAATTGATGAAGGTAATAATTATTCATATCAAATTTCTTTTTATAGAAGGTCAGGAACAAGTTATCAAGGTATAGTTGCTAGTAGTTCAGACTTATTTAAAAGTGGAGATGCCTTCTCAATGAGTATGTATAGTGATTATTTTGTAAATGGTGATGATGGCAAATTTAACAATGGTTTATCATTCGATGCAAATGTAATTTTTGAATAAAAAGTTAAATTTTGCAGTGATTTTAATACAAAAGAAGGGACAAGAGTGAAAAAGATGTTTTTAAAAGTAACTAAAGATGAAAACGATATCCAATGGATTGAAGTAAAAAACAATAAAAATTTATCATTTGAATTTTGTAGCTATGGAGCAAGTACGTACTTCTTACATTATGATGAAAAACCATTAATTTTAGAATTAAAAGACAAAGAAGAATTTTTATCATCAAATCAATATTTCAATAAATCTTTAGGAATAGTTGCTGGAAGAATCGTTAAAGATATTGAAATCGATGGAGAAGAATATCAATTGCTCCAAAAAGAAGGCACAAATTATTGTGAGCATGGCGGTGAAGCCCATGGCTTAACTTATAAAAATTGGGATACAAATATTATTGAAAAAGAAGATTCAATCACTGTTGAGTTTACCATTTTTGTACCAGATGGATATTGCGGATTTCCAGGATCTCAAGATGTAGTCGTTTCTTATGAAGTAAAAAAAGATACCAACGAATTTACAATCTGGTTTAAAGTAAAATCTTATGGAAATTCGGTTGCAAGTTTAACAAATCATATTTATTGGAATTTAAATGGCTCAAATTTAAATAACACATATTTAAAGTTTCCTGCTGAAGAATATGGTGTTGTTGATAATACTTTATTAATAGTTGGAAAAGATAAACTTCCAGAATATTTAAGTTTTAATGAAGAGAAAAATTTAAAAGATGTTTTAGATAATCTTGAAAATAACAAAATCATGGATACCATCGATACAACTTATTTATTTGGTGATCAAAAACCAATAACTCTTGTTTATCATGATGATAAATTTAAAGTTACTATGGAAACTGATCATCCAGCAATGAATGTTTATGTAGATTCGACAAACACAGATGTAGTTTTTAATAATTTTGAAGGAAAATTTAAAAGAAGAGGAATTGTTTTTGAACCTCAATATTTCGTTTATGATGTTAAATCGATTATAATAAGAGATGGAGAAGAAAGAGTTAATTATATTAAATATAAGATTGAAGGAGAATAACTATGGTCTTAGATGCTATTAATGAATTAATTGAATATGAATCATTGGTATTTAATTACAGTTTCGTTGATAAAATTTATTATAGAAATTTAGTTTTAAGTGAATTAAATATTGAATGTCCACCAAAAGTTTTTGAGTGTGATGATGAAGAAAATGTTCAACATTTAAGACTTCCTGATTCAATTTTAGATGAAATTAAGGAATATTTATTTAATGAATTACTTTTAAATGAATCAGAGGCCGAACTTAAACTTACAAAAATCATGGGCTTAATCACCCCACCTAATAGTGTAATTGAACACGAATTTAAGAAATTAGAAAAAGAAGATCCTAAAAAAGCCCTTCAATATTTTTATGATTTTTCAATAAGAAATAATTATATTCAAAAGTCAAAAGTTGAAAAGAATCTTCTTTGGAAAAGTAATTTTGAAGATAAAAATATCGAAGTCTCAATAAACTTATCTAAACCAGAGAAAAATATTAAAGATATTATTAAAGCCGCTGATAAAAAAACAAACGCTGGTGAAAAATATCCAAAGTGTCAACTTTGCTTAGAAAATGTTGGTTTTATTGGAAATGCAAATCATCCTAGTAGAGTTAATTTAAGAGTAATTCCTCTTACACTTGATGGAGAAGAGTGGTACTTACAATATTCTCCTTATGGATATTTTAATAAACATTGTATCGCTTTTTCAAAAAACCATAACAACATGGTAATTAACACCTCAACATTTAAAAAACTATGTGATTTCGTGGATAGATTCCCATCTTTCTTTATTGGTAGCAATGCAGATTTACCAATTGTTGGAGGTTCAATTTTAAGCCACGAACATTTCCAAGGTGGTGAACACCTTTTACCAGTAATGAAAGCTGATGTAAAAAGAGAATATGAATTAGGTCAAGAATATAAAGAAACAAAATTATTCTTATTAGATTGGTATAATTCAACTTTACTTGTTAAGTCAAAATCAAAAGTTGAATTAGTAAATCTTGCTACACACATTTTAAATAAATGGAAAAATTATAGTGATGATACTAATGACATTATCGCTATAGATAAAGATGGTCCTCATAATACAATTACACCTTCATTAAAGAAGGTTGATGGAGTTTATCATTTATACTTAATTTTAAGAAACAATAGAACTTCATATAAATATCCTGAAGGTATTTTCCATGCTCATCCTAGATATTACCATATCAAAAAAGAGAACATTGGAATTATTGAAGCTATGGGATTATTTATCTTACCAGCTAGACTTGTTAGACAAACAGGAGCTATTAAAGAGTGCTTAGCAAAAGGTATGTCAAATGAAGAAATTTTCAAAAAATATGAGGATTTAGCAGGTTTTTCAATCATGATTGATGAGCTAAGAAAAGATTATTCACCTGAAACAATTGATGAAAGTATTAAAAACTACATCAATAATGTTTGTAAAAATATTTTGGAGAATACTTCTGTTTTTAAAGCAACAGAAAAAGGCGAATATGGAATTGATACTTTTTTAAGGAGCTGTTTATGATCGATAGTTTAAAAAGATCATTTCGTAAAATTTATAATGAAGAGCCTGAATATTATATAGATACTGGTGGCAGATTAGAAATTTGTGGAAACCATACAGACCACAACCATGGTTTATGCTTGGTTGCAAATTGTGATTTAAGAATAAGAGCAGTAGTTAAACCTTATAATAATAAAGTTTCAATTACTTCTAAAGGTTATGCACCTTTTGAATTTGATATCAACGATTTAATCGAAAGAAAAAATGATACAAAAACCTGCCTTTTAGCCAAAGGTATTTTATATAAAGCTAAAGAACTTGGATATAAAATTAGTGGTTTTAAAGCTTATGTTACAAGTGAAATTCCTGATGGAAGCGGAGTTTCATCTTCAGCAGCTGTTGAATCATTATTTGGATATATTGTTTCTTATTTATTTAATGAAGGAAAAATTAGTCCATTTGAAATAGCTAAAATTGGTCAATTTTCTGAAAACAATTATTTTCATAAGCCAAGTGGTCTTTTAGATCAAATTGGTACATCTTTTGATTCTTCAAATTACATTGATTTTAGTAACATCAATGATCCAATTATTGAAACTTTACCATTTAATTTACCTTTAGACATTTTCTTAATTAAGTCTGAAGGAGACCATTCAAACTTAACTCCTCTTTATGCTCGTATTCCAAAAAGCATGAATAAAGTTGCAAGTTTGTTAGATAATAAACAATATCTTAGAGAATGTGAAAACGTAGAAGATAAAATTAATAAAATTGATAACCTTATGGTATCAAATTATGAAAAAAACTGTGCAAAACACTTCTTTTTTGAAAATTTAAATGTTACTGAATGTAAAAAAGCAATTCAAAATAATGACCTAGATGGATTCTTAAACTGCGTTAGAGCTTCTCAAGAATCATCAAAAACTAGACTTGAAAATACATATGTTGCAACTGAATATATCGGTTCACCTCAATTTATAATTGATAAAGTTAATGAATTTATTAAATCTGAAGATGGAGCTATAAGAATTCATGGCGGTGGATTTAAAGGTACAGTTATTGCCTTTATTAAAAAAGACAAATCAGAAGATTTTATTAAATATTTAAATAGCGAATTTAAAGGTTCGTGGTATAAAGTTAACATTTCAAGTCGTGCAGTTAACTTTGAAGTAATTAAATAAAATATCTTTAAAAGTAGGAAAGGAGAAAGATGTTATGAAAAAAGCAGCAAAAGTATTTTTGATTATAGCGATTGTTTTAGGTGGCTTAAATCTTTTTATCGGTTTCGTATCGTTACTTGGGATTGGAACATGGGCTGGAACTGAAGGTTCAAGTGAATTAATTACAGTTAACATGATTGGAGACTCTATTAGTTTAATTTATGCTGCTGCAACAATCGTAATTTCTTCATTATCTTTAGTTAAGTTAAATAAAGCAACATCGAAAAAAGAATTATTAGTTTGGGGTATTTTATGTCTTTTTTTTGGAGGATTTATACCAGGAATTTTATTGCTTTGCATCAAAGATAAAGATCTCGTCCCAGAGGGTTCAAATAGTGTAAGTTTAAATGAAAATGGCGAAAATCCAAGTATCGATAAACCTGACACAGAATATAATTTTGATCCTCAAACAGGTCAAAGAATTAAAAAAGATTAATTACAAATATTACTTTTTGTTAAAAAAGAATACTAAAAATAAGTTTTTTCTTCATTTTGATGGGAATTCTACTCATTTGAGTTTTCATATTTTTTATAATTAAATTATAATTATTATAAAGAAAATAGCTTAAGGGGGATTATTTTATGAGTAAAGGAGCAAAAACTCTCATACCAGCATCAATATGCTTATCAATTATCGCTTTTATATTAATGATAATACCAATTTTTAATGGTGCTGATATTTTTAATCAATCTTTTAATAACTTAATGAGATTCCAATCACTAGGATTAGGTGGTTTGTTTACACTTTTATCATTAGTTTTAGGTGTAGCATTTACAGTTGTCTATTCAATAGTAGCTTTAGCAAAGAAAAAATATCTATTTTTAACTTATAACATTGCTTGGCTAATTATTGTTTTTACAGTTTTCTTAACATTTGGAGGAACAACAATTTATCATCAAATGTATGCTGGAACATTTTTAGATTTAAATAATATTCAAAAAATTTCTGGTATTGTTAACATCGTTGTTCTTGCATTTGTTTTTGTTTGCATGTGTGTAAGCCTTAAGGAAATATTTAAAAAACCTGCAGTTTTCACACAAAAAGTAGAAAAACCTGTAGAAGAACCTGTTAAAGAAGAGGCAAAACCAGAAGTTGAAGAATCTGCAAAAGAAGAACAAAAAGCAGAAGAACCAAAAGAAGTTGCCGAAGAAGTTAAACCTGCTGAAGAGGTTAAAGAAGAACCAGTCAAAGAAGAAGAAAAAGTTGAAGTAGTTGAAAAAGA
>CASFCL010000016.1 GCA_949293255.1 uncultured bacterium
ATGGATGCCTCCATCTAAATTTAGGGAAGCATCCATGTTAGTCTTATGATATAATCCAGTCAACAAACATTTAATGTCTAGGAAACTGGGTACCTCTCAAATATTATGGATAGGATAATACTGGTAAGAAGAATTTAAGAATGAATGGTTACACTTACTATGTTTCACCATATTATCTAATTAACAACTGCGGAAATTATTATTTACTTTGCCATTATCGAGATAAATATGGACCAATTTCAGTTTATAGAATTGACTATATGACAAACACTCAATTAATGGATGATGATTTAGTAAAGTTAGAAGACATTGATCCAACTTATAAAAACTTCTCAATCACTAAATATTTAAATGAACATATTTATATATTTGGAGGAAAAGTAGTAGAAGCAACCTTAGAGATATTAAGTGAAAATAGTATTATCTATGTTAAAGATTGGTTTGGTGAACAAGTTAAAATCTTTAATAAAGATAAAATAACTTATGCATTAATTAAAACTAATGAGAACGCTTTATGCTAATGGTTAATGCAATATTCTAAGCATATTAAAGTAATTTCTCCTCAAAGTTTAGTTAATAGAATCAAAAGCGAACTGAGAAGTGCACGAGAATTATACGAATATTAAAATATGAAGAAAAATACTGCTAATAGTAACTAATTAGTAGTTAATTAGCATTTTTTCTAATATGGAAAATATTCCTAATTTTAATATTTTTTTTGCTTATGTACGATTTTATGGACACATTATTTTGTAATATTTATATAGTTAAATATTGCGGTTATAATTTTTCTACAATATTAAAGGTGGGTTAAAAATAATGGTTAATTTTATGAATAATGTATATGGTTATGAAAACATTAAAAAAGAGCTTGGTGTTATTTGCGATTCTATTTTAAAAGAGAACTGTGATGATAACTTAAATCCTAATGATAATATTAAAGGAATTTTGATTGTCGGCCCTGAAGGTAGTGGCAAAACTTTAATGATGAAAGAATTTTCAAAATTTTTAAATCTTCCTACATACATTTTTGAGGGTACTAGTGATAATTATGCTGAAGAACTTCAAAAATTTATGATCAAGCAAGAACAAATAAAAGAACAATTGTTCTTATTGATGAATTAGATTCTTTAATAGACAAGGACAGTAAACTTGAAAGAATTTTAAGAACAGAACTTGATGGATTAGATAAAACAAATAATGTTATTACATTGGCAAGTGCTAATCGTTATTATGATTTAAGTAAACAATTACGTCGAGAAGGTCGTTTTGACTAAAAATTTGTCTTGATGCAAATGCAAAAACAGGCGAATCAATGATTAGAAATTTGATAAAAAAATATAATCTGTATTTGATGAAAATGCGATTCTTGAACTTTGTGAGTTTTTAAGAGATTCATTGCCTTCAAAAATTGAAAATATCTTTCAAATGATTTATCACCGTTATGGAAAATCTATTTCAACAAATAATATTTTAGATATTTTAACTAAATATTCAGGTTTAATGGATGAAAGTGATTCAGAAATTAACGAATATGATTTATATAGTGTAGCTATTCATGAAGCTGGTCATATTCTTTATTCTTTTAAATACACAAAAAAAACAAATTCTTGAAAGCAATAATTAATGGTGATGGTGGTTAAATTATTGGCAAACCTATTTACGATTCAGTTCAGGCAAGAGAAGAAGATATCGAAGTTTCTTTAGCTGGATATTTAGCGGAAGAATTAATCTTTAAAAGAAGAGGCTTAGGATCGCTTTTTGATTATGAAAGATCTTTTGATGCTTCTTTTAGATTGATTTTAAGAAGTTGTATTTTTGAAATCAAAAATTATGAAACTTATAGCGCTCCTTATAGAGATTATTTTGGTACTGAAGGGATTTTAGTTAGATAAAAATATGATAAAAGAGTTAAAAAATTCCTTAAACAAAAAGAAAAATTAGTAAAGAGTAAACTTAAAAAAGATATTAATAATGTTGTAATAATTGCTAATTTTTTAGCAAAAAATCATAATATTTCTCGAAAAGAGTTAATTTCTTTAATTGAGAATAACTAAATATATTTAATATAGATAATTTATTGTCCTTCTTAGTATCTTTTTAGATACTATACCATTTTTAAGTGCATTCTTTCATTATTTATACCATTTCTTTAAACTATTCTCGTGATCGCTAAGGAGGTAAGGAAAAAGAATTACACAAATCTTATTAATTTAAAAGTTGGAGCTATCTATGAATATCAAAAAGATGATTCAACTATGTACGTTTATGACACTAAGGATGCACTTGGTGATCGAGTTATTTTACTTAAAAAAGGAGATACATTAGTTTCTATTGAAGCACCTTTATATAAAAATAATGTTAATGAATTAAATGAATTTATTAATGGATTAGGTGCAAAAGAAACTTATGTCTTATTAGTCGATTATGTTAATACTAAAGATTATCTTCCTGGTGCAAAATTAGTAACAGCAATATATGCAGTTGAAGAATTAACTAGTGGTCAACCAGTTGGTTTATTTAATAACTTCGTTGCAGGTTTTGGTGCTGATAATATTCAAAATGAAATTAGAACTGATTTTGTTACATTAGAAGATAAAGTCAATTTACGGTATCGAGTTAAGATTCGCTCCTAAAGGTGGAGAATTTGATGTCTACATTCCTAAATTTAATGCAGTTTATACTCATATGTTAGGACATGATGTCCATTCAATCATCATGGGTAAAGCACATGCTGAAATAGTAGTTAATGAATTAAAAGGATTTATTAATGATGGAATCAAATTAATTCTTACAAGTCACTATGTTTCTGAAACTATTGATGATGTTAAAACAAAAATTGCCTATATTAATAGATTAGTAGAAATTTCAGAAACAGTTTCAACTTAAGATGAATTTATTAACAAAGTTAAAGAAGAATTCTCTAGCTATGGCGGATTAAATTATCTTGAAATGTCTGCTGGTGGATTCTTTACAAAATAAAACTAATAAAATATCCTAAAGCAAAATAAAAATCGGTACTCTTCAGTACCGATTTATTTTTTGAAAATCTGGAGCTCCCTAGCGGATTTGAACCACTGATCACTGAGTTGCAGTCAGTTGCCTTACCAGCTTGGCTAAGAGAGCATTGCTGGAATATTTTATTCTAAATCGAAAAAATAATCAAGATTTATAATGTTAAAAGTTGTATAATTATCTGGGGTTTTAAAAATATGAATAAATTTATGAAACTTGCCATTTTAGAAGCAAGAAAAGGTATTTCAAATGGACATGGTGGTCCTTTTGGGGCAGTAATTGTTAAAGATAATAAAGTAATTGCTAAAGCTCATAATGAAGTTATTAAAAGAAATGACGCAACAAGTCATGGAGAAGTTAACGCAATTAGAAAGGCATCAAAAAAATTAAAAACTTTTGATTTAAGTGGATGCGAAATTTATACCACTGGAGAACCTTGTCCAATGTGTTTAGGAGCAATTTTATGGGCTCGAATCAATAAAATTTATTATGGATGTAATGTTGATGATACAGAAATCATCGGTTTTAAAGATTTAGAATTTTATCATAAAATCGAACATAAAGAAGATATGATGAAAGAACTTAATAGGGAAGAGTGCTTAAAACTTTATCAAGATTATCAAAAAATCAATGATAAAAAGGAATATTAATTAAAAAGTTAATTCATTGAATCGACATATTTTTAAAATTTGAATCAAATTATAATTCTTTAACCCAAAGTCCATGAAGATTGCAGTATTCATAAACTTTTAATGGGGTTTCATCACCTAAAACAAAAGTTGCTTTTGGTTCGTCATCTTTTGTTAAATCTCTTCTATAGATTCCTTTATCAGTAACTAAGATAATGAAACTAATTAAATGTTCTTCAGTCATTGGATGAATTGTACTTCCAACTGTAACATTGACTACTTTTCCATCAACTTCAACAACTGGAACATGTTTTTCAGTAGCAGCATCAGTTGAATTAGCTTTCATTTCAACCATAGGTGTTCCACAACAAATTGTAGGAATAGCAGCAACTTCTTTTGTAATTACTTCAACGATTTTTTTACAGTGCATACATTTATATACTTTGATATCATTCATATGTTTTAATCTCCTTGTTTCTTTAATTATAAAATAAATTTAAATAAAAGTAATAGAACAATGCTTAATAAATACAATTAAATAAAATTTTTAGTTAAAATTATAGGCTAAAAAGACTAATGAAATACTTCTGATTAAATGTTTTTAAAATCAAAATTAATTTTAATATTTTTACTATGTAAATTAATAGTTAATTAAGACCGTTTTTGATATAATTTTGAGTTGAAAGCGAGATTTTAATTATGAACAAAATTAAATTAGTAACAAAAGACACATACTACCTCGGAGCAAGTGATCGTAGAATTGCTCTTTTTGAAAACGTTTATCCTTTAACAAATGGGGTTTCTTATAATTCTTATTTAATTAAAGACGAAAAAACTTGTTTATTAGATACAGTTGATAAATCAGTTGAAGAAATTTTCTATAAAAAGCTTGAGTTAGCTCTTGATGGAAAACCTCTTGACTACATCATCGTTCAACATATGGAACCAGATCATTCTTTCTCACTTCATACAACAATTAAAAATCATCCAGAAGCAACTGTTGTTATGAATGAAAAGATTTTAAGAATGTATAAAAACTACAATAATGATGAAGTTCCGGAAAAATATATTTTAGCTAAAGAAGGAGATACATTATCTTTAGGTGAACATATTTTAACTTTTGTTTTCGCACCAATGGTTCATTGGCCAGAAGTTATGGTAACTTACGATATTTTAACTAAAACATTATTCTCAGCAGATGCTTTTGGTACTTTTAATGCATTAAGTGGTAATTTATTTGCACACGAAATGGATTTTGATCATGATTATTTAGATGAAGCTAGAAGATATTATACAAATATTGTTGGAAAATATGGTCCACAAGTTCAAGCAACTTTAAAGAAAGCTGCAACAATTGATATTCAAACAATTTGTCCACTTCATGGACCAATTTGGAGACAAGATTTAGCATATATTATTGATAAATATGATAAATGGAGTTCATACACTCCTGAAAAACAAGGTGTCTTAATTGTTTATGGAAGCGTTTATGGACATAGTGAAGAAGTTGCTAATGTTATCGCTGATCAATTAGGACTTTTAGGAATTAGAGATATTCATATGTATGATGCTTCAAAAACTGATAAATCATATCTTGTAAGTGAAACATTTAAATATTCTCATTTAGTAATTTGTTCATCTACATATAACATGGGTATTTTCACACCAATGGAAGAATATCTTTTAGACTTAAAATACCACAACATGCAAAATAGAAGATATGTTATTGTTGAAAATGGTTCATGGGCACCAAATAGTGGAAAATTAATTAAAGAGATTTTTGACTCAATGAAAAATATGACTCAAATTGGTAAAACAGTCACAATTGCTAGTGCCTTAAAAGATTGCCAAGAAGGTCAAATTGAAGAATTAGTTAACGAAATTGCTAACGATTTCCCAAAAGTTAGAACTTCATCAAATCCATTGTTTAACATTTCATATGGTTTATATGTTTTAACAACAAAAGATGGAGATAGACTTAATGGTTGTATCATCAATACAGCTAATCAAGTTGCAAATAATCCTGATAGAATCATGATTTGTGTAAATAAACTCAATCATACAGCAAAAGTAGTTTCAGAAACTAAAAAATGTACTTTAAATATTTTAAATACACATACTCCATTCGCTTTAATTAAGAGATTTGGTTTTGCTAGTGGAAAAGATACAGATAAATTTGCTGATTTTAATGATTATAGAATTGGAAGTAACGGTTTACCTTACTTAACGAAATATATTAATTCATATATTAACCTTAAAGTTGAAGAAATTATCGATTTGGGCAGTCACTATGGATATATTTGCGCAATTGAATCTTCAAAAGCAGTTACAAATGAAGCAAGTTTAACTTATACATATTATCAAGATAACATCAAACCAAAAGCACCTCGTAATGAAAAGAAGGTTAAAGGTTGGATTTGTAAGATTTGTGGTTATGTTTATGAAGGAGAAGAATTACCAAAAGACTTTATTTGCCCACTTTGTAAACACGGAGCAAGAGATTTTGAAAGAATAAAATAATAAAATAAGTGAGAAAACACATGGAAAAAGAGAAATTAGACTTTAATGAATATCAAAAACACGCATATAATCTTATTTCTGAAGAAGGAAGAAAAGATATGATTACTAATGGAGTCTTAGGACTTGCAGGGGAAAGTGGTGAATGCTGTGATATTGTAAAAAAATATAAATATCAAGGACATGAACTTGATAAAGAACATCTTAAAGATGAATTAGGTGATGTCTTATGGTATGTTGCAGAAACTGCAAGCGGACTTGGAATTACTTTAGAAGAAGTTGCTCAGTATAATCTTGATAAACTTCATAAAAGATTCCATGGAGAAAAATTCTCAAAAGAGGATTCTATTCATAGAAACGAAGAAAAAAAGTAATATAAATAATATAGTAGTTAATAATTGCTACTAATAAACAATAATAAAAATAAGAATAATATGAAAAAAATGTACGATTGTATAATCATTGGTGGAGGCGTAATAGGTGCTAGTATAGCTAGGTATTTAATGCGTTATAAAACCAATGTTTTAGTTATTGAAAGAAATAGCGATGTAGGTGATGAAACTAGCGGAGCAAATTCAGGAATTGTTCATAGCGGATATGATCCTAAGCCAAATTCTTTAAAAGCAAAATTTAATGTAGAAGGAAATAAGATGTTTGATCAAGTTTCTAAAGAATTGGATTTTGAATTTAAAAGGATTGGCTCATTAACTTTAGCTTTCAATGATGAAGAATTTGAAACTTTAAAAAAGTTACAAATTCGAGGCTTAGAAAATGGTGTTGAAACTCAAATTTTAAGTAAAGAAGAAACCTTAAAATTAGAACCAAATCTTAACGAAAATATTAAAGGAAGTTTACTA
This sequence comes from uncultured bacterium, assembly GCA_949293255.1. GTDB lineage: Bacteria > Bacillota_I > Bacilli_A > RFN20 > CAG-826 > Onthovivens. The sequence continues at coordinate 7,019 of CASFCL010000016.1, forward strand.
GCTCCAACTTGTGGAATCGTTGATCCATTCATGTTAACTATTAAATTAATTGAGAATGCAATGGATAATGGAGCTTCATTAGATCTTGATACTGAAATAGTAAAAATTGAAAAAATAGATGAGTTTTACAGGGTTTTTGATGAAAAAGAGCGAGTTTTTGAAGCAAAATCAATTGTAAATGCTGCTGGAATTAATGCTGATAAGATAACAAGTTTACTAGAAAAAGTTGATTATGAAGTACTTCCTAGAAGAGGCCAATATTTCCTTTTAGACCATTTCAATAATACTTATATAAATCATGTTATTTTTATGTGTCCAAGCAAGGCTGGAAAAGGAGTTTTAGTATCTCCTACAACCTCATTAAATTATATTATCGGACCTACTTTTGAAGAATGTGAAAGAGAAGACACATCAACATCTTTAGAAGGATTTGATGATATAAGAAATAAAGCTACAAAAATAATAAAAGAGATTCCTAACGCTGAAGTTATTAGACAATTTTCTGGCGTTAGACCAAACTCATCTACAGATGATTTTGTAATTTATGAAAGTAAAACTAACAAAAACTTCTTCAATGTTGGTGGAATAATGTCACCAGGACTTGCTTCATCTTTAGCAATTGGAGAATATGTAAGTGATCAAGTTGCTTTAAATTTAAAATTAGAAAAGAACGATCAATATAATCCTTGTGTAAGAAAAAGAAAGAGATGGAAAAATATAGAAGAGCTTGATTCTTTAATAAAAGAAGATAGTGACTACGGGAAATTTATTTGTAGATGTGAAAAAGTTTCTAAAAAAGATATCGAAGACTGTATAAATAGAAATGCCGGAGCTAGAACTGTTAAAGGAGTTAAAAAGAGAGTTCGCGCTGGTTTTGGAAGATGTCAGGGAACCTTCTGCCAAGAAGAAGTTGTTAAATTGTTAGCCAAAAACTTAAATAAGCCTGTTAACGAAATTAAATATTCATCAAAAGGAAACGAAGTAATGAAATATTACTTTAAAGGTAAAGACCATGAATAGGAAAAGTGTTGCTTTAATTGTCGTAGGTGGAGGAAGTGCTGGATTAAGTTCAGCAATATCTGCTTTTGATAATGGAATTAAAGATATTTTAATAATTGAAAGATTAGATGAACTTGGTGGGATATTAAATCAATGCATTCATAGTGGATTCGGTTTAAAAACTTTTAATGAAGATATGACTGGACCAGAGTTTGCTCATACTCTTATTGAAAAAGTAAAAGAAAGAGGAATAAATTACTTACTTTTAACAAGTGTCTTATCAATTTCTAAAAATAAAGAAGTAGTTACAACTTCAAAAGAAAATGGTGTAGTAATTTATGAAGCAAAAGCAATAATTTTTGCTTTAGGTTGCAATGAAAGAAGTGCTGGTCAAATATTTTTAAGTGGTTCAAGACCAAATGGAATCTTTACTGCTGGACTCGCTCAAAAATATCTAAATATTGATGGATATTTAGTTGGTAAGAGAGTTTATATTTTAGGTAGTGGCGATATTGGTTTAATCATGGCTAGACGTATGACTTTAGAAGGAGCAAAAGTAATAGGTGTAAGTGAAATTATGCCATATTCAAATGGTCTTCAAAGAAATATTGTCCAATGCCTTGAAGATTATGATATTCCATTAAGATTATCAAATACAGTTGTGAAAACATATGGAAAACATCAATTAACTGGTATTGATATTTGCGATGTAGATGAAAATTTAAAACCAATTTTATCAACTGTTCAACATATTGAATGTGATACTTTATTATTATCTGTTGGATTATATCCATTTAATGCAATGCTTAAAAATGCAGGAGCAAAAGTTTATCCAGGGACAAAAGGTTCATATGTTGATCAAAACCTAGAAACAACAATTGAAGGAATTTTCTCAACAGGTAATGTTTTACACGTTCATGATTTAGTTGATGATGTCTTTATTGAAAGCAAGATTGCAGGTAAAAATGCAAGTGATTATTTGTTAAATAAAAGAGGTAAAAAACTAAGAGAAATACCTGTTTCTTTTAAAGGAAATATTTCTTATTTGCTACCAAATGTTATCAGCGTTTATGAACACAACGAACCATTTAAAATCTCATTTAGAGTTAAAAAACCTTGCAAAAAGAGCATAATTTTTATAAAAAGTGGAGAAACTCTTCTTCAAAAATTGGTTAAAGTTGATCTACTTCCAGCCAATATGGTTTTTATAGATTTTAAAGAAACTAACTTTGAAAATATTGATAAAATTGAAGTTGAACTTAAGGAGGAAGTATAAGGTGGAAAAAGAATTTACTTGTATTGTTTGTCCTAAAGGTTGCCATATAATAGTAGATGGTGAAAATATTTCTGGATACACCTGTAAAAGAGGTTTAAATTATGTTTTAGAAGAAATGGAAAATCCAAAAAGAAACATTTCTTCAAGTGTAAAAGTATCGAATTTATCGAGAGTTTTAACAGTTAAGACTTCAAATCCAATACCAAAAGATAAGATATTTGAAGTAATGAAAAAGATTAACGAAGTTGAAGTAAAAGCTCCTATAAAATTTCATCAAGTTATTATAAAAAATGTTTGTGATTTAGGAGTAGATATCATATCTACAATGGAGCTATAGATGGCAAATCTTTTAAGATTTTTAAAACAACATGGCAATAAAAATTTTAATACTTTAAAGCTTCAAGAAGCTGATTTTTTAGTGTTTGCTTATCTCTCTTATGCAAATTTTGAAGATATTGATTTAGTAAAAAATATTGAAAAAAAGTTTAGTTCTGTCGACTTTTTGGATTTAAATAATGAAGAAATACTTTCTCATATTAATAAGAATTTTTTAGTTCCAAAAGAATTTTTAAGAGTATATAAACTAATTCATGATTCCAAAAGATACCATGATTTAAAAATTACTTATCTAGAAAATGTAATTGATGATAATAAAGAAATGCAATTTTATGGAATAACTTTTGTCATCCATAATTATTGCTTCATCATCTTTAGGGGAACGGATAGAAAATTTATAGGATGGAAAGAAGATCTTAATATGCTTATAAAAGATAAAATTCCATCTGAAGGCTATGCTTATACATATGCAAAAAATGTAATCGATCATTTTGATGACAAAAAAATATATTTAATTGGACATTCAAAAGGTGGTTATTTAAGCTATTCATCATTTTTTAGACTTGATGAATCATACAAAGATAAAATCAAAAGGGTCATTAATCTAGATGGACCAAGCTTTAAAAATGATATTTATGACTACCAAAAGTATGATGAAAAGTTGGTTAAAATCGTTCCTAACGATTGTGTAATTGGTACAGTTTTTGACCATAAAAGAAGATATAAAATTGCTTTGACTAATAAAAGAGCACTTTATGCTCATAATGTTTTTAGCTGGCAATTAACTAAAGAAAGCGAATATACAAAACTTAAATATGTCGATAAATTAACGACTGGATCAGAAGTTTTAAGTTATTGTTATCGATATTTCTTTAAAAATATTGATGAAAAATCTAAAAAAGTAATAATCGATTTCATTTTTGATATAATTTATATTGATAAAAGCGATGACATATTAAATGTCGCTAGACTTGTTAAAATTATAAGTCCGAAATATCTTAAAGGAATGGTTGATGCTCCTAAAGATGTTAAAGATACAGTTATTATTAATGTTAAGAAATTTATAAAACTATATTTTTATGTAAGACTTAATTTAAAAAAGATTAGACAACTCGATATGGAGGGAAAATTAGACAATGAAATACATTTTAGCAATTGATCAAGGTACAACATCATCAAGAGCACTTCTTTTTGATAATAAAGCCAACTTAATTTTTAAATCACAAATTGAATTAAATTGTTTATTCCCTCATGATGGATGGGTCGAACAAGATGCATTAGATATTTATTTATCTGTTTTGAATGCAATTAATGATTGTTTAGCAAAAGCTAATGTATCTTATGAAGAAATTGATTCAATTGGAATCACAAATCAAAGAGAAACAACAATTGTTTGGGATAAAAAAACTGGAATGCCAATTTATAATGCTATCGTTTGGCAATCTAGACAATCTTTATCTATTTGTCAAGAATGGGAAAAATATAAAGATTTAGTTCATGAAAAAACTGGTTTAATTATTAATCCATATTTTAGCGCAAGTAAAATTAAATTTATTTTAGATAACGTTCCAAATGCTAAAGAAAAAGCAAAAAATGGTGAATTATGCTTTGGAACTGTCGATACATGGTTAATGTATCGACTTTCTGAAGGAAAAATCTTTAAAACTGATGTTACAAACGCTTCTAGAACAATGCTTTATAACATTAATACCTTAAAATATGATGATGAACTTTTAAAACTTTTTGATATTCCTAAATCAATGCTTCCTGAAGTTTGTCCATCTTCTTATGAATTTGGTAATGCTACAAAATTATATCCTTCTTTAAAAATAACTGGAGTAGCAGGAGATCAACAAGCAGCTTTATTTGGTCAAAACTGTTTTGAAGAAGGTGAAAGTAAAAATACTTATGGAACTGGATGTTTCATGTTAATGAATATTGGAGAAAAACCACGTTTATCTAAAAACGGTTTACTTACAACAGTTGCCTGGCAAATTGGAAATAAAGTTAATTACGCTCTTGAAGGAAGTGTATTTATTGGTGGAGCTAGTGTCCAATGGCTTAGAGATCAAATGAGATTAATTAAAAATGCCGCTGAAAGTGAAAATTATGCTAGAAAAAGTAATGATGAGAATGTAATTTTTGTTCCAGCTTTTGTTGGACTTGGTGCTCCTTATTGGGACGATGAATGTAGGGGTGCTGTATTTGGATTAACTAGAGCAACAACAAAAGAAACATTTATCAAAGCTGTTTTAAATTCTATTGCTTTACAAGTTAAAGATATTATAAAAACAATGGAAAAAGATACAGGAATTGAGTTAAAAACATTAAAAGTTGATGGTGGAGCAACTGCTAATAACTATTTAATGCAATATCAAGCCGATATTCTTAATTCTATTGTAAAATTACCTTTCCAACTTGAAACTACAGCATTAGGAGCAGCTTATTTAGCAGGTTTATACACCAAATTTTTTAAAGATATTCAAGCTATCAAAGATATACATAGATATAAAATGGACTTTAAACCTCAAATGGATGACAAATCTAGAGAAAACATTGATAATAAGTGGCGAAAGGCAATAGACGCGACTAGAATGTTTAAATAATGATGAATCTAATTGAGAAATTAAAAGAAAACACAAAAGGAATAATTATTATTGGTCCAAATGAGACCAAATCACTTTTTCTATCTTTAAGAAAAAAAGAACCATTAATAAACTTTAATTTTTTTACTGTTAAAGATATTCAAAAAGAACTATTTTTTAATTTAGGTGATAAAGAAATATTAACTTTAATGAAGGAAGAACATCTTACCTATAATCTTGCTAAAAAATATATTTCTTTTATTACTAGAGGATATGAAGGTGATGATGAATTAATAAATAAAATTAAAAATAGATTTATTGATAAAAAAGTAGATAATGCTGTTTTTAAATTACTCTTTTTAAATAAAAAGGTTTGCTTTATTTCTTATGTTAAAGAAGACCAAGAAATTAAACATTTAATTGATGAATTAGATTTAAATGATTATGAATTTTTAAAATTAAATGATTATGTTGATGAATCAAAAAAACCTACATATTTTAAATTTAAATCAATAGATGAAGAAGTAAAATATGCTTTGAATTTAATAGCTCAAGATTTAGAAAATGGAAAGAAAGTTAAAGTTATTTGCAACTATCAAAAATTTGGATTTTATTTAAACTCTTTTGCTGATTTAATTGGTCTTAAATTAAATAGCAATTCAAACATTTCTTTATATGATACTGAAGTTAGTAAGGATCTTTTTAAACATCTTGAAAGCGGAAGTAATGAAACTTTAATTGATTACTTAAACAAGAAAACAACCGAATCTGAATCTTTAAAAAAGGATGAATTTCAACCTATTTTAGATCTTATAAAGACCTTTGATATAGATAATTTAGAAGATAAAAAAATAAATTTAAAACAGATTCTGCAGGGTTTTTACTTAAAAGAAACGAAATTTATCAATGGAATTCCAGTTTCTAGCTCAATCGAATTTGATGATAATATATCATATTATTTACTTGGAGTTGAAGATGGATTCTTCCCAAATATTTCTAGCGATGATGATAAACTTACTGACATAATTAAAGAAAAAGGAAGACTATCTACAAGCGATAATATAAATAAAGCGAGACTAGATTATTATCGATATTTCCTATATCAAACTAATCTTACATTTATATCTTTCCATCAATTTGAAGTTGGTGGAGGCAATCCTTCTTTACCATTTTTATTTATCGCGAATAAGATTGAAGATAAAAAACCTGAATTCTTAAATATTGAATATTCTAAAGATTTAGCAACCACATTTTATAGCGACTATCAGTCTTTCTTTAATAAATATAAAGAAAAGAAAGATGGATTTAATAGTTATACAAAATCTTTAAATTTACCTGAAAAATTTGACAATAAATTTAATGGTACAAAAATTAAAGTTAATTATAACTATCCTTATAGTATTTCTTTAATTAGTGAGTACTATGAATGTCCTTTTAAATTTTATTTAGATAAGATTTTAAAATTAGGTGTAAATGAATATAGTTTTCCTTTATTTTATGGAAAATTTGCTCATACAATTTTTGAAAATGTCTTTAATAAAAAAGTTAGTTTTGAAGATGCTTATCAAAAAGCAATGATTGAATATAAAGAAACTTTCCTTAAAAGAGATCTCTTCTTTGTTGAAGGAAGAAAAGATATGTTAAAAGAAGCTTTTGAAAGCGTAAGAAATAGATTTAATCTTCAAAATATCACCAAAATTGAAAAAGAATGGCCTCATACATTCAAAATTCCTGAAATTGATAAAGAATTTATGGGAATCATCGATTGCTTAGTTGAAGTTGATAATAAATATTTATATGTTGTTGACTATAAAACCGGAAAAGCTAGATTTGATGATGCAACTATTGAATATGGAACCAAAAATTCTATTCAATTACCTGGATATTATTACTTACTTAAAAATGTTGATGAATTCAAAGATAAAGAAGTTGTAGGTTTATATATTCAACAACTTCAATCCTCATATTCATATAAAGATAATAAATATGATCAAAATCAATATTTACTTCATGGATATACATTAAATGATAAAGATGTTGTGTATGCTCTGGATAACTCATTAGTTAATAATCAAATAAGCCTAGTTTTAGAAAACAAAGATGGCAACTTAGAAAATGATGCAATGCAAAATATTTCTAATTTAGTCGATAGTGAAAAATTTAATAGTTACTATGATACTGTTAAAGACTTAATTATTAATTTCAACAATAATTTTAATGAAGCAAACTTTGAAATCTCTCCATACTATATAGATGATTTTGATAATGCTTGTCAATATTGTCCTTTCTCAAATATTTGTTATAAAAAACAAGAAAATGTTAGAAATTTAAAGGATGAAAAAGAAAATCAAAACGAAGATGATGACGATGATGAGGAAGATGATGAATAATGGCAGTAACTCCAAGTGATGCTCAAATTAATGCAATTAAATTTGGCCGCAGTACAACTGGTCCAGAATATAAAAAGAGTAACGTTTTAGTTAACGCTGGAGCAGGTAGTGGAAAAACTTTCGTTTTAAAAGAAAGAATTGCTGCAAATTTACAAGAAGATGGTGTCGAATTAGATGAAGTTTTAATCTTAACTTTTACAAAAGCAGCAAGTAATGAAATGAAAGAAAGAATTATTAAAAAGATTCTTGATGTACCTGAATTAAAAGATAAATTAGTCGATATTTCTAAAGCTCATATTCAAACTTATGATTCATACCAACAATTTTTAGTAAATAAATACGGAAGTTTAATTGGAATTAATGAAAAAGTTAAAGTAGCTAGTGAAGATATTATTTTGGTTATGGTTAATAAACTTATTGATCAAAAATTAGAAGAACTTTATTTAGAAAATGATCCAATTTTTTCTGATTTAGTTTTTAAATATTTAGATGGTAAGGAATATAAATTAAAAGAAATTATCTATAGTTTATATAAGGCATTTAATAAAAGTAAAATTGAAGATATCGATAAATGGATAGATTTTTATAATAATCCTGGTTTTGAGCAATATCTAAAAGATTTAGTTTTAAACTTTTTTATCAGTAATTCTAATGAACTTAAAGAGACACTTTCTCAAATATCTTACGATAAGTGGAAAGAGCAAATTGATGATAAAATCGGATTATTAATTAATTCAAAAACATACGATGAAATCAAGAATAATATATCATTATTAAAAGAAAAAATAATTTTAAAAACAAGTAAAAATACTGATCCTTTTGACGCTGAAATGCTTCCTCAAATTAGAGGATATATTACTAAATTAAAAGAGCTCAAAAATATGGATTTAGACGTTTTTGAAAATTCTGATATTCCAAATATTAAAAACTACACTCCAATTTTATTAAAAGTAGTTAGAGATATTAAATCTACAATCGATAATTTTAAAAAAGAGAACAATTATTACAATTTTGATGATATTGCTGGATTTTGTTTAAAAATCTTAGAAGAACATGAAGAAGTTAGAAAAGAAATCAAAAGTAAATTAAAAATTATCATGGTTGATGAATATCAAGATACTAACGATAATCAAGAAAGGTTTTTAAAATTAATTAGCGATAACAATATGTTTATGGTTGGTGATTTTAAACAATCAATCTATAGATTCAGAGGAGCAAATCCTAGTATTTTTGTAAATAAATTTAATGATTATGAAAAAGGAAATGGTGGAATTGGAGTCATGATGGACGATAATTATCGTTCAAGAAAAGAAATCACTAATACTGTAAATGTAATGTTTGATGCCTTAATGACTTTAGAAAACGGTGGTTTTAAATACAATAAGATCAATCCAGGTAATCAAGATTATGAAAAGAAAGAAAATATTGATAAAAACGCTATTTATGGATTTAAACGTATTAAATATGTAAAACAAAAAGGTGTTAATAAAGATGAAATTGAAGCTCATTTAATGGCTCAAAGCATTAAAAATAGAATTAATTTAAAAGAGTTAGTTTATGCTTCGGTAATAGATGAAAAAACCAAAAAAGAAAAATTCGTACTTAGACCAATTCAATATAAAGACATTGCAATTATTGCAATTAAAAAGAAAAAGTTCCCAATTTATTCAAGAGTATTTGCCTCAAAAGAATATGGAATCCCTTTGAATGTTATCTTTGAAGAAAAACTCTTAGATCATGATGCAAGTATTTCACTTATTTCAATTTTAAGATTTATTAGTGCCTATAATAATTCATCTTTATCAGCTGAAAATAAAGAAGCAACTTTAAAAACTTTGTTTGTTTCAATTGTTAGAAGTCACTTATTTAGATATAGCGATGATCAAATTTATGAATTAATTTCTAGTAAAGAATATGTGGATGATGAAGTTTATAAATGCTTAGAAAAATTATCAATTGCGACATTAAATATGAATCTTTCTGATACTTTTTTAACAATGATAAAATCATTAAATATGATTAAAAACGCTGCTAAACTTGAAGATTCTTTAAAAGCAGTTGAACTTTATTCATTATTTTATTCAAGATGTAAAGAGATGGATGAACTCTCTTATACTTTAGAAGATTTCATCAATTATATTGATACAATTTCTTCTTCAAATGATAAAGATTTATCAATCAAAGTCAAAAGAGGAAAAGAAAGTGAAAACGCTGTGACAGTTTGTACGATTCATGAATCAAAAGGTCTTGAATACAATCTTTGTTACTTCCCACTTTTAAATGCAATCTCTCGCAACGGAAGTAGTTCAAGTCAATTTATTTCAATAACTGAAGGAGTTTATTTAAGAACCGATTGTAATGATAAAAATATTTTCTATACAATCTTTAACAAAGATGAAAAGTTAGAAAACGAATATGAAGATATTAGAAAATTATATGTTGCCTTAACTAGACCAAAAGAAGAAGGTGTCTTTATTTATGGTGTTGATGAAGAAGGTAAGACAAAAAATAGCGGTCTTTTAAAATTCATTACAAGGGCCTATCCTTCTTTAGATGTTTTTAAAGATGATGAATATCTTGGATTAAATGTCGAAAATACTAATACAAATTCCAATGATAATGGAGAAAAACCAAAAGATATTGATTTTAGAACCTTAAATTATGAATTTATTGAAGGCAAAGCAGTTCATCAAGCTTCAAAAAGTATTGATGATACAACAGATGATTCTACATTATCATTTGGTACAAAACTTCATTTATATTTAGAAGCTATTGATTTTGATACTTTCGATACATCTTTTATTAAAGATAAAAGAGAAAAAGGAATTATTGATAGAGTTGTAAATAATCCTGAATTTAAAGAAATTCTACGAAATGGAAAAATCTTTAAAGAATATCAATTTAAAGATGACATTCAAAATATAAATGGTATTATAGATTTACTGGTTATTAAAGATAACCAAGCTTATATCATTGATTATAAAACTAAACACATTGATGATGAAGCTTACAATAACCAACTTAGAATCTATAAAAACTACATCTTAAACCAAAAAGATATGAATTTATCCCAAGTCTCTTGCTATTTATTATCATTAATAGATAATAATTTACAGAAAATTGATGTAGAATAAACTTACTTAAAGATATGAAAGTTGCATTAATCAACAAAGAAAGATTTAAAGGAATCGTTAAAGATTTAAGAGCAAATGAATTAATCGATATCGATTATATTTATGAAGTCTATGAAACTGTATCAAAAGCAGTAGAAGAAGTTTTAACAACAACTGATTATGCTCGTTTTACTCCTGTAAATCCAATTGTTATCATTCTTTATATTGTTAATGAATATATTTATACAACTTCTTCATTATCTAAAGAACAACTAAAAGAATTTATTAATGATGATAACAATTTTAACCTTCTTTGTAGTTTATGTGCTGATAAATATTTAACAAACGAACAACTTAACTATCGTTCAAAAGCTTTTTTATCTAGATTTAATCCACCTGTTTCAACTTTAGAATTATATTTAAACTTTGCTTTAAGAACTCTTGAATCTTTTAAAAGTGTTTCAAAAGATGAGGAGTTAATTATTGATATGTTAACAAAAGGCTTTAAACTTTCTAAATGTATCATTTCTCTTTTAATTGATGGATTTGAAACAGAAGCCTTCTCAACTTGGAGAACTCTTCATGAAAATGAATCAATTTTACTTTGCTTAATTAAACATGGAGAAGAAGTGTTTAATGAATACTTTAAACATATTACATACGCCTTAGCTTATAGAGGTCAAATTAGATCAAAAGAAGAAACTGATAAAATCTTTGTTCAAATAAAAGAAGAAATGAAAGAACATGATTTAAAAAGTAAAGATATGAAAAAATTCATTGAGTATGGATATCTTTTTAAAGTTAAAAATGTTGAATTAAATAAAGATTTCAAACTTAACTTTAGAGATGGTGTAGAAAAATTAGCCGGATTATCAAGCTATTCAAAAGCATATGAAATGGCTAGTGAAATCGCTCATTCTTCACCTTTACTTTTATATTCTAGAAGAGACTATTTCTTTAATATTACACTTATTAATTTATATGAATCTTTCTTTAGACTTGAAAACATTTTCTATACTTTAGCAAGAGTAAAATCTAAAGAAAATTTAACAAGATATGAAGCAGTTAGAAAAGTATATCTTACTCAACTTATATCAATTAAAAAACGTATTGACTATAGCTTTATTAAAAATTTCAATGGAAAGAAAAATAAAGAAAATAGTGAAGATTTGCAAGGAAATTAATTTAAAAAGGGCTATTTAGCCCTTTTAATTTATGAATCTCTATAGCAACTTCCACCTATAAATTCTTTTAATAATGAGTTGCATGGAATCCATTTATCATCGATGTCTTTAAAGTATTTTAATAATTTAATTAATCTTTCAGCATCTGGTCCATGCTCACCATCTTTATCAACTTTATTAAGTAGTGGAAGAGCATATTTTTTCATGACACAAAGTTCATAATTTAAGAAACTATCAAAGACAAAATCTGCATCTTCTTGAGTTCTATAAATCCATTTGAATTCACCTTTCCTAACACTTGGCCACATTGAGATTGTCTCTTCAGCACTTGAAGAACGATATTTAACATCTCTAACAATTCTTCTAATTAATCTGATGTCGGTAAGTGAAATTGGATTTTCATAATCAAGATTAATTTGAGCTTGAGGAGAGATGAAAATCTTATATTTTAAGAACTTAGGAATCTTTTTAGTTAACTCTTCATTTAAAGCATGAATTCCTTCAATGACTATTGGATCAAGTGGAGAAATTTTAACTGTACGACCTTTTTTACGTTTATTTTCTTTAAACGAGAAAACAGGAAGATCGACAGCTTTTCCATCTAATAAATCTTCAATATTTTGATTGAATAAATCAATATCAAGAGCCTCTAAAGCTTCGAAGTCATAGTTTCCATCTTCATCTTTAGGAACATCTTCTCTTTTCTTATAGTAATCATCGATCGAGATTCTAATTGGATTAATTCCTCTTGAGATTAATTCGACAGTAAGTCTATCAGCGAAAGTGGTTTTACCTGAGTTAGAAGGACCGGCAATACAAATTAATCTAATATCTTTAATATGCTTTTCAATTTCTTCACCAAGTTCAGATAACATTCTATTATGTCTATTTTCACACATGTTAATTAAAGTTACTGCTTGTGTATCTTTAACATAACTATTGATACCTGTAACTGTTGATAAATTAACTAAATTACCCCATTCTTGAGAGTGAATTAATGTATCTCTAAAGACTGGTTCATCAGAAAATGGTGGGATGAGTCCATTATATTCGCTTCGAGGATATTGAATGATTAAACCATTATAATATTGCATGAGTTTAAATGATTTTAAATATCCAGTTGAAGGAACCATTTTTCCATGCATATAGTTTATATATCCGTTGACATCATATAAGTGAACTGTCTTTTCTGGACGATATTTAAGCATGTTAGCTTTATCCATTAAATTAAACTTTTTATAGATATTTAATGCTTCAGTATTTGGTATGATTTGACGGTTAAAATGATAGTCTGCATCAACTATTTTTCTCATTTCTTCTTCAATTTTTCTTGTCATATCAATAGTGACATTTTTCTTTTTACCAGTAGCAATTTGTGCATAGATTGCTCTAGAAACAGAATAAGTCATTTTAAAACGCATATTAGGATAAAGATTATGAACGGCCATTGCAAAAATAAATCTTAAACCTCTTTCATAAATACCCATTGCATCATGATCTTTTAAGGTTAAGAAATTAATTTTAGCATCGTAATAGACATCATAATCAAGTTCTCTAAGTCTACCATTAACTAAAGCGCAGATAATATCTTTATTTTGGTTAGTTAAATCAACTAATTTAACTTTCTTATCGAAAGTTTGGCTAATGCCATTATATTCAATTTTAAGCATATTTTTACCTCGTGAGTTAATAATATCAAAAGTAAATTAAATATAAAAGAAGTTAAAACTAGAAAGTTTTAATAATTATTCATATTTTTTACATAAAATTTGCTTTTAGTTTAATATTTAATGGTTACAATTTCTTAAAAATTGTAGTGGTAACCTAAAAGTAGACACATACAAACTAAAAAGTATTCACTCAAAAGTTGAAATGTATGCAGATGTTTCGAACACTTAAAACATAAAAAT
>CASFCL010000017.1 GCA_949293255.1 uncultured bacterium
TAATGTATAGCGATTAATCCCTAATGCTCTTGCAGTCTTAGATAATTGTCCATCATAGGTATCTAATAAATTTAATGCTTTTTCAATTTCTTCTATTTTCTGCATACTTGTCCTTTCAATTTAATCCAAGTTTTTGTCTGCACTCCCTTATATACATTTTTTATACCCGTGATTAACAGAAAGGCTTATGGCTTTAGAAATATTGAAAACTTAAAAGACCTAATTTATATATCGTGTTCTAATTTGTATTATGATATTAAACCTGTATGTGAATAATTTTTACCCACAAATTCTATTGATGACTAAAAAATAATAACTTTTTTTGGTAAATTTTTGAAATTACAGCAATCTTGTTAATAAAGGAGGTGAAATTATGACTTAGCCTAAATTAGAATTTATTTATTATCTTATAAACTTAAACGAATTTAATTCTTAATAACAAAAATTATTATAAAAGCTTGATATCGTTTATCACTATTATTTTAAAATCAATAATCTGGCTCTTGTCCATCATGAGCTTGCCACTTACATTCTTCTAATTTGAATTCTTTAAATATTGCTTTAAAAGAGCTCTCTTCAGGTGAACAGGCATAAACACCTACTCTTACTTTATCTTTAACATTATGTAAATGACAGATTCTCATTTGATGGAAAACTTTATTATCAAAAGAATATTCAACTTTAAAATCATCATCTCTACGAGATAATCTATAATAAATTTCTTTTATATTTGGATTTATATCTTGTGTAGCCCAATCGCTAAAACCATTATTTGTTACAACACTTCCTAAATGTTGAAATTCATTATTTTCATATTCAATAGAACCTTTAATCCAATTACCACTATCAAGATATAAAATTACACCACTTTGATCAAATCGATGATGAGCATCTTTAAAAATAGTTTTAAAAGAAAAAGAAAAATATTTATCTTTAATTTCAAATAAAATCATTGTGGCATTATCGTTTCTAAAATGATAATAAGTTCTTTGCCATAAATCTGTATATGGCGTTGTAGATATTTCTATAATCTCTTTTTCAACATCAATATTAAGATTATCTTTATTACAATTTACTAATTCAAATTTATTTAAATCAAAATCAAATTTTTTCATTTTTATACCTATTAAATTTTTATAAATTAACTTCTATTTTCTTTATTACTTTAGCAGGATTACCTACTGCTATTGAATTTTCTTCAATATCTTTTGTAACTGCTGCTTTAGCTCCAATTATTGAATTTTTACCAATTCTTACTCCAGGTAAAATTATGACTCCAGATCTTAATCAAACATTGTCTTCAAAATAAACAGGTTTCTTATGCATGATATGTCTAGATAAAGGATTAACATCGTGATTGAGAGTTAAAATTTTTACTCCATGACCAATATAGACATTATCACCAATATAAATTCCACCTTGGTCTTGAAAATTACAGCACATATTAATGAAACAATTTTTACCAATATGGAAATTTAAAGCATAATCAAAATAAATAGGAGGAAATACACAGTTCGAATGATCGATATTTGTTTTAGTTAATTCACTTAAAAGATCTATTGTTTCATCATAGTCATGATAAGTATTATTAATCTTATCAAAGTATTTCAAAACTCTTTTTGTATTTTCTCTCATTGGTGTTTGTTCCATAGTAAACTCCATTTTTAAATATAAAATTTTATTTAAATATTTATTGTTTTAATTAAAATCTTGGTAATAAAGCCGCTAAAAGATTTCCTTTACCGACTCTAACACCATATCTATCGTATGTGTATCTTCCATCGTAATAGCCAAGTTTTACACCATATCTATCGTATATTTCTAATCTAGATCCAAATTCTCTAACTTCACCAATTTTTACTCCGTATCTATCTTTTAATTGTTCTGTTGCCACGGTTTTGTCCTCTCATTATTCTTTTTATTAATTATATAAAATCTAATAACTTTTTAATATTTATTATTTTAACTTTTAAGCAATTTATTTAAAAAGCAGTTCTTATAAAGAACTGCACTTAGGAAGAAAAACATTTATGTTTTTATTTAAATTCAAAAGTGTAAAAATTAACTTTTCCTTTACCTTCAAAAGTGAAGAATAAAGCTGAAACATCTTTTTTAATATCTAATACACCTTCAAATGTTGTTAACTTTTTAGAAGGTTTAACATTAATTTTAGAAACTATATTTCCGTTTTCATCATCTCTAACAATAATTGTTCCTTTCATCGAACCCTTAATTTGAATTGATATTTTCTTAGTATCACTATCAAATTTAAAGTATTTATAACCAATTATTGTATGTTTATTTACATTTTTAATATATTGAGATTCTCTTTCTTCATTATCTTTATCTTCTTGAGTTAAAAATGCATGATTAGGAGCTAATTTTCTAAAAACTTTATAAAAGAATGTGCCTTTATCTGAAAATAAATTGCAGCATATTGAAGCATTATATTTTCCTTTAGCAATTAATGGACCATTATTTAATCCACAACTTGTCATCTCGGCTTGTTTAAAATGAAGTCCATCAAATTCAACTTCTTCAGCACACATTTGTCTTGAAAAAGAGTTCTTATTTGTTTGACGGTGATAGAAAATATAAAACTTATCATTTAAATAAAGTAATGAACCATGATTGTTTCCATAATAATTTCTTTTATGGTCACTTAATCCTTCATCACAATTAGAGATTAATACTCCACCATATGTAAAATCTCTATCAGGATAATCAGATATTGCATAGCATAAATCATGATTATTAAATGAAGAATAAATGAAATAATATTTTCCATTTATTTTTCTCATTGATGAAGCTTCAAAGAACTCATGACCTTCAAAGTCACTTCCTTTTGCATTATAGATAGTTTTACAAATATATGATGGACCAGCTTTGATTGTTAACATATCATCATCAAGTTCAAAAACCATCGCACCTTCTCTAGTTGTCATTTTTCCTTTTAAACCAAAGGTTTGTTTAGCTCCATAACCACTATAAAGGTAAATTTTTCCATCATCATCCATTAAAATAGCTGGATCAAATTGAACATATTCTTTTTTATCACCTAATGTGACGCCATCTTTATATTTTACATATCCATAAAATTCAAATGGTCCATCAGGTTTATCTGATTTAGCAACTGCGATATGTCCTAAAAATCCTAAAGTGTAATATAGATAGTAATTTCCATCTTTACCTTTAGCACAATCAGGAGCATACATTACATTAATAAATCCACCGGTATATTCTTTATCATTACTTTTCTTATAAGAAATATGATCCTTTTTAGACCAATCAGTTAAATCATTAACTGGACAAGAATAAACGACATAATCGTTTAAACAAAAGGATATACCGCCAAATTTATCGTGACTTCCATAAACATAGACTCTATCACCAAAAATATGTGGTTCTGGATCAGGAATATATTCAAAATTAGGTAATATTGGGTTTGTTACTTGTTTCATATTTTCTACCTTCACTATTTCTTAACTTTTAAATATAAATTTTTATATTCTTTAAACTTATCTAAATATTTTAAATGTTTGTCTTTATTTGGTTTAAAGCTTTCTTTGTCTTTTATTAAATCACCAGCAGCAACTTTTAAAGAAGGATATAATCCATCTCCAACCATCGCTAAAATAATTGCCCCTAAAGCTCCGCCATCACTAGTTGATATTGTTCTAATTTCAATACCGAATACATCAGCTAAAATTTGAAGAATTCTCTTTGATTTAGTTCCTCCACCAATACATCTAGCATATGAAGCATTAATTCCATCACCTACCATGGTGTTATAGCAATCATAAAGAGAGAAAACAATTCCTTCAATTAGAGCTTTTATTAAATCTTTTCTTTTATAAAATAGAGCTAGATTTGAAAAATATCCACTGGCTGAAGGATCATTTATAGGGCTTCTTTCTCCACATAAATATGGTAAGAAAATAATGTCTGTTATCTCTTCATCAATACTATCAAGTTCACCAACATAATCAGTAGTTTTTAAAATTTCTTCAAAAAACCACTTTAAAGAAGCCATAGCTGAAAGAGTACAACCCATTAAATGATAATTTCCAGTAGCATGATTTAAACAATGAATTGCTCCATCTTTATCATAGGAATATTTATCAATAGGAGCAAAAACTACTCCACTTGTTCCTAAAGAAATTGATATTTCATTTTCTTTAATTGTATTAGTTCCAATAGCTCCTACTGCTTGATCGCCTCCACCAATTACAACTTTTGTATTTTCATTTAATCCGATTAAATGTTTGTATTTAGGTAAAACTGTTCCGATGCAGTCGTAACTTTTATAAATTTTAGGAAGTTGATCAATTTTTATTCCTAATACATTTAACATATAACTAGAATATTGTTTTTCTTTAACATTGAAGAATAAAGTTCCTGATAAATCTGAATAATCACTAGCAAAGACTCCACTTAACTTATAAGTAAGATAGTCTTTAGGTAACATAATCTTAGCAATGTGTTCAAAATTTTCAGGTTCATTATTTTTTACCCATAAAATCTTTGGAGCAGTAAATCCACAAATTGCAATATTACTAGTTTCTTCAATTAATTTCTTTTTACCAATTGCTGTATTTAAGAAATCTACTTCTTTAGTAGTTCTTGAATCATTCCATAAAATTGCATTTCTAATAACTTTATCGTTTTTATCTAAAATTACTAATCCATGCATCTGTCCAGAAAAGGATAGACTTCTAACTTTATCTAATCCGTTTCTTACATTTAAAGTGGCAAGAGCCTGAATCATTGCTTCAAACCATTCATCAGGATCTTGCTCACTCCAGTTAAGCTTAGGCATAATCAAAGGATAACTTCTTGATTCTGTGTCAATAATGTTTCCTTTTTCATCACTTAACGAAACTTTTAATGATGACGTTCCCAAATCTATACCTAAGTAGTAACCCATAATTTATTTCTCTTCAAAAATAATATTATTAACAATTGCTTCTAAATATTCTTGTCTACCAGATGCAACTTTAACCTCATCAAGCTTCATTGCATAATCTGATAACTCCTCTAAAGTCAACTGATTATCTACTATTTTTTTACCAATACCACTATTATATGAAGAATATCTTTCTTCTACAAATTTATCGATTCTACCATCTTCTATAATCTTTAAAGCAAGTCTAAATCCTTTAGCAAAAGCATCCATACCAGCAATATAAGCAAGTAAGATATCTTCTAAAGTGTTAGATTGTCTTCTGGTTTTGGCATCAAAGTTTAATCCACCATTGGTGAAACCACCTTCTTTAATAACTTCATACATTGCAAAAGTCGTATCATAAATATTAGTTGGGAATTGATCAGTATCCCATCCTAACATGACATCACCTTGGTTAGCATCAATTGAACCAAAGATACCATTTACTCTTGCTACTCTTAATTCATGTTGGAATGTGTGACCTGCAAGGGTAGCGTGATTTGCTTCAATATTTAATTTAAAGTCTTTTGTTAAATCATATTGTCTTAAGAAGTTTGCACATGTAGCAGCATCAAAATCATATTGATGTTTAGTTGGTTCTTTTGGTTTAGGTTCAATGTAGTAATCACCTTTAAAACCAATTTTTCTACCATAATCTCTCGCTAACTTTAAAAATCTAGCAAGATTATCTAATTCTAAGCCCATGTTTGTATTAATTAAGGTGTCATAACCTTCTCTTCCACCCCAAAATACATATCCACTACCGCCTAATTTAACATTAGCATCTAAACACGCTTTTACTTTAGCAGCAGCAACTGCAAAAACATCAGCATTTGGAGAAGTTGCAGCTCCAGCCATAAAGGTTTTATCACCAAAATTATTTGCTGTATCCCAAAGCAACTTTTTACCGGTCTTATCTTGTTTTTCTTTAAGATAATCGACCATTTTATTAAAGTTTTCGATTGTTTCTTTATAAGTTTTACCTTCAGGAGCAATATCTGCATCATGGAAGCAATAGTAATCGATAGACAATTTTTCCATTAAATCAAAAGCGAAATCAGCTTTTGCCTTATATATTTTAAAAGGTTCAGTTTCATTGAAGTTTTTCTCTGAAGTATTTCCACCAAACATATCAAGACCACAATAGTCGATTGTATGCCAATAACTTAAAGCAAATTTCAAATGATCTCTCATTTTTTTGCCATTAATCACTTCATCAGGATTATAGTATTTAAAGGCAAATGGCTCTTTACTATTAGGTCCTTTGTAAGGGATTTTTCCGATTTCATAGTATTTTTTCATAAATTTAACCTCTTTTTATGTCTACATGATAAGGTGCTAAAGTTTAGCACTTTAGCACCTCTAAATTATATTTTAATATGGATAGAATGGTAAGTCATCTTTAGCACATTCTCTAAGATTTCTTAAAGTCTTAGATGACCATTGCCATTGATTGTTACTATCTCTACCAACAAGAGAAACAAGATTGATTGTAGTTCCATTTAATGTATAACTACATTCCATGTATTGGTCTAAGTCGCCGTTATAGTTAAATTGCCATACGACTGAAACAATATCGTTACCTTGATCATCTTGTTTGAAGATAAAGAATGTATCAGTTGTTTGGTTGTAACTATTAGCTTTATCACTACTTCTCATGTAGGATTCAAGTAACATGCTAACTACGCCTTCTTTTTCATCTAAGCCAAATTCTTTTGGAAGAGCTTCATATAAGGTATCATCACCACTTGTTTTTTCACCAATTGAGACTTTAGCAAGTCCGCCAGTTCCAGTTAAAGTAATTGAAACTTCAGTTGTGCTTGTTCCATCACTTACAGTTGCAGTTGTTGGAGAAGTAACAACGATTGTAACTGGAGCACCATCAATTGTTGCATTAATTGTATTTGATTCAGGTGTTAAATCAAATGTGACTGGCATTTCATAAGTTACCTTATTAGTCATTTCGAATAAGACTTTATTATTCTCATAATCGAATCTATAAGGAACATCACTCATAGGAATATCTTCTACTTTTTCACCTTCAGTTCTTGTACAGATAATACCTGTAGGATCGAATGCATCGATATATCTATAAGTTTTCTTAACTTCTGGAGCAGTGAAATCAAAGGCATATGTACCTAAGTCATCACCAACTGTAATTTTCATTGAGGTCTCATGTTCATATTTTGTCCATTTAACCTTAACTTCTTGTTCACCAGGAATATTTGTATTTGGTAATTCCCATTCAAGTTCATCAGGATTTAAGATAGCTGAATATCTTAAGTCGTTTCTAATTGTTTTGACTGTCCATTTTGATTTATCAAATTTAGCTCTAAAGTCATAATTTAATGTATCATCATTTTCTTCAATGAAGATACCGATTGTTGGTGTATACATGAAACCATTCATCTTAAAGGTTCTACCACCATTGACGTTTGATTTTAAATCACCAAACCAATCATAATAACGGTCACCACGAGTTGCTGTACAAATCATGTCGTTATTAGCTGTGTCTTTTAAGACTAAACATGAATTGCCATCACTATCTCTATTGTACCAATATCCGTAAATATTAGTTCCACTTGCTGTACCATTATATAATCCATCTTCCCAAAGATAGATATATGAATATGTATAGTTGAAGTTACCTTGATAAGCTTCAGTATATTTTCCTTCAAATTCATAGACCTTATGGTGTAAGAATCTATCTGGAGATGAAGAAACGTTATTTATAATTTGTTCAGCTGTAGCTTCTCTATAAGGATGTGTATCTTCTTGATAAATGACTGATGTTGGATCAAAGTCATATTCAATAACCTTATCTTGCCATGCCGTTTGGATATCATCTAATACAGGAGCTACTGGAGCAACATTACCAGCTGAACCTGCATTGATACCAGCTAAAGTTGAAACTGTAACTACTAATGCAACTACACCAACTCCAGCTCCGCTTGATAATTTAATGATATTTTTCTTTGAGAAACGTCCTTCTTCTTTAAGTTTAGTATTGATGCGTTCTTCTTCATCTTCATTAACAATTCCTATGAAGGAAGCAACAATTGCTGAAATTATAATTATAAGTTGCATTGTGAGATAGAAGATATTCATTTCTAAGTTACCACCTTGATATGCAACACCGTTTGCACGGTCAGCTATAAGATTAGGAATGAGATAAACTTCTTTCATCATACTTACGCAGTATGCTGCAATTGAGAAAAGATGAACGAATCTATATTCTGGAAACATTAATGTTAAGATATCAAGTACTGCACCAAGTAAGATACAAGCACCGATAACTTCTGGTAAGTTTCCAGCTGCATTATTTGCCATAGCATCGCCATATGTTGCAAAGAATACGATTCCAAGAACTATAGCTAAGATCATATCAACTATGACAATATAGAAACCAGCAGCTTTTCCTTTAAAGAATTCTTTAATATTTTTCATTTTAATGTACCTCCGTTGTTGGAGTTTCTTCTGCTACTTTTTTCTTTTTATGGAAGAAATCGAAGTAGATATAAAGTCCAAATGCTATTACAGTTAGACCTATTACGACACCATCAACTGCATAAATAACAGTCTTCCACCATGGATTGACAGTTTGATCTTCAATTTCAGCTGCACCATCATCACCCATCCAAGAATGTAATAATGAATACATGACATGTTTATTAGCTCTTTGCATGATCTTGATAAAGTTGCCATCATCATTATCTTCTACATATTGTATGAGTTGAGAACCTCTATTTCCATCAAGACAGAAGATATCAGTTCCTGCTGCGGCCATTGAAGGACCATTAGAATATGTTGAGTAATTTGATCCGGTTAAAGCATCATCAATGATTTGACCATCATATGCCCATTCACCTCTCATAACATCTTTCATGAATACTTCATGACATGCTGCATAAGTTAATCCGATTCTGTTATAAGAGGTCATGATACCTAAACCTTGACCTTTTGTTAAAGCACCTTCGAAAGGTCTTAAGTAAATTTCTCTGATTGATTGTTCATCAGCAAATGTTGCAACACCTTGTCTATTGGTTTCTTGGTTATTTAAGAAAGCGTGTTTAATATTCATAATTAAACCTTTTTCTCTAGCAGCACTTACGATATTACTTGCAACGTGATAATTCATGATTCCATCTTCTGACATATATTCGGATGCACGGGAACCATAAGGTGTTCTGTTAATATTTGCACCAGGAGCATTAACACAAGCAACGCCTGAGAATAATGCTTCTTCACCAAACATTGCGCCAAATTTCTTTTGAATTTCATGATCCCAACTTGCTGTATAGGTAGGACCTGTGGCAAAACCTGTTGCCGAACGTTTATCACCATATTGGAATGTAGCTAATAAACCTTCTGGACCTTCAGCAATTGAGTTAGAATTCTTCTTAACTGTTTCAACTGAACCTAAACCTCTATTATCAGACATTGAGACAGCTAAATCTCTTAAAGACATTTGTTTAATGAAATCATCCCATTTTGGATCATCAATTGGGACATCAACCATGTCAATGAATCTAATTGTATATTCATTACCATCTTCATCTTTAGGTTTTACTGAGTAAAGTGTACCTTCACTTTCAGTATAACTTGGAGCATCAGCAGGTTTTGTATATGTATTCATATTCATAGCTGCTTTCATTCTATCGTTGATTGTTAACTTATTCATCTTGGTTGGGAATGTTCCTTCCCAATCTTGTCTAGTTAAATAAACAATCTTTTCGTCATCATTACACCAATAATTGACATCTGCATCGTCAAATTTATTAGTGACTAAGACTTCGTCATCATAGTGAGAAGTTTTAAATGTTTCTAAATCTTCTTCTACTTCTAATAAATAAGCGCCGTCAGCATTAGCTGTATATTCATTACCTAAATGATCGACTAATTGTGCTGTTGATGATTTTTTAGCAATTACATTATTTAATGCTTCATGAGCACCATTACCGATTGCTACATAATAATTACCACCTTCAAGAATATATTGTTTAAGGTTGTTTTCATCATAACTTGTCATGAAATATCTATCGAAACTGACAGTTGTTTCAACAGTTTCTCCGGCTGCAACATCAACTTTATCGTAATTCATTAATTGAATTGCACTCTTTTCGACACCATGTTGTTTATCATAATCAGTATATGGTGATTGAATATATACTTGAACGACTGATTTACCATCGATAGTTCCAGAATTTGTAACTTCAACAGTAACATCATATTGATCGTCTTCTGCATCATAGACTACTGATTTAATCTTTTGATCAAATGTAGTATATGAAAGACCAAAGCCAAATGGATATGCTACTTCATCAGCATAAGACCAACTTGTTGCACTATTACTTGCTCCAGCTGCTCCATCAGCATTTCCTTGACCTAAAACTGAGTCTTCATATCTTGTTTCATAATATTTATAACCTACATAAATACCTTCTTTATAGACAACATAACCTCTAACATTATCTAAACCTGATGAATCTCCACTAAATGGATTATTACCAAAGTTTTGATATGCTGCTGAGTTGGTTGAATATGTTGCAAAAGTATTTGGGGTATGTCCACTTGGGTTAGCTTCACCAGTTAAAACATTAACAACACCTTGTAATGAATAATAACCAGGAACTCCCATCCATAAAATTGAGTCAACTCCTAATTCAGGATCATCTGCCCAATCAAGTCCCATTGGCATAGCACCATTTAATAAAACAATTGTTTTACCAAATTTTCCACTATCATGAATCATCTTAAGAAGGTCTCTTTCTTCTTGAGTGATATCTAAGATTCCTGCGGCTGGGTCGCTATTTTCTGTACCTACTCTAACGAATGTAACAATAGCAACATCACTATATCTATCAAAAGTTGCCCTTACTGAATCTGTGTAAGCTGAAACATCTAATTCATTAATTCTACTAACAGATGGATCACTTCCTGAGGTATATAAATCCCAAACAGTTCTGTTATATTCAAAACCTTTAGATTCAAAAGCATCATTAAGATAAACGACTAAATCGGCATTTGGTGCAGCACCTCCTGCTCCAGAACGTAAACACATGTGAGCACTATTTCTACCAAATAATGTTACACTTCTTTCATCAGCTTTTAATGGAAGAGCATTGTTTTCATTCTTTAATAAAACGGAACCTTCTTCCTCTTCTTGAACGCAAAAATCATATGAGTCTTTGATCATTTTAGCCCAACCTTCATCGGTAAGGTTCCCGTCATCATCTGCATATGCTGAACGTTTAGAAGTGGAAATTTTTTGACCGGTTAAATCTAATGCGTCATTGATAAGCATCTCATTATCCATTGCTACATTTGTTGCTGATATGAGCATTGTGGAAAGGAGAATACCAGTGGCAAATAGACCTAGCCATACTTTCCCTTTTTTCATAAAATCTCCTTTTTGCGCAGGAAATAATTATTATATTCGGACTTCCTGCTTTTAATTTGTTAATTCCATTATATAAGGATACATGCAAATAAAAAATGACAATCTTGCGATGACTTACTGTTAAATGTTATTATGTAAGGGCTTACATTTAATATTTTTTATGATTTTTAAGCGATTAATTTAAGTAATTTAGAGGTAAAAAAATGGCACAAAATTTTGAATATATCGATTATCCAAAGTTAAAACACGTAAAAATTATTCTCAATCAAATTATGTTTTGTAGCCCTCATGCTCATAATGATTTTGAGATTGCTTTCCTTTTAAAAGGAAAGGGACATATAAAAATTGAAAACAAAATGTACGATATGGTTCCTGGAGATGTCTTTTTAATTAATGCATACGAAAAACATTCCTACTATTCATTTTCAAAAGAACTTTTTTTATCACAAGAAGAATTCCAAGAAAATTTACCACTTTTGCTTATCTTCCAAATTTCAAATCACTTTTTAAGAGAATATAATCCTATATTAAGAACCACACTTTTTAAAAGTTGTAAACTTGATGAATT
This sequence comes from uncultured bacterium, assembly GCA_949293255.1. GTDB lineage: Bacteria > Bacillota_I > Bacilli_A > RFN20 > CAG-826 > Onthovivens. The sequence goes on from CASFCL010000017.1 coordinate 11,914, forward strand.
TTTAGATAAAGATTTATATAGCAAATGTAAAACTTTTTTAATAGATGTTGCCTTAAAATATTTTGAAGGAAAACCTTTCTTCCAATTTGAAATAATTTCAGAATTATCAACTTTATTTCTTAGATTGTTTGAAAAAATTCCATATAAACAAATAAGCGAAGAAGAAAGAGAAAACTTAAAGAAAAGAAATAATAGATTAGAAAAAATTATTTCTTATATCGATGAAAATTTAACTTCCAAAATTAAACTTGAAGATCTAGCTGAACTTGAAGGATTAACCGCTACTCATATTTCACATATTTTTACCAATACCTTTGAGATAAGTTTTAGAGATTATTTAAATATGAAAAGACTTGAGCAATCAATTTTATTAATGGAAGATAAAAGTAAAAAGTTAATTGATATAGCCTATGAAAGTGGATTCTCAGATCCAAAATATATGAATCAAATGTTTAAAAAATATTTTAACTGTAAACCAAAAGACTTTAAAAGATTAGACAATCCTTATACTCACGTTCTTATTCATAGCATTAATTCAAACAAAAAAGAAGAAAATCTATTTAATGATGAAATGGCTATTAAACAAATAGTTAAATATAAAGAATTGCTATAAATCCCGATTTTTTAAACTAAAAACCCTGCAAAACCGCTATATTTTTATATTTTTCAATCTTTTATAAGATCTTTATTGTTTAATCAATCGAGTTAACAATACCAGAAAATAAAACTGTTTCTTTATAATCAATTAAAAAAACAAATGATCTATCTACAACGAAGTCTTCTTCATAAACAATATCGCTTGGCTCTAAAGTTGGTCCCACTATCATTGATGCGTATGCTCCACCTTCAATTCCTTTTTCATTTACTATTACTTTTGCTCCATGGAAAATATCCTTACAGAAAAGATCATTCTTTCTATCACTTCCTAATAATGGCTCAAAATTACATCGTTTAGTGAAAAGTTGATTAATATTTAAATTTTTTATTAAATAAATTTTCTAAATTTAAATCAACTGTTTCACATTCAAATTTAGGGAATACGACTTTTGTAAAATACCTAATATGTTCTAATTCATTAACTCTTTCAATTCCAACATAATCATATTTAGTCATTACGTTGAATAAATTTTCCTTTGTATAGATATCTTTAACACTATATCCATCATTAGGAACCATAAATGTGATTCTAAAGTTATTATTGGTATTAAGAAATAAAGATCTAAAACTTTCTTCTTTATATACCCTACCATTAGCATATTTAAATAAAAACTTTCTTGTATTTACGTTTCCACTTTCATCTTTAAAATCATAGTTATCATTAGTTTCTAATAAATCATGATCATCTTCCCAAACATCTTTTAAGTACAAAGTATTTAATAAAATAGCTTTTGTTAATTTATCAACTTCAAAAGACGGATTTAATAAATCCTTCGTTTTCTCATTTATATATCGATAAATTTCTTTTTTACACTTTCATTATTATAAAAAATCCGCTTCATAAGAAGAAGTAAAATATTTATCTGATAAGTTTTCTAAACAATCTTATTTAAATTCATATCAATCTTAAAGCCATATTGAATTATCTAAATCTAAATTAACTGCGCCACTAGTATTTTCTAATTCATAATGTAAATATGAATAAAGTTCATCTAAAGACTCATCATCAATATTTAATGAAGTTAATATTTCTTCTTTTGTTTTGTCTTCACTTATTTCACTTACCATACTTAAACACGCATAAATTAAAAAAAGAGAAACTACAAAATTATCATTTTCATAATATCCATCAAAAGATAATTAAGAAATTTCACTAGCAAATTTATTGCTAGATTCTTTTAATTTAGAAGTATCAACATTGGTATTTTTAATCACATGAAATGGATTTTTAGCTTCTTTAAGAAGTGAAGTTCCACTATTACAAGATGTTAATAGTAAAAAAAGGTTTGATTAGCTATTTCTAGTGTATCAAACCTATGCTTTCAATATGGCAAAACTAACCTATTGTGATGTACTTGCGACCCCCTAGTATCGAAACGCAACCCCTTGCCAATTTTGCGACCCCTACTACATAGGGTTGTGCTGATGGATAAATTGGAATTTATTTAACAACAACCTCTATCCCTAGCACACCATATTTTTTTATATTTTCAACACTATAATAAACAAGCATGTCATTTGGATTAGCTGCTTCATCATCCGAATAACCAATTGCTATTTTATCATGATGTTTATATAGCTCATTAAAACTCTCATACTTATACAAATTAATAACTATGCACTCACATACTTCATAAGTTTTTGTGTTAGTAAACTCTATAGTATCACCAACAGATATTATCGAACGTTTTTCATCACATAATCTCATTTCAATAGTTTTTGTTTTATTCTTAATTTTAAGAAAAGAATCATCCCGAAGATTCATTTTATGTATCATTTTACAATCTCCTCATTTAATATAGCTTCTAATTTATATAAATCTTGAAGCAAATAAAAAAGCTTCATAAGTTCGATTATTATTATACCATAAGTACTCTATTTTTGTTTCCTCAGACATAAAAAAATCAGCCATTATTGACTGATTACAAATGCTATTTATTAATTTCATATCCATTTTTAAATTTGAAGGTTACTGTTTTATCTTCATGAGCTATGCACTCATCTATAAGTGTAAGTCATGATTCACTTGCCTATATTTACCGAAGTACTTTTCTTCGCCTGCTTTACGTGCTTCTATAGTTTCTTCTTCTACTTCTTTATTTGAAGAAGCGAAAAAATTAGATGTGCCTTATACAATTCATGCAGGTGAATCAGCGGGTTATGAGTCGATTGAACAAGCCTTAGATTTTGGGGCAAGCCGCATCGGTCATGGCGTGAGAGCTAAAGATAATGATATGACGATGATTAGATTAAAAGAAAATAAAATTTTCTTAGAAATTTGTCCGACAAGTAATTTACAAACGAAGGCTTTCTTACGTTACGAAGACTTGCCTATTCGTCTTTTCTTATTAAAAGGTGTGCATTCCTTTTTAAATAGCGACAACATGTGCGTTTCGATGAGCGATGTGAATGAAGAATATAAAGCTATTATTAAAGCATTTAAATTGCATAAGAATGAAGTTTATCTATTACTTTGTAATGCTTTAGAAGCATCTTTTATAAGTGATGAAGATAAGTGGACATTAAAAAAGATGATGGATGAAAAATTTGATAATTAGTATTTAAATCTTAAAGTTTAGCGAGCATGTAGTTGAAATAATCAACATCGACATCTTTTGCGTGTTCGTTCAATTCTTTGATTGCTTCTTCTAAATTTTTCTTGAACATTTTTTCTTCGTCATTTAGATTCTTTTTTGATCGAACACCTAAGTAAATAAAAGAAAGACCGAAACTCATCTCTTGAATTTCTTGTTTAGTATAAGACTTCTTTTCTTTGTTGACAAGTTTGATGATTTTCATCGTGTTTTCACTTAATTGATAAGACATAAATTTTCACCTCTTTTTTATAATATATTGAATTATTAATTTTTAAAATAAAATGTCTAAAAAAATGTTTGTTCGTTAACGAACAAAATTAAAAATGAGATTATTATCAAAAAGAATAAAAAGTTTTTTGTGAGACAAAAAGTTTATTTTGCTATAAAAAGTTTTTAGTGCGAAATCACAAGCTAAAGCTTATTTAATAGAAGATAGGATGCTAAATCACTTATGCACAATTTATGTTAAATAACCGCTAAATTTTTCTGATTTTGAAACAAAAAAAGGTTTGAATAGCCTTTTATAGCCTATCAAACCTATGCTTTCTTTATGGTGATCCTCCAGAGATTCGAACTCTGGACCCACTGATTAAGAGTCAGTTGCTCTGCCAGCTGAGCTAGAGGACCATCGATTTAGCCTTAATATTATATAGAAAAATTAAGTCTCTTGCAATAATTTTAAAAGGGCTCAATTTATATATTTTTGAGCCCTTGATTTAACTATTATTAACTTTCTTTTTTATTACAGGAACATTCTATTTTCTTATATTTTTGATGATATTCTTTAACTAAATCTTTTCCACTATATTTTTTACAATCACAGCTAATTGATTGTCCTTTTAACTTCTTTTTCAATAAATAACCTAAGATTAACAAGGATATTACTATAGTTGCTACAATTACAATAATTTCAATTGGTCCCATATTACTCCTTTAAAGTTAGTCTTTTTTGATCTTTATATTTATTAAATAAGTAGATTCCTACAACTATTAAAGTAATAACAACTATCCAAATAAATACACTCCACCAATAATCACCAACAGTATAAATCATACTTGAAACAATATAAGAAGTTACAATCCAAAATAGAATTGTCCATTTTAATGTTCCTGGTTTTAATTCAGCTCTAGCAGTTGCTACTGCTGCAAAACAAGGAATAGTTAACATATTGAATGCTACAAAAGATATAATTCCAGCTGTAGAAATTCCAGTTGCTTGAATCATCATTGCAACATCACTTGCTCCTTCAATTGTTGTTTCAACTCCACTAACTCCAGGAATTACACTAACTACTGCTCCTAACATTGCAAAAGTTGAAATAACATTTTCTTTAGCAACTAATCCCGTAATTGCACCAACTGCAAATACCCATCCATAACTTCCAAGTTGAGCTCCGAATCCTAAAGGAGTAAATAAAACTTGTAAACTTCTACCAATATTAGCAAGGATTGAGTCATTTGTATTTAATGAAGTTATAAATCCAATTTCTTCATCATATTCAATATATTCTAAAGTTGGTGTAAATGATTGAAGAATCCAAATTACTACTGTTGAAATAAAGATAATTGTAACTGCTTTTTTACAGAAATGTTTTGCTTTATCCCAAACATGTAACATTAAAGATTTAAATTGAGGTAAATGGTAAGAAGGAAGTTCCATAATAAATGGAGGAACTTCTCCTCTCATGGTGGTTTGTCTCATTAAAATTAATGCTACTAAAGCAACAATCATTCCAAGAAGATACATTGATAAAGTAATTAAATCAGCATATCCAATACCTAGTAATGTAACAATTGCTCCAATACATCCTGTTAAAATAGGAAGTTTAGCACCACAAGAGAAGAATGGTATAACTCTAATTGTTGCAACTCTTTCTTTTTCATCAGCAAGAGTTCTTGTATTTACCATCGCAGGAACTGAACACCCAAATCCCATAATCATTGGTAAAAATGCTCTTCCACTAACACCAAATTTTCTAAAAATTCTATCAAGGATAAAAGCAACTCTAGCCATATATCCACTATCTTCTAATATTGAGAAGAATAAAAATAGTAATAAAATCTGTGGTAAAAATCCAAAAACTGCAAAAAGACCACCTAAAATTCCATCACATATAAAGGCTCCTACCCAAGGAGAGGCTCCACTTAATAAACCTCCAACTCCTTCAGTAATCCATCCGGTAATAGAATTAACAAAATTCATTAAGATAACACCAGGAGAATTTATACCTCCTGAAGTCCAAAATAATCCTTCAAAAATACTTCCTTCAAAATTTTCACTAAACTCAACTCCAAAAGCATTTAAGAAGAATAAGTCTTCAGCAAAAACTAAATGGAAAATCAAAAATAATATTGCTATAAAAATTGGAATACCAGCCCATCTATTTGTAAGTACTCTATCGATTTTATCGCTTCTAGTTAATTTTTTTGATTTTCCAACTTCGGTTTTTCTTTTAAGTAAAGGTGCAAAATGATTTGAGATATATTTATATCTAGCATCAGCTACTATTGCTTCAAAATCATTTCCAAATATTTCATCGTTAAATGTTGCTTTATATTCATCAACCATTTTTACTAAATCTGGATGATCTTTTACTTCAAGTTCATCATTTTCAACTAACTTAATTGCATGAAACAATGGGTTATCAACTTCTTTTCCTTTAAAGGCAATTTCGACTTCTTTAATTAAGTGAGTTAAAGCAGAATTTTCTAAAACCGTGTGACTTTTGCGGGGATTTTTAGAAAAATCAATAGCTTTTTCCATTAATTTATCTAAGTTTTCTTCTTTTAAAGCTGATATTTCTACGACTGGAATATGAAGTTTTTTCTCAAGTTCTTTAGCATTAATTTCATCACCATTTCTTTTTACTTCATCCATCATATTAAGTGCAACAATAACAGGAACATCCATCTCTAAAAGTTGAGTCGTAAGATATAAATTTCTTTCTAAATTTGTTGCATCAACAATATTGATAACACAATCTGGTTTTTCATTTAAAATTACATTTCTAGAGATAACTTCTTCTGGAGTATATGGAGATAAAGAATAAATTCCAGGTAAATCAACAATCTTAACTTGTTCACTTCCTTTTTTATAAACTCCTTCTCTTTTTTCTACTGTTACTCCAGGCCAGTTACCTACGTGAGCTGTTGATCCCGTTAATGAATTAAATAAAGTTGTCTTTCCGCAATTAGGATTTCCAGCAAGAGCAAATACTTTCATATTATTTACCCTCCTTTACTTCTAAAGTTACTAAAATAGCTTCATCTTTTCTTAAAGTTAATTCATAACCTCTAATTGTGACCTCAATAGGATCTCCTAATGGGGCTTTTTTGACTAATGTTACATTTGCTCCGGGTGTAACTCCCATATCGAAAAGTCTTCTTCTGACTTTTCCTTCTCCTTCAACTTTCTTTATTTGACCAGTCTCGCCAATAAGAAAGTCGCTTAATTTTTTTAACATTGATATTCTCCTTCCTATCGAACCAATATTTTTGTAGCTATTGACCTATCTAAGGCTAATCTTCCATCTTTTATTAGTACAATTACATTGCCATTAACGGAATCTAAAACAGTAAGTTTAGAATCAATTGTAATTCCTAAACTTTCTAAATGTTTTTTAGTTTTATCATCTAAAAGAATTTTTAAAACTGTAAGTTCAACGTTAAGTGGGGCAATTACTAATGGCATATAAAAGATTCCTCCTAGTTAGTTATAACTAACACAATAATTATAATAAAGAAAAATAAAGTGTCAATAAAAAAGTTAGTATAGACTAACTAATATTGATAACTACTACTTTTTATGATAAAGTATTTTGAAATAGAGGTAAGTATGAACGTTTTTCAATCAAGCGAAGATTATTTAGAAAGAATATTGATGTTAGAACAAAAATTAGGCAAAGTTCGCTCTATTGATATCGCTAACGATATGAATTTTTCAAAAGCAAGTATTTCAATTGCTATGAAAAAGTTAAAAGAAAAAGACCTAATCCATATTGATGAAAAAGGTCTTATTACTCTAACTTCTAAAGGTAGAGAAATTGCTACTAAAATCTATGAAAGACATGTAGTTTTAACAACAATGTTAATAAAATTAGGTGTTGATGAGAAAATTGCTAGAGAAGATGCATGTAAAATTGAACATGAATTAAGTGAAGATTCATTCAATGCTATTAAGAAGCATATAAATCAACATTAATTATATTTTTCATTAAATTTATCAATGATTCCCTTAAGTTCCTTATTGAAGTAACTTAAGGTTTTTTCTTTAATTTGATCATTTATTTCATAGAATGCTTCAGCCATTGAGCAACTAATACAAGCTAATGTATCCGTATCACCGCCGATTTCAAGGCATCTAATTAAGCAATCTTCAAATGAATCACTACTTAAGAATGCATAGATTGCTACAGGGACACTTCCTTGAGTTGAAACATCGAATCTATAATTTTTGACTAACTCATCAAAATCATATTCATCAATGTTTGGATAATAGTTTTCTTTTATTACTTTTTTAATTTCTTCTTTTGATTTATGATTTCTTGCTAAGAAGATACACATTGATGTTGCTTCAGCCCCTTTAATTGATTCAAGGTGATTATGAGTAACATCAGTAACAATTTTTGATAAATTTTTGAGTTGTTCTATTGAATTTGAGGCCCAACCTACTGGAGAAATTCTCATTGCTGAACCATTTCCATATGATCCATAAGGTTCATGGTTTTCACCCATTCCCCATCTATAAAATCCTCCACCCCAGCCTACTTTGTTATATTTTCTAATAAAGTAGACAAAGTTATTTACTAATTGATTTTTGAAAATCCCTATGTTTTCTTCACTAAATTCCTCAATTGGATTTTCTAAGATAGTTTTCATTACTGCAATTGTTGCAACACTATCATCTGTAAAACGACTTCTTCTAGGAAATAATGTAATAGTTTCTCTGGTAGGTTTTTTTCTTTTAAACTCATAAAGGCTTCCGTTAATGTCGCCTGTAAAAGCTCCAACCATTAAATAATTACTCCTTACTTATATTTTAATAGTAAAATTTTATTTTCCCAGAATTAACGTTTCAATTTATAGAAATTATATGTCCAAAATACTACTCTTTAAACAAAAAAACTTTTGATCTTAATCAAAAGGTAAGTCTTTTTTGATGTTTTCCCAAAATGTTGCACACATTTTTTAAACCAGCACCATAGGTAAATATTTAAATTCTTTTCTGAATGATACTGGCGATTTTTTTAATCTCAAGACTATTCAGCAATAAGTTGTTTACCACTTTCAAATTCAAATTCGAAATCATAAAACATTTCAACTTTAATTCTGCCAAACAAATTTTCTGTTGGACTATTATCAATACAATTCCCTCTTCTAGACATAGATTGAGTAGCATGTATTTCTTCAAGAAGTTTTCTATAAGCAAGTGTTTGATAAACTGTTCCTTGATCCGAATGAATTAAGGAATAATTAAGCTTTTCACCATGTTTTTTAAAAATTTCTTTTATTAATTTAGTTATTTCTTTGTCTTTATCTTTTTTCTTATCAAAATTTTTAATTTGATAGTAATAAGTTCTTTTAGGCCTTAATTCAACGATTACTTTAATTTTTTCTTTGATATTTTCTCTTTCTTTTGAATCAAGGCATAGAATTTTTTTAATGCTTCATTTTCTGCTTCTAAATATTTTATTCTTTCCTCTGCTTCTTTATTATTTAATCTTTTAATTTTATCTTCCTTTAATTCATAATTTTTTCGCCCATAAGTAGTAACGATTGCAGCTTCGCCTTTTTCTTTATACAAATTGACCCAATAGTTAACTATATCAGGACTTATAAGGCCTAAATTAATTCCTATTTGACGTCCACTAAATTCACCAGTTATGAAGTCATTAATGGCCTTTAATTTGAGTTCTCTAGTATAAACATATCTTTTGTCTCTATTTTCAAAAGGTACTTTTCCATGAGTTCTGTAAAGTTTAACAAAATATTTAACTCTTGATGAATCAATATGATATTTGATTGAAACCTCTTTAATAGTTAATCCGTTTTCAACATGGTCAAGCACAGCTTCTAATTTTTTTTGATTATTTATTAACATAAAAACCCCCTTTGTTACACATTACATA
>CASFCL010000018.1 GCA_949293255.1 uncultured bacterium
GGAAATATACAACATGTGATGATTTTATTACTAAATTAGAAAAATATTTAATCTGGTTTAAAAATAAACGAATTAAGAGAAGATTAGGATATTTATCCCTAAAAGAATTTATGTTAAATTATAATCAATATTAGTCTAAAAAAATATCCGCATCCCCTTTTGTACAAAATTAATCCGTGATTGACATTTTAAGAGCACTAATAAGTAAATATGATCTTCAATATTGTGGTTATTCATTTTCCTAATGCATCTTTTCTTATTAAATTGTAAAATTATTACATGAATGATTTTGTTATCTATTCAATAGAGGATGATCAAGAAATATCCGAGGTTATAAAAATAGCTTTAAGCAAGAATGATTTTGTTGTGAAAAGCTTTTATGATGGAGAATCTTTTTTAGAAGAATTTAATAAAAATAAACCAAATTTAATTCTTTTAGACTTAATGTTACCAGGAATTCAAGGAGATGAAATTCTTAAAAAAATCCGATTAGACCGAAATAATAACGATATTCCTATCGTAATACTTTCAGCTAAATCTTTAATGAATGATAAAATTAATGGACTTAATGATGGAGCAGATGATTACATCATTAAACCATTTAATATTAAAGAGTTAGTTTCTAGAATTAATGTCTGGTATAGAAAGTTCTTAGATAGACTCTATATCATTAAGTTAGATCAATTTTCTTTACATTTAGATAAGGAAGAATTTTACGTTTTTAATGAAAAAATTGATCTAACAAAGAATGAATATAAAATAATTTCTACCTTGTTTATGAATAAAGGAAAAGTAGTCTCTAGAGATGAACTTTTTGATAAGATTTGGAAAGATGTAGATAAAGATAATAGTGTATCAAGAACAATTGATATGCACATTAAATCTTTAAGAAATAAGATTGGTGATAAAGATAAAGAAATCATTAAATCCATTTATGGAAATGGATACAAAATTGGATAAGTAGTTAATGCAAAAAAGATTAAAACCTTTACTTCTTATTTTATTTAGTATTTTTATAATAGTTACTTCATTCGTATCTTTTTTATCATTTTATTTAATTGAAGAATCTAACTTTAATACTTCATTATTAGAAGTTAGTAACTATATATCTATTAATATAAATGATAATAACATTAATGAATTAGGAGAAATATATACTAATGATCAAAATACAAAATTAGTTATCTTTAATGATAATAATGAAATATATTTTCAAAATTTAGAAGAAACTTATACTCAAGTAGATTTAATAAACTTAAAAAGAGATGTTGATGTTATTAAAAATAGTAGAGTAGATAACGAAGATGGATTTGGAATTACAAGATTAAATAGTAACTTAAATATCTATGTTTATTTATTTAAAATCGCTCCTCAAAGTTATTATGTATCAAAAAATTTAACCATCTCAATTCCAATTGTTTTATTAATTTTATGCGGGTTCTACATGGTTTTTGATTTAATTTTGAGGAAAAGAGAAACTACATACCTTAAATATCAAGTTAGAAAACTTAGAAATATTGTTAACATTGATAGCATGGTTGAATATGATGATGATGTTGAAAATTTAGCTAATATTTTAAAAGATACTAGAAGACAACTTGATAAAGAATTACAAAATAACTATTTAAGTGAAAAGAAAATTAACTTTATTTTAGATTCCTTTGAACAAGGATTATTAGTTGTTGATTTAGAAAATAACATCATCCTTTCAAATAAAAAAGGAAGAGATATTTTAAAATTAGATTCAAATGATAAAAGATTAAAAGAAAGTCCAATTGTTCATGATATTTTGATCAATATGAAAGTTGTTTCATCAATGGATCGAGGAATGATATTTAATTTAGAAATTGATGGAAAAGTATATGAAATCTCAATTAATAATATCTATGATGCTTTAGAAGAAAATAAAATTACAAAATCAGTATCTATTTTAATTGTTGATATCACCGAAAAATTTAATTCAGAAAAAATGAAAAGAGATTTCTTTGCTAACGCAGCTCATGAACTTAAATCTCCTTTAACTTCAATTTTAGGATATCAAGAATTAATTAAAGATGGGTTGATCTCTTCAAAAGAAGATTTAGCTAATGCTAATGAAAAAACAATGAAAGAATCGGAGAGAATGAATAAATTAATCATTGAAATGTTAGAACTTTCATCTTTAGAAAATAACAACCTTCGACCAATTGAAAAAATTGACGTTATTAAAGAATTAGACAATATTTTAGTAATGTTAGAAGAACAAATTACTGCTAAAAATATAAAAGTAATTAAAAACTATAAAAAAATAATTATAAAAATGAATACTGAAGATTTTTATAATCTTTTTAAAAACTTAATTGAAAATGCAATTAGATATAACAAAGATAATGGAAAGATATATATAAATATAGATATAGAAAATCATCAAATTTCAATTAAAGATACTGGTATAGGTGTTAGTGATGAAGATAAACAAAGAATTTTTGAAAGATTTTACCGTGTTGATAAAGCTAGAAGTAGAAAAACTGGCGGTACAGGTTTAGGTTTAGCGATTGTTAAATACATCTGTAACTATTATGATTTTAAGATTGAAGTAAAATCTAAACTTGGTGAAGGAAGTGAATTTATAATTAATTTTTAAAAATTTTCTTTACAATTTATTTTATTAAAAAATATCGTATTAATCGAATAAATTTAGTTTTTTAAAATAAAAAATTAACAAATTGTAAAAATTTTTACTTGAATTGTAAGCGCTTACAATTATAATAGTAATTAAAGTAAAAAACTTTTTGAGGAGGAAATTATAATTATGCGTAAAACAAAAGGTTTATTTGCCGTTAGTGCTGGCCTCATCTGTGCATGTGCTATGACAGCTTGTGGCGGAGGAAATCAAGACACTCCAGAAAAAGCACGTAATAGAGAAGTTATCGCTGAAGCTCAAACATTATCTAGAGACGACTTATTTAAAAAAGCCGCCGAAGAAATTGGTGGAGATACTTTAAGATTTATTGGTACATCATCAAGATTTAAAAATGCTATCGATGGATTTAAAGCTGAACTTTCAAAATATAATTCTGCTTGTGCAAATATGACAATCACAACTGATACAGCAGTTGATGGTGAAATTTATCAAAAGTTAATTGGTGAAATCGACGCTGGATTAACAACTGGAAACTATGATGCAGCACTTGTCCAAGATGGTTATCAATTACAAAAACTTGGTCTTGATACTGGCCACTTCTTAAATTACATTCCAAAAGAATGGAGCGATGCAAGTGATACCAATGCTAAGTTAAATGGAAACCCATTCTCACTTCAATATAATATGAAGACTTGGATGGTTAATAATGGTGGAGCTGGAGCTGATGTCGTAGTTGATAATATTTGGGATATCACTCTTCCAAAATATAAAGGTCACATCCACACAATGGATCCAAATAACGAAAACGTTAATAGAGATTGGCTCATCATGTTAACAAGTGATGAATGGTGTGCAAAACTTAAAACAGCTTATGAAGCATCAACAAATGATAATAAATCACTTAATGTTGATGAATTTAAATCTACTGGTAGTAAAGAAGATCAAAAATATGCTTATGCATTTATTAATGGTTTCTTGCAAAACGCAGTCTTTGCAGCCGATGATGGTGCTGCAAGAGATGCATTCATGAGAGATGAAGGTAGCTTAGGATGGATCGTTTATTCTAAGATCGCTTCAATTCAAGAAACAGCAGCTATTTCAAAGAAAAATATTACAATTGCTGCTTTAGGTAAAGATGCCGGTGATGGAAAAACAAGAGGTGATTCCGAAATTGATGGATTTGGTGGATTCATGTATAAACATTACCTTCAAATCATGCCAAATGCAGCTCATCCATATACTGCATGTGCATTTATTAATTACTTATCAACCACCGCTGAAGGCTATGCAGCTTGGGGTAAAGATATTGGTGATTATCCATCAATGCCATCAATTAATATTGATAGAACCAAATATGGTTATGGTGAATTAGCTGAAGATTACACATTCACTCAATCAAATGATTCAACAACAAACGTCTTCCCATGTTTAAATGACCCAGCAAGTGGCTGGTGGGAAGATAAAGCAGATGTTGTTATTGAAGATCCAGCATTCATCGTTGGTGAATATAATAACGTCGATACATTTATTAGAAGAGTTATTGCCAATAAATAGTATATTAATCGTGTAGAACGGGGGTTGGCTAAAAGAGTCAACCCTTATTCTTTATAAGAAGGGGACTTTTATGGATAAAAATTTAACAATGGATTCCATGAAACTAAAAATTAAGAAGGGAGTCAATAAAGGGTTGACCTTTTTTGGCGTTCCAGCTAATTCAATTTTAGTTATTTTTGGAATCCTTTTATTAATTTTAACCTTCATACCTCTTATATACATCTTAATGGATTGTTTTACAGTTCATTTAATGGAAATTGGTTTAGCAGGAAATAGTGTTGGAGAATTTACCTGGTATCATTTCTATGAAGTTTTTGCTAGTGAAACAGCAGTTGCAAACTTCTATAGGCCTTTGGGTAATTCTTTAGCGGTTTCTGTTTTATCATGTGTATTTGCGGTTTTATTTGGAGGAACTGTTGCATATTTAGTTACCAGAACTAATATGCCATTTAAAAAGTTTATATCAGCAGTATTTATCTTTCCTTACATTATGCCTCAATGGACGTTAGCACTTTTTTGGAAGAATTTCTTTATTTCCACTAATTGTACAGGAGGATATGTTGGAGAGCTTCAAGCTCTGACAGGATGGGCTTCACCTGAATGGTTGGTATATGGAACTTTCCCTATATCACTTGTTTTGGGTCTACATTATGCTCCATTTGCTTATATTCTTATTGGTGGAATTTTAAGAAATATGGATGCTAATTTAGAAGAAGCAGCAACCATTTTAAATGTTCCTCGTCATAAGATATTTACTCATATTACAATCCCAATTTTAAAACCTGCAATTTTAAGTACAATTCTTCTTGTATTTTCAAGTGCAATGAGTTCATATCCAGTTGCAACAACTTTAGGAAAACCAATAAATTATCAGGTTTTAGCGACGATTATGTATTCGATGCTGCAGGGTGGAAGGTATTCTAGACAAGCTGGTATGGGTGCAATTATCTCAATGATTTTAATCCTTATTGGTGTAATTATTCTTATTATGAACACTGTTTCAACAGGTAGTAGAAAACAATACACAACAGTTTCAGGAAAGAGTGGACAAATCAGTAAACAAAATCTTGGAAAAGTTGGAAAATGGATCGTTGCAGCAATTTTATCAATTATTGTTGTCTTCTTATGTATTGGACCAATGGTTTCATTTATTTTTGAATCGATTCTTCCTAATAGTGGAGATTATTCTAGTGGATTTACAGGTAGATGGTGGATTTCTCAAGAAGTTTTAAGAAATGGTTATCGAGGAATTTTCTATACTCCAGAAATATGGAATGCCCTTGGTGGATCGATCTTATTATCACTTGTTTGTAGTGTATTTGCAGGTACATTTGGTTTATTAATCGGTTATGCAGTTAGTAAGAAAAGAAAGAGTAGACTTGCTCAAGGAGTTAATGCTTTAGCATTCCTTCCATATTTACTTCCTTCAATTTCTTTATCAGCTATCTTCTTTATGGTTAGTGCCAATATTCCTTGGTTATATGCAATGCCTTTCTTAACTTGTGTAATTGTTGGTGTTGTTAAATATATTCCATTTGCTAGTAGAAGTAGCTTAAATGCAATGCTTCAATTATCAAACGAAATTGAAGAAGCAGCTTTAATTCAAAATGTTCCTTGGTGGAAGAGAATGGTTAGAATTGTTTTCCCAATTCAAAAATCAAGTTTCTTAAGTGGATATTTACTTCCATTTATCTCTTGTATGAGAGAGTTATCATTATTTGTATTTATCGCTCCAACTGGAATGATACTTACAACACTTATGTTCCAACTTGAAGAAACTGGACTTCCAGCTTTAGAAAACGGAGCAAACTTAATACTTGTTGTCGTAATCTTAATATTCAACTACTTAATTAATAAGGTTACAGGTGCAAGTTTAGATAAAGGTATCGGAGGTTAAAATTATGCCTACAATTGATTTAATTAATGTTACAAAAAGATGGGGAGATTTCTACGCAGTCGATAATTTAAATCTCCACATTGATGATTATTCATTTATCACTTTACTTGGACCTTCAGGATGTGGAAAGACTACAACATTAAGAATGATTGCTGGTCTAGAAACTCCTACAAGTGGAAAAATTCTTATCAATGGAGTTCCAGTATTTGATTCAGAACTTGGAATTAACGTTCCAGCAAGTAAAAGACATGTTGGATTCTTATTCCAAAACTACGCCTTATGGCCACACATGACTGTTTTAAAAAATATTCAATTCGGTCTTCAAAATGTTAATGAATTCATGCCTGTAGTTGATAGTGACTACACTCAATATAAAAACGATATTTTAGTTTATAAGAACTTTAATAAAGTTATTGAATTAGTTAAAGATAATATTGATAAAACAGGAAAAGTTAATAAAAAGAGAGCTTTAATCGCAATTATTGATTACTTTAAAGTGTCAATGTATACCGCAACTAAAGTATTTGATCTTAAACTTGAAGAAAAAACTTTAGACGAAGCAAAAGCAATTACAGATGCAAAAATTAGAGAAACAACTCAAAGACTTGAAGAGATTGTTAGTAAATATGAAGCAAAAGGAATTGAGTTAAATGATGAAGGTTATGTTTTAACTGATCCTGAACTTGCTGATGATTATATTGCTTTAAAACTTAGCTATGAAATTATTAAAGATTATGAATCTTTACTTACTTTCATTAAAGAAGCAAAAGAAAATAAAGAAAACGTTGTTAAAAGATTAATGTCTAAAAAGAACATCTCTTATAAAACAGCAAAAACCATTTATAATTTTTCTTTAGATTTAGAAGGAAAAGACGCTGAAACTATCAAAAACCATGTAGAATTCGAATTAAAATCTTATAATCAAGATATTGAAAGAATCAAAGCTGAGTATTTAAATAACGGTTTCCACCTTAATGAAAAAGGTGAAAAAATTCCAAATATCGACTTTGAAAATAAAGATTGGGATCATAAAAAAGTTCATCAATTTAAGATGAGAAAATTAACTAATGAAGAAATTGATCTTAAAGTTAGATACGTTTCTAGAGTTGTTAAAATTGGTGAATTCATGGATAGATATCCAAACGAATTAAGTGGTGGCCAACAACAAAGAGTTGCTATCGCTAGAACCTTAGCTCCTGGTCCAAAAGTCTTATTTATGGATGAACCTTTATCAAACTTAGATGCTAAATTAAGACTTGAAATGAGAGGCGAATTAAAAAGACTTCATTTAGAAACAGGTTCAACATTCGTTTATGTTACCCATGATCAACTTGAAGCTATGACTCTTGCTACTAAAATTTGTTTAATGAATAATGGTGTCCTTCAACAATATGATGCTCCATTAGATGTTTATAAAAAACCAAGTAATATTTTTGTAGCTGATTTCGTTGGTAGCCCAGCAATCAACTTTATCGAAGTAAAAGCAACTCAAGATAAAGCTTCGAAAAAAATTAAAGTTAGAATGTTTGATGAATTAGATTTTGAATTTACTCCAACAATAGATCTTAATTTAGAAGAATTAAGAAAAGTTAGAGATAAAGAATTCGAAGATAAGAAAAATGAACTTGAAGCCTTAAAACAAGATAAAAAATATGTTGAAAAAGGCAATAAAGATGTCATGTTCAACTATCAAGTTGCTAAAGTTACTGAAACTTTAGATAGTGATGAAGAAAAAGAAATCCCAGAAGATTTATATGTTATTGGTATCCGTCCAGAATTTATTAAGTTAAGTGATGATGGAAAAGTAAGTGGAGAAATCTACAACGCTCTTCCAAGTGGTATGGAAACAATCGTTAAAATTAGAGTTGGTGAATTCTTACTTACATCAGTTATCTTCGGTGGTGTCGACTATAAAGTTGGCAGCAAATGTAAATTAGATTTCTTCGGAAAAGAAATCTTACTCTTTGATAGAAAGAGTGGAAAACTTCTTTCTCAAGGAGGACTTGAAGAAGTTAATTAAAGCTTAGGCTTAAAACATTCTCCATGTTTGAAGGGGAGAAAATCCCCTTCAAATTCTTAATAGCTAACTTATTAAAACTCCGTCTATATAAGTTAGCTATTAAGGGTTAAAGGTAAAAAAGATGAATCAAATTTATGAACTTGTTCCAATTTTAAAAGAGTATTTATGGGGTGGAACAAAGCTAAAAAAATATAAAAAAAGTGATTTAGAAAAGATTTCTGAATCATGGGAATTTTCATGTTTTGATAATAATTTTTCAAGTGTGGTTTTAGATGAAAAAGTAGTTAGTTTAAATCAAAAACCCTGCAAAACCCCACTAAAAGATATTTTAATCAAATTAATAGATAGTGCAGAAAACCTTTCAATTCAGGTACATCCTGATGATGAATATGCTTTAAAATTTGAAAATAGTTTAGGTAAAACTGAACTATGGGTAATATTAGATTGTACTAAAGATTCATTCATATATTTAGGGTTTAATGATAATGTAAAAAAAGAAGAATTTAATGAATTAATTAAAGATGATTCAATATTAAATAAGTTAAATAAAGTTAAAGTAAATAAAGGAGATATATATTTAATTAATCCAGGAACAATTCATGCTATTGGAAAAGGAATCACATTATTAGAAGTTCAAGAAGCAAGTAATATAACTTATAGAGTATATGATTTTAATAGAATAGATAAAAACGGTAATAAAAGAGAATTACATATATCTAAAGCTAATGATGTAATTAATTTTAATAAGTATGATCCTATAAATTTAAAAGATAATAAAAATATAAAAACCAACTATTTTTCCTTATCTTTTTATAAAAATACCCAAGAAAACATAATGTTTTTTGATAAAGATTCAATCTTAGTAGTATTAGATAGATCAGGAAGTATTAATAATTTAGAAGTTAAAAAATATCATTCATACTATGTAGAAAAAGGAACCTATAATTTATCGAAAAATTTTGAATTTGTAGTTATAAATTAAGTTATATTTAAATAATTATTTATATCACTAAAATTAGCAAATCTGCATCAAAAGGAGGTTTTGCCCCGAAATAATCAAATAAAACGGGGCAATTTGCCCCCTTTTTTCAAAAAAAAACGGGGCAAAGTATTGTTAATAGAAATATTTAAGTATATAATTATGGTATGAAACGTGATGTAGAGACTAATATTATTAAATGGTATAAAACCAGTAATAAAGCACTTTTAATTGCCGGAGCTAGGCAGGTTGGGAAAACTTATATTGTTAGAAAAGTTTTTAATGAGTTAAATGTAGGACTTTATGAGATCAATTTCATTTTAAGGAAAGATTTTAAAGAAATATTAGAAAAAACAAATGATATAAAAGAAATTGTTAATTTTTTAAAAGTAACATCAAACTTTACTTTGAAGGAAAAAGAAAGTGTGATTTTTTTTGACGAAGTTCAAGCTTATCCTGAAATAATGACTTTAATTAAATTTCTTGTTGATGAGGGCAGTTTTAAATATGTGTTGAGTGGATCGCTTTTAGGAGTTGAGTTATTTAATATTCGCTCAATGCCTGTTGGATATTTGGAAGAAATTAAAATGTATCCAATGAATTTTTTTGAATTTATAAAAGCAAGTGGAATAAACGAAAACACTATTGCTTACTTAAAAAAATGTTTTGATGAGAAAAAAGAAATTGAAGAATCAACACATAAAAGAATGTTAAGTTTCTTTTACACATATTTAATAACCGGAGGTTTGCCAGATGTCGTTAAAACATTACTTAATTCAGGGAACCTTTTAAGTATTGATGAGACTCAAAAAAATATTGTTAATTTATATAAGGGTGATTTTTCTCAATACGAAAATAAAGATAAAAAATTAAGAATAATTGAAATTTTTGATAATATTTCTTCTCAACTAAATAAGCAAAACTTAAAATTTATTTTTACATATCTTAATAAAGAACTGAAATTTGATCGTTACGAAAACTCGTTTTTATGGTTAAAAGATGCTGGCGTTGCTTATCCTGTTTTCAATGTGAGTGAGATAAGAACCCCTTTAAAAATATCAAAAGATAGAAATAGTTTTAAACTTTTTATGAATGATGTTGGGTTATTAAATAGTTATTATTCGATCTCTATAAAACAAGCAATTTTTGAAAAAAATACAGATAATTTGTTAAATTTAGGCGGCTTGTTTGAAAATTTTGTAACTCAAGAGTTAACTTCAATTAATTTAACTCCATATTATTTCAAAAATACAAGTATTGGAGAAATTGACTTTTTAGTAGAAAGAGATTTTAAAATACAAGCTATAGAAGTAAAAAGTGGCAAAGATTATCAAAAACATAAATCTTTAGATAAATTAATAACTTCTTCATATTCAAAATATATTTCTGATTATTTCGTTTTTTCTACAAACAATATTTCTACTAATAATGGTATTTCCTATTTTCCAATTTATCTTGTTGGTTTTTTAAAAAAAGAAGTAAATGATAATCTTTTTATAAATATTAAATAAAAGGCATATTATAAAAAATCACTATTTAATATAACTAGATAATCGCAAACTCTAGATATGATATGTGCAAATCTTATTTTATTGCTTGAACATTTTCGGTGTTTTGAAGACTTTTCATTCGCTGTTTTGTAAGAAAATCCGACGATAACATTTTATAAAAAAAGAATAATAGGAGTTAATTAAATAAATCTTATTGATAAAAGCAAGATATTTATGAACATTTGGGGATGCGGACAAAAAGCTGGACATAAATTAAAGGAGTTTAAATTTATGTATGACTTAAAGACTATTAAAAGCGTTAAAAATATTGAAACAATATGACAATTAATTTACAAAAGTTTCAAGAATAACCGGGATAAAAGTTAGAACAATAAAAAGTTGGTATGATAAAGAAAAAGCTGGCGTGCCTCTATTAGTTAGGCCTTTTATTCATGCAAAGAAAGACAAATGGACTAAGGAAGAAAGAGAGGCTATTTGCGACTATTATTTTGAGCACGGAGAGTCAATAACTAAGGCAATAGAGAAAGAGTAGCCAATGTAATTAGTGAGCATTCTTGATACTCCTCTTTATGAATTAATCCCCGTTGATCCATATACAAGTGCAGATTTAAATTATAACAATAGCGAAAGTAGAGTATCTCAAAAAAGAAATGATCCAAATTGCCATGTTGAATTAGAAACAATTACATTTGATGAATTTGAAGAATCGACTTATATATTTATTGGAGCTACGGTTTGGTGGGAAGAAATAAGTTGGGTAATTAATGATTTTGTTAATGAAAATGATTTTACTGGAAAAACTATAATTCCTTTTACAACATCAGCTTCCTCAAGTGTAAGAACAAGTAATTTAGAATTATTAGCACTTGAAGCTACCTGGTTAAGTGGACAAAGATTTTCTTCTAGAGTTAGTGATGAAGATGTTATTAGTTGGGTTGATTTATTAAATTTAGATTTGTAGTGATTTTATAAAAAAGTGGAGTTCTGAAGGCTTTTTAAAAAAATAATAAAGTTTTGCACGTTTTAAGTTTGCAAAATGATTGACAATTAACGTAGATACATAGTTTAATATTTAATATTTTAAGGGGATTAAAATATGACAAAAGTAGCGCTTCAAATTAATAAAATATGTCTTGCTGGATTATTTTTAGCATTAGGTTGGTTGATGCCATTTTTAACAGGACAAATTCAAGAATTTGGAAACATGCTTTTGCCAATGCATATTCCTGTAATGCTTTGTGGATTTATTTTGGGTCCAGTTTATGGTGCTTTAATTGGATTTATAACTCCTTTAACTAGATCATTAATTTTTGGAATGCCTCCTCTTGTCCCTACAGCTTTAGCAATGTCTTTTGAACTTATGACTTATGGATTAATTTGTGGATTATTCTTTTATTTAATTAATAGATTATTTAAAAAAGTTCCTACAATTGTAAATGTTTATATTTCTTTAGTTAGTGCAATGATTATTGGAAGAGGAATTTGGGGATTGATGTTTTATTTAATTAATTTTGGTGCACAAAATCCTGTAAATTTTGACTTTATGTATTTTGTTTCTGGTGCATTTATTACTGCATGGCCAGGAATTATTGTTCAACTTGTTTTAATACCTGCTCTTATTCAATTATTATATTCAACCAAAATAATTAATAATTTAATGCCTGATTATGCTAGAATTTTTAAAGGATTTAAAAACAAAAAAGATCAAGTATTAGTAACAGATAATGAACCAATTAATGAAGAAAATAATAACGAGGATAAATAAAATCATAACTGATAAAAATACTTGTGTTGTTGCAATAGATGGAATGTCTACAAGTGGTAAAACTACCCTTGCAAGCGAACTTTCTGAGTTTTTTGATACTAGAATTATTCATTTAGATGATTTTTATAATCAAAGAGGAATAATTGATTTAGACGTTTCTAACGACGGAAATATCAATTATGAAAGATTTAAAAAAGAAATCTTAGAAAAATTAGATGAAGAAGAGTTAATTTATAATATTTTTGATTGCAGTAAGCAAAAAATATCAAATACTTTTACTTTAAAGAAGAAACCATTAACGATAATAGAAGGAAGTTATTCCTTAAATCCAAAATTAGGAAAATATTATGATATTTCTATTTTTATGAAGCTCAATAACAGCCTACAAATTGATAGATTATCAAATCGAAATCCTGAAAAACTATATGTTTTCTTGGATAAATGGGTTGTTTTAGAGAATAGATATAACAATTTTTATAAAATAAGTGATAACGTAGATATCTTAATTGAAGATAATAAAGTTATTGATATTAAATAATCTAGAAGTTCTCTATATTCTTTTGGAGTAACAATTATTAGCCATCTAATTTTTGGAATCTTTTGATTTATAACGATAGATTTTTGTCTAGCTATTGATAGAAGCTTCAAAAGATACTAAAAAAGAAATGTGAATTATTGTTTATTCTTAAATATTATTTTTACAAAATATAAGGTTTTTGCAGGGAATTTTTAAGGAATTAATGAAAATTTGTTTGGCTTATTAAAATTTAATGTTGTCTTAATTGAACATAAAATAGCGAGTTTGTAAAATATTTTTAGGAGTCATGTAAGATGGTCTTAAGTGAGCAAATTGTCGTTAACAGCTTTGATCAATTTCTTGAGTTAGTAAATCCTTATTATTACAAACGTTATGTTTTTAGAGGGATTGGTAACCATGAATTTCAGCAAACACCATCCTTACTTTTTGAAGAAGAAAAAAAGAAAATACCTCTTACAAAAAAAGAAGAACAAAGTATCAGAAGAATTTTAACTTGGTCAAATAAGTTTAATGTAGATAAATTATCAACCCTTCAACTAGCTAGACATTATGGTTTTCCATGTAGACTAGTTGATTATTCTTTAAATCCTTTTGTATCTTTATATTTTGCTTGTAAAGAAGAAGATAAAGATGGAAAAGTTATCTGTTTTGATTATTTTTCCTATACAAATAAATATTTTCCTGAAGATGAAGCAATATCTTTAACAAACAAAGAAGTTATTGATATCTTATTTAAAAGATTAACTGATGGAATCAAGGGTGGGAAAATTACTAAAAATAATGGAAAAATTAAAGATTACACTTTTGATAAACCTAGATTTGTCTTCCCTTTAATCCACGATAATCGAATCAACCGTCAAAATGGTATTTTCTTACTTTGGCCAGATACAATTAAAGAAGAAAATCTAAATTTAATTAATCCTTTTTGTATTGAATTAATCATAAAAAAAGATTCTAAAAAAGAACTTTTAGAAGGATTAAATAAGTATGGATACAACTATGAAACAATCGAAAAAGTTACTTCAACTTTTGTAGGAAAAGAAGAAAAAGAGTTTGAAGATTTTATTGAAAAAACAAATTCAATAAATTTAGAAACATCGAATTAATCGACGTTTTTTCAATATAAATTGTTGTTATAGATACTATAAAATAAAAGTATTTTATATATTAAATTAGATAACTAAAATATAAATTAATTGAAGGAGTTTTTTAAAATGAAACAAGAAGCAGGAAGAAAGGGTTTAGGAGATTTAGCACCAAAATTTGCTGAATTAAATGATGACGTTTTGTTTGGAGAAGTTTGGAGTAGAACTGATAAATTATCATTAAAAATTAGATGTATTATTACTGTTGTAGCTTTAATGAGCAAAGGTATTTTTGATAATTCTTTAAAATATCATATTATCAACGCTAAAAATCATGGCGTTAGTAAAGTAGAGATGGTTGAAATTATTACTCATGTAGCTTTTTATGTTGGATGGCCAAATGCTTGGGCAGTTTTTCCTCTAGTTAGAGAAGCTTATCAAGATGAAAAAGTTAAAAATGAACCAATGTTTGGCTTAGGTGATCCAAATGTAAATTATGCAAAATATTTTATTGGTAATTCCTATTTAAATCTTTTAAATAAAGAAGGTGTATTTATTGCTAATGTTACTTTTGAACCAGGGTGTAGAAATAATTGGCACATCCATCATTCAAAAGAAAATGGAGGACAAATTTTACTTTGTACCGATGGAGAAGGTTGGTATCAAGAAGAAGGAAAAGAAGCAAGAAAACTTGTTCCAGGCGATGTAGTTTATATTCCTAGAGAAGTTAAACATTGGCATGGAGCAACTAAAGATAGTTGGTTTTCACATATTGCTATTGAAGTACCTGGAGTTGAATATAGCAACGAATGGTGCGAACCAGTTAGCGATGAAGAATATTCAAAATTATAAGTTATAAGCCCCCCAAATATATATAAAAACAGTGCAAAACTTAAATATTTTGCTCTTTTTTTATTAATAATATGTTAAAAAGTATAATTTAATATTTACATAAATATTTTTTACTATAATAATATGCATCAGTTTTTTAATAGAATAATGGAGGGAAATTATGAAAAAAAGACATTTATTAATTGCCTTAAGTTCTCTTTTGATTGTCGGAGGAACTTTAGTAGGCTGTGATCAAACTCAAGAAGTATTATCATACTCAGTTACTCACAATTCGAGCACTGATTTTAAAGTAGTCGGTCTTAAAGCAAGTGGATATGTTCCAGGAGAAAAAGTTACATTCGGTGTCGTTCCTAATGAAGGCAAAGTTGTAGAATCAATCTCTTATGGAAGTTTGCAAATTACAAAAGAAAGTGAAGAAGTTTATACTTTTTCAATGCCAACAGAAGCTGTTAATTTAAATATTGTTGTTGCTGAATATAGCGATGAGTACACTGTTTTAGATTCAGCATTAGAAGGATTAAAAACTGGATTTGAAATGGATGCAGTTTATATCGAAAATCAATTATATACCTATAATGATGGATCAACTTATGCTTCTAGATATGCAAAAAGAGTAATCAATCAAGTAATTGATGGATATGATTTAGTTACAAGATATGAATCTGCTTATGATTATTCTGGAGAAACAGGGGATATTGATGTTAGTGAGACAGAACCTGATGTTATATATATGTTTTCTAGAAATAAAGAAACAGGATATTTATCTACAACTTATTTAGGAATCGATAATACAATTCATCAACCTCATGTACTTGACACTGCAACAGATGCTTATATTAATTGGACATCAACTTACGATAATCCTTTTAGTATTTTAACTTCAGCTGATTTTACAGTAGATGAAGCTGATGCAACCATTTATCATCTCGATACAACCAATTTATTACTTGAACCAGTTTATAGAAATTTAGCTACATTAATTTTTGGAGAATATAATTCTTCTTATATTGTTAATGAGCTCGCGGTAAAATTAGAAAATGGTGCTTTAACTTCTTTTGAAGGAAGTTTTGAAGTCGTCAATTTTGCTTGGTATCAATCTACCGTAACATTCAAAGGTGAATTTACAAAAATTGGTGCAGTTATGGAAGAACCAACAGTAGTTAGTGGAGAAGAAGATGCTGATTTAGAAGCTACATTTGATAGCCTTAAAGAAGGTAACTTCACAACTGTATGTACTGAAATTTCAACTGACTCGGATGACAATGTAAATGAAGATTCAACTAAAGGATATAGCGACGGAGGTGATCATTTCCTTCAAGAAATTTATGATACAAATAAAGTTATCGGAACTGATGATCCTTCAGAAGTTTATTATTATGAAACTATAGAAGAATATGATGATTGGTCTGAAACTTATCAATATTCTGTCAAACAAGCAGTAAAAATTAGAGATGAATTCTATATTTTCAGTAGTGATAGAGAAAATATTCAAATTAAAGAAAATATGCTTCCATCATTTGAAATTAGCTCTGTTTTATTTACTAAAGGTGAAGATGGAACTTATTCATTTAAACAAGATCTCCCATATTATTTTGTACCAGATACAAGCAGTGTTTTCTCAACATTTACTGAAAATTCAATTGGAAATTTAACAATTGAATTAGCTACTGATAGTTTAACAATTAAAAATGTAAGTTCTTATGCTGAAGAGGAAGTTGTCTTTACTGATATTGGAACAACAACAGTTACAGTTCCAACAATAAATACAACAACAGATAAATTAACAAAATGGGAAGACTATATGAAAACTGAGGCAACAGCAACTGAGCTTTTATCATATGTCCCAACCGAAGTTTTAAATATTGTCCCTACCCCAATTACAAATATTGGAAGCATTATTACAAATGCTTATTTCTATTATTCATCATATTATGAAGAAACAAATGTTGTTATTGCTTTAGATGTTTATGGTGATTATGCAGATGTTCAAGCTCAAGATTTAATAGTTTATTACGCAAATGCATTAGGTGAACAAGGCTTCATTCAAGATCTTGAAGAAACTTATTACTATGATTTTGTAAAAGAAATGGATGTTAGTGGTGTTCCATCAACTGTTACAATTAGTTTAAGTCCAGGATCTTCATCATTTATCGTAACATATAAAATTGAAGAAATTCAAACAAGCGACGCAGCTTAATCTTTCATTGTAAATTTGTTTTTTAATTAAAAAAAGCTTTAGCCTAAACTGAGAGGTACCCAGTTTCCTAGACATTAAATGTTTGTTGACTGGATTATATCATAAGACTAACATGGATGCTTCCCTAAATTTAGATGGAGGCATCAATTTTGTTTTGCTTTTAATCCTTTGGTTATTGTAATAATCAATATAGTCAGCAACCTCATTCTTAAACTGATCAAATGTTTTGAATTCTGATTCGTGAC
>CASFCL010000019.1 GCA_949293255.1 uncultured bacterium
GTACATACGAAAAGCAAACATCAGGGATTCATTATGCTAACGGTTTGTATGAGATTGCAAAAATGCAAAATGAAAGTTTAGAGGACTTTAAAATTAGAATTGACGATAATTTAAATCGACTTGCAAAGTTACAGGAGATTAAAAATGAACGAATTTATTAATTATGAAACACTATTAAATAAAATGAAATATTTAGGTTTAGAAGGGTTTTTAGATAATTTAGATGCAATTTCAAAGAAAATTAGCAATAATGAAATTGGATTTTTAGAGGCGATTGATTCGCTAGTTTCATCGCAAATTAAATTTAAAAAAGATAATGTATATAGAGCTGCTATAAAGGTATCACACTTTCCTTTTATTAAAACCATGGATGACTTTGAATTTGATTTTCAGCCATCACTTAATAAAGCACAAATTCTAAATTTTTGTACGTTGGAGTTTTTAAATAAAAACGAAAATATAATTTTCTTTGGAACTCCAGGCACTGGAAAAACACATCTTGCTACAGCAATAGGAATTGAAGTTTCTAAAAATAGTAAACTCACTTATTTCATTACTTGTAAAGACTTGGTTTGGCAGTTGAAAAAATCCAGATCGGAAAACAACCTCGAACGAAGATTAAAGCATTTTGCATCATATTCTCTATTAATAATAGACGAAATTGGACATGATATATTAAGCGAAGAAGAAAGTAATGATTTATTTCAACTTTTGCAAATGCGTTATGAAAGAAATAAAATGTCATTAAATGCAATGCTTGATCGATTTTTACATCACTCTCATTTAATAACAATTAATGGCCCATCATATAGAACGAAGGAGGTAAGCCAATATATTGCATCAATGGAAAATTAATGTGGTGCAAATTTAAGTGACATTTTTGGTATAAAATTTCTTGACTCTATCACTCAATTATTATTGTATGACTAATTTTAGATTTTGTGTGTCTAAAATTACCCCCTATGTGTCTACTTTTATGATAGCACTTCAAAGGCTCTTTTCAAAATTAGGGGGTTTTGGGGGGTCGAGGTAAAAACGACTTTTCAAAATTGGGGGGTCGATTACCATAAATAAACAACTAGTAAGAGGCGTTAAAGCCTCTTTTTAGTTTGCATCCATAAGATTCTTTTTTTAAGAATTTTAAAAGATTTTAATCCATAGGAAACGCCCAACAATTTATCAATATTATTATTTAGAGCCTCTGCAACTCCATTAGTAAATTTAAACTTATTTTTAGAAGTAAATAGATTTAGTATTTCATAATAATAATTTAATAAGGTTTCTCCAATTTTGCGAATCTCTCCATGGGTACTTGATAAAGCTTTATTAATCAAAAAATCTAACGAAGTTTCTAATTCCTCATCACTATATTTATCCATAACCATGTATTTACAATAATCTAAATAAAGAAGAAAAATTTCGTGAAAAGATGAATCTTCATAAGTGATTGCCTTAATAAAAGTTTTAAAATCACTCATTTCTCCTGTAGAAGGATCATAAAAATTTTCATCTAGATACTCATTTTTTTCTTGATTCATAACAAAAATTTTCCAATTTTTTTTGATATACTTATAAGCAAAGGTGTCTTGTCTTAATGATTTCATATATCGTATACGAGCTATTTGAATTGCACTAGTAAATAGTCTTGTTACATGAAAATGATCTATTATATGAATAGCATTTGGTAGATACCTTTTTATTATTGTTCTATAAGGTTCAAACATGTCAGAAATGACGTATTTAACGGAATTTTTCTCATCTTTAGATAAACTTTTAAAGAATTCAATTAAATAACTTTTTGTATGTGATGGAATAAGATTTAGAATTTCAGATGTTACTGGGTTTGAAATGACACATACATATTTTCCATAATTTGAATGAAAATGCTTTTCATCAATACATATGGCTGTTGTTAATGGCTTTCGTCCTATCTTAACCATTTGATCAAACACCGAAATAACAGTATTTTCACTGAGTTTTAAATCGTCTGCAATAGTCTTAAATGAGGCTAAATCTTTTGTTCGATCAGCAATTTCCCAACACATTTTATTAGATACATTACAACCTGGTCTAACAAAATTATTTTTAGGCATATATGTAGATCCACAATCCTTACACTTATCACGTGGTTTTGTTAAACAAACGATAACTTTTTTGTCGCAATTTTTGATTACTTGATGTTTTACAAATTGCTTTTTGTAATCCTTAATTACAACTTTTTTTGATCCACAATGTGGGCATTTTCTTTCGGTAGTCTCTTTTAATTTAGCATTGATTTGATAGGAGAATTCATCTTCTAAGATTACAGAATCAACATCATATTCATTTGAATCAAGGCCAATTAAAGAGGTGATTACCATTAAATTAAAATTCATTAAATGTTCCTCCTTAATCTAATATGAAAATATTAAAACATCTAGAGAAACATTTTCAAAATAAGGGGGTCGGTTTATAGACCGACCCCCCTAAAATGAAAAGAGCCAATATTTATAAAGAGATGGAAACATCTCTTTTTATTTATGTGTTCTAAAAAATGATTTTAGTGCTTGAACGATTCCGTTATGATTATTATCTTTTTTAGTGATATATTTTGCGTAAGGTCTTAATTTTTCGTGCCCGTTTTTCATTAAAAATGAATGTTGGAATGATTGTAACATTTCAATGTCGTTTTCGGCGTCTCCAAAAACAATAATATTTTCTTTTGGAATTTTATATTTTTCAGCAACAATAGCGATTGAATGAGCTTTTGATACACCTTTTGGAACTATTTCGAAGTAGTGGTCACCCCACCAAAATCTATAATCAACTTTATCATTAAATTGTTTGATGATTGGCTCAATTTGCTCTTTTGTACATCCTTCTTTTATACGAGCAACAAAGCATAAAGCTTCGCTATTTACTTGATCAATAATATCTTCATCACCTTTAAATAAGAAAGTTTTTTCTAAATTGAAAAATACAAAATTAAAATATTTTTCATCATCATAATATAAAGAATCATATGTCTCGCAAAGATAAGAATCGATGTATGGGAGAATTAACTTAGTAGCTTTTTTAAGTGCTTCTAAATCAATTGAATGAATTATTTTTTCTTCATCAAGAGCTTCGTTATAGATTAAAGCACCATTGTTCATGATAAGAGGAGTAGTGATACCTAATTCCTTAGCATATTTTTCTAAATTTCTATAACTTCTTCCTGAAGAAAAGGTAATAATATGACCTTGTGAAATTAATTTTTTAATATATCTTTTTGTTCGAAATGAGATGGTCTTTTTATCGTTTAAAAGAGTACCATCTAAATCAAATGAGATTAAATATTTCGGGCTACTTGTGGACATATAAACCTACAGTTTTCTTTACCTTTGTTAACAATTTGTTAGCAGTGTAACTTGCTTTTCTAGCGCCATCTTCAAGTACTTTATCGATAATGCCACTTTCTAAAATTTCCTTGTATTTTTTTTGAAAAGGCTCTAAAACCTCAATAACTTTATCAGTAACTGCTTTTTTAAAGTCGCCATATCTATGGCAATCTTTAAAGATTTCTTCAGCTTCTTTAATTGTAATATCACTTAAAGCTGCATAGATTGTTAATAAATTTGAGATACCAGGTTTGTTTTCTGGATCATATATAACATCACTTCCTAAATCAGTAACAGCGGACATAATTTTCTTTCTAATAATAATCATATCATCTTTTAAGAAAATATCTCCTTTAGGATCTGATTTTGACATTTTTCTTGTTGGTTCACTTAAAGACATTATTCTAGCTCCAACTTTTGGAGTTATTGCTTTTGGCATTTTAAATAATTCTTTTCCATATCTTGTATTGAAGCGGTGGACAAAATCTCTAGCAAGTTCAACATGTTGAGTTTGATCTTCTCCAACAGGAACAACATCTGCATTATATAAAAGAATATCGGCTGTCATTAAAACTGGATAAGCAAATAAGCCTAAGCCAATTGCGGAATCATTCATCTTTCTAGATTTATCTTTAAATTGAGTCATTCTAGAAAGCTCACCCATATATAAATAGTTTTGAATAATTGCGTTTAATTCTGCGTGTGCAGGAACATCAGATTGTAAGAAAATAGTGGTTTTTTCAGGATCAAGGCCACTTGCTAAATAAAAAGCAACGATATCTTTTGTATTATTTCTTAATTCAATTGGATCAATTGGTAAAGTTAATGCATGTAAATCTGCAATGAAAATAAAAGTCTCGTAATTTTCTTGATAGTCTTTAAAGTTTTTTAAAGCACCAATGTAATTACCTAATGTTAATTTACCAGTTGGTTTAATTCCACTTAACGCTCTTTCCATAACGTTAAGTATTATATTATAAATTTTGCAATTTTCAATTTTATTTAATAGTTAATTTTATTGTAGCAGAAAGATTTTTATCTCCATTTATGGTGATAGCAGGAGTACCTGCTTTAACTGCTTTGAAAATAACTTGAGCTTTTCCAAAGTAAGTAGTTGCTTTATTTGTTTTATAACCGTTTGGTTGATATGGATTTGCGTTTCCACATCCTTCTAAAGTGACACAGTTTGTATTTGTGACTTCAAAATTAACTTCTTCTAATGGTTTTAAGATACCATCTTCATCTTGAAGCATAATATCGACATAAATTAATCCACCAACATTATATTCTGATTTATCTGGTATTAAAACAAGTCTAGTTTCAGCTTTAGCAGTGGTTAAATCAGTGTGTGCAATTTCGATTCCATCTTTATCTAATGCAATAGCGGTTAATTTTCCTGGTTTATAAGCAACTTTAAATGTATTTCTACCTGATTTATGTCTTTTTTGAGTTGCAATAACTTCATCGTTAATAGCAATTTTCACTTTTTCACCAGTTGAATAGACTTCAACAAGTGCTTCTTTTCCAATTTCTTCTTTTGTAAAACTCCAAGAAGGAATAGCTCTTGAGAATTTCCAAGAAGAAACAGAGTGTTTCATATCGACATATTTAGGAGGGACAACGCCAACCCCAATTTTTTGTTTTCCAAAAGCAACTCTTGTATAGTCGGCTTCACTTAATTCGTGACCTAAAATATCAACTCTTCCAGATCCTGCAGTCATCCAACCTGCTCCATTTGTGAAATCAGGTGTATGTTCAGCATGAACCCAGCTTCCAACACCAACTTCACCTAAATAATCAAGACCTGCCCAGACAAAATCACCAATTATTCGAGGATATTTTTTGCTTAATTCAACAAATAATAAAGCATCTTCACAGAAAGTTTCACTTCCTAAAATAAATCTGTCTGGATATTTTTTGTGATCGTGTTTGTATCTTAAAATTCCATAGTTATATCCAGCGATATCTAAATTTGCAAATGCCTTTTTAGTAGCGGAATCACATCCATGTAATTTAGCACCAAATTTTAAGATTGGAGCACCTAAAGCATTTGTTAAGTTATTGAAAAATTCACTTCCGACAGCTTTTGTTTTCTTTTTCTTCTTTTTATTTTTAGCTTCTTCTTTTTCGGCTTTTTTATCGTTATAGAAACCAAATCCCATTGATGAAACAAAGTTAAAGAAGATATTAATTCCACAAGTTACTGGTCTAGTTTCATCGAGTGAGTGGAAGTAGTCAGTAAATTCTTTTGTAAGAGCGATACCTTTCTTTTGTGCGGTTTCGCCAACTTCATTACCTGATGAATACATAATTACAGAAGGATGGTTATAGTCTTTTTCGACCATATCTTTTAAATCATCTTTCCAATATTTTTCTAAATAGTGGACATAATCATATTTGGTTTTATGAATATACCAGCAATCAACATATTCATCTAAAATAAGCATACCAAGTCTATCAGCTGCTCTTAAGAAATCTTTTGAGATAGGATTATGAGCACTTCTTACGGCGTTATATCCAACATTCTTTAAAAGTTTAATTTTTCTTTCTTCTCCATCTGGATGGATAATAGCACCTAACATCCCGCTATCTTCATGGATACAAGCTCCATAAAGTAATGTGCGTTTTCCGTTTATTAATAATCCTTTTTCTTTATTTAATTCAACTTTTCTAATACCAAAAGTTTCAACTTGGACATCATCTTTAAATGTTACTCTTAATTTGTAGAGGTTTGGATTATCAACATCCCATAAATCTAATGAAGGTAAAGAAACAGTTGTTGAATAAGTTTTATCATCATTAACAACTTCATCTTCAATAGCTCTTATTACGATATCTTCATCAAGGATTTCTAAGCGAATCTTTGACTTTGACGAGGTTTTTAAATCAATTCTTATGGTTTTATTAACGTAATCGAGGGTGGTAATTTTAATAGTATTAAGTTCGACGTGAAGGGCGGGTAATATATAAAGATTTACTGGTCTTAAGATACCACACCCACTATACCATCTTTGATTTGGTTGATCAGCGTTTCTAGCAATAACCTTTAACACATTAGTGGTACCAAATTTAACTTTATCAGTTATATCGATAAAGAAATTAGTATAACCATAAGGTCTAAAGCAAACTTCTTCATCATTTAAATAAACAGTTGCGTTTCTATAAACACCTTCAAATTCAAGAATTAATTTAGATGTTTTATATCTATCTTCTAATTTAAACGTTTTTACAAATTCATAATCGTGACAAACTTTCCAACAACTATTTTTACCGCTAGCAGCTTCATCACTAGTTTCTTCAAAAATCATTGCATCATAAGGTACGTCAACGTCTTTAAAAGGTTCGTCAGAATTTAATTTTCTAACTTTCCATGAATTATTAAAATTTAATTTTTCCATAATGATTGATTCCTCTAAAATCTTAATTTCTTGATTATTATACAAAATAAAGCGCTTTCATGATAATTTTTTTGTATAAATTGTTCAAAATTTGACATAAACTGCGAATCTTATATAAATTGGATAAAAGTCACGAAAACATATAGGTAAAAATTTTTAAAAAAATATAAAATTATATTTTTATAACATTTTTTAAAGTAGTAAAATATAGCCCGTAAGGAGAAATTGATATGTTCAAAATTGTAAGAAAAAAAGTATTCAATCCTACAGAAACATTATTAGAGATTGAAGCACCATTAATTGCAAAAAAAGCTCAACCTGGTCAATTTATAATATTAAGAGCTTATGAAGATAGTGAAAGAATCCCTCTTACTATTGGCGGTTATGATAGAGAAAAAGGCACAGTTACAATCATTTTCCAAATTGTTGGTGCTGGAACTTTCAAATTAAACCAACTAGAAGAAAACGACTATATTCATGATTTTGTTGGACCATTAGGAAGACCAACCGAAATTGAAGGAGAAAACGTCTGTGTTATCGGTGGCGGATTAGGTGTTGCTATCGCTTACCCAATCGCAAAAGCTTTCCATGATGCAGGAAAACACGTTGTTTCAATCGCTGGTTTTAGAAATAAAGATTTAGTTATCCTTGAAGATGAATTCAGAGCAGCAAGCGATGAATTCGTAATTTGTAGTGATGATGGAAGCGTTGGAACAAAAGGTGTTGTTACCGGACCTCTTGAAGAAATGTTAAAGAGTGGTAAAAAATTCGACAAAGTCATCTCAATTGGACCTGTTATCATGATGAAATTTGTTACAAAAGTTTGTAAGGAATATGGAGTTAAAGAATGTGTTTGCTCCATGAACCCAATCATGATCGATGGAACCGGTATGTGCGGTTGCTGTAGATTAACAGTTGGCGGAAAAACCAAATTTGCTTGTGTTGATGGCCCAGATTTCAATGCTTATGAAGTTGATTTCGATGAAGCAATGCAAAGAGGAACCATGTATAAAGCTTTTGAAAAGAAAGCTTATGAAGAAGCAAAATGTAATCTTTTCAAAAAGGAGGCTAAATAATTATGTATCCAGAATATAAACCAAATATGGCACCATTTAAGAACCCAATGCCTTCTCAAGATCCAAAAGTTCGTGCCCGTAATTTTAAAGAAGTTGCAACTGGTTATACAGCCGAAATGGCTATGGATGAAGCAAAAAGATGTTTAGGATGTCCAACCAAACCATGTGTTGCACATTGTCCAGTTAATATTAATATTCCTGATTTTATTCATGAAGTTGCTTTAGGTAATTTCGAAAAAGCATATGAAATTATTTCAGAATCTTCTTCATTACCAGCAGTTTGTGGTAGAGTCTGTCCTCAAGAAAGTCAATGTGAAGGAAAATGTACCAGAGGAATTGGTATTGATCCAGTCACAAAGAAACCAAAAGAACCAGTCGCAATTGGTAGACTTGAAAGATTTGTTGCTGATTGGCACAATGAACACGCTAAGGAAACAAAAATAGATATCGTTAAAAACGGTCATAAAGTTGCTATTATTGGAAGCGGCCCAAGCGGACTTACTTGTGCAGGTGATCTTGCTAAAAAAGGCTATGATGTCACAATCTTTGAAGCTCTTCACTTAGCAGGTGGTGTTCTTGTTTATGGTATCCCAGAATTCAGACTTCCAAAATCCATCGTTCAAAAAGAAGTTGATGGCTTAAAAGCATTAGGTGTCAAAGTTGAAACAAACATGGTTATTGGACGTGTTATTTCAATCGATGAACTTCAAAAAGAATATGGATTCGAAGCAATCTTTATCGGAAGCGGTGCAGGTCTTCCAAGATTTATGGGAATTCCAGGAGAAAACCTTAAAGGTGTTTACTCAGCAAATGAATTCTTAACAAGAACCAACTTAATGAAAGCATATCTTGATAATTCCGATACTCCAATTGAACACGCAAAACATGTTGCTGTCGTTGGTGGTGGTAACGTTGCCATGGATGCTGCTAGAAGTGCTCTTAGACTTGGTGCAGAAAAAGTTTACATCGTCTATAGAAGAAGCTTAGAAGAACTTCCAGCAAGAAAAGAAGAAGTAGAACATGCTATGGAAGAAGGAATCGAATTTAAGCTCTTAAATAATCCAGTAGAAATTATCGAAGATCCAGAAACACATGTTGTTTCTAAGATGAAAATTGAAAAGATGGAATTAGGTGAACCAGATGCAAGTGGAAGAAGAAAACCAGTTGCTACTGGAGAATATGATAACCTTGATGTCGATTGTGTAATTATCGCAATTGGTACATCACCAAATCCATTAATCAAAGATACCACCGAAGGTCTTGAGACAAACTCACACGGATGTATTATTACTAAAGACGAATCTGGTCTTACAACAAGAGAACATGTCTATGCAGGTGGAGACGCAGTTACTGGCGCAGCCACAGTCATCTTAGCTATGGGTGCAGGGAAACATGCCGCCAAAGCTATAGATGAAGAACTTATGGGAAAATAATAAATAAATTAAATATTAAATCCCTTTAGGACCTATGAGATACAATAGGTCCTTTTTTAATAAAAAAACCTCCTTTCATATAACAAGATGCCAGCAAGTTCAAAAATTTACCAAAAAATTTTAAAAAACTTGCAAAAACTTAAAAAAATTTAAAAATAATTGAAGACTATAATTTTAAAATAAGAAAGTTTATAATTATTTTATGGATTACGTTTTATCAACTTTACAAATGCAAGAAGCCGATAAATATACAATTAGTAAAGGTATTCCTTCTATTGATTTAATGGAAGAAGCAGGTAAAGCCATTTTTGATACTATAATTAATAATATAGATAATATATATAATAAATCTATATTAATAGTAGTCGGAAAAGGTGGCAATGGTGGAGATGGATATGTCGTTGCTAGATATCTTTTTGAAGCTAACATTGATGTAAAAGTTTTAGATATAAATGAGTCTTTAAGGGAAGAAACTAAGATAAATAGAGATAGATTTAAAGGCGAAATCTTTAATTCAATCAAGAAAACATATAAATTTTTAAATAATAATAAAAAGTTCGATATTCTCATTGATGCTATTTTAGGAATCGGAACAAAAAGAGAAGTTCAATCTCCGTTTTCAGAATTAATAAATTTTATTAATAATCAAAAAAGTTTTGTTGTTTCAATTGATATCAATAGTGGTATAAATTCAGAAAATGGAAGAGTGATGGGATGTGCAGTTAAATCAAATTTAACTATTGCAATTCAAGAATATAAATATGGTCATTTCTTTAATGAAGGTATAGATTTTTACAAAAAACTTTTAAAAGTCGATATAGGCATAATTTCTGAAAAATATGTTGGTTTTGCAGGGATTTTGAATCAAAAAGACTACAAAACTCTATTTAAAAAACGTCTAAAAAACACAAATAAAGGTAGTTTTGGAAGGTGTCTTTTAATCGGTGGATCTAAGACGATGATGGGCTCGGTTTTACTAAGTTTATCATCTTTATGTCCTCTACTTTTAGGTAGTGGATATTCAACAATTGGTATTCCTGAATCATTACATCCTTTATATGCTTTGAAGAATTTAGAGACCATGTATTTATTATTTAAAGATCAAAATGGTGAATTAATTTACGATGAAGAAACTTTAAAGAAAACTCTAACTTATGATTCAATTGGTATTGGAATGGGGCTTAATATTAGCGAGGAAATCTATAAAACACTATGTTTTCTCATACAAAATTATAAAGAAAACCTCTTAATTGATGCTGATGGATTAAATAATCTTTCTAAATTTGGTATTGATATATTAAAAGAAAAAAGATGTAAAAATATTATCTTGTCGCCTCATTTAAAAGAGTTCTCTAGGTTAAGTGGTTTCTCAATGGAAGAAATAAAAAATAATCCTATTGAGGTAGCAAAAGAATTTGCTAGCAAATATAAAATTACTTTAGTTTTAAAGTCTAATGTAACAATTATCACCGATGGAATCGAGACTTTTATAAATGCTAGTGGATCTCCAGCTTTAGCAAAAGGCGGAAGCGGAGATGTTTTAAGTGGATTGATTGTTGGTATGTCTCTTAAATCAGAAAATAGTTTATTAACATCGGCTTGTGCTTCATATATTTTAGGAAGAACAAGTGAATTGGCAGTTCAAGAATATAACGAAAATTCTTTATTAGGTTCGAACTTACAAAAATATATCTCAAAAGTTATTGATGAGATTCAAAATTGTTAAAATATTTTACATCCTCATATAAAATGAATAATATTAAAATAATGAGTAACTCTTCAAATCTTTTTAAAATAGCAATTGTTGATGATAACAATAGTGAAATAGATGACCTTAAAAAATTGATTGAAAAATTTGAATTAGAAAATTCATGCAATTTTGAAGTTTCTGTTTTTAATGATGGAAACCAATTTTTAGGCTCTTCAATGCAATCTTTTGACATTGTTTATATGGATATGTTGATGCCTGGATTAGATGGAATTGAAGTTTCTAAGATGTTAAGAAATATTTCTAAAAATGTTCAAATTATAATTGTTTCATCAACACCAAACTTTGCAATTAAAGGATATTTAGTCGATGCAGTCGGATATATTTTAAAGCCTGTAAATTATTTTATTTTTAAAACAACTACAGAAAAAGCAATAGAAAACCTTAAAAAAGAAGCTTCAGCTTTCATTTATATTAATAATAAAGGTGAAAAACTGAAGGTTAATTTAAATGATGTTTTGTATGTTGAAGTTTTAGATCACGACTTATTTGTGGTTTTAAAAGATACTAGATATAAAATTCGTTTAACACTTAATGAATTTTATGAAAACTACAAAAAATTTGGTTTTGCGAAGCCAAATAAAAGTTATTTAGTGAATTTAAAATATATTGATTCAATAAAAGGAAACGAAATTAATATTTTAGGTCACATTATTAGCATTTCAAAATTAAGAAGAAAAGAATTTGAAAAAGAATTTTATGATTATTTAGGAGAAACCTAGTCTATGGATGTGCAAACATATTATTTTGTATATTATTTAGTTAGATTTGTTATTCCTCTTTTTATAAATGAATCATTGTTTATTTTTTATAGTAAAAGAAGAGACTATTTTTGGATTAGATATGCATGTTCGTTTGCTTTTTATATCTTAATTGTATTTTTCATAACATATTTTTCATTGGATATAGAACTTTTTGGTTGGTTAAGATTTAATTTTTTAACAATTTTTTTGGTATCAATAATTCCAATTCTTGTTTGTTCAAAAGTCTCATTAAAAGAAGCATTTTTCTATGGAATGGCGAGTTATACAGCTCAAAATTTAGCAGATAATGGAGCTTATTTAACTTTAGTTGCTTGTAACATTTCCACTTATGGATACGATAGTTTCATATTTTTTGCTTTATTTGCTGTTTTATTTACTGCATTATTTTTCTCAATCTTTGTTTACAAATTTAAAGAGGGATATTTCGAAGTTTTGGGAAATAAATATGTTTATATTTTCGTTGTCGTTACATTATTAACAGTCTACCTTTTAAGTATGTATGGCGGAACATCTACAACATTAAGTACAGACTTTATTTCAATACGAATTTATGCGATTGTATGCTGTCTTTTCCTCCTTGTTATTCAATTCAATTTATTTAATTTAGGGTTCTTACATTATCAAAAAGAAACACTTTCTAACCTTCTTGAAAAAGAAAAAATGAACTATAAATTAATGAAAGCAAACATGGATGCAATTAATATAAAAACCCACGATTTAAAGCATCAAATTGCTGAAATGAGAAAAGATGTTTCTGATGAAACTAAAGCTAGAGCTTTAGAAAATTTAGAAAATGAAATTGATATTTATAATGAAAAAATTAAATCAGGAAACGTAACAATAGATTCAATATTACAAGATAAGAAATTTTATTGTGATAAACATCAAATTAAACTTTCTTGTATCGTTGATGGAAAACTTTTAGATTTTATGGACCCTCTTGATATTTATTCGTTGTTTGGAAATGCCCTTGATAACGCAATTGAAGCAGTTTTAAAAGCTAAACACGAAGAAAGATTTATCACATTAACAATGAAAGAAAAAAATAACATGATCGTTATAAAAATGAGTAATACCTGTAAAACTAAAGTCGACTTTATAAATGGATTACCTTTAACTACCAAAAATACCCATGAACATGGTTTTGGAACAAGATCAATTCAATATATTGCAGAAAAATACAACGGGAAAGTTCAATTTAAGAGCGAAAATGATATTTTTACAGTTAACATTTTTATTCCTTTAAGATAATTTTGACTTTTCACGAATAATTTAAGCCCACTTACGACAATTTAAACACAAATTGTCTCTTTTTCATTATATTTGTAAGCGCTTACATAAGATGATACGTTTCGTACATCTTTTTAGAACATTATTGGAGGAAAATTACAATGTCTAAAAAAAGAATGTCTAACAAAAAATTCATGGCAATTTGGATTCCATGCATCGCAGCAGCTGCAGCAGTCGGACTTGCCCTTGAAATAGTATCAAATAACTCTTTTTTAAGTAGTGTTTTTGATATCTATATCGGAAGAGGCGAAATGCATATCGATAGAGCTGAAGGAACCGAAGATTGGAATTCAACTTACTATGAAAAAGAAACAAATAGTACTACAGAAAGTAGAACTGCCGGTGAAAAACTTACCGAGGAATTAGCAAACGAAGGTATCGTACTTCTTAAAAACGATGGTACATTACCAATTCCTACCACAACTGAAATCACTTTATTAGGAAGAGGAAGTGTTGATTCAATCTATGGTGGTAGCGGTAGTGGAAATATTGATGCTTCTACAGCAGTCAACGCAAGAAAAGGTTTAGAAGATGCAGGTTACACCATTGATGAAGGCGCTTATAACTTCTTCAATTCAAATTATAGTAGTTATCCAAGAGCATCCATCGTTATGGATAATTACAACGCTTCAAATTATTTAATTGGTGAAATTCCTACAAGTACATATAGCTTTGATGTCAAATCATCAAATGCAGCAATCGTCTTTATTTCTAGAGGCGGTGGTGAAGGCGGCGATCTTTCAACCAACTTAAAAAGAGATGCTCAAACAAATGCAGCAACCACTTTAATTAATGATAATGCTAATGCAGCAGCCGAAGTTGCAAGTTATGTTGACGGACAACATCAACTTGAAATGTCTAAAGAAGAAAGAGACATGGTTGCATTTGCAAAACAAAATTATTCTAAAGTCGTTGTCGTATTAAATTCATCAAACGCTTTCGAACTTGGTGAATTAGAAGACGATAATGATATTAACGGTATTTTATGGATTGGTTCACCTGGATCAAGAGGATTTGCTGGACTTGGAAATATTGTTTCTGGTCAAGTAAATCCATCAGGTCATTTACCAGACATTTATGTTAGAGATTTAACAAAAGATCCTACATTTGAAAACTACAGTAGAAACGGAATCTTTGATTACACTGGAATCGATTCAGAAGAAGATATCGCTCAAGGTGATGCAAGTAACTATGGTTACGGTGCTAGATTTGTCCAATATGAAGAAGGAATTTACATCGGATACAGATATTATGAAACTGCAGCAACCGAAGGTTACATAAATTATGATGATACAGTAGTCTATCCATTTGGACATGGTTTATCATATACAACTTTTGAAAAAGAATTAATAAGTGTTAATGATTTAGGCGAAACAATTGAAGCTACAGTTAGAGTTAAAAATACTGGCTCAGTTGCAGGTAAAGAAGTCGTCCAAATTTATTACACTGCTCCATACACTGATGGTGGAATTGAAAAAGCTTCAACAAATTTAATTGATTTTGGTAAAACACAAATTCTTCAACCAGATGGCGAAGAAATAATTACCTTAACCTTCTTAAAAGAAGATATGGCTTCATATGATTGGAAAAATAATGAAGCATATGTCCTTGATGCAGGTACATATACAATCGAATTAAAAGAAAATTCACACGATGTAGTCGAATTTAACGGCCAAGCTCAAAGAAAAACACTTAATCTTGGTGAAACAATTTACCGTGATGGTAGGCCAAGTGATGTTAACTTTGAAGGTAACCAATTTGATGATGTTAGTGCAATGTTTACTGATGGTACCGCTAAAGAAATGTCTAGAGAAAACTTCAGTGAAACATATCCAACTGCTCCAACTAGTGCAGATGCAAATCCAGATACATCATTAGGTGAATTCGGAACAATTAGAGATGGTTTAAAACCATATCAAAACGAAAATGTTAGTACCGATGTCGCTCCAACAACTGGTGCAGACAATGGTTTACAAGCTATTAACCTTAGAGGGCTTAGATATGATGATCCAACTTGGGATTTACTCTTAGATCAATTAACCGAAGAAGATTATCAAAATTCTAACTCATATCTAGCTTCTAACGCATTCAATACTCCAGAAATTAGCTCAATTGGTAAATTACCAACAGAAGATCACGACGGTCCTCAAGGTTGGTCAGTTTTATGGGGTACAAGACCAGATGCATGTGCTTATTTATCAGAACCTGTAATTGCTGCAACATTCAATAAAGAATTAGCAAAAGAAATGGGTGAAACAATTGGTGAAGAAGCATTACAACTTGGATACAACGGTTGGTATGGTCCAGCTATGAACATGCATAGATCTGCATTTAGTGGAAGAAACTTCGAATATTATAGTGAAGATCCAATGCTTTCAGGATTAATTTGTACCGAAGTTATCGAAGGTGCTGCTAGTAAAGGTGTCGTTTCATACTTAAAACACTTTGCTCTTAATGATCAAGAAGCATTCAGAGTTGGAAACCTCTGCACATGGGCAACTGAACAAGCAATTAGAGAAATCTACTTAAAACCATATGAAAAAGTAGTTAAAAACGTTGAAACTGAAGTTACATACATTTCTGATAATGAAGGTAATAGAACAACAGTTACTAAAAAAGGTGCTTTAGGTATGATGTCTTCATTCAATAGAATCGGAACTACTTGGGCTGGTGGAAGTAAAGCCTTAATGACCAATGTTTTAAGAGGTGAATGGGGATTTGAAGGTGTTGCAATTAGTGACTTTAACCTTTATCAATATACAGATGCAGATCAAGGTATGAGAGCTGGTACTGATATGCAATTAACTTTCGCAAAAGACTTTGCTGATAAATCAAGTGCAACAGCTAGACTTGCAATCAGACAAGCAATTAAGAACATGACCTATGCAACAATCAATTCAAATGC
Organism: uncultured bacterium; assembly: GCA_949293255.1. GTDB lineage: Bacteria > Bacillota_I > Bacilli_A > RFN20 > CAG-826 > Onthovivens. The sequence goes on from CASFCL010000019.1 coordinate 15,994, forward strand.
TGCAGATGGTATTGCTCCAGGTACAATTATTTGGTGGGAAACATCTCCATGGAGAATTGCTACCTTAACAGTTGATATTGCATTATTTGCCTTCGCATTAATTGCCACTGGCTTTGTAACATTTAGAGTTCTTAAATATAGAAAAGAAGATACTTTAGAAACAACCGCAGCTGAATAATTTAAAACAATATAAAAAAAAGGGGGGAGGAGTTCTGAGAGGTACCCCAAATCCTAGACATTAGGAAAGGGGTACTTTTTTATGAAATATTCATGGGAATTCAAACTTGAATGCGTCGACAAGTATAAAAATGGTGAATATATTGCGACACCTGGAAAAACAAGGAATCAGCGCAAAACATTTTTGAACCAAGTTAACAAATGGGCAAAAAATTATGATGATTTGGGAATCAACGGTTTAAAACATTCCTCAACCAACAAAATTTGGACACCTGAAAAAAGATTTG
>CASFCL010000020.1 GCA_949293255.1 uncultured bacterium
TGCTTATCGACTAATTCGCTTCTTAAAGTTTTAAATGCATTTGCTCCATTAGTTAAAACACCATCAGGAACGATAGTCATGCATCTACCACCTGGTTTTAAAAGCATATCCATTAAGGCAACAAATAATAATTCTGTCTTTTTAGTTTTTGTAATAGCTAAGATTTTGCCATTTGTTGCTGATTCAACAAGTCTACCACTAAAAGGTGGGTTCGCTAAAACGAGATCAAATTTACCTATATAATTCTTGGCGTTTTCGTTTTCTAATAATGAATCCATCGAGAAATTTGGATTTTTAATTCCATGAAGAACAGAGTTCATGTATCCAATTCGAGCCATATTAGGGTCGTTATCACAGCCAAAGAACATATCGTTATTAAATACATTTTGATTATGAACATTCATCATCTCGGTTTTTTGATGAGTTTGGATATATTTTGCACTTTCAATAATAAAACCAGCAGTTCCCATTGCTGGGTCGATAATCTTTTCACCTAGCTTTGGTTTCATCATTTCCACTGCCATATCAATAATGTGACGTGGTGTTCTATACTGACCTGAAATACCACTACCACACATATACTCATAAACATCACCCATGAGGTCGGTCTTGGTAAAGTTAAGCTCATCATCAGAAAGTTTGTCGACTACTGATTGAAGCAATCTTTCTTTATCATCAAAACCAAAACTATATTTCTTAGCGTATAAACCAAATTTACCTATTGCTTTGTTATCTGGGTCTTTAATAAATGAGACAACATATTCTTTAATTCTTCTAGCTAAGTCTGCTGAGTTGAGATTCTTAAAGTTCTTCCATCTTAAATCTTCATAAGGAATTTTAAACTTTAGTTGTTTAACACCATTTATCACTTCATAGTTTTCATATTCACCATCTTTAAACACTAATTCTTCTTGTCTTGGTTTAATGCCTAAAACTGACGCTTGAGCCTCAGTAGCGCTTTGCTTATCATCAAGCATCTTAATAAACATCAAAGTAGTCAATTGGTTAACTATATCAGAGACTTGAGCCATGTTTTCGTTATAAAAATCTTGCCAAATCGCATCAATTTTGTTTTTCAAACTCCCAGTAATCATTATTCTTCAACCTCTATTTCTATGTTATTTTTCTCAAAAAGTTCTCTTAGTTTTCTCTTCACTCTCATAGTTGGTTCAAATTTTCCTGATTCCCATCTACTAACAGTGACCAGTTTAACACCTAAGAGTTCTGCAAATTCACTTTGAGTGAGTAGTAACTTTTTTCTTAGTTTTTTAATTGCAACTGCATACTTCATAAATCTCTCCTTACTCACATATTTATCACAATTTTATCATTTTTCTTTGCTATTCTCAACTCATAACAAGTAAATTTTTATACATGGAGGTTTTTACTTATGACTATTTTTGAAAAACGTGAAATTTTAGAAAAAGCTAGTTCTTTCTTAGCAAAAGAGGATTTAGAAAAGCTATCAAAAACATTAGACGAAATCGATGGCATCAAATCAACACCTTCTAATTTAGAACTACTAGAACTTTTTAAAACTGCCAAATCAGTTGAGGGGTGTTCTACTAAGTCTATGAAATACTATGTGTATCTTATTAGCGACTTTTTAAACAAAACTCGCATACCAGTTAAAGAAATGACTACAGATGATATTCGAAGTTACTTAAATAACCATTCAGTTAATTCAACAGGCTCTAAGGTTTCTATGGATAATATCAGGAGAGTTCTTTCTTCTTTTTTTGCTTGGCTTGAGGAGGAAGATTATATTCGAAAGAATCCAGTTAAGCGAATTCACAAAATTAAATCTATTAAAACTATTAAAAAAGTCTTTAGTGACGAGAATATTGAGAACTTAAAAGATGCGTGTACATACTTAAGAAACAAAGTAATTATCGAACTTTTATCCTCTACTGGTATGAGAGTTGGTGAATTAGTAACTCTAAATAAGTCTAGTGTAGATTTTGAAAACAAAGAATGCATTGTATTGGGGAAAGGTGGTAAACAAAGAAAGGTTTATTTTGATTCAAAAACAAAAATTCATTTACAAGCATATTTAGCTTCTAGAACAGATAATAATGAAGCATTATTTGTTTCCCTCTTCTACCCTTTCAATCGTCTTCAAATAAGCGGAGTTGAAATAATGCTAAGGAAGCTAGGCTCTGAGACAACTATTGATAATGTTCATCCTCATAGATTTAGAAGGACTTTAGCAACGAAAGCTATTGATAAGGGTATGCCAGTTGAACAGGTTCAAATTTTATTAGGGCATACAAAAATAGACACTACTATGCATTATGCAATCGTAGATCAGACTAACGTCAAAAACTCTTATAGACGATATATTGGATAGTTTAAATCACGATTTAACGGAGGTGTTTGCTATGGAATATAAGTCTTTAGGTAGTCTCGTTAAATTCGTCGGAGGATATTCTTTTAAGAGCGAAAAATATGTTCCTAGTGGTTTAAGAGTTATTAGAATCACGAATGTACAGGATGGGATTTTAGAGGATAATGCACCTTGTTATTATCCCATCGAATATAAAGATATGATTGGTAACGCTCTTTTAAAAGAAGGTGACCTTTTAATGTCTTTAACTGGCAACGTTGGTAGAGTAGCGTTTATAACTGATGAATTTCTACCTGCAGGTTTAAATCAACGAGTCGAATGTTTTAGAACTGACGATAATATTATAAAAAAATATCTCTTCTATATGTTCAAATCCAAAACTTTTATTCAAGAAGCTCTAAAAAATGCTACTGGAGTGGCACAGCTAAATATGTCTACTACTTGGCTTAAAGATTATATGGTTCCAATTAGGAATTCTAATGAAATGAACTCAATAATAAAAACCCTAGAATCAATAGAATCTGCTATTTTATCCGAGAAAAATGCAATTCTAAGCTATGATTCACTGATTAAATCACGATTTAACGAGATGTTTAAAAACATTACCACAATTAAGACTATTGGAGAGTTTTGTACATTAAAAAGTGGCATGACATTTCCTAAAGAATATGAACTTTCTAGTGGTGATATCCTATATTGTAAGGTTTCTGATATGAACCTAGAAGGTAATGAAAAATACTTAATAACAAGTAAAACATACGTGGAAAAATCTGTTGTAAAGAAAGCTCTTATACCTAAAGGTTCCATTTGCTTTCCAAAGAGAGGCGCAGCTATTGGAACAAATAAGAAAAGATTGGTGATAAAAGACACTTGCGTTGACTTAAATGTAATGGCTGTAACTCCAAACGAATTAGTTAGACCTGAATATCTTTTCTATGTCTTCTTAAATATTGACTTACTTAGTTTGTGTGACGGAAGTATTATCCCTCAATTAAATAACATAGATATAAATCCAATAAAAGTCAAAATCCCATCGATAGATTTACAAGATAAATTCATAGCCATTGTTCATCATATCGATAAATTGAAATTTATCAATAAAAATAAATTTTGATTGAAACCCTCTTAATTGCAAGATTTTTTCTCAAAAAAGATAAAAAGTTTATTGTGCGACAAAAAGTTTATTGTGCTATAAAAAGTTTTTAGTGCAAAATCACGAGCTAAAACTTCATTGTTAGAGAATAAGATGGTAGGTCGCTTATGCTCAATTTATGTTAAATAACTGCTAAATTTACTAAATTTTGGTTCAAAAAAAGGCTTGATTAGCTATTTCTAGCGCATCAAACCATTGCTTTCAATATGGAGCACCAAACGGGAATCGAACCCGCATAGCCAGCTTGGGAAGCTGGTGTTCTACCACTGAACTATTGGTGCAGAACTAAAAGTTCTCTCCTCCATATCCCCATTTATCAGTTTCAAAATAAGAAATATAAATACGATATGGATCAATATCAAGTTTAGAAGCAATTAAATTAGTTGCTTTGGCTGTAAAATTTTGGGCATCAGTTTCACTAATTTTTCCATAAAGTTTAACTTCAACCATACATAATGGTTCGTTTTTACCTTTAAAATACATGAAATTGTTCATCGAAAAATTAATCATTAACCAATCTTCTGATTTTCCCCTAATTAAGGTAATATCTTTACCTAATTCAGTTTTAATTTCTTCAATGATTTTTGTAGAAACATCTTGATTGGTTTTAATATCGATAAATGGCATAAAAAACTCCTAAATTTGACTTCAATAATTTTAATGTATTAGTTAAGAAAATACAAACTCAACTATTTTAATTTTGTAATGATAGACATATATGGTTTTAAAATATTTAAAGATACATCAGTATAATTAGATAAGACTAAATCATGTTTAATATTTCTAAATGGGGTGTTTATAGTTTTATTACATAAATTAATCATCACTAAATATTTTTCATCATTTAAGATTCTATAAAAAGAAAGAACGTTTTTATTGATATTTATAAACTCAACTTCACCAGTTTTAAAAGCTTCAAAATCCTTTCTAATCTTAATTAATTTTTTATAAAAATTTAAAATTGAGCAAGGATTAGCAAGGTTTTCACTAACATTTACGCCATTTTTATAACATTCATTAACAGGTAACCAAGTTGGGTTTCCTTCATTAAATCCGCTATTTTCTCTATCATCCCATTGCATTGGAGAGCGGGCGTGATCCCTACAAACATTGTTAGCAAAATCAAGAGCTATCTTTTTAGGGAAATGTAATTTTCTAACGGTTTCATAAACAGTAGGGACGCAGCAATCTTTAGTATTACTAGGACCAATTTTATAAGGATAATCTAACATACCGATTTCTTGTCCTTGATAAATAAATGGGGTTCCTTTTAAAGTAAAAATGATTGATGCTAAAGCTGTTGCTGATAAGAAATTATATTTTTTAGAATCGCCAAATCTAGATAAAGAACGGTGCTGATCATGATTTTCTAAATATAAAGAATTCCATTTAACTTCTTTTTGCCAAACTTTAAATGGTTCAATTAAATTTTTAGGTTTATATTTTCTTTTTATTGCTGGAACGAGTGTATTTTGATCTGCACTAGCGTGTTCAAATTCAAAAACCATATCAAATTCATCTAAATATAATTTAGCTTCATCTCGAGTAACAAAAGATGTTTCTCCAACCATAAAAGCATCATATTTATCTAAAACATTTTCTTTAAATCTTTTTAAAATATTATGAACGTTTGGTCTAGATAAGTAATGTTCTCTACCTGTTAAATAAAGTCTTTTTTTACCATCATTTAAACTTTCTTTATAAATATTTGAGATAACATCACATCTAAATCCTATAACACCTTTTTTAAGGTAAAATTCGAGGATATTTTCTACTTCTTTTACTACTTCTTCGTTATTAAAATTTAAATCAGCTTGGGTTTTTTCAAATAGATGCATGTAGTAAAAACCTTCGTGTCCATCGAGTTTTTCCCATGCTGATCCAGCAAAGCAACTATCCCAGTTATTTGGAGGAAGTTCTTTATTTTTACCTTTTCCTTCTTTAATAAAATAATAATCTCTATATTTTGAATTTAGGTCTTTTTTTGCTTCTTTAAACCATTTATGTTCAGTTGATGTATGATTAACAACCAAATCCATAATGATTCCAATATTTCTTTTTTTAGCTTCTTCTAATAATTTATCAAAATCTTCCATCGTTCCAAATTTTGGATTGATTTCGTAATAATCGCTAATATCATATCCCATATCATTCATCGGAGATTTATAAATTGGAGATAACCAAATTGCATTAATTCCTAAATCTTTTAAATAATCTAGTTTAGAAATAATACCTTTTAAATCACCCCAACCATCATTATTACTATCTTTAAAAGATGATGGGTAAATTTGATAAATGATTAAATTTTTTAATTTTTCAAAATTCATAAAAAAACCTCTATACAGTTAAATTATACCCTATATAGAGGTCTAAAAAAATTTTTTAGTTAATTAATTTTTAAACTTTTTACTTATCTGTTGAAGTTCTACTTCCAATTAAGTGAGATTCCATATTTTCAAAAATTTCTTTTAAGCTAACCGGTTTTCTTCCAACTAATTCTTCAAAATCGTTTGTAAATGTCGACATTTGATTAAGTTTAATTGCTCTTATAAAAGTAACCATTCCATCGCTACAAAATGGGAAGTTAGTTGCAGTTTGAGCCTACATTTCTTCAGTAGTTCTAGGGACACCAATCGAATCAAAGAATTTATATTGTTCTTCATCACTAATTTCAATGTATTTAACATTATGACCAGTAACTTTATTAGCAATTTCAATATATTCTCCAATTGTTAATGGTTCATGTCCATTTACATCTACTACTCGATCTTGCCAATCACTCATTGCAGCATAAGCAGCTGCTACTGCATAATCATCTCTAGAAATAAATGCCATTTTTCCTTGTCCCATGTTATTAGCAAGAACAATTACAGTATTCGTATAAGCATTAATATAGTTAGAAACCATTGCTTCAGCATATTGAGAATCTCTCATAAATAAGTAATGAATTCCACTTTCTTTAATATATGCTTCAGTATAAACATGATCATTAACTTCATATGTATCAATATTTTTTTAAAGCTCCAACAATTGAAGTATAGATAACTTTATTTACATTAGCTTTTTTTAAAGCATCAATTGCTCTTATATGAGTCGCTCTTCTACGTGGTCCAACAAAAGGCATTGAAATAAGAATTACCGTATCTGCTCCTTTAAAAGCTTCAACTAATCCATCATCATCATTAAAATCAGCTAATCTTAAAGTAACGCCTGAATCTTTAAATTTTTCTAAACCTTTTCAGTTGCTGCAGTTAAAATTAAATCTTCTTTATTCCATTTTCAAGTAAAACGTTAGCGCAAATTTCTCCAAAATTGCCATCTATGCCATTAAGTAAGATTTTTTTCATTGATAGTTCTCCTTTAATAAATTTCGAAACTTTATAAATGTTTTAACAAATTATTTATGTAAGCAAAATAAAGCCTATTTTCCTTCATATAAATAAGAGTAAAATATTTATCCTGGAGGGACTAAAAATGAATAAAAAAGAAAAAATTATTTCTATTGTATATTTAGGAACATTAATATTTGTAGTAGCAGGTTTAATAGGTATGATTTGCCTTTCAAGTTTAAGTCATAACACTCAACTTGATTCATTTAGTGCATTTTTAAACTATTTATTAATAATTTTAACTATTATAAACTTTATAATTCATGTTTATTCTTTAATTTATTTATTGATTCATCATTTTAAAAAAGACAAATAATAAAAAATAAAAAGTTCGAATTTATCGAACTTTTTTTATTAATTTTTAAATAATTGAACTCTATTTTAATTTATAAGGTATAAAAAAATCGGTAGATTTTTCTACCGATTAACTTTCAACGTGGTGGGTGCTATAGGGATCGAACCTATGACCTTCTGTACGTCAAACAGATGCTCTCCCAGCTGAGCTAAACACCCAAGCGCTTAATAATACTATCAATAATCTACTTTTAAATCAAGCATTATTTTAGTAAAATTTTTCATATGAAAAGGGAATTATCTTGTGGAGCGGTCATATATAAAGTAGATAATGATAAAATTTATTATTTAGTTGAGTATATGAAACAAAAACATATTTCTCTTGTTAAAGGACATATTGAAGAAAACGAAACTTTTGAAGAATGTGCTTTAAGAGAAATTTTAGAAGAGGCATCTTTAAAAGTTAGTTTAGATACTTCTTTTAAAAATGTTATTACTTATGCTCCTTATCAAGATAACCCTGAAATTTTAAAAGATGTTATCTTTTTTGTAGCAAAAGTTGATGATAACTCAATTATTCCAATTGATAATCATGATGATGAAGTAGAAAAATTAAGTTTTTATGAATTTTATGATGCTTATAATCTATTAACTTACCCTTCAGATAAAGAAACATTATTTAAAGCTAATGAATTTATAAAAAGAAAGGAGAATTTATGATGCTAGTATTTATTAATATTTTTGACCGTGTTATATGGTCAAATGGATTTGATAACACAATCGCCATTTGGTTTTCAAATCTATATGAAATGTTACCTGGATTTATTCAAGATACTTTCGTAGCACTTTCAAGTTTAGGTGATATGGGTGTCTTTTTTATTCTTTTAGGAATTGTTCTTTTATTCTTTAAAAAGACTAGAAAAGTTGGAATTTATTGTTTTTTAGGAGTAGTTTTAGCTTTATTAATTAATGATTGTATTTTAAAACAAATCTTCCAAAGAGCTCGACCATATGAAGATCCTGAACTAGTTAAACAACTTATATCAGTTACAAATAACGGAGGCTTAGTTCCAGGAATTCAACCATCATCTTCATCTTTCCCTAGCGGTCATACCTTCATGGCTTTTGCTACTTTTGGAGGAATCATGGGTGAATATATTTTTGCTAAAGAAGAAAGAAAATCATGGTTACCTTATTTTATTTTCTTTTTAGTATTTGCTATTCTTATGGGATTAACAAGAATTTTATTATCTCACCACTACACAACAGATGTAATTGCTGGTATGCTAACAGGTACATTATCAGGATTTGGAGGTTACTTCTTAGTTAAATATACTCCAACTTGGTATCATCTTTTAAAAGAAAAATTTACTAAAAAGAAAGAAATAGAATCAACAAATAAACAAAATAACGAATAAAAAATAACCCCTTAAATCTTCATGATTTAAGGGGTTATTATTTAAAATAATAGAGTTTAGCAGGGTTTTTATAATTTAGTAGCGACTTTCCAGGCTTCCCAAACTACTGTTCTAAGGTTGCCAACTTTACTACAATCACCTACATAATGTACTTTTCTAGACTTCTTAAATGCTGGAGCTGGATTATATCCAATTGATAAAATTACTGAATCACAAGGAACAGTAATTTCTTTTCCTTCTTTAGTTTTAATTATTACTCCGTTTTCATTAGCTTCTTTAACAAATGATTCTAAATGAATTTCAACATTATGAAGTTTAAAGTAATCTCTAAGGTAAGATGAATTTGCTAAACAAACTCCTCTAACAGCGATTAAATCATTTTTAGCTTCAACAATAATTGGAGTTTTACCTTTTTTATGAAGATCATAAGCGATTTCACATCCAGTTAAACCTCCACCGATAATGACAACTTTATCTCCAACTTCTTTTTTATTATTTAAATAGTCAACAGCTTCAATAAAGTTTTCACTACCTATAATATTTAACTTTTTAGCTTTTGCACCAGTTGCAATAATGATTTCATCGGCACTTAATTTAGAAATATCGTTGATTCCACAGTTATATCTAACATCGATATTTAATTTTTCAATTTGTCTATTGTACCATCTTAGAAGTTTCTTATCTTCTTCTTTAAAATCGAAGTTGCTAGCTGGAATAAATACACCGCCTAATTTATCAGTTTTTTCATAAATTGTTACATGGTGTCCTCTTAAAGTTGCAATTCTAGCAACTTCGATTCCGCCAATTCCACCACCAATAATTGCGATGTTCTTTTTCTTTTTAGCAGGAACAATATCATATTTTTTAGGTTGCATTGTTTGAGGATTTAATGCACATCTAGACATATGAGCAACATCTTCAAATGCTTGATCATTAGCAACACCCTTATAAGAAGCCATACTGAAACATCCATTATGGCATCTAATACATGGTTGAATGTCATCTTCTTCACCTTTCATTAATTTAGTGATCCATTTTCCATCAACCAAGAATTGTCTAGCGACACCAACACCATCAATTTTTCCTTCTTTTACTGCTTTTGCACCGACTTCCATTTCCATCTTACCAGCACAAACTACAGGAATATCGACATATTTTTTAATGGTTTCACAATCTTCTAAGTTGCAGTTCATTGGCATATATCCTGGTGGATGAGCCCAATACCAAGCATCATATGTTCCATTATCTGCATTTAACATATCATAACCAGCATCTTGAAGATATTTTGCAGCTTTAATGGATTCTTCTAAATCTCTTCCGACTTCTTTATAGTTATCTTTTTCTTCTGGAAGAGCACCATGATCAAATCCTTTTGTTTTTGAAATAACTGAATATCTTAAAGAAACAGGGAAATCTTTTCCACATCTTTCTTTAATTGCTTTAACTATATCTATTGCAAAACGATATCTATTTTCAAAACTTCCACCGTATTCATCGGTTCTTTTATTTGTATATCCATATGTAAATTGATCAATTAAATAACCTTCATGGACAGCATGGACTTCAACACCATCAACTCCAGCTTCCATACATAATTTTGCAGTTCTAGCAAATGCTTCGACCATCTTTTTAATTTCTTTTACCTTTAAAGCACGGCATTTAATTGTGTCATCCCATCTTGAAGGTAATTCGCTTGGTGAAGCTATTAAATAAGAAGCATTTATAATTGGAGAAGCAATTGCACCTAAAACTTTATTTTTACATAAAATTTTTAAAGGTTGTGTAATAGCAAAAGATCTTCCAAAACCAGCTGTTAATTGAACAAAAAGTTTAGCTCCAGTTTTATGGATTTCTTCCATATAAACTTTTAACTTTTTAAACATCCCTTTATTTTGATAAAGCCATCTTCCACCTAAAGTATCTTTTAAAGGTGCGATACCAGGAATGATTAAACCAACATTGTTTTTTGCTCTTTCTAAAAAGAAATCAGCAGCAACTTTATCAAAATGATTTGGTTCCATCCATCCAAAAAGTGAAGTTCCACCCATTGGGCAAAGGACAATTCTATTTTTAATTTCAACATTTCCTATTTTCCAAGGGGTAAATAGAGGTTCGTATTCTTTTTTCATTTTTATTACTCCTTTTTACAAAAGATATTTTACCAAACATAGAATAAATAATATATTATTTCTTCTCTATTTTTCATAGACTAATCTATAAGTGTTACCAATAAATTGAAGATTTAATCAAAAATAAAAAAATTCGATGAAGGGACTTTTCATCGAATTTTTACCTTTTAGGAACTTAAGAAAGTCATTCCCAAATTATAGAAGTAAAACTACGAAGTTCTTACTACTAAGTTTTTGTCAACTTTTAATAAGAAAATGATGAATTTTAAGTGAAAACCCTTCTAAAACTAAACTAAATTAAGAAAAAGAGAGAGATCGGTAAGTTTAATTAAAGAAAGGGTTTTCACTAAATTACTACCTTCCTCTAGGATTAGAGATATAGGAAGAGGATCCAACCACAGTTATTTTTTGATTCACTGTAAACGACGTAAGGAGTGAATCCCCCCCATAAATATTATATTCTTCTCCTAAAGTTAACTCTGGACATGAAATAATCACAGATTGACAAATTCTAGAAGTAGTAAGTTCTGTTAAAATATCTCTGTTACTATTACAAAGATATAAATTTGTTGATGCACTTATTGATTGATTTCTAGCATATGAAGCTACATATTGAGCTGAATTAGAAGCAGGAGTTTCTACCATTCCTAATTGACCAACAGCAAATTAATATCCTCCATCACTATCTAATGCTGCATCACAATTAGATGAAGATCCATTTACATAAACATAACCACCATTTATTAAAACTGAACCATTACTATCGATTCCATCTCCTTCTCTTTAGACACAATCGACATTAATATTGCCTCCGCTAATTAAAATATTGCAGTTTGAATTTGCTTGACCAGGTATAGCAGTTGTTCCATCAGTTGCATTGATTCCATCTTCAGAAGAGAATACATCAATATCTCCACCTAAAATTTCTACTTTTGCTGATTCAATACCTTCATAACATTTATTTATTGTGATATCTCCATCATAAATTTGAAGTAAATTATCTGAATGGATACCATCATTTGAAGAAATTGTATAAGTTCCACCTTTTATAACTAATTCTCCATTTGAATGTAAGGGGCATCATCATTAGAATTAATATTTATATTTCCACTATCAATATAAAGTAAATATCCATCCAACTCTAAATCAGTTCCGGAACTACCATAACCAATTGCTCCAACTTTAATACTTTTCCATTAGCATTATCACTTGAAGTTTCAGTTGTAGTTGATGGAGCGCCATCTCCTGCAAGAATATTTATATTGGAATTATTTGTAATATAAATAAAAGTATCGGCGTGAATTCTATCATCAACACTAGTTATATCAATTTTTGCATTATCTAAATAAACATAGCCTCCATCATCATAGCTAGCTGTGGTTAATTCTTCTAAATCATCATATTTATCAATTTCAGCATGAATTCCATCTTTATCTGAGTCAATTGTTATAGTTGCATCAACTATATTTATCGAATTTGCTTTAATTGCATTTTTTGTTGAAGTAATTTTTAAACTTCCGCTCCCATTAATTAATAATTCTCAGCTACAATCGATAAAATTTGATCCATTAACATTTGTATTTGATATAGAATTTTCGGCTCTTTTTCTATGTCTAATTTAATATAATACTTATTTATTAAATAAATTTATTGGTGCCGCATAACGGGATCGAACCATTGACCTATTCATTACGAATGAATTGCTCTACCAACTAAGCTAATGCGGCATGGAGTAAATTATATCATTTATTCTTTAGGTTTATAAACATATTTAAAATACTCATATTGATCATAAGATTCAGATACTTTAACCATTTGGTTATAGCATTCATTTCTTAAATATTCTTTATTTTCTTTTAAAGTTAACTCTTCTTTTGGATAGATTGGATCACCAACAATTAATGTTGGTTTAGGTTTCGAATTTTTAAACCGTCCTTTTCTATAAACCGTTGTTACTGGGATGACTGGTTTATTAAATTTTGCTGGATAATGGAAAGAAGCCGATACAAATGGTCTAATTTTTGTGTAATATGGCCAAATATGTGCTTCAGGGAAAATTAAAATAAATTGATTTTTATTAGAATAAAATTTTAAAGCATCCATAAATTTAGCTTGTCCTTTAATATCCGTAGGGATTGGAATATATCCTAAAGCTCTAGCTAAATTTTTAACAATTGGAATTGTTGTTGTATCACTATATCCGATAACATTTGTTCTTTTTACGTAGCCAACCACTCTAACTTGGTACATAAACATATCTAAAAAACTTGTATGGTTAGCATAAATATAACCACCGCATTTCTTTAATAACTTTATATTATTTCTGTTTTTAACTTTTACTCCGTTAAAAAAGCAAACAGTTGATAAAACCGGAGCTGCAACTAAGTAATATAAAGCATTTGATAAAAAGTTGTTAAAAGGATTAGTCCTTTTATACTTATAATTTTCAGGAACTGGAGGACGATCTAATCCAATGTCATCAAAATCGTCATTAAGTTCATCTGAATAATAAATAATGTCGCCTTTTTTTCTTTTATCCATCTTTTAAAGTCTTCTTAGCCGCTTTATCAACGACCTCTCCTTTATGTTCGATTTTATCCCAACTATATCTTTTCTTTTTGTGGAACAATCCATCTAAAAATGCAAATAAGAAATCTGCAAAGAAAAATATATATGTAAAAACAATTTTAATTCTAAGCCACACACTAAATTTAAGTCTTTTGTTATCAATTACAAATGTAAGACCCGCTACGAAAGCAAAAGTAAGATAAATAAAGGCAAAATATACAAAAATAAATCCAAAGAAAGCTGGAACCGCATCCCAAGCAACATCGTAATAAACAGCAAGCGGGAAACTGCAAATAAAAATTACAATCGACATTACAAAAGCAATAACACCTAAGATACAATAAACAACAAATGGATAAATTGAACAATTGTACTCAATTAAAGATAAAATTCTTCTCCGTTTTGGGAGAGCTCCATAATCTAAACCTGGTTTTTTAAATTTCTTTTTATCATTGAAGTAACCCCAAACCCATCTAACATGTTGTTTATGCATTACTTTATAAGATGTACATTGTTCATCATAATATTGAGCGATGTTATAGTATTTCATTGAAATGTTATGGTAATAACAATAGGTAGTTAGCTCAACATCTTCTGTCATTCCATCCCAAATCCACTCACCTAAATCATCTACAATTTTTCTGTCAATATAATAACCGGTTCCAGTTAAAGTAGCTTTTTTAAAGAATCTTGAACGTCCATTTGAGGTAAATTGATTCATAAAAGAGAAAAGTGCTCCACTTGATCCACTAATCCAGTTATAAGAAGCATTTGTGAAGTTTCTATAACCAACTCCAACCATGTAACCTTGGTTTCTGACATCATTCATCAAAGAAAGATAATTAGGATTAACTACATTATCAGCATCAAAAATCATAAAGCAATCAAAGTCCAAATTATTGCTTCTAATATATTGATAAGCATCATCAAGAGCAAAGCCTTTTGTTCTTCTATGATTTAAATTTGTTCTAATTACAACTTGATATCCATATTTTTGTGTAATATTTACAGTTGGATCATCTTTTGATTCAACAATAACAAAAACATCATAAAATTCTTTAGGATAATCTTGTTCATATAATGATTTTAAAATATTTTCTATAACTTTATCTTCATTTCTAGCAGGTACTAAAACAGCAAATTTATAATTCTTTTCCCCTTTAGGAAATGGTTTTTCTTTTCTCAAGGAACAAAAAAAGAACACGATGTAATACCACGAAACACAAAACAAGATAAACATCGCTGCTAAAATAAAGTAAACTAAATATTCATCAAAATCGTAAAGTAATTGTAACCATCTGTCCCAATTGTCAACGACTGCTCCAGATAAAATCATACTGTTATTATTATACAACATGATTTTAAAAGGGAAAATGTAAAAATTTTTGTGAAATTTTGAGAAACTTAATCATCTAGTTTTTAAAACTATAAAAAATTATCTAATAAAATACATTGATTCAATAGGATTTTCAGGAAGTTCGATACCTTCTTTTTTACCTAATTCAATACATTTTAAAATCCAAGCCATATTTTTAGCTAAATTTTTCATTGTAGAAATTCCTTCTACATCTTTTGTAGCATCACCAATTTCTCTTCCATACATCATGTTCCGATAAGTAGAAGAAATGATTGGCATTGATGAAATTGAAGCATATTTATTTAATACATCAAAAAATGAACAAGTGCCACCTCTTCTAACTACAACAACTGAAGCACAAGATTTAAAGGCATAATGTTTTTTGCCTGAATAGAACATTCTATCGAGCACATCAATAATTCTTCCACTTGGATGAGCATAATAAACAGGTGATCCAAATATAAATCCATCAACATCTTTCGCTTTTTCGCTTATAACGTTTACAATATCGTTAAAAACACATTTTCCGTTACCATTTTTATGACATGTACCACAAGCAATGCAATCACTTACAGGTTTATTTCTAACCCAAATAATTTCGGAATCAACTCCTTCTTCTTTTAAGGTTTCTTGAATAATTTCAAGAGCAATATTTGTATTTCCTTTTTCTCTTGGCGAACCGTTAATTAATAATACTTTCAAAAAAATCTCCTTATTTTTAAGCAAAAACATTGCAAATCTCAATTATTTTTTAAAATATTCAGAAATTGTAGACATTCTTGATACTTGATCAACTTTAAATGGGCATCTATTATTGCAATGATAACATTTAATACAATTAGGGAGTGCAGACAAAAACTTGGACTAAATAGAAAGGACAAGTATGCACAAAATAGAAGAAATTGAAAAAGCATTAAATTTATTAGATACCTATGATAGACAATTATCTAAGACTAAGACTGCAAAAGCGTTCAGGATTAATCGCTATGCATTAAGATCTTGGAGAGATAAAAGAAAAAAAAGGGAGAACCTTTAATTTCATGGAAGAGGAATAAATCATCTAAATGGAGTAAAGAGGAACAAGAGCCAGTAATAGAATACTACTTTAGTCATGGTGAAAACATAACTAAAGCATGCAAAAAATTTGGTTATCCATCCCCTTCATCATTAAAATCATGGGTAAAAAAAGATAAAAGATGGACTAGAAAACACAAAATTCATAAAAAGGCAACAATATTAAATGATGAAGATAAGAAAAAAGCAATTGTTGATTTAGTTTTA
>CASFCL010000021.1 GCA_949293255.1 uncultured bacterium
ATTTTTATACTTGTAGACGCATTCAAGTTTGAATTCCCATGAATATTTCATAAAAAAGTACCCCTTTCCTAATGTCTAGGATTTGGGGTACCTCTCATAAGGGAGTTTTATTTTTATACTGAATAAATTGCTACACATAATATTGCTAAATTTATTAAATAAGCAATACCATTACCCCATTCAACCACCGGTAAATAAGAAAATTTTGGTCTTTCATAACTATCAGCATCATATTTAACTAACTTTGCCCATAATTTATATGAAGGATTTAAAATTAAAATAGACATATAAATAATATTTAAAATTCCTAAAATAATAATAATGACTCTAATAAAATCTAATTTTACATATGCATCAACAAGTACTGTTCCAAAACATAATGTTGATAAAATTGCTCCGCCCATATTACTAGCAACAAGCAATGCATCAAGTACCAAATGTAGCGTATAATTCGATAGTTTTACGAAATTTAATAAGCAAAATGAGATAGCTCCAATAAGAGCTAAAACAAGAATTATATATGTTGTAATTTCAGGAAAAAGATTATTTGGAAATTCACTTGTAGCAATCTCAATTGTTAAACCAATGTAAGGAATTGTAAACAACATTACACAAACAATTAACCCAATTGCATAAACCCAAGACATACGATTGTTTCTTCTAAAACAGTTAAGTTCATAAGGAAAATATCTAAAAAAGCTAAATTTTTTAGCACCTGTTTTATTAAATTTTATAATCTCTAAAAAATATAAGATAAATAATCCTATAATCGCTGCTGCTATAAAAGGTATCGCATAATATTTAAACATCTTTTATTCTCCTACCTCTTTTAATTTATTGATAGCTTCTTCTCTATTTTTTGCTTTAAAAATATAAGATCCGCTAACTAAAACATCAACTCCTTTTTCTCTGCATAAAGGAGCGGTTTTATCATTTATTCCACCATCAACTTCAATCAAAAAGTCTAAATTTTCTTTATTTCTTAATTTATCTAAATATTCAATTTTCACTAATGAATTCGTTAAAAATTCTTGTCCACCAAAGCCAGGTTCAACTGACATTATTAAGACTACATCGATATTTTTTAAATATTTGTCTAATTTTTTTACATCAGTATTTGGTTTAATTGATAAACCTACTTTAACATTATTTTTATGACAAATATTTAAAAATTCTTCGAATTTTTTATCATCGATTGTTTCTAGATGAACTGTTACTAAAGATGCTCCAGCATCTATAAAATCATTAATATATTTTAATGGCTCTTCAATCATTAAATGAACATCGCAAAATAAACCAACTCTTTTAGCAATTGATTTTATAATTGGAGCTCCAAATGAAATATTATTTACAAAATGACCATCCATTACATCGTAATGAATCCAATCGGCACCAGCCATTTTCACACTTAAAACATCTTCATAAAGAGATGAAAAGTCGCTTGATAAAATTGAAGGTGAAACTAGCACTTTTTTCATATAAATATTTTACAACCTATTCATCAGAAAGTCCAAAAATACGGGAAAATAGACTTTTGTTCTTTCTTATTATTTTTTTGTTTTGATAAATTGATAAAACATCTTTTTTAAACTCTTCACAAGTTTTATATCTTTCATCTAATTTTTTGGCAGTTGCTTTTTTTACGATTAAATCGATATCTTTTAAAAGTTTTGGCATCAATTTTAAAACTGATGGCACTTCTTCGCTTGTGACCATTTTTGCAACTTCAGTAGGATTTGTACTATTAAAAGGAACTTTTCCAGTTAACATTTCATAAAAAGTGATTCCTAAAGCATAAATGTCACTTTGAAAAGAAGGTTTATGACCTTTAATGACTTCAGGAGCTAAATATTGAACTGTTCCCATGACTTTTTTATTTTCAGAAATATTGATTGAGGCCCCTTGAATAATTGAAATACCAAAATCAGCAATTTTGATACTTCCATCGCGGATACAAAAAATATTTAAAGGTTTTAAATCTCGGTGAATTATTTTTTTAGAGTGTAAATAAGAAACTGCATCTAAAATTTGAATCATTAAAGAGCAACATTCTTCTAAAGAAAGATATCTTTTAAAATCTAAGATATCTCTTAAAGTTTGATCTTTAACAAATTCATTAACGATATAAGGTAATCCTTCAAATTCTCCATAATCATAAATTTTTACGATTAAAGAAGAATTTAAACACGAACTGATTCGAGCTTCGTTTTGAAATCTGATTAAATTTTCGATATTTTGAGCAAATTCTGATTTTAAAATTTTTATTGCAACATTTCTTTTAAAAATCATATCACGAGCTTCAAAAACATTGCTCATTCCACCATGACCGACACATCCAATTACTCTATATCTTTCTCCGATGATACGATTTTCTTTAATCATCAATAGCCTCCCATAATGCAACAGAGATATTATCGCTGCCACCATTAAAGTTAGCTAAATTGATCATCATTTTGACTTTTTCTTCACTTGAATCGTTAGTTCTTAAAATATTTAAAACATCATCCATGTTAACGTTATTATAAAGTCCATCACTACAAAGAAGAATTTTTTCACCTTTATAATTTAAAACTTTTAGATCGTAACTTAAGGATGGGAAAAGTCCAATTGCATTGGTGATTACGTGTCTATTTGGATGAGTTTCGACTTCTTTTTCGGCAATTTGACCTGAATGATATAAATAATTTACGTAAGTTTGATCTTCAAAAACTTGAGAAAGTTCATGATTGTTATATAAATAAAGTCTACTATCACCAACATTTAAACAAATAAGTTTATCTTTATAAATAAGAGCACAAACTAAAGTTGTTCCCATTTCTTTATAAGTTTTATTTTTATATTGAGTTGCATAAATATATCTATTTGCTCTTTTTGCGGAACTTATTAACCATCTTTTTGCTGTATAAAGTGATAAAAATCCATTATGTCTTTTAAATGAATCAACAATTGTATTGATTGTTGTTAAAGATGCATAATCTCCTTTTGAAGTTCCGCCCATACCATCAGTGACAATCATTAAAACATTAGATTTAGCATTAACTACAATCTTTGTATCATCTTCATTGAGAATTCTTACTCTTCCAATGTCTTTTTTATAATAAAAAGTTCCGTTATAAAGCTTCTTTTTCATTTTTTGCCCTCAATTGTCCGCATGCTGCATCGATGTCGGTTCCAAATTCTTTTCTAATTGTGCAATTGATACCTCTTTTCATCAAAATATCCATAAATTCATGAACACGATTTCCAGAGGATCTCTTATATTTTAATTCATTTACAGGATTAAATGGGATTAAGTTTACATATGCTAATGTTCCCTTAATTAAATTAGCTAATTCAATAGCACATTCTTTACTATCATTGACATCGCTTAACAAAATATATTCAAAAGTTACTCTTCTAGAAGCAGTTTTTTCATAATATTTAACTGCTTCCATCAATTCTTCTAAAGGGTATTTATGGTTTATAGCCATAATTTTATTTCTAATTTCATTATTTGGAGCATGTAAAGAAATTGCTAAGTTAATTTGTAAACCTTCATTAGCATATTGTCTAATTTTTTCTACTATTCCACAGGTTGAAACTGTGATATGTCTTGCTCCAATTGCAAATCCATAAGGATGATTTAAGATTCTTATAAAAGAAAGAACATTTTCATAGTTATCAAAAGGTTCTCCTGTTCCCATAACTACTACGTGAGATACTCTTTCGTTAGTCTCTTTTAATAAATTATCTAAAACTAAAATTTGCCCAATAAGTTCGCTAGTATCGAGGTTTCTTTGCTTTTTAAATAAGCCAGATGCACAAAAAGCACAACCCATATTGCATCCAACTTGAGAACTAACGCAAGCAACATTTCCATAGTTATATCTCATTAAAACTGTCTCAACTTTACTTTTATCTTTGAGTTCTAAAAGTAATTTAATCGTTCCATCTTGAGATACTTGTTTTTTATAGATTTTAGGAATATCTAAGCAAAATTTTTCATTTAATTCTGTAATAAAACTTTTAGAAATATCGCTCATTAAATTAAAATCAGTTACTCTTTTTTCATAAATCCACTTAAAAAGTTGAGTGGCACGATACTTTTTTTGCCCAATCGAAAGCATTAATTCTTCTAATTTTTTTATTTCGTAATCGTATAAGTTTATCATTTAACTAATTTTAAAATTGAGTAATAAAATATTGAATTTCCTGGTTCGTGTGGGAAGAAAATTTCTGATTTTACTTCAACAAAATCAGAATGTTCACTTAAGAATTTCTTAATCATAATTAAGGTTTCTTTTAAATTGAATGTATTAACTGCATAAACTAAATAACCTTCTCTAACAACAAATTTAGAAAGCTCGTTTAATCCTTTTCTTTGATCTTCAAGTAAAGAATCTAAAGTATTTGGATCAAAAGTTAAGAAATATTCAGGTTCTTTTCTCATCGCATCAATATTAGATGATTTTGCATAGAAGAAAATTGCATTTTGCTTTTGAGAAATGTAAGTTTCAACAGAATCTTCATTGCAACTTCTTAAGATTAAATTTTTGAAGTTTTGTTTTTTAAGAATTGATAAGAATTCAAAGTTATCTTTTTCATTTTTTTGAATTACTGTAATGTTATTTTTCTCACCATATTTAGCTAAAGGTAAGAAGAAATCAAAACTTCTACAACCTGAATAAACTGTTACTTCACCATCTTCTAATGATGGTAAGGATTTAAGAATTTTATATGAACCCATTTGAATAGGTAATAAATTGAATTCCTTAACTAATCTTTCTTTACGAATAGATGTTTCTGGAACAAATTCATATAAATCTTGAGCAATTTCTTTATAATTTTTAAGTTGTTCTTGAAGTTCTTCAGGAATTTTTAAGAATTTATTTCTATAGACATATTGAGTAGGCATTTTTGAGATTGCTCTAATTGAAGGAATTAAATAATCTCTTCCGTATTGATTATGAATCATTTTAATTAACCGAATTGGAATGTTGTATCTTACTGAAAAATAAGAGAAGCTTCCTCTTTTAAGAGTTTTAAATTCATAATTTCTTTTTTTATCTACTACTTCTTTAAAAGCTTCAATTTTATCATCAATACTTTCAAAACCTTTTTCAGCAAAGTATTTCTTTAAATTTTCAACTCCATTTTCAAAAGTATCAAATTTTTTCAATGCGACATTTACATAAGTTAAACCTATTGCGATAGTTTTATCTACTTCACGAGTTGAAAAGATTTCTTTGCTAATTTGTTCGATTAAATAATAATTTCTTAAATATAATCCACAAAGGGAGACTGAATTTTTTACATCATTAATTTTTGCTTTTTTTAATACTTTTTTAGTGGCGAAAGTTAAAGTGCTTTTATTTTCGACTACTTCTTTCAATACTAAACAACAGTTATTAAAGAATTTCATTTAACTATTCTCCTTTGTTTCTTTTATTGAATTCTTCGAAAGCGTTTCCTAAATAAATTTCTTCTTCGCTATAGTGTTCATGATCATGTTCTTCATCTTCACTATAATCTTCTTCACTTTCGACATATAAATTATTTTCTGCGTTCATAAACTTAGGAAATTGTTCATCAATAACTTCATAGCGAGATTCTTGACTATAGTAATTAAAGACCGCTGTAAAATGGACACAAGCATGTTTTAAATATTTTTTAATAACTTCAACTGCATTCTTTTCAAAAATTTTGGTTCTTTCAGGAGCATTAACAGTTACAAAAATATTCCAAGTGTTTTGTTCGTAACCTTCATGAACTAAAAGTCCATCTGGTGCATAAAACATTATGTTGTCGTTATCGGTTTCGTATACTTGAGCCAATTTTGAAGACATTTCACGACTAATTTGTCTAGCTAAGTAAGGGTCAATACCATAAATCATTACTGTAATCATTGTTCAATTTGCCTCGTTTTTTCGACTAAATATAATAAAATAATCATAACTTAATTTCAATTAAGTTAACGTGGATTTAATATAATTTTTAATTCAAAATTTTTCGCATTTTTAAAAGTGTCCATCATCGCTTTTAAAGTTAAGTTGATTTCTTTGAGATTTTTTATCCTAACTAATATCGAATTACAATAAAATTTGCCAATTTCAGTAATATTTTGATTAAACATTACATTTGCTTGTGGGAAATCTGCTCTGATAAAATTTGCAATATTTTGACTTGTTTCGACAAGAATTGGTAATTTTGCTGATCTCATTTTAATTTCGATAAGATAGAAAAATGGAGGGTATTTATATTTTTTTCTTCTTTCAATTTCGCGATTATAAAACTCTTCATAATTTTGTTCACAGCCGTATTTTATTGAATAATTCTCAACCATACTTGTTTGAATTATTGCTTCGCCTCGAACGTCTCCTCTACCACCTCGACCGATAACTTGAGCGATTAAATCATAGGTATTTTCTTCACTTCGATAAGAAGGAATAGTTAATCCAATGTCTGCATTCATGATTCCAATAAGATGAACATTTTTAAAATCATGACCCTTTGCAACAAGTTGAGTTCCTATTAAAACTAAAGCTTTTTGATCATCAAAATCTTTTAAAATAGTTGAGATTTGCAGGGAATTTTTAGTTCTATCACCATCTAAGACCAAATATTTTTCATTAAAAAGTTTCTTAAAATCTTCTTCAACTTTTTCAATTCCGTATCCAATATTTCCAAAAAATCTCGAGCCACAATTTGGACAAGTTGCTGGTTTTTTAATCTTATATTCACAGTGATGGCATCTTAAAGTGTTATCAACTTTATGGTAAAAAAGTTGGGTGTTACATTTTGGACAAAGGAAGTTTTCACCACATTCTCTACAATAAATACTACGCGAATAACCTTTTGAATTTATTAATAAAATTACTTGCTGTTTTTTAATTAAACATTCTCTAATTTTCTTTATTAAAGGAAGGGTAAAAACTGTAGATGAACTTGAAAAATTATTCTTATCAATAGTTGAAACGATGGTTCCTTTAGGTAATTTTACTTCTGAATATCTAGTTTTTAATTTAGCAAATTCATATTTTCCAGCCTTTGCTTTAGCCATTGATTCAATTGAAGGCGTTGCACTACCTAATACAATCTTTAAATCTTTATTATATTTAGATCTTAAAAAGGCTATATCGATTGCACTGTATGGAAAGTTTTCTTCTTGATAATATGAATCATCGTGTTCTTCATCAATACAAATTAATCCTAAATTTTTAATCGGAGAAAAGATTGCACTTCTGGTTCCAATAACAATTTTTGCATCTCCATTTTTCATTTTTCGATATTGATCATAAGCTTGTCTATCGGTTAAAGAAGAATGCATTATAGCGATAATATTTTCATCAAAATAACTAACAATTCTCGAGATCATTAAAGGAGTTAATCCTATTTCTGGAACCAAAATCAATGCAGATTTCCCCTTTTTTATAAAATATTCGATTAATTTAATATAAACTTCAGTCTTTCCACTACCCGTTACACCATATAGTAAAGTACCAATTTTATCAGTATTAATTACTTTATCAAAAGCAGTTTGTTGTTCTTCAGTAAGCACAATATTTTTCTCATATTCAAAAATTTTATTAATGTTATAAGCATATTTTTCTTCTTTAATTACATTAATAATTCCTGATTGAATTAAGCTATCTAAAGTTTTAGATTTCCCTAAATCTTTTTTTAATAAATAATCTTGTCCAGAAAATTTATCAATAATTCTTTGTTCGTTTCTATTTAGTTTTTCTGATAATAAATTACGATTTAAATGATAAAAAATATTGTAATTGATTGTTGAATTTTTATTTAAAGCTGATGATTTTGGCTTTAAAGCTGAAGGAACCATCGCTTGTAAGACACCAATTTGAGGATAATTATATCTTGATGCCACTACTTTTGATAAAGAAATCAACTCTTCATTTAAAATTGGGAATTCATCGATTGTATCGGTTAAATATTTAAGTTCGAAACCGAATCCTTTTTCTAATTCTTCTTTTGATTTTGTTATTTTTTGACTTTCAACAATAAAACCAATGATATTTTGATTATGAAAATTAATTTTTACTCTAATTCCAGGTTCATAAAAAGTATCAGAAACATAATAAAATGAGTTTGATATTTTTATTATTGGGTGCTCAACTAAAACACTAATTAGATACATTGTTCTTTATCTTTTAAAATTTGAGCTATTCTTTCTGCTGCTTGGTTTGGAGTGTCATTCATAACTACAAAATCATATAGTTTTTTCAGCTCAATTTCTTGTTTTGCTTTTTCTAATCTTTCTTTTACTATTTCATCACTTTCAGTTCTTCTACCTCTAATACGTTTTTCTAATTCTTCTAAAGAAGGAGGTACTAAGAAAATTGTAACAAGTCCATCACCTTTATAATTTTCCATGACTTGTCTTGCTCCACGAGTTTCGATCTCAAGAATTACATTTTTTCCTTGATCACGAAGATATTCGACATATTCTTTTGGTGTTCCATAATAATTATTAACAAATTTTGCATGTTCTAATAAAAGATGATTATGGATTGCTTCTAAAAACTTTTCTTTGCTTACAAAGAAGTAATCTACTCCTTCTTCTTCTCCAGCTCTAGGTTTTCTAGTAGTCATAGAGATTGAATAAGCAAGATTAAGGAAGAGGTATTGCATTAAGATTTTTCTAACAGTACCTTTACCAACACCACTTGGACCACTTAAAATAATTAAAAGACCCCTTTTCATACAAAAATTATAGTCAATATATGTGTGTGTTTCAACTTAATTTAATATATAATATGCCCATGTACACGAAAGATTTTTTAAATTCAGAGATTGAAAAAATTAATTCTAACTTTGCAAATACCTATTTAAACAAGATTGAAAATTTATCTTTCCAAGATTATTTTTTTGGTTTTTCAAAAGGTAAAAAGCAAGGATTATTGATCTCATTAAACGTCACTTTTCCATTTATTAAAATAATTGATAAATCAATTAATTATTCAATGAATTCTTTTTTACTTAAATCTTTAAAACATCATTTATTAAATTCAAAATTTTTAAATGCATCTTTAGGAAATGATGATAACATTTTAGTCTTGGAATTTATTAAAACTACAGATACTTATGATAAGATTAGATACACTCTTATCGCTGAACTTTTTAGAGCAAATTCTAATTTAATTCTTCTTTCTCAAGGAAAAATTATTGATTGTTTTAGACATAAATCTCTTGATACTAAACATCCATTAATTAATGGTTTAATTTACGAATTCCCTGCTAAAAGCCAATATTTTAAACCATTTGTAGTTGAAGATATCGACTATATTAATGATTATGTTTCTTCTTTAGAAAGAAAATATTTAGAAGAAAAATATAAACCTGTAATCCTTTCAATAAAAAGAAAGGAAAAGTCTTTAGAGAAAAAAGTTAACAAACTAAATGAAGAAAAATCAAAAGCATATGATAAGTTAAAATACAAAGATTATGGTGATTATCTTCTTTCAAATTTAGATTTAATTTCTAAAGGCGATACCTCAATTTTAATTGATGGAAAAGAAATTAAACTCAATCAAGATTTAACTCCAACTAAAAATTTAGAAAGATTTTATAAGATATATAAAAAGGCAAAATTAACCTTAGCTTCTTGTGATAATTTTATCAAAGAAACTCAAGATGAAATTGATTATTTAACCTCAATTATTGAACAAATTGATTTCTTTAACGAATCAGATTTTTTAGAGTTATTAATCGAATTAAAAGAAAATAATTTAGTAAAAGTTCCTTCACTTCAATCAGCTAAAAAGATTAAAGCCGCAATTAAACCTTACTATATTGAAAGAGATGGAATCCGAATAGGATTTGGAAAAAATAATCTTCAAAATGATTATTTGAC
The DNA here is from genome assembly GCA_949293255.1 of uncultured bacterium. Lineage (GTDB taxonomy): Bacteria > Bacillota_I > Bacilli_A > RFN20 > CAG-826 > Onthovivens. Next base: position 9,854 of record CASFCL010000021.1, read on the forward strand.
TTTTACTCTTGCTACAAAAGATGATTATTTCGTCCATATTGATAAAGATCATGGACCACATGTAATAATTTTTGATTCAAATCCAGATAACGAAATCATCCAACTTGCAGGAGAAATTGCTATTTATTTAGCTAAAAAAGTTGATGGAGACGTTGTTTTTGCTAAAGTTAGAACTATTAAGAAAATGTCAGCTCCTGGAAAAGTAAAACTTTCAAAATATGTTACATATCGCATCAATAGATTTACAAATAATGTAAAAAAATTAATTGAGGATGCAAAAAGATTTTAAAACTAGATATAATTATTACTATGGAAAAAGAAATAAAGGATTTATTTTTTGAATTAACTAATAAGCAAGTAAGATCTATTGAAGAAATTACTACTGGTTTTTGTAATAAAAATTACTTAATTAATAATGCTTATGTCTTAAGAAAAGCAATTTTCCCACGTGATGAAACAATTTCTTTCGAAAATGAAGAAATGATTCATCAAGCAATCGAAAAATTAAATTGTTCGGAAAAAATTGTCTATTTTAATAAGGAAGATGGAACTAAAATTTCAAAATTTATTCATGGAACAAGATTTTATTACAATACCCCTACTATCGAACAAATTGTTTATGTAGCAAAATTAATTAAGAAAATTCAAAAAAGCGGCATCGAAGTTCCTTTTAAGTATGATGCAGTTTCAAAATTACAAGTTTATAAGAAAAATATTCCTGAAGATTTATATATAAATCAAACATATGAAAGACAAGTAATTAGAGAATATCAAAAAATTGAAGAAAAATATCCTCTTGTTATCTCTCATAACGACTTAGTGAAAGGAAATTTATTATTTAAATTCAATGGAGTTTCTTTTATTGATCGGGAATACGCTTCAATGAACAATCCTTTATTTGATCTAGCTTCTTTTATTAGCGAAAATAATCTTTCAAATGAACAACAAGATTTCTTTTTAAATAAATTTTTTGGTTCAAAATATAACAATATGACAAAAAAGAGAATCGACATTGTAATTAAATTACAAGACATTCTCTTTTATTACTGGGCTTTATATCAATTTAAATTAAAACATCAAGATATCTTTAAAAAGATTGCTGATGAAAAATATGAAAGAATAAAATCTACTGGCTATTCTTTTTGATCCCAATAGGCTTTAATACAATCTTCGATTACATTGATAGCTTCTTCTTTTCTATCAATAGTTTTAATATTTGTTTTAATTCCTTCTAAGGATTTATATACCTTGAAGAAATGTTTAATTTCATCTGAAAGATGTTCAGGAAGTTCAGTTATATCTTCATAACAATTAAAATATGGATCATTTAATGGAACAGCAACGATTTTGTAATCTTTTTTGCCTCCATCAAGCATTTTTAAAACACCAATTGGCTTACAAGTGACAGTTCCTAAAGGCACAATAGGTTCGCCACAGACAACTAATACATCAAGTGGGTCACCATCACTAGCTAATGTGTTAGGAATAAAACCATAGTTTTGAGGATAGTGAGTTGATGTATAAAGGATTCTATCTAAACGAAGGAATCCGGTGTCATGATCGTACTCATATTTGTTTTTACTACCTTTTGTAATTTCAATAATTACTTCAAATTGAGTACCACATATTTTTTTTGTTGCGAATTTTTCCTCTAAGAATTTGTCTCTCATTATTATTTTTTCTCCCTTACGTATCTATCAAATTCTAATGCTTCTTCTAAAGTGTTGAATTTTGCAAAAACGTAGAAGTCACCCATATCATCTCTAATTGCTTCTGGGTATTCTCCAAACATACAAATATGTCCATAAAAAGTTTTTAAGATATCATCCATTGTATGAGCATATTCTCTATTTCTTCTTCTAGAAGAAGTAATTGCATAATACTTTGGCCAGTTCATATTGACTGTTGTAGTATTAGTTGTAATTACATCTGCATATATATCATAACACGAAACTGAGTTAGAATAATTAATTAAATCAGGAGTATAGCCTCCAGCAGGTCTACAATTTGCTTCAAGAGGAATGATTGTTCCTTTTTTACCTAAATATTTATGGTCACTTCTTAAAATAAACATTTCGATATGGAAGAATCTTTTTCTTAAGCCTAATGCTTTGACTACTTTTTTACCTAATTCAACATATTCTTTTTCTGGATATGGATCACAATAATATCCATCATCAAGTTCTTCAGCAACAAGTTGAGCAGTATCTTCGAAGAAGACATCTTTTGTACAAAAAACTACATCTGATTCATCATTACAAATTCCATCAAATGATGTGATATCTCCATCAACATATTCTTCAAAAATATATGTTGATAAAGCATTTTTATTAAGCAAATCAGTTGCAAAATCGTGCAAATCCTCAATATTTTTTATTTTTTTGACTCCTTGAGAACCGACGCCATTATCAGGTTTTGCAAAGATTGGATAGCCAACTTTTTTAACAAATTTTTCTAAATCTTCGATGCTATTAGGAACACAATATCTAGCACATTTAATGCCAGCTTCTTCGAAGAATTTCTTTTGCAAACTCTTAAATTTAAATCTTTTTGCTTCTTCAACACCAGCTCCAGAAACAACATTAAAATCGTCTCTTAATCTAGCATCTCTTTCAAGCCAGAATTCATTATTTGATTCAATAAAATCAATTTTTCCATATTTATTTTGGAAGTGTTCAACTGCTTTTTTTTCATTTTCATAATTTTCCATATCATGACAACAATAATATTCAGTAAGAGCAAATTTACATTCATCAGGGATTTCATTATATGGAGCATCTCCGATACCTAAAACATTCCATCCTTTATTTTTTAAAGCTAAGCAAAATTTCCAATAACTGCTAGGAAAGTGTGGTGATATAAATACAAAATTACCCATGTTAAAAACTCCTTAAGTACGTCTTTATTATGCTCCTTAAAGACAAATTAATGCAATCTTTCCTTTAAATTTATTCTAAATTTAAATGTTTTTTAATATTTAATTAATTTTCTTTATCTAAAACTTTAACTTTTTCAAAAGCAAGTTTGATGTTATTAGCTTTAAAAAATTCATAGATTTTCTTATTAAAATCAAAAACTATATCCCAGTATTTGCTTCCTGGAACATAACATCTACAGCTTACAATCATATAATTATTTTGGAATTCACTAATTAAAACAGTTGGCGTATAAAAATCTTTTAAGACATCCTCATTTGCATTAAAAATCTTTAAAACACCATCTTTTATGATCTCAAAATCTTGTTCAAGATCAACTTTTAAACAAATATTAACTCTTCTTTCTGGGTTATTTGAGTAGTTTGTTATTGTTGCATTTGTAATATTTTTATTTGGAATTGTAACGATTTGTCCATCGACTGTTTTTAAAATTGTTGTTAAAAATCTAACATCAATAACGTTTCCTTCTACTCCCTCGCTATTAAATAAAACATAGTCATCTGTAACAAAAGGTTTAGAAGTTAAAATAATCAATCCACTTGCAAAATTACTGATAACATCTTGTAAAGATAAACCAATTGCAAGAAGAGCACTTGAAATAATTGTTGAAACTCCAGTAAGTTCAATACCTAAAATAAGGAAGAATAAAATAAATAAAACAATGTATAAAATATATTTAAAGGTATTGTATAAAAATCTTTTAAACGATCTATCTTTGATAAATTTGTTCTTATCAAGCCTAATAAATCTTCTAGTGATAAGAAGAATTAATTTGATGATAAAGAAACCAACAATTAAGAAAATAACCGCGAAAATAAAAACTCCCAAAAACGGAGGTTCTGTTATTGTTTCATCGTGGTAGGATGGATTAATCCAGAAAACATATAAAGAATCAAAAAAGTTTTTAAAAAACTCTCCAACTGATTGCCAAAATTCATTCCATGTTAATAATACGTTTAAAACCATCTAATTAATAATACATAAATATTATTTAAATATAAAGTCTAAAATTAATAGAATAATAAAAATCTTATTATTTTTGATTAAAATCCTTGCAAATCTCTATTATTTTTTAGAAATAATTAATATTTCAATATGTTTATGATTTATTTTATAAGTGATAAAATATAAGAAAAAGGAGTTTCAAAAATGTTAAATTTTTTGGCTCATCAATAGAATTTGTGGGTAAAAGTTTATGGAAAATGCCTGTTTATTCGATATTTTTTCATGAAAAACCTTCAAACTTTAAATTAAATT
>CASFCL010000022.1 GCA_949293255.1 uncultured bacterium
ATGGATGCCTCCATCTAAATTTAGGGAAGCATCCATGTTAGTCTTATGATATAATCCAGTCAACAAACATTTAATGTCTAGGAAACTGGGTACCTCTCATTCATTCCTCCCCCATTTTTGTTAAATTTTTGCATAACCTTGCAAAAATTGGGCCTAAACTTTAATGATATATCATTAAAAAAGGCGTATAATAAACATTAGTTTTAGACTTTTATATTTAATTTGCACGATTAAATATGCTTTAGGAGATAAAAAATGAAATACGAAAATTTGATCAAACAAATGACTCTTGAAGAAAAAGCCTCGCTCATGTCAGGTAAAGATTTCTGGCAATCAAAAAACATAGATAGATTAGATATTCCTTCTATCTTTTTAAGCGATGGCCCTCATGGGTTAAGAAAACAAGCTGCAGCAGCTGACCATTTAGGTTTAAATGCATCTATTCCTGCAACATGTTTCCCAACTGCCGTTACAATGGCAAATTCATGGAATCCAGAACTTGGAGAAAGACTTGGTAAATCTTTAGGTGAAGAAGCTGTTTCAATGGATGTCAGTGTCGTTTTAGGACCTGGTATGAATATCAAGAGAAATCCTCGCTGTGGTCGTTGTTTTGAATACTTTAGTGAAGATCCTTATCTTGCTGGTAAAATGGCAAGTGGATATGTAAAAGGTATCCAAGAAAACGGCATTGCAGCATGTGTTAAACACTATGCCTGTAACTCACAAGAAGAAAGAAGAATGACTCTTGATAGTGTTCTTGATGAAAGAACTCTTAGAGAAATTTATTTAACAGGATTTGAAATTGCTGTTAAAGAAGGTAAAACCAAAACAATCATGTCATCATATAATTTAATTAATGGTGTCTATGCTAATGAAAATTACCATACATTAGTTGAAATTTTAAGAAATGAATGGGGTTTTGATGGCTTTGTTGTTACTGACTGGGGCGGAAATAATGACCGTATCGAAGCAATTAAAGCTCTTAACTCACTTGAAATGCCTTCAACTGGTGGCGAAACTGATAGAGATATCGTTAAAGCAGTAAGAAATGGTAAATTAGATGAAAAAACTTTAGATGAATGTGTCGATTTAATGCTTCAATTAATTTTTGAAACTAGAGGTGCATTTAAAGATAATAAAAAAGAATTTGATGTTGAAGGACATCACGCTCTTGCTAAAGAATGTGCTCTTGATGGTATCGTCTTACTTAAAAATAAAGACAACGTCTTACCATTAAAAGAAAAGACAAAAGTCGCTGTCATCGGTGATTTTGCAAAAAATCCACGTTATCAAGGAGCCGGTAGTAGTATCGTTAATCCAACAAAACTTGATAATACTTTAGAAGTTATTAAAGATTATGATTTAGAATTTGTTGGTTATGCTCAAGGCTTTGATAGATATGGTAAAAAATCAAAAGGCAAAATTAATGAAGCTAAAGAACTTCTTAATAAAGCCGATATCGGTTTACTCTATTTAGGTTTAGATGAAATCACTGAAGCTGAAGGTTTAGATAGAAAAAATATCAGAATTCCTGAAAACCAAGTTGCTTTAGTTAACGAACTTGCAAAATTAGGTAAAAAATTAGTTGTTATCTTAAGCTGTGGTAGTGTTGTTGAAGTTAGCTGGATCAGTGATAAAGTCGATGGTTTACTTCATACATACTTAACCGGTCAAGCAGGTGCAAGTGCAGTTTTAGATATTTTAACTGGTAAAGTTTCCCCAAGTGGAAGACTTTCAGAAACAATTCCATATTCATATAAAGATGTTGGAACATATAACTATTTCCCAGCAAAAGCTTTAACTGCTGAATATAGAGAAGGTATTTATGTTGGTTATAGATACTATGATACCAACGATGTAAAAGTTGAATATCCATTTGGTTATGGTCTTTCATATACAACTTTTGAATATTCAGACCTTAAAGTTGATGATAAAGGCGTCTCATTTAAAATCACAAATACTGGTGATATGAAAGCTAAAGATGTCGCTCAACTTTACGTTTCTTTACCTGAATCAAAAGTCTTTAGAGCTAAGAAAGAATTAAAAGGATTTAAGAAAGTTGAACTTGAACCAAAAGAGACAAAAGAAGTTAGAATTGACTTTGATGAATATACATTTAGATTCTTCAACGTCAAAACAAATAAATTCGAAGTTGAGGGCGGTAAATACTTAATTCAAGTCGGTAGAAGTGTCGAAGATATCGTACTTTCTGACTCATTAGAAGTTAAAGGAAATGCTACTGAATTTGCTTATGATAAAGAAAAAATGCCACATTATTTCAGAGGAGATGTCGCTAACGTTGACGATTTAGAATTTAAAGAATTACTTGGAAGAGAAATTCCTAACGGTAATTATAATTTCTATAAAAAGAACAGAATGGTCATCCATTATAATACAACAGTTGAAGAATTAAGATATTCTAAGAGATGGGTAGGTAGAGCATTCTCAGGCGCAATTAGATTTGCTATTTGGTTACTTAGAAAGATTGGTCAAAGATCACTTGCTAATACTCTTATCATGGGTGTTTTAAATCAACCTATGAGAGGTTTATCAAGAATGACTGGCGGAGCAATCTCTTGGGGTCAACTTGATGGTCTTATCATGATGTTTAATGGTCACTTCTGGAAAGGTCTTTCTCACTTCATGAAAGAAGGAAAGAAAAAGAAAAAATTAGCAAAAGAAGCTAAGGCCAAAGAAGAAGCATCAAAAAAAGATGTTGAAGAAAAGAAATAATAATTAATTAGGAAGGGAATATACAATGATTGAACTTAAACCACGCGTTAAGCTTTCAAAAGAAGAAGAAGCTCGCGTAATTGAAGAATATAAAGCTAAAAAAGCTGAAGAAAAAGCTAAACAAAAGGCTGAATATGAAGCTAGAATTGCAGCAAGTAAAGCCTTAACTCCTGAAGAAAGAAAAGCAAAAGCTGCTAAAGAAAAAGAAGAACAAGCAGCTAGAGCAAACAAGGAAAAAGAAGATAAAAAAGCTGCTAAACTCGCTAAAAAAGAAGAAAAAGCAAAAGAAAAAGCATATTTAAATTCTTTAAGTAAAGAAGAAAAAGATGCTTATGTTGCTAAGAAAAAAGAAGAAAGAAAAGCTTGGGTTGAAGAAGAATATAAAAAAGCCTTAGCTGAAAAGAATGAACGTCTTACCAAAAAAGGAAACGAACTCAATAAGAGATACGATTTAAGTGGTAAGATTCATAGTTTCTTCTTCTCAATTAGAGTAAGTGGATGGTGGCAAGCAATTGCAAATGCTTGGTTACATTTCAAAATTGGTCATCCAGAACTTGCAAAATGGATTTACCAAGTTTTCTATTTCATCGTTTTCTCAGAAGGTGTTACAGTTTGGCAATACCTCGTCATGTTATTCTTACCATATGTTATTGGTCTTGGCCTTGCCCAAGTTGCCTTCGTTTGGCCAGAAATTCGTGTAGATATTGAAGGAACCGAATTATTATTTGCTATCTTTAATGAGCCAATGAGAGATGCAGCAGGACTAGAAACAACTGTTGCTAAAGATGCTGCAATTGGTGGAGGTTTAGGAAACTTCATCGCATATGAAATTGCAGTTTTCACAGCTCAATGTATCAACTTCCCACTTCAAAGAAACATTACATTTAGATCACATGGTAATCCATGGTATCAAGCAATGTGGTATTTCATTGGTTGGGTTGTAATTTCTATTTTAATGGCAGCTCTTTGGGGTATGGGTTTCCAACCATTCATGGTTTTATGGGCGGTTCCAAAAGCACTTTCAGATCTTCTCAAAACATTCATTACAGGTACAGTTTCAATGATTGTCTTCTTCTTTGTCTTTAAAATTATCTTCCCAGCAGGCGAAGCTAAAAAAGAAGAAACAGTCGAACCTGTCGCAACTATTGAAGAACAAGCTTAATCTTTATATAATAAAAGCATAAATTTAGATAAGGAATTAAAGTTAATTATGGAAAAGAACGTTTTAATTAGCTTCTTAGTACCTTGCTATAATAGCGAGGCATATATGCATATATGCCTCGATTCGCTTTTAAAGGCGAATCATGATCAAATTGAAATCATCGTTGTTGATGATGGTAGCAAAGATAAAACAGGAGAAATTGCTGATAAATATCAAGCTGAAAATCCTGATGTAATTAGAGTTATTCATAAAGAAAACGGTGGTCATGGTGATGCTATTAATGATGGTATTAAAGTAGCAACAGGAAAGTACTTTAAAATAGTAGATAGTGATGATTGGGCAGATTTAGATGCATTAAATAAAGTTTTAGAAGCAATAAGTAATGCAAAAGAAGAACCTGATTTATACTTAATGAATTATGTCTACTATAAAGGTTATGAAAATAGAGCAAAAGTTATTAACTACAAATCTGTTTTAGAACCTAATAAATTACTTACTTGGAAAGATGTTAAATTTAAAAATTTAGAGAAAAATTTAACACTTCATTCATGTATGTTTAAACTTAGCGTCATTAAAGAAAGTGGCGTAGTTTTACCAAAACATGCAAGTTATGAAGATAATTTCTTTGTTTATGCTGGTATGGTTCACACAAAAACAGTTATGTATATTGACGGAGATTTCTATTGTTATTTAATCGGTAGAGATGGTCAATCAGTTTCATATGCTAACTGTGTTAAAAAATATAAAGATCACTTACTTTGCTCTCAATCAATGAACGATTTTACTGATTTAATGGCAATTAAGAAAAATGATAAAGCTAGATATAAAGTTTTATATCACCATATTAGATTAATTTTCTGTATTTCAGTTTTATATACTCGTTTATCAAAAGAGCCAAAATCAAGAGAAGACTTTAAATTATTCTTAAAAGATTTAAAAGCAAAACATAAAAAGTTATACAAAAAACTTAGATATGGATCGATTGCTGGATTCTTATTATTTCCAGGTGCATTTGGAAGAGGCTTCAATAGATTTATCTTATGGCTTTCTAAAAAATTCGTTCCATTTGATGTTTAATTAACTTATATAAATAAAATTAAGGTTCTTGAAAATATGAGGGGGATGATTCCCCCCTCTTTTTATTTTATATATAACAACCTCTTTTTAAATGTTTCAAAATCTGTTATGCCGTGACTAACTATTATTAGTTTTTCTTTTTTTTGAAAATATAGGGGGGATACATTTTTTCATAAAATCAAATCACCCCCTCAAATTTTCAAGAGCCAAAAAAACTAGATAAAAGTCTAGCTTTTTTATTAAAGTCCTTGCAAAACTCAATTATTTTGCAAAAATAAGATGTTTAAATAATAAGCACCAGATTAAGTCAATCCAACCCCAAACGAAGCCAACAAAGGTAACGACTAAAGCACAGATTAAGCGGACAAGGCCTGGTTTTTCAATGAAAGCACCCCATCTAACAATAAGTTCGACTACCCAGTTAACACCTGGAATTAAGAGTAAAATAATTTGAATTAATCTTGGTAATGAATTAAACCATTTCATAATTATTTCTCCTTTCTACATCAATTATTTTATTTTCGTTTTGGTTTTTATTCAATAAAATATGTGTCCACTTTATATAAATTTAAGAAAGTAGACTAATAATCACTGATATATTAAAATTTTAATATGAAGATTTCAAAAGATATAAATGAAAAATTTAGCGATAAAGAATTAGAAAAACTTTCGAAGAATACAATACTTTTTAAATTAAAAATATGGCTAATAATGATTTCATTTTTTACTCTTTTTGCTAGTCTTGTTTTATTTATAATTGGCGGAGTAGATGAAGAAAATAGAATCTGTTTATATGTTGCTATTGGATTGATGATTTTTGGAATCATAACTACTGTTTTATCGATGGTAGGAAATTCAAGAAATAAAAAAATACAAGCTAGATATGTTAATCAACTTAAAAAGGAGGTTTTAGGAATTGATGAAATTTATCAAATTAGTCTTGATAAACTTAATCCAGATTATTTAAAAGAAACTGAGTTATTTAATCAAACAGTAGATAAATTTTATATAAATAACTATTGGTTTAAATATCAAACAAATATTATTAAAATTTATAACATTCAAAGCTCTTTAGTGGTTTCAACTAAGAATCAGTTTATAAATGAAGCTTTAACAATAAAAGGAAATAATGCTTTTATTGGTAATATTCATACAAGAATTGATCAAGATGTACCTTTTAAAGGATCAATAGTTGAAGTAGAACTATTAAAAAAGAAAGAATATATATTTGAAGTTAGAGAAATTATTGATTCAATATATAAAAGTAAAATCTTTTTAGAATCAGATAAAAGAAAAATTAACGATGAGATCGATAAAATATTTGATATTTATTATAAAGATCAACATGATAATGGATTTAAAGATAAATTTAATAATTTAATACAATCATTAGTTGAATTAATTAATTTAGTTAAAGGAGTAGCTTTAATTGTTAAAGAAAATAAATGTTACTTAGCTTTATATGATCATTATTTTAATTTTGAACAAATGTTTTTAGCTAAAAAGATAATTAAACTTGGTGACAAATATAAAAATATTCAAAAAGAATACTTACCTATTAAAAAAGTAATTGATGAGATAATTGAGTTATGAAAAGAAATAGATTTTTAACAATAGAAGAAATTAATGCATTAGGCGACTATAAGAAAGTTAGAAGAAATAAAATTTTAAAAATTTTGTTATTTATTTTCTTAACTTTAATTGCTATAGGAATGATTGTTGGAGGAATATTTTTAGTCAATTTATACGGTGAAAGTAATGTAGGAGGAATTCTTTTAATTATCTTTGGAGGCTTCTTTTTAATGGTGTTACTTTGCTTATCAGTAGTTGTTTTTGCTCAAAGTAAAGATAATAAATATAGAGACGTTTTAATGGTTCAAGCAGTTAAAGAAAGTTTTGGAAAAGACGCTATTTTAAATCAAAAAGCCTGCATAAGTCCACTATTTTTAAAAGAAACCGGAATTTCACCATTAAATATTGAAAAGACTAATGAGCAAATTTTAGTCCTTATTGATGAAGTTTTAATTTCATTAATTGATTTAAAAACTATTAACCCTTTAGTAAAAGGTGGTGCTGATTTTATAGGAGCAGTGGCTCAAGGAGGGTTAGCCGGAGTAACTTATGCTACTATTAATTCAATAGATGGAATAGTCAATAAACAAACTATAAATAATATGTTTGATGGAACCGTAATTGTTGTTCCTTCTTTAAAAAAGAAGGTTAAAGGAGTTGTTGAAATTAGAACAAAAAATTGCTTTTCACCAAATAGTTTCCTTTTAGAAAATAAAAATAAATTTGAAGTAGAATCTCTTGTTGCTACTGATCGATATAATTTTTATGCCACTGATAAAGAAGAAGGATTTTATATTGTGACTCCTGAAATTGTCGATATTTTTAAAGATTTAGATGAATTTTATAAAGCAGGAGTGGTTGGGGTGTTTAAGGAGGATTATTTAGTTATAGGAATAAATAATTTCCATTTAAATGTTAATAAGTTTTATAACGATAAAAATCTAAGCTCTAAAGAAATGTATTTTAAAATTAAAGACCATTTAAAGGTTATAAATGAGATAATAAATAAGCTTAATTTAAAAGGCTTAAAATAATGAAAGCACTTTCATAAACTTACATTTTTAACTAAAAAGTATCGACTGAATCGATACTTTTTAATATTTTATATGAAAACAAGAAAAAAATATATATATTGAAAAATTTCTAAGCATCCTTATAATTATCAATGTTTTTAAGGAACTATTGAACGCACGATATGAAATTTGTAAGAAGCAAAGAACAAGCAAAAGAAATCTTAAGAAAACAACAAGAAAACCAAATTCGCCAAGCACTTTCTGAAAAGAAAGGCTCAACCAGTTCAATTAGAACTAATTCTTAAGAAGGTTCCTTACTAAACATATATAACCGATCCAAAACGCCGAAATGGCGTTTTTTTAATTTCTATATATGTTTTTAGGGTTAATTGATAAATATTTTTTCAACAAAAATGAAAAATTAAAGCGTGTAAGATTTTAAAAAAGTTAAAAATAGTGTAAAATAATTATTAGAGTATTTACTTCGATTAGGAGGATGAAAAAAATGAAAAAATACCGTTGTTTACTTTGCGGAATCGAATTTGAAAGTGATGAAGCAAATCCAGTATGCCCAGTTTGTGGAGCTAGTGGAGAAGATATCGTTGAACTTGATGAAGATGGAAATGAGGTAAAATAAAATGAGCAAATATTCAGGTACACAAACAGAAAAAAACTTAATGACTGCTTTTGCAGGAGAATCCCAAGCCAGAAATAAATATACATATTTTGCTGGCGTTGCTAAAAAAGAAGGATATGAACAAATTAGTGCAATCTTCCTTGAAACTGCAGATAACGAAAAAGAACACGCAAAATTATGGTTTAAAGAATTAGAAGGTATTGGCAATACAATGGACAACCTTAAAGCAGCAGCTGAAGGTGAAAACTATGAATGGACAACCATGTATAAAGAATTTGCTGAAACAGCTGAAAAAGAAGGTTTTAAAGAATTAGCAGCTAGATTTAGAATGGTTGCTGATGTTGAAAATCATCACGAAGAAAGATATAAAAAGTTATTAGCAAATATTGAAAACGGAGCAGTTTTTGTTAGAAGCGATAAAAAGACTGTTTGGAAATGCAGAAATTGTGGATTTATTTATGTAGGAGAAAAAGCTCCAGAAAAATGCCCATGCTGCTTACATCCACAAAGTTATTTTGAATTATATACAGAAGCTTATTAATAAGTTTTAAGTAAAAAATTCAAACTCCTATTCAATAAAAAGAATAGGAGTTTTTACAAAATAATGGGGTTTTGCAAAGATTTTATAAAGGAAAGGAGGATTTACTATGTTAATTGATCAAATAAAAAAAGAAAACATGATTGCTTTAAAAGAAAAAAATAACAACAAAAGAGCAATTTTAAGTGTTGTTATTAATAAGTATATGATTGCTGGATATGAAGCAAAAGCTAATGGAAAAGAATTAACTGATGCTGATTTAATTCAAATCATCAATAAAACTTTAAAAGAATTAGATGATGAAAAAGCAAGCTTCTTACAAGTAGGCAAAGAAGATAAAGCAAAAGAAATCGATGAACAAATTGAAACTATTAAATCATATGTTCCAAAAATGATGACCGAAGAAGAAATTAAAGAAGTAATTCTTTCTTTAGAAGATAGATCAATTCCTTTTGTTATGAAACATTTTAAAGCAAATTATGCTGGAAAATGTGATATGGGTATTGTCAATAAAGTCTTAAAAAGTTTATAATTTTTATCTGCTACAAGTGTTAGCGGATTCGGGGATGTAGTTTAATGGTAGAACAGCGGTCTCCAAAACCGTTAGTGTGGGTTCGATTCCTTCCATCCCCGCCATCTTATAACTAACATTTTGATACAAACTAAGGGTCTCAAAATGAACGATATTTGCTCGAGAAATCGGGCTTTTTTTCACTTCAAGCGTTTTGCTAGTAGAGAAAAATTATTTAAAGGCGACGTTATTTTAGGTTAAAACCGAAAGTCAATATTAGTTTATTAATTTTTTGTAAAACGAAACTTACTATTTCAATTAACTCTTACAGATTTTGTTGAACAAAATATCTACCACTTTATCTACCACTTTATCTACCAATATGATATAATTTGAACATGATTAAAATGAACTTGATTGATGTTGTTAATGATCTAATTAAAAGAAGTGATGAAGAAGAATGGTTTGAATTTAAGGTAAATTGGTTTGAAGAGGAAAAAATAGGTCAATATATATCTGCATTATCTAATTCTGCATCCATTTTGGGAAAGGAATATGGTTATTTAGTTTGGGGGATTGATGATAAAAAACATGATGTTATAGGAACTAACATAAATCCATTTTGTAGTTATAAAAATGAACCATTTCAAAACTACTTGGCAAGGAATCTTAAGCCTTCCATAGCTTTTCAGTTTGATGAAATTTTTATAAATAACGAAAGATTAATAGTTTTAACTATTCCCTGTGCGAAAAACGTACCGACTTCTTTCAATAAAATACGATATTCAAGAATTGGTTCAAGCATTGCTTCATTAGAAAAATATCCAGAAAGAGAAGGTTTACTCTGGAATGTATTAATCAAAGGTTACCCTACAATGATTAATACTGAATCGCCAATACAAGATTTAACTTTTTCACAGTTAAAAAATTATTATTTAGGCAGAAATCTAATATTTAATGATGAAACATTTAAAATAAATATGCACTTGCTGTGTGATAATGGAAAATATAACATGTTGGCGTGCTTTTTAGCCGACAATGGTTCTATTCCAGTTAGAGTATCAATTTTTTCGGGACTAGATAAATCAAAAAAACTGTTTTCTGTAAAAGAATTTGGAAATCAAAGTTTAGTATCGGTTATAGACAGAATAATTGATTATGCCGATTCCATTAATATGACTAAATCTATAGAAGATATCCATAGTGGAACAAGAACAGATGTCCCTCTTTTTAATCAAGATTGTTTTAATGAGGCTGTAAAAAATGCTTTTATTCACAATAATTGGCTAAGAAGAGTTGCCCCTATGATTACTTTTTTTGAAGACAGAATTGAAATAACCTCTTTTTCATCCCTTGCTCCAAAACAAACCATTGAAGGTTTTTACAAGGGATACAGCATACCGGTTAATGAAGATCTATCTTCCATTTTTCTTGCAACTCATTTAAGTGAAAGAACGGGTAAGGGAAACCCTTTGATTGTTTCTAATTACGGAAGAAAAGCTTTTAAAATTAACGAGGATTCTATAATAGTTACTATCCCTTATAATTGGATTCGTTCATTTAAAGATTTGGTAGATAATGCGGTAGATAAATTGGCAGATAAATTAAACAAAACAGAATTAAAAATACTGTATGCAATTAAAGAAAACCCTAAAATGTCACAAATTGGAATAGCAAACATAACGAATACGGGTAAAACCACAGTTCAAAATACCATTGTTAAGTTAAAACACTTATCTTTGATTAAACGTATTGGCTCAAACAAAACGGGCTATTGGCAAATTATTGACAATAATGATTATTAATTTAATTAGGTAATTTTAAGTTTGGAGAAAACGCATGGAAACTTTAACTCGTGTATTAAAATATGGTACTAATGATTTTTTCAATTTTATCCGCAATATTGATTACGGATATATGGATGTTAAAGGAAAAATTCATAGAATTTCACCGAATCATGATTATTCAAAACAAGGCGGCGAGCCCTATGTTTTTTCCTCTCCTGATCAAGTAGTTGCGAACAATTGCGGCTGGTGCTGGGATGTTGCTGAGCTTATTCGTTTATGGTGCCAAACAAATAATGTTGTATGTAAATATATATTTTTTTGAATATCTTTCTAATGATTTTCATAAAACACATACTCAAGTGTTTGCTAAATGGAATAACAAATGGTGTGAATGTCCTGATAATACATCGCCAATTGTGTTTGGCGAAAATTGCTATGATAAATTTGAAACTTGTATTAATGACTTTGTTAATCTATTTAAGAATTATTTAAAGAATCTACTTGGAAATAAATATGTCTCATCCAATTTACTTGTCAAAGAAATAACTAAACCTTTGATTTCTGGAATGTCAGTTGAAGAATATTTAGAGACTGCGAGAAAGTATTAGCGTTACCGAATTAGAAATAATGATTGAAGATGATTTCTTTCCGAAAACATTGATAAAATACGCATTTTTAAAGGTAGCATTTCTCTAGTAGGGGCATCGTTTTGCATTAAAGCGATAGCACAAAGACATCTTATAAATAACATTTTGATACAAAGTATGAACTGAACCCCATTTAGTTCACATGAAATGTATCAAATTTCTTACCCTTAATTTTAAGTTGAGGAAATAGAAAAAACGATAGAGTCATTAATAAAATAGTTAACAAACTAATAATAAAAGTAGATATCATACGAATAAAGATTGTGCTACTTTTAATTTAAAATGGTGAATAGAAATTCATTAGTTAAGTAAATAATTATTCATCTATTTTATGTGTATCATCATTTTGAGTTTTAATATCTTCTACTTTTTTATTTTCTCGACATAAGAAGCATTCATTAATATTTACATCGTAAGTTAACGTATGTAGTAATCCACTCAAAAAGAAGAAATATAAAAAGAAACAAAATGGAATTGCATAAACTGCTAATCCAACCGAGTACATTAATAAATAGATAAAGAAGAAAAGATAACCAAAAATATTGAATACCTTCTTTCTATTATCAGCAAATTTATTAGATAAGGTTAATAAGAAGAATGTCGATCCAATTATAGTTGAGACTAAGGCAGCGATTGAAGCGCTACTTTCAATAAATTTACCTAATCTAACACTATATTCAATTGCACTAGTAATCCAAGTTATAACGTATAGAAGTAAGAAAAGTCCTAAAAATAATGAGTCCAATTTAACTAATTTTTTATCATCAACCTCTTGTTTAGTAAAAATCTTTTTTAATGTTGAAATTGAAAAAACTAGTATAACAACATAAAGAGCGATTCTAAGTATTAAATTAATTGCATCTGTAATATAAAACGAACCATAATTAACATTATTAGAAATGATTCCCATTAAAACGCCTACACAGCAAATTAACCCAGCGATAAAAGTTGCAACGGAAATAGTGAAAAAAGCTGTGCTAAATTTTTTAATTAAGTTAGCCATATTTTATTCCTCCTATCAATTTTATGATAGCATATCGATAAGTTTTTGAATAGTTGAGGCTTTAATTAAATTTAATAAACTTTTTATGATATTTTAGTTTTATTGGCATAAAATTAAAGTATGAATAAAATTATAAAAGTTAATAATACACAATTTATAGGCTATGAAAATAATGGATGTTATGAATTTAAAGGAATAAGATATGCAATAAGCCATAGATTTGACATTCTTAAACCATATATTTATAAGGATTCAATAGTCGACTTATCTGAATCTAGTCCGATTTGTTATCAAGGGAAGTCAAACATTGAAAGTTTTATAACTGGCAATGATTATAGTGAATTTAATCAAGTAGAAGATCCTCAGCTCCTTTCTATTACAATTTCGAAAAATATCAAAGAAAACGAGAAATTGCCTGTAATGATTTTTATTCATGGAGGCACATTTCGTCATGGAGGATGTGATTCAATTAGTTATAATAGAACGTATTTAGCTAAGGAGAATAGATTAATTTTAGTTGGAATTAATTATCGATTAGGAGATTTTGGATTTTCGATTAATTTAAATAAAAAGCCTGCAAATCTTGGATTACTTGATATAATTGAAGGCTTAAAGCGGGTAAAAAAATAACATGAAAAATTTTTATGGTGATAATCAAAATATTACAATTTTGGTGATGCGGACATTTTATTGGACAGTTTTTAAATTTTTCCATAGTCTAACTTTTATTCTTTTTTCTGTAAACCATTTTAAATATTTATTTAATTTATCAATGAAGTCGGAACATGTTGTCTCTGTCCAATCGTAAGGATAATAAAATTCGTTTTTTATTGTTCCAAAGAAACCCTCACACATTGAATTATCCGGCGAACAACCTTTTTTGCTCATAGACCTTGTATAACCGATTTTTTTCATTAAAGTTATCCGAGTTGGGAGACGATAATGAAATCCTCTATCATTACGAATAGTACAATTGTTATTCTTAATTATTTCGTGGCCTTTTATAAGCATTGTATTAGTAAGTTCCGAATTAGGTGATGTGCCACAAGTATAAACTATTGGCAAACCATCAAAACAATTAATTAAAGGAGATAAATATACTTTTCTGCAATGAGGACAAATTCTTGGATTATCATCATGTAATTCACCATACACATAAATAGCATTTTCATCTTTATCAAAATAATTATTTACCTTAATTTTATTATCAAAGATGCCAGTTAATGCAAAAATATCAACTGGATAGTTCATAAATTACTCCTTTCATATTTAACAAGTAATATTATGAACTATTTTTGTTTTGCTTCGTATTCTGGGTGGGTCGTTTGACCCAAAAAAATTAGAAGTAATAAATAAAAAAAATAATTTTAATAAATTGAAAGATGATAAATTTTTAAATAAATATCATGATAAAAATGTTTTTTCTGATATTTATCCTAAAGACTTTTTAATTTATAAATTAAATAAAGATTTGGCTAAATACAGAGAAATAATTAAAAAAGTTAGAGAAAATCAAAATCTATATCAATCCTATAAAAAAGAATGCGAAGAAAAATTAAAATTAGGATTTTATATAAAAGATGAAAGAAATCTGAGCCATAAAAAATTAGTTAATTTTGAAAGAAAACTTTTAAGTAAAGAATTTTACATCCAAAAATTAACTTTGTAATAAAAGTTGTACTTACTAGAACCGATTTATATGAAGAGAATACATTTGATACAAAAATAAAAGAATTTAATGAAAGCGACATTGAAAAAGCAATTAAAGAAATCTCTTCAAAAAGAGGAAGGTATTATTTAAATAGAAATGTTTGGGATTCGATATGTAAAGTTGAAAGAGGAAAGGCTACAAATAAAGTTAGATTTGAGATTTATAAAAGAGACGGTTATAGATGTAAAATGTGCGGTGTAAAAAGTGATGGCAAAAATTTAGAAATTGATCATATAATTCCTATTTCAAAAGGAGGAACTTCAGAAAGTTATAATCTTCAAATTTTATGCAAATAATATAATAAGAAAAAGGGAAATAATTTATTTTAATTTAGGTTTTGCAGTGTTTTTAGTAAAAAATAATAAGTTTTTAGACATTAAATTATTAAAACTTCTTTAATTTTTTGGCTCATCAATAGAATTTGTGGGTAAAAGTTTATGATAAATGCCTGTTTATTCGATATTTTCTCATGAAAAACCTTCAAACTTTAAATTAAATTAAAAAAGTCATATATTACCTAGTGTGAAAAAATAAAAGGAGAATATATGACTACTCAAAAGTTACTTAAAAAGGTAATAAATGTCAATAAATTTATTATCGAAGATATTGAAATTTACGAAAATCATAAAGAAATAGTAATCTCTGGTAGATTACCAAAATCTTACGTTCATCAATGCCCGATTTGTGGGGAAAAATGTTCGATTTATGACCACATTACAGAAAAAAGAAGGTGGCGATTTTTAGATATTGGTATTTACAAAACATATATTGAATGTGA
>CASFCL010000023.1 GCA_949293255.1 uncultured bacterium
ATTTTTATGTTTTAAGTGTTCGAAACATCTGCATACATTTCAACTTTTGAGTGAATACTTTTTAGTTTGTATGTGTCTACTTTTAGGTTACCACTACAACTTTAAGAATTTTAATGAGCAAATTAAGTCAAAAATTTTACAACTTGTGGCAAATTTGTTAGAACTTTAAGTCTTTAATTTATCATATTTTCAAATATGTAAGCGCTTTCACGCACTTACAATTAACTTTTTAAGGAGGAAAATATGAGAAAAAATCCATTTAGTGGTCTTACCGTACTTGCAGGATTTTTACTTGCAGCTAGCGTTACTGCAGGAATGATCGCAGAGTATTATAAAGATCCGCTTGATGACCTTGTCGGTACTCAATCTTCAATGATTGTCACTGAAGAAACCGATGATGAAGGTGAAATTTGGAACTACGAACAAGAGTTCAAAACTGCTAAGGAAGCTTTTGAAGGCTACAAAGAATTTGCCCTTAGACAAAGTGAAGAAACCATTGCTCTTTTGAAGAATGAAAATAGTGCTCTTCCACTCGCAAAAGGTTCTAACGTTACAATGATGGGATTAAGAAGCTACGCTCCATTCTATGGAAATAATGGTGGTTCTATTCCAGATATAAACACTATTTTAAATGGAAATACTATTACAGAAGCTTTTGAAGCTGAAGGTTTTAATCTTAATCCATCAATGCTTGGTACATATGAAGCTTGGATAGAAGCAAATGGTGGTACATTTGGCCCACCAAGTTATGGTGCAACTGCTCCAGAATATACTAATATTATGGACAAAGTCGGAGGAACCATTTTTGAAGTTTCTCCAACAGAACTTGCAGCACAAAATTCAGCCTATAATTCACAATATTCTTCTTATAACGATGCAGCAATCGTTGTTGTGGGTAGAGGTGCTGGCGAACAAAACGAATATAATTTATCAACAAGTTCAACTGGCGATAATCAAACTACAACTGGTAATGTCATGGGCTTATCAGAAGAAGAAAGAGCAATTATCGCTGAAGCAAAAGCTAATTTCTCAAAAGTCATTGTTATTATTAACGCAACTAATACAATGGAATTTAAAGAATTAGTAGAAGATGATCAAATCGATGCTATCGTTTGGGCTGGGCATCCAGGTGCTTATGGATGGTATAGTGTTGCTAAAGTCTTAAATGGTGATGTTAACCCATCAGCACATTTAGGTGATACATATGCAACAAACGGTGCTGTCAACCCAGCATTACAAAGTTTCGGTTATAACTATTGGGCAAACAATGACTCTTTTGAATCAGCTCAAAACGTTAACTCATATCTTGTTGAAGCAGAAGGTATCTATGCAGGTTATAGATATTATGAAACAAGATATGCTGATATCGTAATGAATAGAGGAACAAACCCAGCTAGAGCAAGTGCTGGTACATATACTGGTTCTGATTATAGACCAGCAACTGTTCCAGGAACATGGTCATATGATCACGAAGTTATTTATCCATTCGGATATGGCTTATCATATACAACATTTGAACAAGAAATTACTAATTTTAGAGTAATGGGTGATAAGAGAACTGCTTATGTTACAGTTAGAGTCACAAATACTGGTGATGTTGCTGGTAAATCAGTCATCCAACTTTATGCTCAATCACCATATACTGAATATGATAGACAAAATGGTGTTGAAAAGAGTGCAATCCAATTAATGGATTTTGAAAAAACTCCGACACTTGCTCCAGATAAATCATATGAAGTGACTATGGAAGTTGATATGTCAAATCTTGCTTCCTATGATTATAGAAAAGCAAAAACATTTATTTTAGATGCTGGCGATTATTACTTTACATTGGGTAATGATGCTCACGATGCCGTTAATAGAGTTCTTGCTAGACAAGATTATTCAGTAACAGGTGTTAGTGAAGCAGCTAGAAATGATGTTGAAGTTTGGAGCAATTCCTCACTTGATATAACAACATTCTCAGTTTCACCAAATGGTGTTAATATCACCAACCAAGTTAGTGAAGGCGACTATTCAATGGATTTAAATTCATTCGATGGATACGAAAATACTGTTACATATTTAACAAGAGATAATTGGGATGGAACATTCCCAGAATCATATGCAGGATTATCAGCAACTGGTAGACTTGCAACCTTACTTGGAAATGATTTTATTTCATTAAAGAACGATGCAAATCCTTCAGACTATGTTTGGGGAGAAGATAATGGATTATCAATCACTCAATTTAAAGATGCTGATTGGGATGATCCAAGATGGGATGACCTTGTAGATCAAGTTCCAGTAGAAGAATTCTTAGATTTTGCTGCTAACGCATTCCATAACGTTCAACAAATTCCATCAGTCGGCTATGTTGGACACCCAGCAGATGACGGCCCAGGTGGTAGTGACTCTCACTATTTCGATGAAGGTTCATATAGAGGTCAAGCATTTACTGATGGTGCTGATTATGAAGATCTTGGTACTCGTGTTACATGTTCACAAACCAATATCGCATACTCATTCAATAAAGAATTAGCCTATGAAAATGGTGAAATTATCTTAGGTGAAACTTCACTTATGTTAGGTCTTCCAATTATTATTGGTCCAGCTATGAATATTCATAGACATGGATACAATGGTAGAGGCGGAGAATACTTCTCTGAAGATCCAATCTTAAGTGGTTACATCGGTAGTAACGTTGTTCAAGGTGCTCAATCAAAAGGTGTTTTAGTTAACATTAAACACGCTGCATTCAACGATCAAGAACAAAATAGATCAGGTGTTGCAATATTCATGAATGAACAAAAAGCAAGAGAACTTGAACTTAGAAATCTTCAACAAGCATTTGTCGGAAAAGGTAAAGCTGCTGCTTGGAGAAATAATTCAGAATATGATGATGCCTTTGATGGTGGTGCATCAGGTGTTATGACATCTTATAACAGAATCGGTGCTGTCGCTCCAAGTGCTAACTATAATGTTATGGTTAACATTATGAGAGAAGAATGGGGATTCAAAGGTTATAACGTCACTGACTTTACTGGAATTTCATTAAAAGCTGCTCCAAAAGAATCGATTCTTGCTGGAACAACCGCATTCTGTGGATTCGGTAGTATTGCAACTAGTGGATTTGAATATCTCACTAATCCATCATTACTTACTGCTGATGCAGATATGAGTGCAGCTATTAAGAAAAATATTAAATACATCTTATACTCACTTGCTAATAGTAATGCAATGTATGGTATTAACTCAACTTCACGTCAAGTTCAACTTATGACATGGTGGAGAGGCACATATATTGGTGCAATCGCAACAACAGCTGTCCTTTCACTTGGCTTTGCTGGATTATACATTTGGGGTGAAACAACCAAAATACATAAAAAGGAGGAAAACTAATTTATGAAAAATTGGGTTTCAAAACAAACTAAATCAACTTGGTTAATCTTAGCTTCAGTTGTCTTAGCTTTAATTGGATTTATTATTTACCTTGTTACATCAACAACCGGCTTCCTTGCAGGAAGAGGACTTGATGTATCATTAGTATTACTTTCAATTATTTCAATGGTAGTACTCTTAGTATTATTCGTCTTCAGATCAAAAATTAAAGTATTCGAAAATGCTTTAACAATTGTCGGTGGTATCTTAGTTGCAGTTTCTACTTGCTTATTCGTCTATGCTAGAATTTCAGTAGCAGCTGATGTCTGGTTTATTCCAGTTAACTATCCACCAGAAGAAGCAACAACTCTTTATACATCAATCGTTGGTGTAGTATTCTATTTCTTATCATTCGTTTGTGTCTTCATCTCATCATTTGGAAGCGCAACCAAAAAAGAAGTAGAAGTTGCTGCTAACTAATAAAAATAATTGATTACACACTGTAATTAACTTTCTAAAAGGTGTCTGATCTTAATTCGGACACCTTTTAATCTTATAGTTAATATATAGTAATAAATTAGTATATATTTATATAAATATTAAGAAGAGATTTCTTCTTATATATAGGCGGGGAAATTTAAAAAAGGGCCATTTTTGAAGAAATAATTTAGAAAAAGCAAATCGATTAAGTATAATTAAATTATGGAAACTAAAAAAAGAAATCGCTATTTAAAAAAATCCAACATGAGTAAGGATGATTATATGATGTATAGTGAAAGAAATTACTCTAATTCATCATATTCAAGAAGAAAAACTAGTAAATATTTTTCTCAAAATATTTGTGATACTCATGAAGATGGAGCTTAAGTTTTATAAAGGAGAATATCAATATTATGAACTTTGAAGAAATTTGTTTAAAAAGAAGATCAAATAGGTTTTTATCTAACGAAAAATTACCAAATGAAGTAATAGAAAAAATATTAAAAGCTGGAATGCATGCTCCAGTTGCTAGAGGATTATACTCAAACATTCTTATTTATAAATTAGAGGGTGAAAAATTAAATAAATTACAAGAAATTGTTAAAAGCGAAATTGATAGAGATCCAACTTATAACTGTGGATGCTTACTTTTAATTCTTCATAAAGGTGAAAATAAAGAGTTAAGAAACCAAGATGCTGGTTGTATTTTAGAAAATATGGCTTTAATGGCTAGTAGTATTGATATTGGTAATGTTTATTTATACGCAATTACTCAGGTTATTAAACATTCAACTAAATGTTTAGAATTATTAAATATTCCTGTAGGTTATGATTGTGTTGCTTCAATTGGATTAGGATATAAAACAAGTGAAGCAATAAATGATAAAGTAGTTCATAAAATCGAAGTAATCGAATAAATTGATATTATTAATTAAAAAAGAATAATGAATCTTCATAAAAGACCACACTTAACAAAGGTAGCCTTTTATTTAATACTCATTTAATAAAAATATTGGTAAACTTTTCTATATGAATAAGGATGTAAACAAAGTTTTAGTTTTAGATTTTGGAAGTCAATATAATCAACTTATTGTAAGAAGAATAAGAGAAAAAGGAATTTATTCTCTTTTAGTTGATCATAATATTGATATTGAAACAATTAAAAATGATAAATCAGTCAAAGCAATTGTATTTTCTGGAGGACCAGATTCATGTTTAGATCCTAATTTTTTCGATGTTGATGAAAGAATTTATGATTTAGGATTACCAATTTTAGGTATTTGTTATGGAATGCAATTAACAACTAAAAAACTTGGTGGAACTGTTACAAAAGATGAATTAAAAGAATATGGTGAAACGATAATTAAAATAGAAGAAGAATCTTTACTTTATGATAGCTTACCAAAAGAAATGATTGTTTGGATGTCTCATGGAGATAGAGTTATTAAAGCACCCGAAAGTTTTATAGTTACATCAAAAAGTGAAAACGGAGTTATTTCATCTTTAGAAAACAAAGAAAAGAATATTTATTTAATTCAATATCATTTAGAAGTTAGAAATACGAAATTTGGATATGAGATTTTAGATAACTTTTTATTTAAAATCGCTAAAATTGTTCCGAATTATTCAATGAATACATTTATTGAAGGCAAAGTTAAAGAAATAAAAGAAGAAGTAAAAGATCAAAAAGTGCTTTTAGGTATCTCTGGTGGAGTTGATTCTTCAGTAGTTGCTGCTTTAATTAAAAAAGCAATCGGCAATAATTTAACTTGTATGTTTATTAATCATGGACTTCTTAGAAAAAACGAAGTTGAATTAGTTCAAAAATCATTAAAAGCTTTTGATATAAATTTAGTAACAATTGATGCAAGTGAAAAATTCTTAAAAGCATTAAAAGATGTAGAAGAGCCTGAAGAAAAAAGAAAAATTATTGGAAAATTATTCGTGGATACTTTTAAAGAAGAATCCAAAAAGTTAGATAAATTTGATTATTTAGCTCAAGGAACTTTATATACTGATGTAATTGAATCAGGAACAAAGACTGCTAAAACAATTAAATCACATCATAATGTTGGTGGTTTACCAAAAGAACTTGGTTTTAAACTCATCGAACCTTTAAGAACTTTATTTAAAGATGAAGTTAGAGATTTAGGATTAAAACTTGGATTACCATGTTCTTTAATTCACCGTCAACCTTTCCCTGGTCCTGGACTAGCGATAAGAATCATTGGAAATGTTACAAAAGAAAAAATCAAAATTGTTCAAGATAGTGATGCAATATTACAAGAAGAAATTAAAAACGCAAATTTAGATAAAGAAATTTGGCAATACTTTACAGTATTAAGCAATGTAAAATCAGTTGGTGTTAAAGGTGATGAGAGAAGTTATGAATATATGCTTGGAATAAGAGCTGTAACATCAATTGATGGTATGACTGCAAATTTTGCACATATACCTTATGATGTATTAACAAAAATATCTTCTAGAATTGTAAATGAAGTTAAAGGCGTAAACCGTGTAACATACGATATTACCCAAAAACCTCCATCAACAATTGAGTGGGAGTAGATAGCTTTTTAAACTCATCTTTATTTTTTAATAAAGATTCACTCCGCAAAGCAAGATAACATGTAAGATAGCAGACAAGATAACACGCAAGATGCTATAATTTTTCGTAATTTATGGTGTAATTATTGTATGGAAAAATATAAATCACCATTTGATGCAACATTGGAAATGAGCGAGTTAGTTATTTCGATTTCAGAGAAAATTGGAAAAATAAATTCTTTTTCTGATTTGTCAAAAGATCCTATTTTAGGAAAAGCGAATAGGGTTAAATCGATTTATTCAAGTTGTGCAATTGAAGCGAATTCGCTTTCTTTTGAACAAGTTAGTGAACTTATAAATGGCAAAAAAGTAATAGGTCCTCAAAAAGATATTTTTGAAATTAAAATGCCATTGAAGCTTATAATAATATTGAGTCAGTTAATCCTTTTGATGAAAATGATTTAAAGTTCATTCATTCTATTTTAGGCAAAGATATAATTTCAAATCCAGGAGCTTATCGTAAATGTAACGAGGGCGTAGTGGATGAAAAAGGAAATGTAATTTTTATTGCTCCTCCACCTAATAGAGTAAAAGAATTAATGAATAATTTGTTTACGTGGTTAAATAGGGAATCTAAAAATTTATCTCCTTTAATTTTATCTTCTATATTTCATTATGAATTTGTTTATATTTATCCATTTAGTGACTGTAATGGTAGTGTAGCAAGATTTTGGCAAACTTGTTTATTAGGAAATTGGAAAGAAATATTTTTCTGGTTACCAATTGAAAATCAAATTCGCAAATATCAAAGAGAATATTATGAAGCTATAAATACTTCAAATTTAGAAGGAAAATTAAATTCATTTATAATTTTCATGCTAAAAATGATTGATCAAACTTTAGATGAACTAATTTCAAGTAAAAATGACATCTATAATAATGCTTCACTTTATGTAAATAAATTAATGTCTTTAATAAATGAAAATAAGTGGTATACATCAAATGAGATACTTGAATTGTTATCATTAAAAATCAAAGAAAATTTTAGAAAGAATTATCTTAATCCAGCTATTAAAAGTGGTTTTATTGAAATGGAACTTAAGGACAAGCCAACTTCAAAAAACCAAAGATATAAACGCATTAAGTAAATATTTTATATATCTATATCAAGTTCAATAGGGCAGTGGTCACTACCATATATTTCATTATGAATCTTAGAATCAATTAGATTATTTTTTAAGCGTTCTGAAATAACAAAATAATCAATTCTCCAGCCAGCATTATTTTTTCTAGCATTAAATCTATATGACCACCAAGAATATTTGGTGGTATCTGGGTAGAGGTATCTAAAACTATCAATGAATCCTGATTGAAGTAGTTGAGTAAACTTGGTTCTCTCTTCAATTGTAAAACCTGCATTGCGTTCATTTGATTTAGGGTTTTTAAGATCAATTTCATTATGAGCAACATTTAAATCTCCAGCATAGATAACAGGTTTTTTATTATCTAAAGAGATTAAATAATCTTTTAATCTATCTTCAAACTCCATTCTAAAATCTAATCGTTTAAGACCATCTCCTGAATTTGGGACATAACAAGCTACATAGTAGAAGTTTTCATATTCTAGAGTTATTATTCGGCCTTCTTCATCATATTCACCTTGTTTTAGTCCGTAATAGACGTTTATTGGTAGTTTTTTAGTAAATACAGCAACACCGCTATAACCTTTTCTTACCTTAGAATTCGTAAAATATAGATGGTAACCTTCTGGAGTAAAAGGAAATTCATTGATCAAACTTTCACTTAACTTAGTTTCGTTTAATGAAAAAATATCTGCATCCAAAGTAGTGAAATCTTTTATAAAATCTTTTTGTAAAATGGCTCTAATGCCATTAACATTGAAACTAACTATTTTCATAAATATTAATAATAGATAGAAACTTTAACTTTATCGGCTTCATCTTTTCCTTTAACTGCTTCTAAAATCATAAAAGCAAAATCAATACTAGCAGCGGCGCTTCTTCCGGTAATTAAATTACCGTCTTGAACACAATATTTATCAATATAGGTTCCACCAAAATCTTCATTCATTGAAGTAAAGCATGTATAGTTTCTACCTTTTAAATATCCTAAGTGTCCAATAATAGTTGGACCAGCACAAATAGTGGCAACTAATTTATTATGGTCCATAAAGTATTTAACGATATTTAAAAACCAAGGGGTTCTTTCCATTTCGATATATTCAGGACCACCTGGGAAGAATAAAAAATCGTAATTTTTATAGTCTAATTTAGAAATATCATTTAATTTATTAACATTAATTCCATAACGCCCCATAGCTTCATCGTTATGAAATGAATAAATGTCTATATCGACATTTCCTCTTCTTAAAATACCAATGGTTGCTAAAAATTCAACTTCTTCAAAACCATTAGTGACAATGCATAAACCTTTCATATTTTCTACGTATTATCTAATCGTACCCGGATTTAGTGATTAGATAACTTTTCCTTTCCCGGGTATAACCTCGTTAATCTATTTATAATTTTATAATGAGTACAAGTTATATACAAATTAAAAGAAAAATAATGTAAAATATAAAAGTTGGAGAAATGATATATGAATAAAAATGTAAATCCATTAAAAGAACAAAAAATAATTCAAGGATTGATGAGACTTGATAAGTTAAGTGTTGAAGAAGTCTATAATATCATCAAATTTAATATCGATAATGGCGTAAACTTTTTCGATTTAGCCGATATTTATGGTGATGGAGATAGCGAAAGAAAATTTGGTGAAGTAATTAAACTTCATCCAGAATTAAAAGATCAAATTATCGTTCAAACAAAATGTGGTATTTGTAAGACTGAAAAAGGTTATAAATATTATGATTTAAGTTATGAACACATTATGGAAGCTGTGAAAGGTTCTTTAGAAAGAATGAATTTAGATCATATTGATTATTTATTATTCCATAGACCAGATATTTTCATGTCAGCTCATGAAGTGGGTAGAGCAATGTCTGAACTTAAACATCAAGGTTTGGTTTTACATTTTGGTGTATCTAATTTCCCTCATGAAATGGTTAAATACATGAAAGACCAAACAAATATTCCAATTGAAATTAATCAACTTCAACTTGGTCTTGGACATTTAGATCTTGTTAGAGAAGTTATCAATTGCAATATGAATAATGATGAAGGATGCGAACACACAGGTGAATTATTCTTCTATATGAAAAGATATAATATTACTCTTCAATGTTGGTCACCATTCCAATATGAATTTTTAGAAGGTTCAATTTTTAACCATCCAAAAATGAAAGAATGTAATAAAGTATTAGAAGAATTAGCAAGAAAATATCGCACATCAAAATGTGCAATTGCTACAGCATTTTTGCTTAATTTATCTAAAAATGTTCAAGTTATTACAGGTTCAACTGATTTAAAAAATATTAAACAATGTATTGATGGTAGAAAAATTAAATTAAAGAAGTGGGAGTGGTATCGTTTATATCAATCTACAGGTAATATGTTACCTTAATTATTTACCTTCAAATTTTCTAATTGATTTTTTATTTCCAATAACGACGATTGCATCGTCGTTTTTAAATTCGTATTGAGGGTCGATGTTTGTCTCAATTATTCCATCGCTAAATTCAAGATCGATAATGTTAAGACCATAATCTTTACGGATATTACAATTTAAAATTGATTTTCTAATATATTTATTAGGAATTTTTACTTCACAAATTTCAATTTCTTCATTTAAAGAAATAAAATCTAAAATATTATTTGAAAG
Source organism: uncultured bacterium (assembly GCA_949293255.1). Taxonomy (GTDB): domain Bacteria; phylum Bacillota_I; class Bacilli_A; order RFN20; family CAG-826; genus Onthovivens. The sequence continues at coordinate 10,189 of CASFCL010000023.1, forward strand.
AATTCTTTTAGCTAACTGAGAAGCACTATCTTTATATGGATAAATGACATCAGCACCTAATTTTCTAAAGCTTTACCCAATTCTTCAGTGTCTGCCATTGAAATTACTTTTCCAGCATATAATGAAAGGGCATTAAGTGTAGCAAAAATAGCGGTATCCATTTGTTCACCAATACAGATAACAATGACGTCACATTCTTTAAAGTCTAGTTCTTCTAAAGTTTAAACACTTAAATCTTCTGTAACAAATGTATAGTTATAAATATCTAAAACTTTTTTAACTTTTCTTTCATCTTTATCGACACAAACGATATTTTTGCCAGATCCAACAAGTTCGTTTGCTAAATACATACCAAACTTACCTAAACTAATAATACCGATAGTAGATTTCTTTTTAGCTATTATTTTTCTCCCTTATCCTATTTAGACATCTTCTTCAACATAATAATATTTTTCATTTCCTTTTGATTGGAACATTGTTGATAAGGTTAATGGTCCAATTCTTCCTACATACATTAATATAAGAAGAATGATTTTTGAACCGATTGAATAATAAGGTGTCATTCTTGATGAAAAACCAGTAGTAGTAAATGCTGACATTGCTTCTAAAACATAGTCAACGAATGAAAATTTTATTGAACCTTCAGCGTATTCAACATATTTAACACGATCTTTTATTACACTAGTCAACATTTTGTAGACACTTTCCTATTTTTTGGGCCATGCATTTCTTTATAAGCTTTAGGTGCTAGATATCCTAGTGCATATGCCGGTCTTTCTTCATTCAAGAATTCGATATAGTGTTCAACAAGATCTGGAACGTTTCCGCAGTCATTTATTTTAAAATCGATAAAAATTTCAGTTACTGTAAAAAGCCCAGTAACGCAAGTAGCACTAGTGGATGTAAATAAATGATCGAAATATGTTAAATTTGTTCCTTCTTTAGTTGCATAAGGAAGCGATAAAAGAACACTTCCGATTAAAATTACTGATAAAAAAGAAAAAGCGATTATCGCCATAGGAGATAAAAAGATCTTTCTTATTGTCTTTTTAAAGTTTTCTTTTTAACGCCTCATCCATTCCTATATATCATATAATTTTTTTAACTAATTCAAATTAGTTAAAACCCTTAAAAATTTAATTTTATTCAAAAAATAGTAATAGTAAATAATTAGTGTATATATAGTAAAGTATAAGTAATAAAAAGATTTAAAATTTAAAAAAGTTTTTGTTGATTAAAATATTTGTTAATGATATATTATTTAAGCGCTTGCAAGAGTGCTTAAGAAGGGCCCTTAGTTAAATGGTATAACGTTAGCTTTGCAAGCTTAAGTTAGGAGTTCGATTCTCCTAGGGTCCACCAGTAGTAAAATATGCCAGCGTAGCTCAGTTGGTTAGAGCAGTCGGCTCATACCCGGCATGTCGAGGGTCCGAATCCCCCCGCTGGTACCATTTAAACTAAATAAACTTTACAAGGACTCTTAGCGCAATGGCAGAGCTATCGACTCATAATCGATTGGTTACAGGTTCGAGTCCTGTAGAGTCCACCAAAAGTGGAGAAATACCCAAGTTGGCTGAAGGGGTCGGTCTTGAAAACCGATAGTAGATGCAAGTCTAGCGAGGGTTCGAATCCCTCTTTCTCCGCCAGAATTACTTATAACCCTAGATATCGCGGGGTAGGGCAGCCTGGTAGCCCGCAAGGCTCATAACCTTGAAGTCGGAGGTTCAAATCCTTCCCCCGCAACCATCTTATAACTAACATTTTGATACAAAGCAATGGTCTCAAAATGAACGATATTTGCTCGAGAAATCGGGCTTTTTTTTCATTTCAAGCGTCTTGCTAGTAGAGAAAAATTGATTTGAATCTACGGATTTTAGAATTTTGGTTCTACTAGAAAAATGAAAGCCTAATAGCAAAACATATCTCTACTAGAAAAAGATATCCTTATGAATCCACAATTTTATTTTAATTAAGCGACAACATAATGACTATGAATAAGTTAAATCTATTTGTTGTTTTTAGGTCGATATACCGATATAATATTGGTATGACATTTTTAGATTTATTAGCTTTTAAAAAAACAACAGTTTATGCGTTATCCAATAAAAGCGGGATTCCGAAAACCACTTTAATTGATATTGCGTCTGGTAAGACAGACATTTTAGAGTGTTCTGGTAAAACATTATTAGGAATATCAAAAAGTTTAAATATATCAATTGAAAAGTTACTTTCTCTAGAAAAAGAAGAATCTAAAACTTTGTTGCCTTTATTTTTATATGATGCGATTTCAGAATATAGAAAATCTATACGTGAGAATAGTTTTTTATTAGATTGCTATAGCGACCAATTAAATAGTTCTATCAATGTTGCTGAAGTTGAACATCTCATTTCGAAAGAACAAGCTGATCGATTAAGAGCAAGATACTTTAGGAGATAAACACTATATGATTAATTTTACAAATTTTCCGATAAGAAAAAAGGCGTATGGGGGTGCGAATGGGAATAAACTATCGGTAGTTTATAATGATGATCTTTATATGATCAAGCTCCCGATGCACGCCATTAAAAATCCTAATCTATCATACACGAATAGTTGTATTTCTGAATATTTAGGTTGCCGTATTTTTAATATGTTAGGTTTAAAAGCACAAGAAACATTATTAGGAGTATATGAATTTCATGGAAAAATTAGAAATGTTGTTGCGTGTAAAGATTTTACTTCTATAAACACTATATTTATTGATTTTGCATCAGTAAAAAATCAAATTATCGATTCTGCTTCAAATGGATATGGAACTGAATTGGCCGATATTCTTGATACTATTGAGAAACAAAATGCCGTCGATCCTAAAGAATTAAAAGAACATTTTTGGGATATGTTTGTTATTGATGCATTTATAGGCAACTGGGATAGACATAATGGTAATTGGGGTTTTTTATATAACCAAGAAAACGATGAAATGAAAATTGCTCCAATCTTTGATTGTGGTTCATCGTTATTTCCTCAAATTGACGATGAACTAATTAAAAAAGTTATGTCATCTAAGATAGAAATGGACGCTCGCGTTTTTGATATGCCAACTTCTGCAATACTAGTAAAAGGAAAAAGAGGCAATTATTTTAGAATGATAACATCCTTGGAATACAGTGACTGTAATGAAGCAATCAAAAGAATCGTTCCTAAAATCAATCTTAAACAGATTAATTCATTAATTGACGAAGTGGAGCAAGCAAGTGATTTACAAAAATTATTTCTTAAAAAAATACTAAAATTACGTAAAGAAAATATATTGGATTATGCACTTATGAAATTGACTCGAAACAACTTATAGGAGTTTAGAAATGTTTAATGTTAACGATGAAATATCCATCAGCGATATTAAATACACAATAGTAAAACTTTTAGGACATGGTAAAGGTGGATATTCATATCTAGCAACAACTGATAATAAAAAATATGTATTAAAACAAATCCATCACGAGCCTTGTTCTTATTACCAATTTGGTAACAAAATCGAAGCCGAATTACATGATTATGAGCGACTTCTTAAAACAGGAATTAGAATTCCTAAATTGATTGCCTTTGATAAAGATAAAGAAATAATCATTAAAGAATATATTGAAGGACCAGTCTTATCTGACCTAATTAAATCAAATAAAGATATAACAATTTATATTATGCAAATGAAAGATATGCTTCCTAATATTTATAGTGCAGGTCTTAATATTGATTATTATCCAACAAATTTCATTATCAATAAGAATGATAATTTAATTTATTACATTGATTACGAATGCAATTT
>CASFCL010000024.1 GCA_949293255.1 uncultured bacterium
AGACCTAATTTATATATCATGTTCTAATTTATATTATGATATTAAACCTGCTTATGAATAAGTTTTACCCACAAAAACTATTGATGACTAAAAAAATTTTAAATATTTTGGTAAATTTTTGAAATTCAAGCAATCTTGTTAGTAAAGAGGGGTTAATTCGTACGAACCTACTTGGAAGAGATTTCAATTAGGAATTGTTCTTTGACATTACAGATTTTTTCTCTAATTAGTAGATTTATTTTTTGAATGATTAATGCTTAAAATTGATTATATGAAAAAGGATTTTGCATTTAGATTAAAAGAATTTAGAGTTAGGTTTAATTATTCAATCGATGATATTGCCGCTTTTTTAAACGTGACTAAACAAAAAGTTATGTTATGGGAAAGCGGCAAAGAAGAAATGAGTATTGAAGAAATTGACATGCTTGCTGATCTTTATGGCGTTGAAGCAAATGATTTAGTTGATTTAACTAAAGGAATTAATGCTTGTTATGATGATTTAGATGAAGATAGAGAAGTCTCTTTAGAAAAAGAAAATAAGATAAATGAAAGAATAAAAAATGAAAAAGAGACGATTAAACAGAAAAGAAAATTAAAATTTAGAGTTTTTATTAACGTTCGGATTGATGGTATTTTATTAGCAATTTCAGTTATTATTTATTTTATTTTAGGATCTACATTAGATAGAGGATTTACATTATATTGGCCACTTATTTGTTTTAGTTTATTTATATCTTCTATTATTAAGTCCGTTTTACATAAAAGATTTTCAAAATTAAATTTTATAATCCTTTATCTTGGTATATTTTTCCAATTGTTGATGATTGATAATGTTTATGACGTATTTAATGCCTGGCCTTTATTAATATTATTTTTATTAATTACTCCATTAAGTTATTATTTAGCAAAAGTAATCGACATAAAACTTTCTTTAAGAAAAAGAAAAAGGTAGTTTTATCTACCTTTAATTTCATTATTTCTTAAAGCTTTCAAGACGGCTGCGATGACTTCGATTGAGCGGTTATCGTATCCGTCGTTATTAATTAACATATCTGCGTAATAACTTGATGGACCGATAATTTCTTCATACATTGGTTGAACAGTGGCGAAATATTGATTTACGATGCTATCGTAAGTTCTTTTTCGTTCATTTTGATCACGCTCCATTCTTCTTAATAATCTTCTTTCTCTAGAAGCATTAATAAAGATTGTTAAATCAGCGAGTTCACGGACATTTTTATTAACTAAAGCCATGATTCCTTCAACAATTATTAATTTTTTAGGAACGATTTCTTCAACCTTATCGCTACGATTATGGATCGTATAATCGTATGTTGGTTTTAAAATCGGTTTATTATTTTTTAAATCCTGAAGTTGAGAATAAATTAATTTCCAATCAAAAGCTTTTGGATGATCGTAATTTTGCTTTTTTCTTACTTCAAATGAGATGTTAGATTGTTCTTTATAGTAATCATCGATGCTTAAATGAGTGACATTTTCTGCTCCAATTATTTTACAAACTTCCTCGATAACGTAGGTTTTACCGCTTGCGGTACCACCTCCTACTAGTACTAATATATTCATAAAAGTGCCCTTTAAAATGTTATCACTAAATCTAAATTATGAAAACAATAATTAAACAACTTTGATAAAAAACCTAATATATCTAGAATAACATTAAAAAATTTGTATAATTATATGGATAGAATTTTAGTGGAGAGAAAATGCTTCAGGTGGGCTGAAAGAAGCATAGAAATTCTTTCAAAGATAAGGTAAGAAAGGGATAATAAAATGAAATTTAAAATTATAGTGGATAGTAGTGCCAACTTATTAAACAACTACTTAGAAGGAAAAGATGTTTTATTTGAATCAGTACCTCTTATTACAAGAATTGGTAATAGTGAGTACGTTGATGATGAGAATTGTAATTTAGAGGAAATGATGAAAAAACTTGAGAAAACAAGCGAAAAATGTACTTCATCATGCCCATCTCCACAAGCTTTCTTAGATAGCTTTACTGGAGCTGATTATTATTTTGTAATTACAATCACTAAAAAACTTTCAGGATCATTTAACTCTGCTTTAGTAGCAAAAAATTCTTTTAAAGATCCTAATAAAGTTTTCGTTCTTGATTCAAAAGCTGTCGCAGGAACGATGATTTTACTTGTTGATAAACTCGTAGAATTAATTGAAAGCGGCTTAGATTACAATGAAATTTGTGCAAAAATATCTGAATACCGTGATTCACTTGAATTACTTTTTGTTTTAAATAAATTTGATAATCTTGTTAGAAACGGAAGAATGAATAAAGTTGTTGCTTTTATTGCAACCAGCTTAAAAATTAAACCTTTATGTTTTGCTCAAGATGGTGAAATTAAGGTTAAAGAAAAAATTAGAACACTTGAAGGCGTATTTAAAAGATTAGTTGTTAATATCGGTAAAATGAAAGATAACTTTAAAGATAAAGTTTGCATTATTACCCATACTAACAATCTTGAAGGAGCCAACTTTATTAAAAATTTAATAGAAGAACATTATGATTTTAAAGAAATTAGAATTGTAGCAAATAGAGGTTTATGTTCCTTCTATGCATTAGATAAAGGCATCATGGTTGCTTTCTAAATAGCAGTAAATATATAGAATCTTACTAAATTAGCACTCACACTTGACGAGTGCTAATTTTGTTTTATAATGTATATATAAGGAGGTAACTAAGTATGAACGGAATGGAAAATTATAGCGAAGATAAAGACATACTTTCAAAGTTTGGTAGAAATATTAATGAGGAAGTAAAGAAAAATAAAATCGATCCTGTTATTGGAAGAGATGATGAAATTCGTAAAATTATTACGATTTTAGCAAGGAAAACGAAAAATAACGTCATATTATTAGGTGAAGCTGGTGTTGGTAAAACAGCAATTTTAGAAGGATTAGCCAAAAGAATTGTTCAAAACGATGTTCCTCAAACTTTAAGAAACAAAGAGATTTTTGAACTAGATATGGGCGCTTTAATTGCGGGTGCCAAATATCAAGGAGAGTTTGAAGAAAGACTAAAAGCAGTCTTAAACAAGATTAAAGAATCTGATCATAAAATTATTTTATTTATTGATGAAATTCATTTAATCGTTGGAGCAGGAAGAACTTCTGGAGCACTAGATGCTTCTAATATGTTAAAACCAATGCTTGCAAGAGGTGATATCGATTGTATTGGTGCAACCACTTTAAAAGAGTATCAACAATATATTGAAAAAGACCGTGCACTTGATAGACGTTTTCAACCTGTTATGGTTCTTGAACCTTCAAAAGAAGATACATTATCTATATTAAGAGGATTAAAGGACCGTTTTGAATCACATCACGGGGTTCATATCACTGATAATGCTTTAGTTGCGGCTGTTAATTATTCAACAAGATATATTCCAAATAGATTTTTACCTGATAAGGCAATTGATTTAGTTGATGAAGCTTGTGCTGAAACTAGAGTTGAAATCGAATCAATGCCATCTTCTTTAGATGATACTGAAAGAAAAATTAGACAACTTGAAATTGAAAGAATTTCTTTAAAGCAAGAAAGTGATGAACAATCCAAAATTAGACTTAACAAACTTGAAAATGAATTAAGTTCATTAAATAAGAAAAAAGATGATCTCACAAAACAATGGCAAAAAGAAAAAGCAGAAATTAAAGAAGAAAAAGATATCAAAACAAAAATTGATAATTTAAATTTTGCTCTTCAATCTGCCTACAATAGCGGAGATTATCAAAAAGCTAGTGAAATCCAATATAAAGAAATCCCTGCTTTAAAAAATAGACTCGAAGAAATTAATTCTAATTCAGGCGAAAGAAAAATTCTTTCAGATACAATCACTGAAGATAACATTGCATCTATTGTTTCTAAAATGACTAATATTCCTGTAAGCAAAATTACAAAAGGTGATAAAGAAAGGGTTTTAAATCTTAAAAATCTTTTATCTAAAAGAGTTATTGGACAAGATGATGCAATCACATTAGTTAGCGATGCTATTTTAAGACAAAGGGCAGGCATTAACGATGAAAGAAGACCAATCGGTAGTTTCTTATTTTTAGGACCTACAGGTGTAGGAAAAACAGAAGTAGCGAAAGCACTTGCTGAAGCTTTATTTGATAGTGATGATCATATTATTAGAATTGATATGTCAGAATATATGGAAAAATATTCTGTTTCTAGATTGATTGGTGCTGCTCCTGGATATGTTGGCTACGATGAAGGTGGTCAACTGACCGAACAAGTTAGACATAATCCATATTCAATTGTTTTATTTGATGAAGTCGAAAAAGCTGCTCCAGATGTATTGAATCTTTTATTACAAATTATGGATGATGGAAGATTAACTGATGCTCAAGGTCGTTTATGTGACTTTAAAAATACAGTTATCATTATGACATCAAATATTGGTAGCTCCGAAATTCTTGAAGGTAAAAAAGATCAAATTGATTCAATTTTACATTCAACATTTAAACCTGAATTTTTAAATAGAATCGATGAAATTGTCTACTTTAATTCTTTATCAAAAGATGTTCAAAGAAAGATCGTCGATAAGATGCTTAACGACTTAAAAGAAAGACTTTCTAAAGAATATTATCGAGTTGAATTTAGTGAAACATTAAAAGATTATATTATTAATGAAGCTTATTCTTTCGAGTTTGGAGCACGTCCAATTAGAAGATTTATTCAACATAACGTTGAAACAGTTTTAGCTAGAATGATCATCTCTCAAGAGATGTCTCCTAATAAAAATTATCTCGTTACTTATAAAGACTCAAAAATTGAAGTTTTCTTAAAATAACGGGGCTCTGCAAGGATTTTATAGAGAAAAAGCCTAAAATTTCTAGGCTTTTTCTTATTAGAAGAGAATTAATATTAATAAAAAATTATAAATTAAATAGTTTGAGAAGATAGAGATAAAGTGAATAATCTCTTTTTCTTATATTGTTTTGGAGTGTTATCAACAATGTCAAATTTAGCAAAGTAGAGGTCTTCGTATGAGACATTGAAGAACTCAGTTAATTTAACAAATTCAGAAATTGTTGGTAATGAAGTTCCGTTTTCCCATTTAGAAATTTTATTGTTTGAGAAACCTAATTTTTTAGACATATCTTTTTGAGAAAGTTTTCTATCATCTCTAAGATAAATTAAAGTAGCAGAAAATCTATCGGCATCAAAAACTAAGTAATCGCAATCATCGTTTAATTTTAATTCTTTAGCTTCGATGAAAGAAGTTAAGTCAACGCTTAATGATCTAGCTAAAATTCCAAGAAATGATAAATCGATGTTAACGATGTTAGCTTCATATCTTGAAATTGCTTGGAAAGAACAATGTAAAAGATCGCCAAGATCACCTTGGGACATATTTAGTTTTTTTCTTCTTTCTTTAATAAAATTTCCGTACATTTCGCTTTTCATGATGTTATTATAAAATATTTGAAAAAAATGAAAACACTTTTTTATTCTACAAAATAGAGAAAGTTGAAAAGTATCGATTTGGTCGAAAGAAATAGCAAAATAATAAATTAACTATTTAATCAATATATTATTTTTTTCAAAGGTAAAAGTAGTGCTATAGAAGTGTTGAAGAAGCTCAAATAAATCATCGATATCTTTGGTGCCGCATGTTTCAACAGAACTATGCATTGCTAGTTCAGGAATACCAATATCAGCAGTAATTAAACTTACTTGTGTGTTGGATAATGAACCGAGTGTGCATCCACCTCTAATATCACTACGATTTGTATATTCTTGGATCTTTAAATCGCACTTTCTTGCGATATGTTTAACGATTCCAGCTGATAATGAATCAGTTGTATAAAGTTGTCTAGCATTATATTTTAAAACTACGCCTTCGTTTAAATTAACGTGAGTAGTAGAGTCGCTAATTTGTGGGAAGTTTGGATGATTTGCATGTGCATTATCAACACTTAACATAATTGATCTATGAACAGCATCAAAATAATCTACTTCATCTCCACCTAAACTATAAACAATTCGTTTTAAGGTGTCGCCTAATAAAGTTGAATCAGCACCTTGTTTAGTTGAGCTACCAACTTCTTCGTTATCAAAAGCAACAAAAACCTCGATGTGATCTTTATTTTCAGATCCTAAGAAAGCTAAAAGAGAAGCGTAAACACTAATTAAATTATCAAGCTTTGGTGAATGTAAAAATTCATTATCTAAACCACATGTTATACCTTTAATTCTTGGATATAAGAAGAGGTCGTGAGCTAAAATTCTATAGTCTTTGAAATCATTAATGTAATCATCACCAGAATTTAAAATATCAGCAATGGTAAGTAGGGCAATACGATCTGTAATGCCCATAATTGGAATCATATCGATATTTGGTTTATATTCATGATTGCTATTGATGTCTCTATTCATGTGTAAACACAAATTTGGAATTATTAAAAGATCTTTATCAACATTTACAAGTTTTGTTCTGATACCATCTTTAGTTGAATAAGTTATTCTTCCAGCAATTGAAAGTGGCTTATCTAACCAGCTTGGATAAATAGCACTACCATAAGGTTCAACATTTAATTGATATAAATTATTAACAATTTTTATTGGATTTGGTTTAAGTTTAAATGTAGGTGAATCGGTGTGACTTGCAGTAATTAAAAATGAAAAATCTTTAACTTTAGCAGGTATTTTAAATGCAATTATAGTAGAATCGTTTTTTTTAATATAGAAATTACCTGAAATAGGTGAAATTGAGTCTTTTTGAGTAAAAAACTCTGCAAAACCTCGCTCTTTTAATAAATTTTCTACATTGCTACAAACGTGAAATTGTGAATAACTTGTATCAATTAATCTAATGATTTCGTTAATTTTTGACATAAATGTTTTCCTTTCTTTCAAAACCTTTAATATAATATACTAGGTTTTATGAGTTTAGAAAATGTTTTTACTTTAATTCAAACTTATCCAATCCTAGTTATCGCTATCCTTTTGGTAGGTGGCGTTATATTTATAAACGGATGGACTGATGCACCAAATGCAATTGCTACATGTATTTCAACAAAAGCAATTCGCCCAAAACCAGCTATTATAATGGCTGCTGTCTTTAATTTCTTAGGTGTATTTACGATGTTCTTCTTATCAAGAGCAACCGCAGAAACTATTTCTAATATGGTTGATTTTGGTACCCAATATAATATTGCTTTATATGCTTTATGTGCAGGAATGATCGGAGTTGTTGCTTGGGGAATTATTGCCTGGGCTTTTGGTATTCCTTCTAGTGAATCTCATGCATTGATTGCGGGAATTACTGGAGCAGGTTTAGCAGCAATTACAATGGGATTTGATGCTTCTATTCCTTTTAACTGGGATAGTGGTTGGCCAATGACAATTTATGGATTAATTCTTTCTTGTATATTTGGCTTTGCAGTTGGTTTTGGAATTACAAAGTTAATTGAATTAATATGTAGAAGATTAAATAGAAATAAAACAACTAAATTCTTTAGATATGCTCAAATTGCTTCTGGAGCAGGTATGGCTTATGTTCATGGAGCCCAAGATGGCTTAAAATTTATTGGTGTCTTACTTTTAGCAATTGAACTTGCAGCTAATCAGTATAACTATGAATTTGGAGCTACAATGAGTACTGATCTAGCAAGTGATAACTCGTTATGGTGGCTTGCTGTTATAGTTTCTCTTATTATGGGATTAGGCACTTCAATTGGTGGATATAGAATTATTAAAAAAGTCGGTATGGGAATGGTTAGTCTTGATGGTTATCAAGGATTCGCAACTGATTTTACTAGTGTAATTGGTATTTTCTTATCAACTTTCTTAGGTATTCCTGTTTCTACAACACAAGTTAAAACAGTTTCAATTATCGGTGTTGGAGCGACAAAAGGTATAAAACACGTCAAATGGGGCGTTGCAAAAGATATGGTGTTAACATGGCTATTTACTTTCCCAGGGTGTGGAATAATTGGCTATGTATTTGCTTTGATTTTTATAGCTATATTTAGGTGAGGTATAAATTATGGGTTTATTTAAAAAGAAAGATTACTTTTTCCAATCATTTGTTGATTTATTAGCATTTGCAAAAGAAGAAATTAAACTTCTTCAAGATGGATTTAAAGATTTTACAAATGTTAATTTATTAAATTTTAAAAATTCAATACATGCAGTTGAACATCAAGCTGATATCAAAAAAAGAGAAATCGAAGAAAAATTAGCAAAAGAGTTTATTACATCAATTGATAGAGAAGACATCTTTGTCTTACTTGATAATATCGATGATTTAATCGATTCTATCGATGAAATTTCATATAAGTTGTATATCAGAAATTACAATTCATTACCTCCAAATATTAATGTATTTGTTGAAAAGTCAAGCGAAGCAATTGATGGTGTTATTAAGATTTTTGAAAATTTTGAAAGTATCAATGATAAAAAAGTCATGGATCCTTTAATTGAAAATGTCTTAAATATTGAAGAAGAAGTTGATAAGTTATATGAATTATCTGCTCATAAACTTTATGTTGAGAATTTAAGCTATGACCAAGCAAGACTTGGTGAAAGAGTTTATTCTTATTTTGAATATATCACTGATAAAGCCCGTGATATATGTAAGCATGTTTCTATAGTTATTTATAAAAATTTATAAAAACATTCTTATTACTTTAATTTGAAATAATAATTATATATAATTATTCATGTAGATTTTCTAAGGAGGAATTAAGAAAATATGGCAATTAAAGTTGCAATTAATGGATTCGGAAGAATCGGAAGACTTGCATTTAGACAAATGTTTAATGCAGAAGGATATGAAATCGTAGCAATTAATGATTTAACAGATCCAAAAATGTTAGCTCACTTACTTAAATACGATTCATGCCAAGGTACCTATGCTTTAGCTGATAAAGTAGAAGCAAGAGAATCATCAATCGTCGTTGATGGAAAGGAAATCGAAATTTATAAAGAACCAAAAGCAGAAAACCTTCCATGGGGCAAATTAGGTGTTGATGTTGTTCTTGAATGTACAGGTTTCTACACCAAGAAAGATAAAGCAATGGCACACATCCAAGCAGGTGCAAAGAAAGTAGTTATTTCTGCTCCAGCAGGAAACGATCTTCCTACAATTGTTTATGGTGTTAACGAAAAAACATTAAAACCAGAAGACACAATCATTTCAGCAGCTAGCTGTACAACAAACTGCTTAGCTCCAATGGCTAAAAACTTAAATGACTATGCTCCAATCGTTTCTGGTATTATGACAACTGTTCACGCATTTACCGGTGACCAAATGGTTTTAGATGGACCACATAGAAAAGGTGATTTAAGAAGAGCAAGAGCTGCAAGTGTTAACATTGTTCCAAATTCCACAGGTGCTGCAAAAGCTATCGGTCTTGTTATCCCAGAATTAAATGGTAAATTAATCGGTTCTGCACAAAGAGTTCCTGTAAAAACTGGTTCAACAACAATCCTTGTTGCATTAGTTAAAGGAAAAGATGTCACAGCTGATTCAATCAATGCTTACATGAAAGCACATACTTCAGAAAGCTATGGCTATACTGATGATCAAATCGTTTCAAGCGATGTTATCGGTAGTAGATTTGGTTCAATCTTCGATGCTACTCAAACAATGGTTAGCAAAGTTGATGATGAAACATACCAAGTTCAAGTCGTTGCTTGGTACGATAACGAAAATTCATACACCAGCCAAATGGTTAGAACCATTAAATACTTTGCTGAATTAAACTAGTAAGAACTTAATTTTCGAGGCTTAGGTTCTAACCCTAAGCCTTTTTATAACTATAAGGAGTATCAATATGCATACAGTTGATGAATTAAAAGATTTAAGTGGAAAAAAAGTAATGGTTAGAGTCGATTTCAACGTTCCTCTTAATGGAAAAGAAATTAGAGATGATAACAGAGTTGTAAGCGCTCTTCCAACAATCAAAGAATTATTAAAAAAACATGCTAGAGTCGTATTATTTTCACATTTAGGAAAAATTAAATGGGGAAAAGTTGACGATGCAGAAATTGCTAAACAAAAGGCAAAAAATGATATGAATTTTGTCTATCCACGTTTAAAAGAATTACTTGCAGGAGTCAATGTTTATTTCTGTGAAGCTACACGTGGTAGCGAATTAAAAGCTGCAATTGATAAATTAAATGATGGTGAAGTCTTACTTGTCCAAAATACAAGATATGAAAAAGGCGAATCCAAAAATGATAAAGAATTAAGTGCTGATTGGGCATCAAACTTCGATTGCTTCGTTATGGATGCTTTCGGAAGTGCACATAGAGCACACGCTTCAACATATGGAGTTCCAGAAATTTTAAAAGCTGAAGGTAAAGAAGTTGCTCTTGGCTACTTAATGGAAAAAGAAGTTAAGAATTTAGGTGCTTGTGTTAAAGCTGATGCACATCCATATGTTGCTATTTTAGGTGGATTTAAAGTTTCAGATAAAATTAAAGTTATCGATTCATTGTTAAATAAATGCGATAAGATCTTAATCGGTGGAGCTATGGCTTATACATTCTTTAAAGCTTTAGGTAAAGATATCGGAACATCTCCATGTGAATTAGATCAACTTGACTACGCAAAAAGATGTTATGAATCAGGAAAAATTGTTCTTCCAGTTGATTCAGTAGTTGCTAATGATTTCGATAATCCAACCGAAATTAAAGTAGTTGATACCGATGTTGAAAATCCAGCAGTCAAAGGAATCCCAGAAGGATTTGAAGGATTAGATGTTGGAGAAAAAACATCTGAAAAATATGCCAAAATCATTGCAGAAGCCAAATTAATTTTCTGGAATGGACCTGTTGGTGTTTTTGAAAAAGAAGAATTCCAAGCTGGTACAATTGCAGTTTGTAAAGCAATTACAGCTAACAAAGATGCTTTCTCAGTTATCGGTGGTGGAGATAGTGCAGCTGCTGCAAAACAATTCGGTTATGCTGATAAATTCTCACACGTTTCAACTGGTGGTGGTGCCTCACTTGAAATGATTGAAAATGATGGTCACTTACCAGGAATCGATGTTATTGGTTAATTTATGAGAAGAAAATTATTACTTGGTAACTGGAAGATGAACAAGACAGTTACCGAAGCAAAAGTATTCGCTGAAGAAGCTAAACACTTAGGAAAGGAAGCAAGAGCTCATAAAATTGATATGGGTGTTTGCGTTCCTTATATCGATCTTGTTCCTGTTAAAAAAATTATTAAAAATTCTCTTATTGTCGGTGCTGAAAATTGTCATTATTTAGAAAAAGGTGCCTATACTGGCGAAGTTTCTATCCCAATGCTTAAAGATATTGGAATTTCATGGTGTATTATCGGACACTCAGAAAGAAGAGAATATGATAATGAAACATCAGAAAAATGTAATTTAAAGATTTTAGCGCTCCTTAAAAATGGAATGACTCCTGTTTATTGTTGTGGTGAATCTTTAGAAACATACGAAGCAAACGGAACTAAAAAGTTTGTTGAAGAACAAATTTTAAAAGGATTTGCTAATGTTTCAGCCGAAGATGCTAGTAAAGTTGTTATTGCCTATGAACCAATTTGGGCAATTGGCACAGGTAAATCTGCATCAAAAGAAATCGCAGAAGATATGTGTGCATTTATTAGAAAAATTTTAGCAAAATTATATGGTAGAAGAGTCGCTAATAAAGTAAGAATCCTTTATGGAGGCAGCGTAAAACCAAATAATATCAGAGATTATTTATTACAAGATAATGTCGATGGTGCTTTAGTTGGTGGAGCTTCTCTTGAAGTCGAATCATACAAAGAATTATTAACAAACCTCTTATAATTTCAACAAAAATTATAAATCTCAAAACAAGAGACCTAGTTCTCTTGTTTTTCTTTTAATAAAAATATAAAGTTAATAATAGGGGGTGTTAAATTATGGAAGAATATTCAAATGGACCATTATTTAATGAAAACGGTGAAGCAATTCATGTTGAAAAAAGTCCAGTTTCTAAGATTACTGATTCATTTTTAGCAAAAGTTTATGCATATTTTGGAGCAGGATTAATTGTAACTGGATTAGTCGCAATTGGATTTAGCTACTTATTTAATTATTTATTCTCTTTATCTGGCGGTGATGCTGGAACATTTTTTATCGTAACAATGGTAATTTCTGCAATTGTTATGAGTATTATGACTATTGTTTTATGCTCAAAAAGTGCTCGAGGAAAGGGATCTTTAGGATTATTTTTAGGATATTCAGTTGTTTGGGGCGTATTTTTAGCTTCTTTAGTCTACTATGTGCAAGATCCTACAGTTTTAGGTTTAACATTCTTAGTTAGTGCATTCTTATTTTTAGGAATGTCTGTAATTGGTTTCTTTATAAAAAATAAAGTAGCAAAAATTTTAACTTCAGTTGCTTTTGTTCTCGTATTTGGAATTTTAGGATTATGTTTAATTAATTTTATTATTTTACCTTTCACATTCTTTGGAAGTAGTGATTTACTTTACGCTTATATCTATATATATTGGGCAGTAGAAGTCTTATATCTTATATATATAATGATATTAACTGCTATTGATACATATAGAATGAAAAAGATTGCTGAAGCAGGAGGTGAAGCACATAATTTAGTTTTATATTGTGCTTTCACACTTTATTTAGATTTCATTTATACATTCATGTATGTATTAAGATTTGTCTTAATGTTTGTAGGTAGAAGTAAAAATTAACTTAAATTAAATTCAAAAAAACTAAAAGATGCGAAAAAAATCGCATCTTTTATTTCTATTAAGAAGTTATTATTAATAACTTTACATCCATCGATTAAAGTGAAAATTTATTAACATTTGATTAATTTAAGTGATGATATTTTAATTTTTATTATCAATATTAAGAAAATATTAAGATTTTTCAATTTTCCCTATTGACCATTTCGTTTTCCTTTGCTATATTTTTATCACGCTCGAAAAGAGGTAAAATTAATATAAAACTAATATTTATATTAATGGTCAAAAATTATTAAAAAAGTACTTGACTAACTTTCTTACTGAGAGTAAACTAATTGAGCGCGTTTTTGAGATATGAGAATATCCGCGCAAAGAGATCTTTGAAAACTAGATAGATGTACAACAAACACAACGTCAATTTAATTAATTTAAGTCAGTAATAATTTTGAACAAGATAAAACTTTATT
>CASFCL010000025.1 GCA_949293255.1 uncultured bacterium
TACAAGCATTAAAGTTTGCATATAGTAAAATCGGGTGTTTTCCAAAGGAAATACAAACAGATAATGGTGTAGAATTTACTGACAAATCCAGAAGGAATGCTGGATCAAAAACATCTAAATAATACGACAATCTACTGGAACGATTGTGTCTAGAAAATAACATCAAACATCACCTAATTAGACCTAGAACCCCTGAACATAATGGGCAAGGTCGAAAGAAGTCATAGAATCGACCAGGATAAGTTCTATAGGCAACTCAAATTCTACTCCCTCGATGATCTCAGAAAACAAGGTGAAGCATGGAATAAAAGATACAACAAGATGCCTAAATTAGTACTTGGGTTTAAAACAACTAACGAAGTTGAACTTGAAAAGTTGAGAGAATTATTTGAAACTACTGGTGAGATAAGATGTCCAAAGCATCTCACATCATTTGAAAGTTAACAGATAATTTATACATTAATAAACAAATAATTTTTAAATTATTGTATAATATTTCAGTAAGAAAAAATTATGACTGATTTAGAGGCAAAAAATGAAATTTTATAAGGGTTTAGCATTGATTTTGAGTATTTTCACGGTTTCTTGTGGTGTAACTTCATTGAGAACTAGTGATAAAAGTTATAGGGAATATGAAGAATTTTATTTAGATTCTTTAGAAAACTTTTATTCTAAGGAAGAAGATGAATACATTGTTTATTTATTTTCCGATCAATGTAGACACTGCGAAAATATAAAGGGAAATTTATTTGACCATCTTGATAATATAATAAATAGTAAAAATGATACCCCTACATATATTTACAATATGAGAAGCAATTCAACTCCTGAAGGTCAAGAAAATAGAAGTATGTTTAAGCAAAAAGAAGAAAATTATGACCGCGAAGAGCTTATTGAAGAAATGTATGATTCAACAATTTCTTCTATTTCTGAAACTTACTTTTTTGCAACTCCATCAATTTATTTAATAAAAAACCATATGTTTTCTGAGTATTTTTATGGATCTACAAACTCAGCAAACTATTTTGATTCTCACTAATTACGAAATAAATATATTTCGTTTGTATAATTATTGGATTTAATATAAAATATTAAGGCGCTTAAGGAGGAGACACTTATGCAATGGTATGATTATATATTCTGGGTTATCGCATTTATTGTCATTATCTTAAGTTTACTTCAAGGTGGTAAATCAGAAGGTGCTTCTGGTGCTATTACTGGTGGTGGACTTAATGTTTTCGTCAAGACAAAAGAAAGAGGTAGCGAAAAAATTGTCTCTTACTTAACATTAGGATTTGGAATTTGCTTCTTATTCTTAGCACTTGTTGCTACAGTAATGACTGAAGCTCCTGAAGAAACAACTGAGGAGACAACTTCAGCCTTAAGAATCTTATTTTCAATTCTATAATTAAGATTTAAGTTAACTGAAATAGGCTCCTCAATTGAGGAGCTTTTATTTAGCAAAAATTATCAAATTTGTTGAGTAAATTAGTTAGCAAAAATTGTCGTTTGTATTAGAATAGTTTGTTAGGGGGTAAAAGTTATGTATAGAAAAAACGCATGGGAAAAGTACGATGAAAACGAATTAAAAAACGTTGAAGAACTTGTTAGCGGCTACAAAGCATTCATTTCTAAAGGTAAAACCGAAAGAGAAGCTGTTAAATTATCTTTAACACTTTTAAAAGAACATGGCTTTAAAGAATACGAAGAAGGAATGAACCTTAAAGCTGGAGACAAAGTTTATTTCATTAATCGTGGTAAAAATGTTTGTGCTTATGTAATTGGTAAAGAAAAGGTCTCAAAGGGTATTAGAATTTTAGGTGCACACATTGATTCACCAAGATTAGACTTAAAACAAAATCCTTTATATGAAGATAGTGGTTTTGTTTTACTTGATACTCACTATTATGGTGGTGTCAAAAAGTATCAATGGGTTACCATTCCACTTGCATTATATGGTGTAGTTTATACAAAAGATGGTAATAAAGTTGATATTTCAATTGGAGATGATCCAAACGATCCAATCGTAGGAATTTCTGATTTACTTATTCATTTATCAGGCGATCAATTAACTCAACCAGCACATAAAGTTATTCCAGGTGAATCTTTAGATGTTACAGTTGGAAATAGACCACTTAAAGGTGCTGAAAAGGATAAAGTAAAATCATATATTCTTGGTTTATTAAAAGAAAAATATGGTATCGAAGAAGAAGATTTCGTCTCAAGTGAAATTGAAGTAGTTCCAGCAGGTCCAGCTAGAGACTATGGTCTTGATAGAAGTATGATTGCTGGTTATGGACATGATGATAGAAGCTGTGCTTATACTTCATTAAGAGCAATTTTAGACTTAAATGGAACTCCAGAATTTACTGCTTGTACAATTTTAGTTGATAAAGAAGAAATTGGTAGTGTTGGTGCAACTGGTGCTCAATCAAAATTCTTCGGAAATACAATTCATGATGTATTAGAAGCAACTGGTGAAGCTACAAACAAAGCATTTAGAAACTGTCTAGATAACTCAAAAATGCTTTCAAGTGATGTTAGTGCAGGTTTCGATCCTTTATTTAAAGGTGTTAATGAAGCAAAGAATTCCTGCTATTTAGGTGAAGGTATTGTCTTTAATAAATATACCGGTAGAGCTGGTAAAGGTGGATGTAATGATGCAAATCCAGATTACATTGCCTGGCTTAGAAAAATCCTTGATGATGAAAATGTCAATTTCCAAACTGCTGAACTTGGTAAAGTTGACCAAGGTGGCGGCGGAACAATCGCTTATATTTTAGGAAATATGAACATGAATGTTATCGATGCAGGAATTGCTGTCTTAAATATGCATGCTCCAATGGAAATTGTTTCTAAAGCTGATGTCTATGAAGCTTATAGAGCATATAAAGTTTTCTTAGAAGCAAAATAATCAAAAATATATCAATAAAATAAGGCGTAGAAATACGCCTTATTTTATTGAATTATATGCAGGAAGACATATTGTTTTTCTTTTAGGTCCTAAAAAAGATACTTAAAAGCACAGCGATATTGACATCATAAATTGACAGTGATATTTTAATATTCGAAATAATGGAAAGAGAAAATGAGAAGATTCAGTTCTAGTGGGTTGTTTCAAAAATTAAAAGATATTAATTATAAAAATGTTATTTATGTATTATTAATTTATGCTTCAATAATACTTTCGTTAGTTTTTGGGCAAATAAATAACGCTAATAATGGGGCGTTTGGGAATGGAATGAATGAGTGGCAGACGATTTTGTTCTATTTTTTTATATTAACTCTTTATGGAGTCTCTTTTTTTATTGCTTATAGAAATAAGATAATTCAATTTAATAAGAAGACAATTATAACTATAGGAATAATGGGTGCAGTACTTATTTATTTTGTATTTTTAAATTTATTCAGTGATTTTTCTTATATATTGACTGAAATGGGATATCAAAATAAAGATCCAATTACTGTATTAATGAGAATACAAGGTATATTGGATGTCTCTTTATCTTTGTTAATGACTTATTCATTTTTATTTTTGATTCCTCAGATTTATCCTAAAAGTTTTCATGTAAAGTTAGTTTCTTATTTTGTTATTTTCTTTACATTAGTAGCATCAATTTATTCTTTGGCTACTGAAATTGATACTTATAAAACGATGCTTGAGTCATTTGATTTCATAAGTAAAGAACGAAAAATAGGATGTTTATCTTTCTTTGCTTATAACAATGTTTTTGGTCATCTTCATTTATTTTGCATAATTGCAATTTTCTTACTTTCAATAGTTCATAAAAAGAAGTGGATTATGATTTTTTCATTAATTAATGTTCTGTTCGTTTATTTTAGCGGTTGTAGAGGTGCTTTACTTGCGGCATTATTCTTCTATTTATTTTCTATAATTTATTTAATAATTGTTCGGTTTAGAGATAAGAAATTTGTAAGAGCAACTATTGCAACGACATTTATTTCAGCATTTATTTTATTCATAGTTTTAGAATCTACTGTCTTTAATAATATAGAAATTGAAGGATATACCTTTAAAGATATAATCGGAAAAATATTTTATTATATAGGTGGAGAAAGGGTTGGAACTTTCAAATACTTCTTTGAACATGGATCGATAAATAATATAATTTTTGGATATGGTTATAATTTAAATGATTATATTAATCGTACAATTAGTGGAAATTATAATGCCCATAACTCTTTTGTTGAACTTTATACAACTGGTGGAGTCTTCTTAGCGATTGTTTATATAATTCTTTTAATTGTTTTGATTAGAAGAGTTATTTTAATTGCTAAAAATGGAAAATTAGAAATTTCTTTATTTTTCTTTGTTACATTATTTACTTACACAATTCATAGTTTAAGTGAAGGATACCCACTGTTATTTAACTATTTTGGTGGTGGATTAATGGGAGCTTTTTTAGTTTTAGTTCCTTCAATTTATTATCATGATATAAAAGGAAATGTTTTAGATATTATTCATTTATTTAAAAAAGCCGATGAAGAACAATTAGACATTTATAATCGTTATTTTAAAATTTAAATATTGTAATTACTTATTTATCTTAAAACGAGATTTGTAATATAATGTTTTCGTATGAAAAAAAGTGTTGGAATATTAATGCCTATTTTCTCTCTTCCATCAAAATATGGAATTGGAGATTTCGGAAACGAGGCAAGAGAATTTATTGATAAAATTAGTGAAGCTGGATTAACAATTTGGCAAATTTTGCCTCTTAATCCTGTCGGATATGGAAATTCACCATATCAATCAGTTTGCGGTAGTGCAATTGATCCTATTTACATCTCTTTAGATGAATTAAAAAAAGATGGATACATTAAATCTAAAATTTTACCTTACGATAAAGTAGTTAAAAATATCGATTACGATGATGTAAGAAAATATAAGGAAAAATATTTAAAAGAAGCTTACAAAAATCAAAAAGATACTGATAAAGAAGATTTTAAAGAATTTGTAAGTAGTTCAAATTGGCTTTTAGACTATGCTAGATATAGAGTTCTTCAACTTAAAAATAATTATTTGTCATGGTGGTTTTGGATTAAAGATGAAAAATACGCTCATTATCAAGAATTTGATTTTACTTTATATCAAGAAGAAATAAATTATCTTATTTGGCTTCAATATATTGCATATAAACAATATTTAAAACTTAAAGAATACGCTAAAAATAAAGGTGTATCTTTAATGGGTGATATTCCATTTTATGTTGGTGAAGATAGCTCAGATATGTGGGCTAATCAAGATGAGTTTTTACTTGATGAAAATGATAAACCAACTGATGTAAGTGGTGTACCTCCAGACTATTTTAGTGAAGATGGTCAAAGATGGGGAAACCCTATTTATGATTGGGAAGAAATGAGAGAAGATAGCTTCACTTTCCTTATAAATAGAATCAAAAACGCTGCAAAACTCTATGATTTTTTAAGAATTGACCATTTTAGAGCATTTGATACATATTATAAAATTCCTGCTTCATCTCCTACAGCAAAAGTTGGAACTTGGGAAAAAGCATATGGTGAAGAATTCTTAAAAACCTTAGAAGATGAAAACTTAAACATCAAATTATTTGCAGAAGATTTAGGTTATTTATTCCCATCAGTTTTAGAACTTAGAGATAAATTTAATCTTCCAGGAATGAATGTTTTAGAGTTTACTCTTTTTGATAAATCTTTTAAAAAGAAGAAAAATCAAATTGTCTATACAGGAACTCATGATAACGATACTGTAAAAGGTTGGTATGAATCTTTATCAGCTAAAGATAAAAAGAAATTTAAATTAAGAATGAAACAAAATAAGATTGCTGAAAAATCAGTCAGTGATCAACTTATTGAGTATTCTTTAAAAGTAAATGCAAATTATTGCATTATCCCAATGTGGGATATCAATGGATATGGGAAAGAAGCTCGAATCAATGTTCCAGGAACTGTTGGATTCCCAAATTGGACATTTAGAATTAATGATTTTAATGATTTAGATAAAGGATTAAAGAAAGTATCTAGATTAATTAAAAAATATGTGAAATAAGATGGTTAAAATTTGTTTAATTTCTTTAGGATGTGCAAAAAACACAGTTGATAGTGAAGCAATTCTTGCTCTTTTTAATCAAGAAGATTTTAAATTTGTAACTTCTTTTGAAGAAAGCGATTGTATCATTATCAATACTTGTGGATTTATTTTTGATGCTAAAAAAGAAGGAATTGATACAATTTTAAAAGCTATTAAATATCAAAAAAGAGTTTTTGTTCTAGGGTGTTTAGTTGAAAGATATTTAGAAGAATTAAAAGAAAGCATTCCGGAAGTAGAAATGTGGGTAAAATTTTCAGATGAATATCAAAAATTACCTCAAATGTTAAAGGAAGCGTTCCCTTCTTTAAGAATTAGAGACACCTTATCATTTTCAAATAGAGTCATATCAACAGACAATTACACTTTTTATTTAAAAATTTCAGAAGGTTGTAATAATTTTTGTGCATTTTGCTCTATCCCTTATATAAGAGGAAGATTTGTTTCTTATCCTTTAGAAGAATTAGTTGAATTTAGTAAGAAAAAAGCTGAAGAAGGATATAAAGAAGTAGTTGTAATTGGTCAAGATCCAACAAGTTATGGGAAAGATTTAAATGGACAAAATATTAATTTAGTTACTCTTTTAAAAGAATTAAATAAAATTGATGGAATTGGATTTATTAGATGCTTATATCTTTATCCAGAAGGAATTAGTGATGAACTTATTGAACTTATTAAATCATCAGATAAATTTACACATTATTTAGATATTCCTATTCAACATGCTTCAAATAAAATATTAAAGTTAATGAATAGAAGAGATACAAAAGAAGGAATGTTAAAGTTATTTAAAAAGATTAAAAAAGAAATTCCTGATTGTATTTTAAGAACAACTTTAATTACAGGATTCCCTGGTGAAACTAAAAAAGAATTTGAAGAAATAAAAGAATATATTAAAGAAATTCAATTTAATCATTTAGGTGTCTTTACTTATTCAAGAGAAGAAGGAACTCGTGCTTATAATCTTCCTCATCAAGTAAGAGAATCAACAAAAATTAATAGACGTAATGAAATTATGACATTACAAGCTGATATTTCTTCTAAATTAAATAAAAATTTAGTTGGAAAAGAATATAAAGCTATTGTTACAAAAATAAATTATAACGGAACTTATAATGTTAGATGCGGATATAATGCTCCAGATGAAATTGATGGACAAATTATATTAAGGTCAAATAACTCATATAAGATTGGTGATATCATTAATATTAAAATATCAAAAGCTTATGTTTACGATCTTGAAGCAGTTGATAGCGAAATCTAATAAGTTTATTGTAGACAAAAGGGAATATTTTATATAAAATATTCCATGCGTTGCCCCCTTAGTTAATCGGTATAACGGATCCATGGTAAGGATCTATGCGTAGTTCGACTCTGCGAGGGGGCACCAATCACTTGAAAATCAATTAGCACTCGTAAGAAGTGCTTTTTTTAACCCTTAAAAACTAAAAATATGTCTAATAAATAATTTAATTATACATTTTAATGGACACTTGCTTTGGTTTATGTATTTGTCAGAATAGTTTTGTTGGAAAGGGAGTGCAGACAAAAACTTGGACTAAATAGAAAGGACAAGTATGCACAAAATAGAAGAAATTGAAAAAGCATTAAATTTATTAGATATCTATGATGGACAATTATCTAAGACTGCAAGAGAATTAGGGATTAATCGCTATACATTAAGATCTTGGAGAGACAAAAAAAGGAGAACCTTTAATTTCAAGCACGAGGAATAAATCATCTAAATGGAGTAAAGAGGAACAAGAGTCAGTAATAGAATACTACTTTAGTCATGGTGAGAACGTAACTAAAGCATGCAAAAAATTTGGTTATCCATCCCCTTCATCATTAAAATCATGGGTAAAAAAAAGATAAAAGATGGACTAGAAAACACAAAATTCATTAAAAAGCAACAATATTAAATGATGAAGATAAGAAAAAAGCAATTGTTGATTTAGCGTCAAGAGATTCGTCAGCTATTACTGTTGCTAATAAGTATAATGTTAGTAGAGCTACTTTATATGAATGGCAAAAAGAACTAACTGGTGAACCAATTATGAAAAAGAAAGATAAATCAAAACAAGAACTTGAAGAAGAATTAATAGCTCTTCGAAAAGAACATTTAAAACTCGAACTTGAAAACAAAGTTTTAAAAAAAGCAAACGAAATATTAAAAAAAAAGAAATAGGCGTTGATTATTCTCTATTAAGCAATAAAGAAAAAACTCAACTAGTCAACGCCTTAAAAGAAGAATATAAAATTAATGAGTTGCTTAAAATAATTCATTTAAAACGTTCAACATATTTTTATGAAATAAAAAGACTAAACTTTGTATAGAAGAGTAAAACAAGAGCTGTCTAAATCATGTGGAATTGTTATTTCTGAAAAGTGATTATTAGGTTAATGAAAGAAGAAAAATTATTTGTTTATATACCAAAATCAAAACTAAAGTACTCTTCTTATAAAGGAGAAATAAGTCCACAAGTCGAAAACATAGTTAATAGAAAATTTATTGTGAATAAACCATATAAACAAGCTCTTACAGATATAACCGAATTTGCATTAAAGGATGATAAAGTCTATTTGCCTCCTCTTATGGATTGCTTTGATAGTTCTCCTATTACTTGGAGAATTGGTAAATCTCCGAATTCCGAATTAACTAATAAAATGTTAAAGGAAGCTTATGAAATCATTGGTGATTGAGGGATATTAATTCATAGCGACCGAGGTTTCCATTATAGAATAGATTCTTGGATAAAACTAATGGAACAATATGGTTATAAAAAATTTATGTCTAAAAAAGGATGTTCTCCAGACAATTCAATGTGTGAAGGATTCTTTGGAACAATTAAAAATGAGTCCTTTTATCCAAATGATTGAAAATATACAACATGTGATGATTTTATTGCTGAATTAGAAAAATATTTAATCTGGTTTAAAAATAAACGAATTAAGAGAAGATTAGGATATTATCCCCAAAAGAATTTATGCTAAATTATAATTAATATTAGTCTAAAAAAATATCCGCATCCCCAATTGGCTAATTTTATATTGACATTATCAAGTTGTTTATGACCATATGATTATTTGATAATGCTTTATCAACAATGGTGCTGGTTTTATCGATTATATAAGCTTTGTCAACTAATTCAAACTTTCATTTAAAGTTATCTTTTGCTTTTTAAAAACTTATCAAAACCATCAACTAGATATTACTTATTCACGCCAACTAAATTACATAAATTATAAAATCTAAAACTTGTTATAAATTGACTTGAAGTATTATAATGCACCTGTAAAGCAATTTAAAAATTAGTTTTAATGATTTATTACGCCATAAGGAGTTTAATATGAAAATTGCAATAACCGGTTCAAGTGGTAATATGGGTATTGAAGTTCTAAGACAAATAATTGAATTAGAACAAATTGAGTTTATTAGATTGCTTTTACGTAAATCAAAAAAGAATATAAAATTTGCAAAAAATTTAAGCAAACAATACAAAAATAAAATCCAAGTTGTATATGGCTTAATTTATGATGAAGAAGCGTGTAAACAATTAGTAAAAGATATAGATTATGTCATACATATGGCAGGTTTAATACCTCCTAAAACCGAAAAATTTCCAGACGAAAGTTATAAAATCAATGTTTTAGGAACAAAAACTTTGGTTGATGCTATTATGAATGAAAATCCAAATATTAAATTTATGCATACTTCAACTGTAGCAGTATATGGTTATAGAAATGAATTGCATCCTTTTGGTAGGGTAGGCGATCCTTTAATCTCGGGTGTTTTTGATGCATATTCTAAAGATAAAATTATTGCGGAAAGATATATCTTAGATAAGGAAATGCCTAATTTTGTTATTTTTAGGCAAAGTGCAATGTTAAGTCCAAAAATTTTAATGAATAATATTTCTGATGGTTTAATGTTTCATACGGCATTAAATACCCCTCTTGAGTGGGTAAGTGATAGAGACACTGGTTATTTGTTTAAAAGAATTATTGAAAGAGATTCTAATGATGAAGTCCCTTCATTTTGGAGAAATATTTATAATATTGGATCAAATGAAATTTCAAGAAGAACTGGATATGATACATTTAATGATGGATTTAAGATTATTAATGGATCGACTGAGAAATTTTTTAAACCTAATTACTTTGCTTCGAGAAATTTTCATGGGATTTGGTTTTATGATTCGCATGTTTTAAATGATTATTTTAACTTCCAAAGAGATGATGTTTTTAGCTATTGGAAAGAATTAAAAAAAGCAAATAAGTTATTTAGTTTGGGGCGTTTTGTTCCAAAAAGCCTTCTAAACTTATTTCTTTTTAATAAATTATTAAAAGATGAAAATTCTCCTATGACTTGGGTAAAAGAAAATAATATCCCTAAAGTTATTGCCTTTTTTAATGGTATTGATTCTTATAATAATATTCCAAAGGATTGGAAAAATGAAAAGTTAATTTCTAAAGGAGATTTTGGTGATCCTGATGAAATGAAAAAAGTAGAGAATGCAAAGCTATTAAATCATGGTTATGATGAATCAAAAAAATTAGAAGATTTAACAATAGAAGAATTAAAAGAAGCAGCAAGATTTAGAGGCGGTAATTGTCTTGAAGAGTCTTTTGATGGAAATATTTATAAAAAGATTAAATGGGTCTGCCATGAAGGACATAAATTTGAAGCTTCAGTTTTTACAATTTTAAGAGGTGGTCAATGGTGTCCAGAGTGTTGTAATCAATCAGTATGGAATTATGACCAAATTTCAAAATATGCACCTTTTTTTGGTCAAGTTTGGTATGATAGTCATGATAAAGATGAAAATAACATCTATATTATGGATGAAAAAGGAAATTGTTTTATAAAAAAAATATGAAGATTAATTTTTATGTATTTTCGGGAAGTGGGAATACTTTAAAAGTATCTTCTTTTTTATCGAACTTAATGAAAGAAAAAGGTGTCGAAACTAAATTAATTCGAATAAATAAAGATACAAAAGTAGAAGAAGATGTTGATAAAATAATTGTTTCTTATCCCGTTCATGCTTTTAATGCACCGACACCAATTATTAAATTTTTAAAATCGTTGAGTCGTAATGATAAGAAGATTCCGATATATTTTATTCAGACTTCTGGCGAACCTTTAAAAATGAATTTTGCAGCTTTTTCAAGAATTACAAAAATAGCAAAAAGAAAAGGTTATGATGTAAGAGGACAGTTTTCCTATGTTATGCCATACAATATTATTTTTCATCACAAAAACTCAATGGCTTCAAGGATGTGGAATGTTGTTAAGATACGAGGACCAAAGGAAGTGGAATTAATTATAAATAGCGAAAAACATTTCGAACATATAAATATTTTTCAAAAATTTATTTCGTTTGTCTTGAGAATAGAACATGTAGCGATGCCCGTTATTGGCAAGACTTTTAAAGTCAAAAAAGATAAATGTGTGCTTTGTGGTGCATGTACAAAAATTTGTCCAAGGTGTAATATTGTTATAGAAGAAGGAAAAGTAAAATTCAGAGGAAATTGTGTTGGATGTATGGGCTGCGCATTTCATTGTCCAAAAGATGCAATTAGAACATCAATCTTAAATGGTTGGCGTGTCAATGGAAAATATAATTTCGATTTGGCTCCTGCTAGCGATGAAGAAATATGTAAATATTGTCATAAGGCATATTTAAGATATTTTCATCAATATGAACAAAAAGACAAAAATAGCAACATTTTATAGATTATATTTTTAATAAAATATTAAGTTTTTGCAGCGTTTTTAATTATTTTTGCAAGTTTTTTGGTTTGAATTTACCTATAAATTTAGAGAAATTAGAGGTTAAAAAATATAAAAATTAAGAAATCCAAAAAACATCGATGGCATCGAGGTTTTTTGGATTTTTGAATATTTATCATACATTGAAATATTAGAAAAAATGCAAAAATATTAGGAAAAAAATGAAAAAAATACCTGATTTTAGCATAAAAACCCTTCTACAGCGCATTTTTTCAAAAAATTATGGATAAATATACACTCGATGCAATTCTAGGGGCATTTGATAAAATAGTATCCAATATGTCAAAAGAATCTGTTTTATATAGAGAGTTGCTTCAATATTATTAGCATAATGATAGTTTGATAAGCCAAAATAAACTAACATAGTAAAGAATCTTTAAATTTATATGTATTTATGTGAAAATTAAGTTATGGAAAAGGAAGTAATTGAACATAAAGAAGATGGTGGAAGGAAAGTTGCTTCAATAATTTTGTCATCTATATCATTGCTTTTTCTTGCGATTTCGGTATCGATCTATATTCTTGTAATAGTTAGTGCTGATGGAATTTATGAACAATGTTTAGAGAATAATCCTGATAATCAAGCTGCTTGTGCAACTGCTAATGCTTTTGCGCTTTTAGGATTCTTTGCAGTATTTTTCGTAGCTTATTTTATTAATTTGGTAATCTCAACTATATTAAGTTATGTTGGATTTTTTATTATAAAGAAAAAGCCTATTATAACAATTATTAGTTTTTCACTTGCTAACATGGTGCTTTTGGCAACTATAACTACAATAATTGTTTCATCGTTTTTATAATTAAAATATATGCCTTTTTATAAATATAGATATCTAACACCAAATAAGTTTGATAATTTAATAATCGTCTGTGATGATAATTATTTGCTACAAATTTATTTTGTGGGCACTAAAATTAAAAAAGTATATGATGCGTTTGAAATTTTTGATTATCGTAAAATAAATATTTTAGATGATACAGTGGAACGGTTAGATAAATATTTTAAAGGTGAAAAAATTGATTGGATTCCTAAATATAAATGGGAAAACATATCATTTTTTCAAAAAGAGGTATATGAAATCCTACTTAAAATTCCTTTTGGTGAAACTTTAACTTATAACGACATTGCTTGCAATATAGCTAAAAAAAGAAATATCAAAAGAATGTCTTCTCAAGCAGTGGGTCAAGCTTTAAAAAATAATCCTTTATGTATAATTGTTCCTTGCCATAGAGTTGTTGGAAAAAATAATAAATTAACCGGATATAATGGTGGTATCAAAAATAAAGAAGAATTATTAAAGTTAGAGAATATATTAAATTAATTAGATTGTAAAGTTTCAAGGTGAGTGCAACAAATGGGCTAAGACAATATAGTCCATTTTTTATATAGTCAATTTGTTCCTGTGGTTTTGTGAAAGGAGGTTACAATGTATAAAAGATTAACCACAATGGATCGAATGGAAATTCAAGCTGGAATAATTGCTAAAACACCAATAAGTAAAATTTGCAAAGTTATTAAAAAGAGTAGATCAACTGTTTTTAGAGAAATTAAAAGAAATTCATAAATAAACAAAAGCAGAAAATCTTGCTCCTCTTGTTCAAAAAATTGCAAAAATCATAGAGAGAAATTTAGGGGCTGCGAATGTAAGGAACATATTGCAAAATTATGTTCGAAATTAACTAAGTTTCCTTTTGTTTGCAATAAATGTCCTAATTACGCAACTTGTCCGCTTGAAAAAAGATATTATGACTACATGTTAGCAAGTGCGAAAGCTAAAGAAAACCTTGTTAACCCAAGGAAAAAGTCAAAATTTTCAGATGAAAGGATTAAAGAAATTGACGAAATTGTTTCAATGAGAATAAGCAATGGTCAAGGAATTCACCATATATTTGCTTCTTAAATAAGTTACAAAGCCTATGCAGTGAATCAACTGTTAGAAGAATGGTTGTTAACCATAAGTTAAGTGCCTCACCTAACGATTTACCTAGATATGTGAGATTTAATAGAAGTTTGAAAAAACCCGAATCAGTCGATATTAATAAAGCTGTAAATATAGCGAATAAGTTTAATAGAACATTCGACAGATATTTGGAATATACAAAAACATTTTGTAATTTAAATTGCTTTGAATATGATTCTGTTGTTGGATCATTGAAGGATAGAAAGGCCATCTTAACAATCACTCATACTGGAGCAAATTTCCAATTTGGTTTTATAATTGACAGAGGAAATCCTGAATTTGTTATCAAAATAATGAAATCACTTAAAGAAAAACTTGGAGATGAATTTTACGATATATTTGAAGTAAATTTAAGTGATAATGGGACTGAATTTAACCATTTATGGAATATAGAATTTGATGAAAATGGGGTTCAAAGATGTCGTTATTTTTATACAAGACCATATACTGCTTGCGATAAATCCGAATGTGAAAGAAACCATGAATTCATAAGATATATTCTACCAAAAGGGGTCTCTCTCGATCGATTAACGCAAGAAGATGTAAATTTAATTTTCTCCCATATCAATTCATATATTCGAAAGTGTCTTAGAAACAAAACAACTTATGAAGTATTTATAAAAAAATTCGGATGTAATTTAGTTAAAGCTATTGGTATTACTTCAATCAAGCCACAAGATGTAATACTAAAACCAAAATTACTCCGAAAATAGTCTAGAAATTCCACAGGAACATTATATAAAAATAATGCTCAAATTCTTGCTAGTTGTTAGTCACACAATGAGTAAGAATCGTTTTTCTATGTTTTATTTTACTATAATTTAAAACAAAAAGTCTAATTTCAAATCCAATGCAACCAACGAAGCTTTCAAAAAATTCGTTTCATTCGATGATTTTTAATTTTTCAAATTTTTGGGTTAAATTTGTTGCATTGAGTTTGAGACTTAACATTTTAAACATTTTAGTTGACAAAAAAATATTGCTTATTAAAATATTCATTCGTAAAGATTGTGATAGAGGCGCGATCGAGATAAGTAATTAATCGAGGAGGCATCCGAAGACATTAATGAAAGGTGAGATCGCCGAAACAAATTTGAGGCATCAAATTTGATTGGGCTATGAGTGAATAACTTATAGACTCCTAGATTAATCTAGAGGCGCTATCGATGTTATTATCTTCCAAGAAGGTTGTGGTTGCATCGAGCGATGCAATCTTTTTATTTCTTGGAGGGTTTTTATTTAATGAAAAAAGGAATCATTTTCGGAGCACTTATTTTTAGTGCTTCTATGTGTTTAGATTTAGTTAGCTGTGGAAACTCAGGAGTTACAAATGACACATTAGTTATTGGTATGGAATGTGGATACCAACCATTTAATTGGACTACTAGAACAAGTAGCAATTACACATTACCTATTTCAGGTACAACTGGTGAATATGCGGATGGTTATGATGTTCAAGTTGCAAAAAGACTTGGTGAAATCTTAGATAGACCAGTCGAAATTCATCGTATCGTTTGGGATAACTTAATTACATCATTACAAAACGATCAAATTAATATGATCTTGGCTGGTATGAGTTATACTGATGAAAGAGCTGCTCAAATTAACTTTTCTAATCCATATTTGACTAGTGATTTAGCGTTTTTAGTTAGAAAAGACTATGTTCCAGCAGGAAACAGTGCTTCAAACCCACTTTCATATGAAGATTTACTTGAGTTATTTTCTGGTCATAATTTAATTTGTCAATCCGCAGTTGTTGGTGATGATTATATTCAAACATATTTTACTGATGTTGATAGTACAATTATCCATAGTAATCCAGTTGCAACTTATCCTCTTGCTGCTATGCAAGTTGCTCAAGGTACAGCTTTTGCAATGCCAGCTGAACTTCCTGTTGTTGAAGCAATGATCAATCTTGATAGTGATAACTTAGCAGTTTTATATGTTGAACAAGATTTTATTGCTGAAGATGATTTAACAGGATTATCAGTTAATGTCGGAATTAAAAAAGGTAATGAAGAATTACTTAATGATATAAATAGTGCACTCGCTCAATTTTCAAATAGTGATAGAGGCGAATTAATGGGAGAAGCAGCAATTAGATCTGCTAATGCTTAATGTTTAGTTTTGAGAGATTTTTTGGTATTTTTGCAAACTATTATGATTTAATTCTATATAGTTTATGTACAACTTTAATTCTTGCTATCTTTGGTACGGTAGTAGGACTTATTTTTGGCATCTTTTTAGCCTATGGAAAAAACATAAAAATCAAAGAAATTGATAAAACTTATATAAAAATTTTAAAGAAAGCATGTATTTGGCTTTGTACCATCTATTCGGTAGTTTTTAGAGGAACTCCAATGATGGTACAAGCCCTCATTTTCTTCTTTTTATGTTCAAACTTAGGTTTAAATTGGAACAATGTTATGGTTGGTCAACCAATTAATCAAGTTATCAATGGTAATCTTATCTGTGGTCTTATAGTTATCACTTTAAATACTGCAGCTTATATGGGTGAAATTGTTAGAAGTGGTCTTAATGGAGTTGATTTAGGACAAGTTGAAGGTGCTAGAAGTTTAGGCATGTCTAGTGCAAGAACATCTTTAACTATTATTCTTCCTCAAGCTTTAAGAAATGCTCTTCCTACAATTGGAAATGAATTAATTGTAAATATCAAAGATTCATCAGTTTTAAATGTTATTGCAGTTACTGATCTTTATTATCGTTTAACTTTAACAATTGCGACAACAACTTATGCCTTTATGGAAAGTTATTTAATTTTAGCAATTATCTATTTAGTTTTAACTTTAGTTGCATCTTCAGTTTTAAAATTAATTGAAAAGAAACTTGATGGAGTTAAATTTTCTTTAAATCCATTTAGATTTTTAAGGAGAAAAATTTTATGAGCGAAATAGTACTTAAAGCAGAAAAAATTGCTAAATTTTTTGGTGAAACTCAAGTATTAAAAGATATTTCCTTAGAAGTCAAAAAAGGCGATGTTATCGCAATTATTGGACCTAGTGGAAGTGGTAAATCAACTTTTTTAAGATGCTTAAATTTACTTGAAACTCCTACAAGAGGAAAATTAATTTATCTTGATGAAACTTATATTAATATAACATGTTGTAAAGATGATTTTGTCGATTATCCTGCTTATGAAAAAGCTTTAAAAGAATATAAAGAAAGACTAATCGAGACAGAAGACAATTTAGCAATTTATCAAAATAAGAAAATTGAAGATCCTAAAAATAAAGAGTTAAATGAATTAATCAAAAAAGCCAAAAAAGAATATAAAGAAGTAAGAAAACATCCAGTCGAAAAAGTAGATTTTTACGATAAAAACGGATACGAAGAAAGAGTAAAAAATGAACCAATCTTTACTATTAATAATAAAGATATAAATAGAATCCGTTCAAAAATAGGAATGGTTTTCCAAAGTTTTAATTTATTTAATAACTTTAATGTTTTAGAAAACTGTACCTTAGCACAAGAAAAAGTTTTAAAAACTCCTCGACAAGTTGCTAAAGCAATTGCAATTCAACAATTAACTAATGTCAACATGCAAGATAGAATGAACTATAAAGTTAGAGAGCTTAGTGGAGGGCAAAAACAAAGAGTTGCTATTGCTAGAAGCTTATGTATGAATCCTGATATCATTCTTTTTGATGAACCTACTTCAGCTTTAGATCCAGAAATGGTTAATGAAGTTTTAAATGTGATGAAAGATATGGCAAGTAAAGGAATGACAATGATAGTTGTAACTCATGAAATGAATTTTGCTAAAAATGTTGCAAATAAAGTAATTTTTATGGATGAAGGGTATATCGTTGAAGAAGGAGATGCTAAAGAAGTATTAACAAATCCAAAAAGCGATAGATTAAAAGAATTTTTAAAAATCGTAAAATAAGTCGATAAAATCGACTTTTTATTTCATTATTTTTCTTAAATTAGTGTCAAATATACTTAATTTAAGTAAAAATATATTTAAAAAAAGTAAAAATATTCTTTAGGATGAATCTTAAAATAGAAGTTCGTTATTTTAAATGATTTAGCCGTAATCTCAATAGAGATATGGAATATAAAGTTTATGGTAGTAAAGGAAAATGTTTAATTTATTTTCCTGCTCAATACAATAAATATTATGAAATTGAAGATAAAGGCGTAGTACACGTATTAAGTAGATATATTGAAAGTGGACAAATTATTCTAGTTTCAATTGATGATATTGATAACGAATTTTTATCTAATTTTTCATATTAGGACAAAAAAAGATTAGAAAGACAAGAAAGTTACTACAACTATTTTCTTCATGAATTTTTACCTGCTATTCATAACGATTTAGAATTCTATGGTTTACCTTATTTACTAGGAATGTCTTTTGTAGCATTTCAAACGGTGTGCTTCTTTTTAAGAACCCCATATTTATTTGATGGAGTTATTTCTTTTTCTGGCTTATATAATGTTAGAAACTTTACACAAGGATCTTTGATGATTTAGCTCTTTTAAATAATCCAGTTGATTTAGCTTATACATTAAATGATGAAAATATAATCAATATAATTAGAAATAAAAATGTTAGTAGTAGTTTCTTATGGAGCATGGGATCAAGACTGTGTAAATGAAACTCGTGAATTAGAATATATTTTCTCTACAAAAGGAATTTATAAAGAATTTTATTATTGGTCAAACGATTATAGTCATGATTTTCCAAGTTAGAATTATTATTTAGATTTTTATATTAGCAGTATCTTATAGAAAGTTATAAACTATAAGTATAAATGGAGGGAAAACTATGAATAGAATATTTGATGTTGTTCCTGATACTCCTTTTGGAAGCGATGATACTGGATTAATTATTTTAGGCTCTTTTTGTGCTTTATTATTGCTTTTAATTATAGGTGTTATTATTTACGCTGTTATTAAATCAAAACATAATAAGAAATAGTTTATGCGGGAAATATATTTTAGAGTTATTTTTGGTGTTGTTATAACAATAGTAGTAGAAGTTCCAATTTGTATAATTTTAACTAATAAGAAAAAGTTTAAAGATATTTTGTATTTTTCAGTTATTAATTTAGGTTCAAATGTAGTTATCAATTCAATTTTAGAAATAATCAAATATTTTGTAGATATTGATTATATTTATACGATTTCATTGGTTGTTTTAGAAATTTTAGTCATAATTTTTGAAGGATTTATGATAAATAGACTCGTTTATGATTATAAATGTTCATTTTTGATTAGTTTAATCTCTAATTTTTCAACAATTGTAATTACTTTCTTGATGGCTTTAAATATGGGTACACCTTTCTATAACGCACTTTCAATAATTGGACTTATCATTATTTATTTAATTGTTGTCTATATTTTAAGAAGAGTATTTATTAACGAAAATATTTTATTAATTGATGATGAAAAGTAAAAATTATTTCTTTATCACTGAAATTATCTTCATGATGATTTTTCATTTTTTGGTAGATTTTAGTGCTGTCTATACTTTTTATCATTCCTATTTTTCTTATACTGACTCAGCTTTCTTTTATGCAGTATTAGGATATAACATAATTGCTTTTGCTACTCAGCCTTTTTTAGGGTATATAGTTGACCGTTTTAATAAATATAAAAATATTTTCATTACTTTATCAATTTTATTTATGATTTTAGGATCTTTAATTACTGTTGATATATTTTTTTCAATGGTATTTCTAGGATTAGGGAATGCGTTATTTCATGTAAGTGGTAGTAAAGAGATTTTAAGAAAAGCTAAAACTAAAATTCCTCTTGGTTTATATATATCAACAGGAGTGATGGGCTTAGGAATTGGATTTACATTTTTTAATATTGATGAATTAATTTATTTAATTTATGTAGGTATAGCTTTAATGGTCCTATATAACTTATTTAATTTATGTGCTTATAGAAGAATAACTAGTGAATATATTGAACCTAGCTATCAAAAAGAGAATTTAAAAAGTGAATTCTCATCGATATTTTTTATACTTATTCTCATAAGTTTATTTTTCAGAAGTGGATTAAGTAAAGGTCTTCCTTCTAACTTTATAATGCAATATTTTTATCTATATTGTTGTCTTGCTTCTTTTTTAGGCAAAACAATTGGAAGTTTTATTCCTAATAAGATTAATATTTCTTTATCAATTTTGATTACATTTATATCGATGATATTTATATCTGATTATTTAGGAGTAATTTTCTTTAACTTTGGGATTAGTTTATTAATGCCAATAACTTTAGATTATTTAAGGAAAATCTTTTATAAAAAAGAAGCGTTGGCACTTGGAATAAGTTCTTTAACATTGCTTATTGGAAATTTAGGATTCTCCTTAATCGATGAATCTCAAAAATTTTATATCATATATTTTGCTTACTTTATTCATATTTTAGTTTTGATTTTAATTTCTATTTATGAATTTCCTAAGATCAAAGAGGGATTAAGATTGGACAAAATAGATAATGAAGAAAATTTAAAATAATAGTATGGAATAATATGTTAAGTATGGAAAATGGTAAAAAAGCATCAATATTTTTAATTTTAAAAGTTCTTCAAGAGTATAGCGACGAAGATCGTTATTTAACTTACGAAGATATCTCTAATAAAATAAAAGATGTTTATAAAATGAAAATAGAAAGAAAAAGCATTGGAACATCGATTCAACTTTTAGAAGATTTAGGATAAGACATTGTTAAAAAGAAGAAAAAAGGTGTGGCTTTATATTCAAGAATCTTCAATGAAACCGAAGCTTCTTATTTAATTGATGCTATTTTTTTCTTCAAAATCAATCTCTGCAAAACATGCTAAAGGAATGAGCGATGCTATCTCCAGTACTTTTAGTGTTTATAAAAGAAAAAACTATTCTTATATTTATAAATCAAAATAAATTATTAGAACCAGTAATCAAGATGTTTTATTTAATATTTCGATCTTACATGAAGCTATAAAGAAAAATAAAAAAGCTTCCTTCCAATTGAGAGGTACCCCAAATCCTAGACAGTAGGAAAGGGGTCCTTTTTTATGCCTTGAAATGGAAAAACGGCTTAGCTTCTGAGCTTTATGACCAACTCAATGAGTTGCTCTTCAAAAAATAAAAACTGCGATAATAGAGCCAGGCAATTGAATGATCGGTTGCCTATATCAATCTCAATAGTCCGAGATGGCCATTAGGACGATGGGATGCATAAGACCTTGGAACACAGTGATATAAACTGCGTTCCGAGTGAAGATGCCCCACCGTTGACTTTTGGCGTTCATTTTCGGATTGGCAGAGTCTGTGGGTGTCTTCAGCCACAGGCTCTTTTGTGTCCCACCGTCCTTTGACCCGGACGGAAAGGACACAA
>CASFCL010000026.1 GCA_949293255.1 uncultured bacterium
TTTTTAATTTAATTTAAAGTTAGAAAGTTTTTTATGAGAAAATATTGAGTAAATTAGCTTTTTTGTAAATTTTTACCCACAAATACTATTGATGAGCCATTTTTTTGGTAAATTTTTGAAATTAGAGCAATCTTGTTAATATAGGGAGGATAATTTTGAAATTAGGGGAAAATGAAAAGTTTTAAAAAGTGAAAATTAGAAAATAAAGTAGGAGATAAATTGGAAGACAAAGTAGGAGTTAAAAAAGTGGGTAATTAATAAATAAGTTACATATTCCATTCCACCATTGGTTCCACCAATCATTCCACCATTAAACTAAATGGTACACATAAATTAATTCAAAAAGAAATTTATAGCAAATCTGATGCAGCTCAAATAAAGATTTAAAAATAATAAAGTTTAATAAAGAAAGTATTTTAATAAAAAGGTGAGACTAAAATAAAAGAGAGCCTAAAACAATAAAAGGAAAAGGTTAAATAATAATTCCACCACCTCTAAATATTACATTTCTTATACAAAGTTTACTAATTTTTAAGTTTTGTTATAATTTAGAAAATGATAGGCAAATTATTATTAGAAATTAACAACCACTTCTTGACAATTATCTTACTGGTAATTGCTTTGACCATCTTAATTATCAAAGTTAAAAAGCTTCGATATGTTCTTTTAGGTTTGCTTTTTGTTGCTATTTCAATATTATCTACTTTTATTATTCTTCATGATTTATCGCCATTAAATACTAAAGATTTATATTCGTTATATATAGTTGTTCATTATTCATTAATGGTTATAAGATGGTTTAGTGGATTACTTGGATTGGTTTATTTAAGTATTACATCAATTCTAGCTGCTACTATTTCTTCTTCGATATTTATATTGATATTAGCATCATTAATTGGTGGATTAGCACTTAGATTTGTAATTATTAAAATTGATTTATGCATTAAAAGAAAGAACGTTAATGATATAGATTTATCACTTAATTCTATAATCTTTAATACTGATTCGGATAATAATAATATTAATATATTTAATGATTCTTTATTAGTGAAGCTCAATTGTTAGATCAATCCTTTTAAAGGACTTGGAATTTAAATTAAAAGAGTTTTTAGTTCTTTTGGATTTAGATAATTAAAGATTAAAAACTCTTTAAGGAGTATTTATAAATATTTGGGTTCTTAATTTTTTACCTCCAATTTTGAACTTATAAACTTTATACAATATTAATCCATCTAATAATTGAGTGATAATTCCTTTCTTACATAGACTATTTATTTCTCTATCCCCCATAAATATTCTAAGTATCCTGACATATTATAAATTTATAATTACTCCTAAATTCCGTAGTGTAGTAAGAATCCTTCACGTTCTTATTATAGGTAAAGAAAACGCCATGAACCCCTAAGGTGTTTTCTTTTTATTTTTTTGACAGTGACAAAAATTTTGAAAAAAAATTGAGATTTGCATGGTAAATTTTTTAAATTTAAGCAATCTTGTTAGTATAAGGCAGTAAAAAGGAGGTGATAAAAATGAAAAAGAGCTTAGCTCTAAGGCTAAGCTCGGAACCCTTTAATTTTAAAACTATTGGATTAATTCATAGGAAGTAGTTCCATCTTCTGCAACTACTTTTCTAAATCTTGCAAAGGCTTCATAGTCGTCATCTTTTTCAACTTCGATTAAATATTCCTCTTCGTTAACTTTAGTAACTTTATATTCAACTTCGTTGACTTCATATTCAATTTCATCTTTGAAACCATCTTTTTCAATTTCGATGGAATATTCAAGAACCTTAACACCATTTTCAACTAAAGTATATTCGAATTCATTTTCAACTTCACTACCTTCGGTTTCATAAGATTCTTCAACAAGTGCATAACTGCCTTCACCTAAGTTTATTCTAAATGATCTTTCAAGTTCGTTTTCATCTCTTTCTGTTTCTTCTTCAATTTTAGAAACGAATTCAAGATAGGTTGTTCCATCTAAAGTTGCTACACCGTTAATGATTGTTGTTGTTTCTACTTCTTCATCTTCTAAATCTTCTTCAACTTCAGTTTTAACTACATTATAAGTTAAGGTATAAGTTGTTTTTTCGAAGTTAATGTCTGTGAATGTAATTGTTTCTTGATATGCATATGTTACTTCATTAATGACAAATTCACCTTCAGTAATTGTGCTATCAACAGTTGCAGATCCATTTAACATTAAGTCTAATTGAGGAAGGATTTCCTTTACTTTAGTTACATCTTCATCTGTTAATTGATTTGCCATCATTCTTGGTAGAACAGTTTCATCACTTGATACCATCTTTAAGGCTGACATTGCTTGAAGCTGGAATGTATCAGCATTGGATAATGTTTCTCCACCATTATCTTCACCAAAGATTTTATCAGTTATTCTACTACAGCTTGTAATTAACAAACCTGCTCCAACGATTCCAACGAGTAATCCTAATAATTTAATTTTTTTCATAATTTTTATCTCCTTTATTGTCTTTACACCATTAATACGATTGAGTGAGATAAATTATTGGAATTTTTTAAAAACTTTTTGATAAATTTTCTGAAGTATATGTTCTAGTGCTTTTTTGAATGGTTAATGTTACGTTAAATTCAAACTCTTGATCGTTAAGTTCATCTTCATATTCAGTTAAGAATGTGTAGGTTGAATCATTAACTTTAGTAATATCCTGGTATTCCAATTCATGGACATTATTTCCTTCAATTTTTTCAATATTCATTTCGATTTCTTCTCTTGTACCTTGGATTTCGGTTTCATATTCTAAGCAATAAATGTATGAATCATTTCTTAAAGCTTGACGACTATCATAAATCTTATAAGAATAAGAATTTTCGCTTTCATGACCACTATATTCGCTTTCTTTACCAATTTTATAAATCTCATTGAAATTGGTTACATTGATGAAAGTAGCTTCTAATTCAATTTCAGTTTCATGATTATCAGCTTCAAGTTCTCTATTTATATATAAATGATATAAGGAATTTCCTGTTTCATAATATGCATTTAAGTACCTTATATTTTCTTCTTCATAATCAAAAATGCTTAAATCATTATAATAAACTTGACCAACTAAATTGTTAGAAGCTGAATAGATCAAGGAAGTATATTTAAAAGTTTCATTATTGATTACATTATCTTCTGCCTTATCAACAATAACTGTATTTTCAAAATTAAATATACTTTCAATTCCAAAATAAACACTATCAAATTCGGTAACAACATTATCAAATGCACTTTGAGCATATTGAGATGTATATGCTCTTAAAGGTGTTTTATGTAAACCTAAAGCGTTTGTAGATTCACCATTTGTGAAACCTGTAAATGTTAAAATTTCACTAGCTAAAATCTCTGAATCATTAATTCCAACAAATTCAACAGGATTAATAGGGGTAATATTTCCGGGATTATTGCCGTTGTTATTTAAGCCAACAACAATTATAGCAGCAAGTGCTCCACCTAATGCTAATGTTCCAAATGTAGTAATGGATGCTATAGTAAAAACTCTCTTCTTTCTTTGGTTTTCTTTTTCTTTAACACTATTAAAATCAGATAAAATCTTTGCAGAACTCAACTTAATTTCATAATTAGTTGTTTCTTTAACTTTTTTAACAATATCTTTATCGTCAACTAATTTCATCTGCTAACTCCTTTCTGATTTTCTTAATAGCGTTATTGTAGGCCCATAGAATTGTGCCTAACGGCCTGTGCTTAATTTTTGCAATCTCTTCAAATCTCATATCATTTACTGTGTGAAGAACGAAGATCTCAAATTCTTTATCCTTAAGTATTTTCTTGATTCTTTCAAGTAAAATATCCGAGTCATCTTTTTCTTCAACTACCCCCTCAGTATTTTCGAGTCCTTCATCAAACTCAACTACTCGATTATGTTTCTTGAAGTAATCGTAGGTAATATTTCTAGATATTACCATCAGATATCCTCCAATAGATTTATCTAGATTAATATTATTTACTTCTTTCAAGAACTTAATGAACGTGTCATGAAGCAAGTCTTCACTTAATTCATGATTCTTAGTAAGAGCGTAAATGTTATAGAATACGCTACGCTTACAAAGCTCATAAACTTGTTCAAAAGCTGACATATTGCCTTTTTGAAGTTCTGCTACATATTCCTTTAACTTTGTTTCTTCCATACGCTCATACACCTTTAATACGATTTAGATATTCATTTTATTGGAAAATATTAAATTTATTTAATATAGATTTTACAACACTACTAATTCTTTAACAAATTAGACACAAATTAATGTATTTTACTCGGCAAATAAAGGAGCATCGCCATCTAAACATCTAATATTTGAGATAGTTCTTTTGCTTTCATTATATCCAAGATAATTAGAATTTATGTTTCCGCTTTCTAAAAGAGCTATCCATTCTGAAACTGTTCCGTTATAAGCAAGATATTCTAAATTAAGGTTTCTAAAAGCAGCATTTCCAATACTTTGAATTGAATGAGGAACTGTGATCGAATTTAAATTATTTCCAATTTGGTAAAAAGCACCATAACCTAAAGAAATTAAACCCTCTCTTAATATTAAATCGCCATTTATACCTTCAGGAACAATTTCTAATTCATTAAAATCTTTGGAATATACTAATCCACTATCAGAACTATAAGTATTATTACTTTCACTTACTGTAATGCTTGTAAGGTTTTCACAGTCATCGAAAACATAATTTCCAATTGTTGTAATAGTTGAAGAAATATTAATAGAAGTAATTGTACTTCTTCTAAAAGATGCAGTTGCAATTTCTACTACACCTTCAGGAATTACGCTTGTATTTGATCCTCTTAAAAGTGTTGAAGTTGAAAGATCAATTAAATTACTTCCTTCACCTGAATAATGTTCGTTTTCACTATCTACAGCAATATGATTTAAACTTCATGCATTATTGAAAACACTATCCCCAATTGAAGAAACATTTTTAGGAATAAAAATACTTTCTAAAGATGAATTTCCTGAAAAAGCATTATTCCCAATTGTGGTTAAATTGCTATTTACTGAAATATCGACATTTGCTAAAACAGAACAGTTATGAATAACATTTCTTTCGATAGTATCGACACTATCAGCAATTATAGCTGAGGTAATTTGTTTTCTTGCAAAGGACCTTCACCAATAGTTGTTACGCTTTCTCCTTCATAAGTAGAAGGTATTATAATATATTCTTCATCGCCGACATGGGTAACTGTATATCCGTTACTATTTCTTTCAAATACTAACGAAGGTGTAGCTTCAATTTCTACTTCTTTCGAAATCCAACGAGCATATAAAGTTATATCACTTGTAACTCTATCTGTTTCAAAAATCTATTGTCTTGCATCTTCTTCAATAGAAACAAACCATCCTTCAAAATTATAATCAGTTCTAAATGGATTATCTGGTCTAACAACAGGGTTACCACTTAAAACTTTTGAGAAGAAACTTCACTTCCTCCATTACTATCAAATGTAACGGTATAATAAGTGCTTGGTACTTCATGTTCAATAGTCATATAAGAAGTAATCAAAGCACCAAACAAAACTAACACTAAAAATTTAAATTTCATAAACCTCTTTTTGTATAAACAATTAAAATTATAAAGATTAGCAAGGTTTTTGCTATTAGTTGAACAAAAATTATCGATACTTCTTTTGCTAATTTTCCATAAACAAAAGTTATATATTAACCAAAAAGCACAAAAAAAATACAATTTTATAAAGGAATATTTCCTTCGATATGATATAATAATCAAAAAAGGAGGATAGATTCCATGGTCAAATGGTTTGATTCACTCGATAAAGTCGTTAGAATCATTTTACTCATTCCTTTCTGGGGGTGGATCTTCTCAGCTATTTATCGTATTTGTACATATGCTGAAGGAACAGAAAAAAATGTTACTAACCTTGTAGTAGGAATTTTATGTATTATTCCTATTATCGGCTTTATTCTTTCAATTCTTGATCTTGTCTCAACAATTACCGATGATAAGGTCAAATATGTAATTTTCTAATCAATAATAACTTAGAAAATTAAAAAGTGCTTTTTGGAATTCATCATCCTTTATAGTGAAGACATAAAAAGCACTTTTCTTTTTTTAAAAAATTAAGCTTGATAGGTCATGTTAATAAATGAACTATCAGGAAGATGTAAATATGAAGTTTGTTCTAAATCAATGATTTGATTCTCATAAGAGATTTGGAATTTATAATTACCATCATTATAAGAGAAATTAATAACTGCATAATAATCGGTTGTTGAAAAACTGATATTAGTAACAGCGTTTCCATTTAAGGTAATATTGCTACTTGAAGTAATTACAACTGTATATTCAGTTCCATCATTGCGATCGGTTCCTTTAAAAGTTCCGATACATTTACTAAACCAACTTGGTTCAGCAGTTGAAAATAAGAAATCATAATCAATTGTTGTTGAATTGACATTT
Organism: uncultured bacterium; assembly: GCA_949293255.1. Lineage (GTDB taxonomy): Bacteria > Bacillota_I > Bacilli_A > RFN20 > CAG-826 > Onthovivens. The sequence goes on from CASFCL010000026.1 coordinate 6,463, forward strand.
GTAATTTCAACTTGCATCAAATATGAAGATGTTTGTCCTCCACTTGTAGCACTGATTTCATATTTAAATGATTTTAAATGATTATCGACAACTTCTATTTCTAAATAATCTACAAGCATACTATTTCCGGATAAATTTGAATATTCGACTGCGTCGACTAAATTATAAACAATTGAAGTTGCTAAAGATTGATTATTAATTCTATAAATATTTTCTTCTCCAGTTGCTCTAAATAAGAGTGAAGAGAATCCATGCATAATTGGAGTATAAGTATAATCATCAGCGCTTCCAAGATTTTGACCTTCGGTTACTGGAACACCATCTTGAATTTGATATAAGTACCAATTATTATCATTAAACACTGCAAAACCGGTGTCTTTTTCAAGAAAACTATCAAAATAAGAATCATAATGAAGTGCGTTTGGAGTAATTCTAACGGCTGCATTTGTTTCATCACTGTAGTCGATAGTTCTTGTCATATTATAGGTATATCCACTAGCTGAATCTAATTCTTCAAAAGCTTTTTCGATACCTTTATGATAACTTTCTTCACTATAAGGAACTACATCACTATCTTCTCTATAAGTGAAAGAAATTGTTCCTTTATATGTATCTTGAGTTGTGTAGTATCCCGATGAACTTTCAACAACCTCTCCAACATAAATAAATCCTAATGTATATCTATCAACAATATTAAAGACGAAATTTGCATCTGCATCATAAACATAGTGTGAAATTATACTGTATATTAAAGATTTATTTGTGTCAGAAACATTTGTTAAAGTGTAGCCTTCTTCTCCTTCAACAAAATTATCTGAGGTTAAAATATTAAAAGGATTAAAGAATAAACTATCAAAAGGAATTGTTGCTTCACTATAAATATCTTCAACAACTAATTCATTATTTAAATTAATAGATTTATAAACTGCAGCTCCTGTTACTTCATCTTTATAAATTGAACCTTCATTATAAATAATTGAAGGATCTTCACCATCAACTTCTAATATTGAATAAGAGGTCTCACCAAGAAAAATATTAATATCTGAGTCTAAGTAATATTGATCGTAACCTTCAGAACCATTTAAATTTCCGTATTGAGTATGTTTATTAACATCTATTTCAAGTTTCTTATTAGAAAGATTAGAAATTATAGTATCAATAGTAATTTCGCTTGCTGTAGTTGTGATTGTTACATCTTCAGCTGGCATTATAAATGAATAACCATTTGCGATACTTATTAAAGGAGAGCATTCAACATCCTTTCCACTACTTGTTGCCACAGATACATCATCAAGTAAATATCCATCTAAAACATCTACTCTAAATGTAATTGAATCACCTTCAATATATTCAATTCCGTTATTTAAAATATGAATCGTTGTATTTTCACCAGCATTTGTTGTAACTTTATAGCCTGTTGTCTTTTCTTCTTCTTGTTCTTGATTACCACACGAATTCAAAACAAGCGAAAAGCTTCCTAAACAAGCTAATACTAATAATGTCTTTCCTAAAATTTTCATAATTCCCTCCTTATGAATCAAGAATAAATTATACAAGATATATAATTATTTTAAATATTATGATTAACTTTTAATTAATAGTTAATGCATAAAAAGACCTATGAACCTGATTAAAATCATTAATCAAATTCATAGGCATAAAATTTTAAATTCTTAGTAAATATTTAAATTTTATTTGAGTTCTGCGCCGATTTTATATGCTTTTTCAAGATATTTTTTATCAATCATATAAACTTCCCCAGCACCTTTAGCCATAATTCTATCAACTTCATTAAATTGCATATAATCAGTTAAAGTGTCTAAATGTTTTTCAATTGCTGCCCAATCTCTATCATCATCACTCATAGCAGCGACAATATAAATTACCTTTAAATGTCTATTTGTTATTTTACTTGTATGAGAATAAAATCTATCGATTACAGCTTTAAGTTGTGCACTTAAACCAAAGTAATACATTGGACTAACTAGAACTAAATAATCGGTTGATAAAATGTCTTGAATTAAATCATTCATTGGATCTTTTTGAATACAAGTTCCATTCATTCCACATGCTTCACATCCTAAACAAGGTTTAATAGCTCCTTTACCATTATCAAAACCTTAACTTCATGACCATCACTTTTTGCACCTTTAATAAATTCTTCAACGATTGTGTTTGTTGTTCCTTTGACTCTTGGACTGCCTTTGATAACCAATACTTTCATTATAATGTTCCTCCTTTATCTAATGCTCCAACAACATGGTGTGGTTTATATAATTCTTCTAAATATTCGACTTCTTCTTCACTTAATTTAACGTCAAAAGCTTTATTAGCTTCATCAAGATATTTAGTTTTTGTAGCTCCAACTAAAACTGAAGCAACAGGTTTTCTTAATAAAAGCCATGAAAGTGAAATTTCACCCATGCTTACATCTTTTTTAGTAGCTAATTCAGATACTCTTTCAACAATTTTAATGTCATCATCTTTGGTACTTTCATATTTTTTATTAGCAAAAGCATCTGTTTTACTTCTATTTGTATCTGAAGCCCATAATCTTGCAAGTCTTCCAGCTGCTAGAGGTGAATACGGAGTTGAAGAAACATTTTCTTCAATTAATAACTTCATCATTTCTCGTTCTTCTTCTCTATAAATGAGGTTATAATGATTTTGCATTGATATAAAAGTATGATATCCATTTTCTCTAGCACAATCTTGCATTTTAGCAAATTGATAAGCATACATTGCACTTGCTCCAATATATCTAACTTTTCCTTCATTAATTACTTCATTTAAAGCTTCCATTGTTTCTTTTATAGGTGTGTCATAATCAAAACGATGAATAATTAATAAATCAATGTAATCAGTTCCAAGTCTTTTTAAGGAATTATCTACTTCTCTATGAATTGCTTCTTTTGATAATTTGCCTTCATTAAAATAAACCTTTGTAGCAATAATGACATCTTCTCTTTTTGCATATTTTTTTAAAGCTTTACCTAAAAATTCTTCGCTTGATCCATTTGAATAGCAATTTGCTGTATCAAAAAAGTTAATCCCTAAATCTAAAGCGTGTTTAATGATTTTTTCACTTTCTTCATAATTTAGAGCCCAATTTTGCATACCGCTAGCATTTCCAAAGCCCATGCAACCTAGACAGATCCTAGAAACTTTTAAATCGCTATTACCTAAATTGATATATTCCATCAGTATCCTCCGTTAATTTTGACATCGTGTCAATAAAATTATTGTATAAAAATGACACGGTGTCAATTTAAAAAAAAATTATATTTTTCTATCAAGTCAACAAAGCCATAAATAAAGAGACAATTATTAAGCAAAATAAACCATTGAGTTCTTTTATAGATTGTTTTTCTTTTAAGAAAATTATAGAGAATAAAATTGTAAAAACTACACTTAATCTATCAATTGATACAATCACACTTACTTGTCCTAAGCTCAAAGCATAGTAATAACATAGCCAACTTAAGCCTGTAGCAAATCCAGAAAGTAATAAAAAAATCCAATTATTTAGAGTTAAATTAGGAATTTGATTATATGAACCATTAATTAAGACTATAACCCAAACTAAAATTAAAACGACACTTGTTCTTAATGCAGTCGCTAATTTTGACTTTGTATTTTTAACACCACATTTAGATAAAATTGATGTAGCTCCCGCAAAAATTGAAGACAAAAACCCCAATAAAACATCCCTACCTAAATGATTTTAGTTCTATGCAATTTTTTATTAAACAAATTCTTGCTATAAATTAAAAATTTTACAATTCAAAGGTCTTAATTAATTTAATTTTAACTTTATTTTCAAATTAATATCTTTAAAATAATGTGGTAGTTTATGAAAAATAAGAAGGAAGTTATTTTAGAATATATTAAGTGCATCACCGGAGGGATAATTATAGGAACAATCATTGGTTGCTATAAATATTTAATTACTTTGATAGTAGAATTATCAAAAGGTGCATTTTCTTTATATAACTTAACTTCTTTTATAGTTGGAATCTTATTTTCATTAATTTTTACAGTCATTGGATTTTTCTTAATCAAGATGGATGGATCAATTCAAAACGGAGGTTTACATCAACTTGAATTAAATGTTGCTTCTAATAAAAGCGTTATTAAATGGTATAAAGCTTTACCTTTAATGATAATTAATTCTTTAATTACATTTTTTAATGGTATTCCAATGGGAACTGAAGCACCTTCAGTATTTATTGGTGGAGTAATAATGTTAGGAACAAGAGATATTTTAAAAATTAAAGATGATAAAGTTGGTGAAGATATAGCAATCGGGATGGGAGCAGGTTTTGCAAGTGCTGTTTTATCGCCTCTTGCAGGTATCTCTTACTCTTTTGAGGAGGCTCATGAAAAGATAAATTTATCCTCTTTCTATAAAACTTGTCTTACTTGTATTGTGGCATTTTTTATATCTTATTTTATAAATCCACACTTTGTAATTTCAATGAAAGTTTCCTTCAATTTTAATGATTTAAATTCTTATGTTTTTCCACTAATTTTAATAATTAATTTGGGTTTTGCGTTGATTTTGATTCAATTTATCAAGTTTTTGAAAACTTTTATCAACAAAAATTATAAAAATTTCTATATTAAATATCGTTATTTTATTCTTTATATTTCAGCTATTTTAATTACAATTTTTGTTCCTATTATTGCCTATGATGGAAGTGATTTATTTAACTGGATCTTGGAAGATTTAAACATTACTTGGCTTCTTTTATTAATTTATTTTCTTTATAGATTTATTGCTTATATTATCTATTCAAATTCCTCTTTTATTGGAGGATCTTTAGTTCCTTCTTTATGTTTAGGAGCAATGTCTGGACGATTATTAATTTATTTATTAGAGATGATTCCTAGTTATGATTCATCGATGAATTTATTAGTAATTTTATTATCTACAGTTACATTATTTGCATGTATTAATAGAACTCCAATTACTGGATTTTTTATGATTTTATCTTTTGCTGGAATAGAAAATTTTAATACTATACTTCTTCCAGCTTTAGTTATGATGATTTTAGTATTTATTGTTACTAAAGGATTTAAATATGCAAATTATAATGAAACTTTAAGAAAGCTTCTTAGAACTTCATCAAAAGAAAAACTTTAAGTTAAATAATTAATTGTTTTATAAAATTCAACTTTTTGAAGAAATTTTAAAAAAATAAAAATAATTTAGTCATCAATAGAATTTGTGGGTAAAAGTTATTCATAAGCAGGTTTAATATCATAATACAAATTAGAACACGATATATAAATTAGGTCTTTTAA
>CASFCL010000027.1 GCA_949293255.1 uncultured bacterium
ATTTAACCATCATAGATACACCTCACAAAGGTATATCATACTAAAAAAGTGTACATTCTTATCTTGAAGATTTTGTACACTTAGATTTTAAAATTAATAACTGGGTACCTCTCACTAAAAATGCTGTTTTTATATCCAAAAATTAGAAAATAATAGTTAAATTAATATAATATTGGGCTAATTTTTGATAGAATATTGAGCGAGGTAAAAGTTTATGGATATTAAAATTTATAACTCTTTAACAGGTAATTTAGAAACTTTGAAACCGATTCATGATGGCGAGGTTGATATGTATGTTTGTGGACCTACAGTTTATAACGACCCACATATTGGAAACATGCGACCAGTCGTTGTTTTTGACACGTTTGTTAGATTTTTAAATTACATCGGTTATAAAGTAAAATACGTATCTAATTATACTGATGTTGATGATAAAATTATCAATAAAGCTCTTGAAGAAGGAATTAGTGAAAAAGAGATTGCTGAAAGATATATTGCTAGATATAAAGATGTCTTAAAAAGTATGAACGTTTTACCTGCTTATAAGAATCCTCGTGTCACTGAATATATGGATGATATTATAAGATATATAGATAAATTAGTTGAACTTGGAAACGCTTATGTAGTTGATGGAGAAGTCTTTTTTGATGTAAATTCCGTGCAGAACTACGGTATTTTATCAAAAATGAAGAAAGATCAACTTATTTCAGGGGCAAGAGTTGAAACCAATACTAAAAAGAAAAACCCATTAGATTTCTTATTATGGAAGAAAACTGAAAAGGGTATAAAACGGGATACAAAATGGTGTTTAGGTAGACCAGGATGGCATACTGAATGCTGTGTTATGATTGATTCAATTTTTGGAGGATACATCGATATTCATGGAGGTGGAATGGATTTAAAATTCCCACATCATGAAAATGAAGTAGCTCAAGCAACAGCTATGCATAATAACCATATTGCAAATTATTGGATGCATAATGCAATGATGAATATCAACGGTGATAAAATGTCAAAATCACTTGGTAATGTCATCTTAGCAAAGGATGCAATCGAAGAATATGGTGCTGATTTAATTAGATTATTCTTAATTAACGCTCCTTATAGAAGTGTTATCAATTTAAATGATGAAACAATTAATGATAACCGCACAATTTTAAATAAAATTGCTCAAGTTTATAAGCAATTAAATTTAAAAATGAATGTTGAAAATCAACCTTTAAATGAAAAGAGCAAGGAAATCACTAGGTTTTTAGAATGTTTAGCTGATGATTTAAATATTTCTAATGCAATTACTTATTTACTTGATGTGATTAAAAAAGCTAACCAAGATTTAAGAACAAAGAATGTCGATATTGAAGAAATTAAAGAAGATTTTTATAAAATTTCCGATATGTGTTCGATTTTAGGTCTTCATTTTGAACCTAAAAAATTTAACGATGAAGAAATATTAATGTATAATGAATATATACAAGCAAAAAATAATAAAGATTTCGCTAAATCTGATGAATTAAGAAAGAAATTAATGGATTTAGGAATCTTATAATTAGGAGAAAATTATGATTAATAATTTTTTTACAACTTTATATGATTTTACAGCCTCTTCATCGGCTGATGGTTTTATCGTAAATTGGTTCAATACCGGATTTAATGGCGCAGCTCCTATGTGGGTAGGAAATGCACTTTTAATTATTCTTTCTTTAATTGCAGCTACTTTTTTTGGTGGTTTAGTTGGTTTTCAAAGAGAAATTAATGGTCACGCTGCAGGATTTAGAACTCATATTTTAATTTCTTTAGGTAGTGCCTTAATTATGATTTTATCAATTTATGGAATTTCAGGCGAAGCAAGTAGAGATCCAATGAGACTTGCAGCAGCTGGAGTTACTGGAATTGGCTTTTTAGGTGCTGGATCAATCATTCAAAATGGATTTAATGTTAAAGGATTAACAACCGCTGCTTCAATGTGGGTTACGATGGCTTTAGGAATGTGCGCTGGAGCTGGATATTTTGTTATTGGAACAATTACAACTTTAATTACATTCCTTTGTTTAGGTGCATTTAGAAAAGTTGAAAATGTTGCATCAAGAAAAAATTCAAATGTTTTATTAATTGTTGATTCAAGTCTTCCTGTTTTATCAATGGTTTTAGAAATTTCTGAAAGATGTGAATTAACAATTAAAGATATTTCATCATCATTAGTTAAACAAGATGGTAATAGTTATTTAAGAGTCGTTTTCAAGCTTTCTAGCTTAGATACAAAGGCAATTAATTTCTTTTTAGATGAACTTAAAAGAGAATTAAAACCAGCAGAGTTAAAAGTATTGAATTAGTTTATATAAATAATAAATATTATTTATAGGCAGGAAAACATATAGTTTTTTTTATGAAATTGCAAAAAAAGTTAAAAAATGGAGGTTTATTTATGACTATAATTTATGGTACTAACACTGTTAGAAACGCTTTAGAAGCAAAAAGAGTTAAAAAACTATATGTTAGTAAAAATTTCAAACATAATGAAATCACTAATCTAGCAAATAGTCTTTCCGTTAAAATAGAAATTGTTGATAAACAAGAATTAGACAAATTAGCAAAAGGAGAAAATCATCAAGGAATAGTTGCTTTTGTTTCACCCTATAAAACCTATACTTTAGATGAAGTACTTAAAAGCGTTAAAGATAAGAGTGATGCAACGCTTTTAATGTTAGATGAACTAAGTGATCCTCATAATTTAGGTGCAATCCTTAGAAGCAGTGATGCATTTGGAATCGATGGAGTTATATTTAAAAAAAGAGGACAGGTCGGACTTAATGATACAGTTGCAAAAGTCTCGACTGGAGCGATAGATTATGTAAAATGTTGTGACGTTACGAATCTAAGCCAAACAATCAGAGCATTAAAAAAAGAGGGGTTTTGGGTTATCGGTCTTGATGGCAGTGCCAAAGGAGACCTTCATAGTATCCCAAAGAATACAAAATTATGCTTAGTTGTAGGCTCAGAAGGATTTGGAATTTCCCGTTTAGTGAAAGAAAATTGTGACTTATTGGTAAAAATACCAATGCAAGGACATGTAAGTTGTTTAAATGCCTCGGTAGCTGCATCGATCGTTTTATACCAAGTTAAAAATTGATAATAGTGAAGTAAACAATGGAAGAAGAAATTGAAAGAAGTAGGGAAGCCTATAATGTTTTTGTTACAGCTTTAAGAGGTAATAAAGGAAAAGAGAAAGATTTAATTAGTATTTTAAAAGAAGAAACAAATTCAATTAGATACCAGTATATTTCTAGAGCAAAAAAGGTGGGATTACAGCTCTTAGATCTTGAAGATATGGTAATTCAAGCTGTTTTTGTATTATTTGCAAAAGGATCATCCTCAAAAATAAAAGAAGACAGTTTCTTGAATTTCTTTAGATATATCTATTTAAAAATCTTACAACAAGAAATAAGAAAAGAATATCGAAGAAAAGATATATCTTTTAGTGATTATTTAAAATTAAGAGAAGATCCGTTCTTTAGAATAAAAGATTTAGAATTTCATGATGATACAGCTCAGGCAAGCAAATACTTTTTAGAAGATGACATTTGCCAATCAATTGTCTATGAAAATAAGTGTGGACTATCTGATGATGAAAGGCATTTATTAGTTTTATATTTAAACGGTTATAGCATTTTTGAACAAGCAGAGGAGTCAAAAACACCTCCAACAACTGCTTATAATAGGTTTAGAAATGCTATTGAGAAAGTTAGATCTTTTTTAAAAAGTAGGGGATATTTTGATAAAGACAATTTTTGATTAATAAAAACATATTTCTTTAAAAATATTAATGTTCTGCAAGGTTTTTGGTTGAAAATAATTGGTTTTTACAAGTTTTTTGGATGCAAAATCTATCCAAAAATTGACTATTTTCGGATTCTTTAAAAAGTAGACACTGATTTTTATTGAGATAATCTCAATAAATTTATAAAATATTCGACATGGGGAGTAGCGAAGCATAAGACTTCGACAATCACGGATACGAAGTATCCCGGACTTATGCGAGTTAAATTAGCCAGACCATTAATTTTCTAAAGGAGAAAAATATGGCAGAAGAAAAAGAAAATAATTTAGTTGAAACTGAAAACCCAAAAACTGAAACTGGCGGGATTTGCTATGAAACTTTAACCACCGCTCAAACCGCAGAAGCACTTCAAACCGATCTTGAAAAAGGTTTGACAAGTGAAGAAGCAAAAGCAAGATTAGAGAAGTACGGTCCTAACAAGCTTGAAGAAAAGAAAAAGAAAGGTTGGTTTAGAATTTTCATCGAACAAATGAATAACCCGATGATTTTTGTTCTTTTTGCAGCAATTATCGTCACCTTAGGTATTTCAATTTTTGAAACAATCAATGCAGCTAGTGCAGGTTGGATTGTTGATGGCGAACCTGTCGTAAATGCATTTTTAGATGTAGGTGATTGGCCAGATGTTATCATCATTTTAGCCGTTATCTTACTTAATGCAGTTATTGGAACTGTTCAAGAAATCAAAGCTCAAAATTCACTTGAAGCTTTGAAAAAACTTTCTTCTCCTGAATCCACAGTAATTAGAGATGGAGTCAGAATGAAAATCAAATCAAGCGATTTAGTTATCGGTGATATCGTTGTTTTAGAAGAAGGCGATACAATCGGTGCAGATTTAAGACTTATTGAAGCTGTTAACCTAAAAGCAAACGAATCAAGTTTAACTGGTGAATCAGTACCAATTGAAAAAGATAGTGAAATCGTATTTTCTGAAAAAGTTGGTATTGGTGACCGTATTAATATGGTTTATATGTCAACTCCAGTTACTTATGGTAGAGGTAAAGGTATTGTTACTTCAACCGGAATGAAAACTGAAATTGGTAAAATCGCAAATGCTCTTGATAGCGAAGAAGAAGAGGAAACTCCACTCCAAAAGAGTCTTGCAAAACTTTCAAAATTCTTAGGAATGTTAACATTAGCAATTGTTGTAGTTGTTTTAATTGCTGATATTATTTGGATTTTTGTTGATGGAAATGGCGGACATCTTGAATCTTGGTTAGATGCAATTATTTCTTCAATTGCTCTTGCAGTTGCTGCAATTCCTGAAGGTCTTCCAGCAGTTGTTACTATTGTTTTAGCAATCGGAGTTCAAAGAATGGTTAAAGCAAATACCGTTGTTAGAAAACTTCCAAGTGTTGAAACTTTAGGTTCAGTTAGTGTTGTTTGTTCCGATAAAACCGGTACTTTAACACAAAATAAAATGACAGTTGTTGAAGCTTATGTTAACCATAACTATCATACACAAGATGAATTCGTAGAAGAATCTACAAATAAAACATTAAAATTATTAGCAAGAGGTATGTCACTTTGTTCTAACGCAACCGTTGATGAAGGTTTATATGGTGATCCTACTGAAATTGCTCTTGTTGCATTCGCAAATGAATTCAACATGCATAAAAAAGATATGGAAACTGAAACTCCTAGATTTAACGAACTTCCATTCGATAGCGTTAGAAAAATGATGTCTACACAACATAAAGATAGTGAAGGACAAATTATTACTTATACAAAAGGTGCATTAGATAGCATCTTAGCTCATACAACAAAGATTTATGTTGATGGAAAAGTAAGAGATATTAAAGAAGAAGATGTTGCAAAAATTTACGATGCTAACAAGTTCTTCTCAGATAAGGCTTTACGTGTCTTAGCTCTTGCATATAACAATTTAAATGAATTAAAAGAAGAAGAACTTGTCTTTGTTGGACTTGTTGCAATGATTGACCCTGCTAGACCAGAAGCAAAACCTGCAGTTGCTCAATTTAAAAAGGCTGGTATTACAACAGTTATGATTACTGGTGACCATAAAGATACCGCTTTTGCAATTGCTAAAGAACTTGGTATTGCAGAAGATCCTTCCCAATGCGTAATGGGTAAAGAAATTGATAATTTAAGCCCTGAAGAACTTCAAGAACTTTGTAAAAACGTTAGAGTTTTTGCTAGAGTTTCTCCAGAAAATAAAGTTGCTATTGTTAAAGCATTTAAAGCCAATGGAAATATTTGTGCTATGACAGGTGATGGTGTTAACGATGCTCCTTCACTTAAAGCTGCTGATATCGGTATTGCAATGGGTATTACTGGTACTGATGTTGCTAAAGGTGCAGCTGATATGGTTCTTACAGATGATAACTTCGCATCAATTGAAAAAGCAGTTGAAGAAGGTAGAGGAATCTATGCAAACATCAAAAAGACTGTTGTATTCTTACTTTCTAGTAATATTGCTGAAGTATTAGGTATGTTCTTTATTATCTGTATTGGTTTCCCAACTCCATTTATTGCAATCCATTTATTATGGGTTAACTTAATTACAGACTCTCTTCCAGCTATCGCCTTAGGTATGGATCCAAAAGATCCAAAGAATATGGAAGAAAAACCTCGTGATCCAAAAGAAGGAATTCTTTCAAATGGTGGTTTAAGAAATACTGTTTTATTCGGTGCAATTATTACAGTAGCAGTTCTTATTTCCTACTTTGTAGCAGCTCTTGTTAGCCCAGAATTCTATAATGGTGGATTTGCTGATTTAGGATTTACGGGAATTAAAGATTTCTATATGACACATCCAGATCAATTACATGAAGCTCAAACAATGGCATTTACAACACTTGCTGTTTCTGAATTATTCCACATGATTGGTATGTCAGATATGAATCGCTCATTCATCTATGTATTTGCAAAGAAAAACTGGATGATGCTTGTAGCATTTATTGCTGGTTTAGCCCTTCAATTATTTGTTATCTGTGTTCCAGGTGTTCAACAAGTATTCTCAACTACAAACTTAACAGTAAGTGAATGGTTAATTACTTGTGCACTTGCTGTCCTTCCTCTTATTGCTCATGAAATTTATGTCTTTATTAATTGGTTAATTAAAAGATCAAATAGCAAAAAGGAAGTAGTAGAATAAACAATCTAAATCTAAATTAATTAAACCTTCGCATTCAAAAGCGAAGGTTTTTATTAAAATTTAATATTTAATTCATAAGTTGAAAGTAGTAAAATCTTAAACATTATAAGGAGAATAAAGAATTTATGGGAAGACATTTTGAAGTCCGTGCCGCAGCAATGGCAGCAACCGCAAAACAAAAAAGTGCAATCTATATGCGTGCCTCAAAAGAAATCTATATGGCCGCAAAAAGAGGTGTTCCTGATCCTAACTCCAACCTTGCTTTAAGAGCAGCAATTGATAAATATAGAAAACAATGTCCAAAAGACGTTATCGATAGAGCAATTAAAAAAGCTGCTGGCGGTGATGCAACTAACTATATCGAAGGTGAATATGAAGCATTTGGTCCAGCAGGAAGCTTACTTATTGTTCAAACTCTTTCAGATAATTCAAATAGAGCATTAGTTAACGTTAGAACAATCATTACAAGAAAAGGCGGTCATTTAGGAAGTGTTGCTTACAATTTCGAAAATGAAGCTGTATTTGATTTTAAATATGATAAAGAAGAATCTACTCTTGAAGAAGCTCTTGTCTTAAATGATGTTGATGTTAAAGAAATTTCTTTAGAAGATGGAATTGCAGAAGTAGTAGTTTCTCCATCAGACTTTGAAAAAGCAAAAGACATCTTAACAAGTGAATGTGGTGTTAGTGAATTTGAATATTCACAAGTTACAAAAGTTGCTAATGAAAAAATTACCCTTGAAGGTGAAGAATTAACAAAATTTAGAGAACTTCTTGATCAATTAGATGATTGTGAAGACGTCCAAGAAGTTTATCACAACGTTGATTTATAATCTAAAAATTAAAAAGAAACGGGAAAACAAGTGGATTTTGCTCCACTTGTTTTTATTTTTCTTCATTATTTTTACCGTTTACAAAATCAATATAACAGCGAATTTGATTCAATATAAATTCTCTTTCAGTATCTGAAAGACTTCTTAATAAAGATATTATGACGAATTCATTTTCATTTAAAACGTATCTTTCTTCAAAATTGGAGAAAAATTCACACATAGTGATATCAAAGGCTTTACATAAAGCACTTAAAGTATACGTTGATGTAGTGCCTTTTCCACTAAAAGCATTGAATGCAGTAGATTGTGAGATATTTGCTTTTTGAGCTATTTTATTAATAGATATTCCTGAATTTTGTCTTAATTCGTTGAGTCTATTTAAAATGAAATTGTTTAAATTGTTTTTATTTTTCATAGAATAAATATAATATTAAGCAATTAAATTTTTTATTATCATTTTACTGATAATTTCTATCAGTAAAATGATAACTATATTTCAAACTATTTAAAAATTTCAAAAACCTTGCAAATCTCGCATATTTTGATAAAAAAGTTTTCAATTTCCTATTAAAATTTAAGGAAAAATCGATGGAACTTTACTACTTTTATCATACAAACTATCAAAAAATTGAAAGCTTTTTTACTGATTTAAGAGTAATTTTTGGAACTTTAAATTTCATTATATTGACAAGTAAAGGTCTGCTAGATAAAATTATCGCAGTGTATTAAAATAAGGATAAGGTTATATGCGAAAAAAAGTTATTTTAATTTGCTCAGAATGCTTATCAAGAAATTACACCACAACTAAGAAAGTTGAGAATTCTCAAAATCGTTTAGAATTGAACAAATTCTGCCCACATTGTAACCGCAAAACTTTGCATAAAGAAAGTAAGTAGGAGTTGAGATTATGGAAAAAAAGAGAAATCCAATCAATTATTTTAGAGGCGTTAGCCGCGAAATGAAAAGAGTCAGATGGCCAAGTAAGGAAGTATTTCTTTCTTCAATTGGAGTCGTTCTTTGCATTACTATTTTTGCAAGTTTAATTTTAGCAGTTGAAGATTTAGCAGGATCAACCTTAGTTGAACAATTAAGAAATGCATTCCAATCATTGAGAGGTTAATTTTATGGAAGATAACAACAACAAAATGAGCGAAAAACAATGGTATATTGTTACAACATATTCAGGAAACGAAAGAAAAGTTGCTGAAAATATCGAAAGAAGAAAAGAAACAATGGAATTCCAAGATTTGGTCTTCCGTGTTTTAGTTGCTGAAGAAAAAGAACCAGTTCTTGATAAAGATGGAAAACAAAAATTCGTAAAGAATAAAGAAACAGGTTTAGAGGAACCAAAATACAAGATCAAAAACTTATATCCAGGTTATGTTTTTGTCGAAATGATTATGACAGATGATAGCTGGTATATGATTAGAAACACTCCAAGAGTTACAGGTATTGCTGGATCTGGTGGTGGTGGTCAAAAACCTGTCCCAGTCACTGGTAGACAAATTGAAATCGTTCTTAAGAGAATGGGTGTTGTCGATAGCTCAATGTATGATAGATATCACATTGGAGATCAAGTTAAAGTCATTTCTGGAACCTTTGCAAATATGGAAGGAAAGATCTCAAATATCGACAAAGAAAATGGTACAGTTACAATTGATGCACCATTCTTCGGTAGAATGACACAATTCACTTTCGATTTTAACGAGATTACTAGAGTCTAAAAATCTCGATAAAATCGACACTTTTAATTAAAATTAAAATTATAAAAGGTGCACTAGTCAAGGAAAAGTAGACACTTAATTCTTGTAATATTTTTCCTTGAATTGTTTAGGTGTTAAATAATTAAGAGCGTAAGCAGGACGTTGT
>CASFCL010000028.1 GCA_949293255.1 uncultured bacterium
CTTAAAAGACCTAATTTATATATCGTGTTCTAATTTGTATTATGATATTAAACCTGCTTATGAATAACTTTTACCCACAAATTCTATTGATGACTAAAAATATTTAATAATTAATGAAATATTTAAATAGTAATACTTTATTAAATTAAAAACTTATAAAAGCTTCTTTAAAACAATCCTTAACTACCTTCTATAATTTTTAAGTGACTATAATTTATATATTTTTAATTACTAAAATATCCGATAAAATCGAGACTTTTTGATATTAGTTAATGATTTAATATTATTAGGTTAAATTATTAATATTTTTTAAACAATACAACTTAAACGTTTTCTTTCCATAAAATTACATCATTTTCACCAGCGCTATCGTAATGAAAGAAATAATCACCAATTTGTACTGTTCTTTCTGCTGCTACCGATGAACTGCTTTTAAGACAATCTTGAATTTTAAAAGCATGATAATTGTTAAAAATTCCACAATATATTTCAATTTTACATTTATTATAATTGATATGTCCTGGATACTTTTCGTTTAAGTATGCATAAGAATCTAATCTGATTTTTTGTTCGGTTTCTTCTAAAAGATCGGGAACTTCATAAATTTTAGTTTCATCTACTTCTATCTCTTTTCTATCAAGATTTAACAACTTACCTCCATTTGTCCAATAAGCTATATTCATCAAATCTTGATCACTTATAATATCGTCTTCATAAGCTTCTCTTACATCATAAAAAGTACCATAAATTATTTCTGGATTCTCTGGTGGATATTGATCTATAGGATCTTTATTATCCAATGTATTATCTCCTGCTCCACAAGAAGTTAAAAGTATTAACATTCCAAAAAATAATAAATTTTTATTTATAAGTTTCATATTATATTGCCCTCCCTATTGGTCCGCATTTAAATTCTAAATAATTATAGACGCTTTCAATAGCGTTTAATCGTTTTAAAGTTATTATTCTATTTAATTTGGTTGTCGTATAAGAAATTGCCCCATCACAAAAGAAAGTTTTTAATTGTGCTGCCGTCAAGGATGAGTCTATCGATAGAAGTAATGCTGCAACACCTGTTACGTGTGGTGCTGCAAAAGAAGTGCCACTCATATATTCAAAAGTATTATTTAACGCTGTTGTTATTATGTTTCCTCCAGGAGCATAAATATCAATTGTTAGGCCACTTTGAGAATAATTAGAACTATCTCTTAAAGTTCCATCACTATTAATAGAACCTACCGATATTAAATTAGGCAAATTATATGAACCAAAGTTATCAACAAGGGTATCCGTATTCATATTATTATTTCCTGCTACCCAAACAACTAAACCCGGAAAATTTGAAATAGCGGATTTAATAAATCCATGATAACCATAGCCCTCAATACTGTAGTTTATTATTGGAACTCTAGCAGGAGTATAATACATTGAAGTCAATTGATTGAACGCTCCTAATACCGCATCCAGTGATACATGATTCAAAAAATCTCCGCAACGCATATCTACAAGCGAGACGTTCCAGTTCACTCCAGAAATTCCATTAGCGTTATTTCCTTGAGCACCGATGACACCAGCTACTCCTGTGCCGTGACTATCATACGGATTTCCGTCTCTTATACTATCATGATATATGTCACACCCCCCAATAACATTATTATTAAGATCTGTATGGGAGCCGATTCCTGTATCAACTATTGCCACTTTAATAAGCGAAGAGCCTGTACATTCGCTCCGCACTTCTGGAGCATTAATTCCATAAGTCCCATTTAGCCCCCATTGAGACTGGTTTGTGTAATATGGATCATTCGGTGTAGAGCACACAGGAATACTTTGGTTCCTCTCAACGTATTCAACTTCAGGAATTTTTTTAACTCTTTCAATTATTGAATCAATGCTATTCCTTTGATTTGGTTCAAGCGAAATTTTAAACATTTGAGTGTAGTTTTTGTTTAAAAACTGTTCCTTAACGTCATCATCAATTCTTGTTAAATCTTTAATCTTTGATTCCCCAAAAAGTGAAATTAAATTATTGCATTTTTTATTAACTTCACTAGCACTTTGTTTTAAACTTACAATTAAAGAATCGCATTCTTCAGCGAGCGATAATTCTTGCTGTGATTGACTTACTTTTTGCTTTACATGATTTACCTGTTTAAATTGCCTAAAAGGAGTCAATGAAAAAGAAGCAAGAGCTATCGCACTTAGTAATATGATTTTATTAAACATCTTTATTTCCTCCTTTCATTTTTATTTACTTTATTATTACATTGATGAGTGTATTAAACAATATATTTAGCGTACCCCTTCATATTTGTGCACAACCTTTCATTTTTTAATAATTTTGATACTTAATTTCTATTTGAATTATATTTTAAGATTAAGCATATAATTAACTTATTTATCTAAAATTCTTTCTAACTTAAAACTTATATTAAATTCATTTTTAACATATTTTTGTTTATATTAATTTGATTTTGGACATTATGTTCAATTAACATTAACTGCAAATGATAAGAATAAACGAGCCTAAAAAGAGCGTGTTATAAATAACTTTAAAGATTTAGTTAAAAAATGATTTTAAGCAAAGATGTGTTCTTCTATATCTATATTAACTCTATTTATTTAATTAATAAATTTTATAAAAGTAATATTAAAAATTTTACAATTTGAAGTAGTAATATTATCGCCTTCATAACAATCACTTGGCAATTTGGCGCGATTTCGCTTAGCAATTTGGCGGAAATAATATTTTAATTATTTTAATAATATAAGAATTATTAAATCTTTTTATTATTCACTTAGTATTGTGTTCTTCTTTTAACTTTTTGTAATTTTGTTTTAATTTATTTTCAATATAAAAATTAATCTTTTAAGCAATCAAGAGGAATTATAAAAACCCCATCTTCTCTACGATAGCCGTTTTTTGAGGCTGTAATAACAGCTAAAAAAGAAGGTTCTTTCATTTTTTCAGTATTAATATTATTTTTAAATTTTAAAAGATTTTGGCAAGCCTTTTCTATTTGATCACTATCATTTAGCTTAATTTCTATCGCTCCCCAAGAGCCGTTTCTTAAATGAACAATAGCATCAATTTCAAAATCATTTTTGTCTCTATAGTGATAAACTTCACCATCATTGGCCTGAGCATATATTCTTAAATCTCTAATTGCTAGAGATTCAAATAAAAAACCAAAGGTTTTTAAATCATTAATTAAATCTTTTGGCCCGACACCTAAACTTACAGTTGCAATAGATGGGTCTATGAAATATCTAGTAGGCGATGTTCTTATAGCTGTTTTACTTCTTAAGCTTGGCGACCACGCAGGCATATCTTCAATAACAAATATTTCTTTTAAATAATTTATGTAATTATTGATTGTTGTGTCGCTTATCGATAATTCATCGCTAGCTTTTACATCATCTATCAATGTCTTTATCGATGATGATGTACCAATATTTCTAGCAAGTGATCTTAATGTTGCCTTATATTTATCACTAACAAAAGTAAAATTATTAAAATTATTTTCAAAAATTAAAGAATCATAATAGTTTCGACTAATTGAAAGAGATACTTTTTCGCTTTGATTAATAGATAAAGGCCGTCCACCCCTACAAGTCAAAAATGCATATTCAAAAATAGTTTTATTTGATGTAGCTCCTGAAGGATAACTATTTTCAAATAACCCTTTAAGTGAATATGTTCCATTACTATCTTTTGATTCATATAGCGACATTGGTCTCATAAACAAAGTCGTAATACGTCCAACTCCGCTATGCGATATCTTAGATGCATCTACCGGTGTTGCACTTCCTGTAAGAATATAATTTCCGAATTCGCCAGATTTATCAACTTCAAACCTAATGGCATCCCATATAAAAGGGATTATCTGCCATTCATCAATTAAGATTGGTTTTTCTCCAGATAAGAAAAAACTTGGTGAATTTTTCGCTAAATTTATATTTTGCTCTCTAGTTTCAATATCTTGCATGAAAATGTTTCTTTTGCTAAATTGCATTGCTGTTGTAGATTTCCCGCACCATTTAGGGCCAACAATTAAAACAGCACCTGAAGAATTTAATTTATCTTCCAATACTTTATCAACTATTCTTTCATAATATTTTTTCATATCACTATAATATTAAAATTAAAGCATTAAATCAAGTCTGTTTGGCAATTTGGCGCGATTTCGCTTGGCAATTTGGCGCGATTTCGCTTGGCAATTTGGCGAAAAATATTTTAATTAATTTAATAATATAAGAGTTCTAAAATCTTCTTTATCGTTAATTAGTAATGATGTTTTTTAACTTGTTTTTAAATTGAACACAGATTATAAAAAAATTCAAACTTATACAGCCTAAATAATATGTGAAGAATCTCCAAAAATTTAATTAATTAAATTAAAATCCCTGCAAATCTCAATTATTTTGGAAAAAAAGGTAAGCCCGGATATGCTTACCTTTTTTAGATTTTATTTAACTTTCCCAAGAGGAAGAAGGTTAAATCACGAATGCTTTCATAATTTCAGGCAGTAACCGTACACAGAATACTGTTACAAGAGCAATAACTATTAAAGCACTTACTGACCCAATGATTATCCAACCTTTTTTAGAAATTCTCTTTCTTGAATACCATTTCGCTTCATTCCATGGCATTGTTTTATAAACGAAGAATCCTTGAGTAACGATACCAATTCCAACTAAGGACCAAATAGCAATTAAGATAATTTTATAATTGATAATGCAATTGAAGCTTTAGATAAAATTGATGATCAAGATAAAAAACTTATCGATATTTCAGTTTCAAAAGAAAATAAAAATGCAGTAATTGAAATATCTTACTTCTATATAGAGGAAGAAAATTCAACTTCTACTTCTAAAGAAAATATCAATAAACATGGCTATGGGATAAAAAGTATTCAATATATTACTCATACCTATAAAGGTAAATTATCCATTGATAAAAAAGATGATATTTTTACTTTAAAAATCGTTTTACCAATAAAATAATTTTAACCCTAGTATTTTTTCCAATACAACAGGAAATTTTACTAGATTTTTATAAATCCTCACACGAATTCCGAAAATTTCGGAGTTGTATTCCGAAAAATTCGGAGTTGCTTTTACCTTTCACTGCAATTATTTAACCTCACGCAGTAATTTTACAATTCGAGAAGGGAAAACAATATATAATTTCGTTGAAAGGAGATAATTAACATGAAGTTTAAAGTTAGTTATAATCAGGAATTTGAAGAAAAATTAGAACTAAATATTCATTCAAAAGATTGTCCTATTATAAAAGATATAGATAAATTAGTTTCTTCTTATAATAAAGAAACTATTATTGAAGGACAAAATGAAGACACATCAAAATATCTATCTCTATCAGAAATAGAATGTATATTTGTTTTATTAAATAAGACTTACGTCGTGGATCGAAAAGGTAATAAATACAAAATAAATTATAGGTTATATCAATTAGAAGAAATTCTTCCTTCAAACTTTTATAAAATCAATAAATCTTGTATCGCTAATGAAAATTATATCGATAATTACAAAGTTTCTTTTAATGGAAGTATCGATTGTATTTTTAAAAGCGGGCATAAAGATTACGTTTCAAGAAGATGTTATCAATCAATTAAAAGGAGGTACAAATAATGAATAAAAATATTGTTATTGATAATTATGTTAAAAAGTTTTTCTTCCAGGGTTTTATTTCTGGAGGATTTGGTCCAATAATTTATGCTATTGTTATGGTATCTTTAGGACTAAGTGGGATTATAGAAACTATCTCTTATCAAGAATTAACTTTAGGAATTCTAACAAGTTATTTATTAGCTTTTATTGCTGGAGGGGTTGGAATTATTTATTCAATTGAGAAGCTACCTCTTATTTATGCAACATTAATTCATGCTGTAGTTCTTTATTTGGATTATATTTTAATTTATATATTGAATGGGTGGATTGCAAGTCAATGGCAAGCAATTCTTATTTGGACTGCAAGCTATATTGGTATCTATATTATTGTTTGGCTAATTGTCTATTTTTCTATCAAAGCTCAAGCTAATAAAATAAATAGAAAATTAGGACAAATTAAATAAAAAACCATTATTTTAAAGTAAAAACCTTGCAAATATCAATTATTTTTATAAAAAAGAGGATTGAAGGCCTCTTTATTTATTCATAGTGAACTGTTGTTTGAGCGCGGTTATAGGAACCACATAAACGCCGTCATCTCTTAAATAAGCAGCGTTCGACATTCCACATATAACACACATAACGGAAGGTCCTCTGCCTCCGTTAGATACAATGCTGTTATTTATTTTAATTAAATTTTTAGCTGCTTCATCGATTTGATGCCCACCCAGTTTTATTTCAAAAGCACACCATCTTCCATCTTCAAGTTCGAGTGCTGCATCAATCTCATGTCCTTTATAATCTTGATAATGCAAAAGTTTCGCACCAAACGATTCACCATATATTTTTAAATCTCTTTCAACTAATGATTCAAATAAAAAACCAAAAGTATTTAAGTCATTAATTAATTTTCTTGGGGTTAAATTTAATAAAGATGCAGCTAGTGATGGATCGCAAAAATGTCTTTTTTCTTTCTGTTTAACTCTTATCGAGGATCGAATGTTAGTTGAAAAAGGCTGTAAATTATCAATTAAAAATAATCTCCTCAAACAAATTTAAGTATGAAGAAACGGTTTCAATATCAATTTTCTCTTTTTCTTCACTAATAATATCGTTTAGAAGCTTTTTATTAGAAACTGTTGTTGATTCATTTCTTGCTAAAGAGCGCAATAAAAGCCTTAATTTATGCTTATCGTATTTAACTTCATCTAATTGCTGAGCATCGTCTTTTAGAATACTTTCAATATAGCTTTTTGGAACAAGAGTGATATTATCTTCTCCTACTTCTAAGTTTCCTGGCCAGCCACCTCTAATTACAAATTTAGCTAAATCAAAAAGATTCACTTCTCCCGTTAATTTATTTATAAATTGATTATCGCATAGAGCTTGTAATGAAATAGCCCCACTAGATTCTTTTGATTCATATAAAGACATTGTAGCCATTCTTACGTGAGCTATTCTTCCAACACCACTATGAACTATCCTTCTTTATTAGGCGTGGAAGATCCAGTCAAAATAAATTGTCCTTTGAGACCTCTTTTATCAATTTCATACCTCACAACATCCCAAAGAGCAGGAATTTCTTGCCATTCATCAATCATTCGAGGGGTTTCTCCTTCTAAAATTAAGATTGGAGATGTTTTAGCTAGAGTCTTATTCTGATAATTATTTGATAAGTCAGCCAGTAATATTTCGCTATTAGCATGATATGAAGATGACCAACTTTTTCCACACCATTTAGGTCCTTCAATACAAACCGCTCCAAAAGCAGATAAATATCTATCAATTGTTTTATCTATTACTCTTGGAATGTATTTTTCTTTGTTTACTATTTTTTTCTTTTATTGCCTCTTTATCGAATAAAATTATACACTATCCCGATAGATTTTGACTTTTTACCCTGACACTTTTTTAAATTTTTGATCGTTTTTTAATAAAAATTTATACTAAAAATTAAACAAAAATTTAAATTAAAGATTTTGATATTTTTATGACGTGGTATAATCTTTTAGTAGGAAATTTTATTATGAAGAAGAGAAATATTTTATTATTGAGTTTATCTATCTTATTAGTTAGTGCAATATCATCTTGTGGGAATGGAAATGTCGACATTGAATCTCCTATAACTATAGATACATCAATCACATCAATAAGTAACGCAATTTCAAAATTATCTACATCTCATAGTTTTAAAGCAGGTGTAAGAGTAAACAGTGAAGAATATGAAATTGTTTTTAATGAAGATTATTATATCAATGAAGTTAGTGGCACAGGTTATATTTCTTCTTCAGAAGGAATTTATCCAATAACTCTTGATAAACAAGGAGTTATTCAACCTGGTGAACTTTTACTTGATGAAGATGATAACCCTATTACATCTCTTTATAATTTTGATTTAATCGATACTTTTGCCTTATTTGATGTTTCTAGATTAAGTCAAGAAGCTGATAGAAATTTATCAATTACTGATACCTCAAATCGATACGCTTTTTTAACTATTTTAGGAATTGATTCAGGTTATATTACTTCAATTCAATCTTTAACTGCTTCTTATACAGAAGATATTAATACATTAATGTTTATATTAAACTTTACTAATGGAACAAGGTTTGTAACTACTATTAGTGAATTTGGCGAGGCAACAAGCGAAACTGTTGAAGCTTATCTTGATAACGGAGGTAGTTACTATCAACCTAGTGGAGATTTTGAAGCAGTTAGAAATGCATTCATTAATCATAACTACACTCAATTAGTTTACGATGCTTCTAATAATGTAATTGGTCATTATTATTTCACCCAAAGATATTATGCAGCTGTTTATGATGATACTTCTTATGCAACTTATAATGACGCATATTTTGCTGCAAATAATGATACTTTAACTTTCTTAAATGCAGATGGATCAGTTTATTCAACATTGGAACTTTATGGTGTTTACAATGCAGTAATTTCTTATGATTCGGCCACTCAATCAAATTATATTATTCCAATTTATCAAAGAGCCTGGAATTCAGAAACAGATAATCTTCCTGAGGTAATGTTCTACCCATCATTAGCTTCAATGTTCTCTCATTTTTCATTCTATACATTTAACGAAGTTGAACAATGTTACTATAGTGATGATGTAGCATTAGCTTTAGATTTATATACAAGATTTTTCTTAAATTATGAAGAAGAAGGTTATCGAGTCGAACTCCTTGGATCAGGATTTAACTATACTAAAGATGCTTCTGGAAATATGGATCAAATATCCTTAAAAATCTTCTTTGCCTTGAACGGAAGCGACCCTTATTATTATGAATGTGTCTTTGAAGATTTTAATGAAACTGCCTATGAACCATTTGAAAAATTTATGGAAAATATGACATATTCGCTAAGTTAATTTTTAAAAAATACTTGAGATTTGCAAAGTTTTTACTTAAAAATAACGGAAAATTAATATTTATTATTCTTGTTTTAGCACTCCCAATATCCTGTTTTATTAGAACCAACTCTTTTAATTAATCCTTTAGTTTTTAATGATTTAATAATTCTATCAATAGTTCTACTACTTAAATTTGCTTCATTAACGATGTCTTTTTTAATAGCGTTTTTATTGCTTTTTAAAGTCTTAAAAACAGCAAGTTCGTCTTTTTTATTTCATTTGTAGTTTTTTTAAATTCCCTATTTTCGTTTTCTAACATAATATTGCCCTCTTAGAAGATATCTTTTACCATTTTTGGCGAAATAAATGGCGAAATAAATTTATTAAAAAATTAGCGTAAATAAAAACAAGCACTAAAATGAGAGGTACCCAGTTTCCTAGACATTAAATGTTTGTTAACTGGATTATATCATAAGACTAACATGGATGCTTCCCTAAATTTAGATGGTGGCATCC
>CASFCL010000029.1 GCA_949293255.1 uncultured bacterium
AGTGCATTGTATGGTAAGTGAAAAACCAGCTAGTTGGGATAGTAATTGGGATTTCACATATAACGAGCAATATAAGATTACAGTTGAATGGAAAAAATAAAAAAAGGTGAGATTTGCAAGGTTTTTTACTAATTCAAGCGTATTTAAAAGAGATTTTTCGTCAAGATAATCAAAATAAATTACCTCAATTTTATTATGGAATCTTTTTTCAAGTTTTTTCTTTTAAAATATTTCCTTCTTTTAAATTTCGTACCAATAGATATAGATCATTTTTTAAATAAGAAAAGTAAGTTATTAAAGAAGAGCCAATTCCGCCAGTTGCTCTATTTATTAAAATAGTCTTATTTGTAACGTTTATTATATTTTGATTTACCCAATTAAAATATTTCTCTTCTTTTTCCAAATCCACTAAATTGGAATTAAAAATGGATAAATAATAAACTTTTAATTTTGTAATGCTTAAGCAACAAGGTATAATATTTTTGAGGTTAGATTTATGGAATTTATTAAAATAAAAGTTTCTTGGAAAGATTATCCAGAAAATTTATATCGCATAATTCTTGTAAAAAAGGATATTACTTTAGAAGAATTAAGTTATTCGCTTTGTTTACTTTTAAAAACAAGATTTGAACATCTTTCATTATTTAGATGCGGAGAAGATATTTATATTGATGAAGATAGTGCTGAAGAATATGAGTGGATCTCTTTTAATAATGTTAAATTAACTGATATGTTAGATAAATATAAGCAAATAAGCTTTGAATATGATACTGGCGAAGGTTATTCATTTTTAGTAAAAAGATGCTCCAAATATTTTTATGAATATCCATTTAAAACCGATGCAATTCTTGTTGAAGCAAAAGGTGATGGAATTTTTGAAGATAATATTTCTGGTTTATATAGCATTATGGAAAATGAAGAATTTGATGAAAATGAAGAAAGGATTGGTACTTTTGGTGAGCCACTACCTAAAGATTATAATTTCTTCCAAGAATTTGATTATGACTATATAAATAGTGCTTTAATTCAAGGTATTCCATATTTCATTTCTTGGCAAGATAATGGTCAAAATGATGTATTATTTGAAGACAATTTCGATTAATATCATTTTCTTTTAGCCTTTATAAGATTGTTTAGAACCGATATAAATAAAATATAATTAAGATCCTAGTTTATAAAAATCTTTATTTAGTAGAGTAAAACCACCATTTAATAAACTAGCTTTTTTTCTTTTCGCGAGTTTTAGTTACTATCTATCCTTTTCCTGGAAAACTAAAAAAGATTCTTTCTTATAAAAAGATAAATGTCAAAGAAGGTGAGGATGAATATAAAGTTTATATTTTTCATAAACTTAAAAAGGATATTAATTCTTTAACTCCAATTTTTTATCTTCATGGAGTTTTGTACAAAATTAATCCGTGATTGATAGAAAATAAAGCACTTTATTTAGAATATGCTGAAGGCGTTAAAAAAGCATATCAAGAACTAGTTACAAAGCCGAATTTTTCTCTTGATACTGATCGATAAGCAAAATTAGTAAGACCTTTATATTTACATTTATTAAATGAATCTCAAGTAGAATTCGCTAAAAAACGTCTAATTCAAGCTTAAGATTTATATAAATGGAGACTTGGAACTGGATTTCTATCAACTATTTTTATATTAGATGTTTTAAGCGATATTGATTCTAAATATGCTTACCGCTTATTAGAAAATGAAGAAATGCCTGGGTGGCTCTTTATGGCTAAAAATAATACTGGCACTATTTAGGAAGGATGGGAAGGACCATCCTCACAACATGGCATCGCTTCTTTAAATCATTATTCAAAAGGAGTAATGGTTGAATGGTTATTTAAAGGCATGTGTGGAATTAATATTGATGGCGAAAATAAATTTAAGATTAAACCAATAATCGATGGAAATATTTCATTTGCTCGAGGGAAGTATAAATCTATTTATGGTGCTGTCAAAGTAAAGTGGAATAAAGTAGGCGATAGTATAAAATAGAGATCGAAATACCATCAAATACAAGTGCTACATTTTTATTTAAAGATAAAGAATTTAATTTATTAGCTGGTAAATATTCATTTACTTTTTAAAATTTTAAACTAAATAATTTTGTTGAATTTGCGTAAAAACCACGCAAAAGTTATATTTTTCAAAATTATTTAGTTTTTTTATTTGCAATTTTTGAATGTAAAAAAATTAAGATTGTTTTATTTTTATAATGATTTAAAACTTTCCACAACGAAAAAAAGTTTTTAAAGAAATCATTATTAGGTATGGCTCAACCTCGGCTCAACCATTTATAAGGCCAAACCGAGTAGAAACACTAAAGAAAGCTATATTTCAGACTTAAATTAATATTGGAAAGAAACTCCAATAACTTGAAAACTACGGACAATTCACTAGCGTTAATTAGTCTAACTACGCCTAGAAATTTGATATTTCCATCACCTTTTTATATTGTGATTCCTGCTATCTGTTCGAGGATACATTTAAATATGGAGAGATGAACCTAAACTCCACGGTTTAATCCTGCTTATGCTCATTCACCCATAAGGCCTTTGCCTCGAGGCGTCAATCAAGTAGTAATTAGTTCCTTTCATTATACACAACATGTCCAAAATTAATTTTTTTCATCTTAATAAAAATAAAAAGTTAATATGAATTTGATAATGATTTTTTTATGTATAAAATATATTTAAATAATGTAAGCGCTTCCAATTATGCTAAAAATTCTACCAGTTATTCTTAAACTGCTTACTTGAAAAACGTTTAGTTATATAGTAAAACTAGCTTTAAAGGAGAAATTTGAATGAAATTTAAAAAATCAAGAATCGTTGGAATTTCAATTTTTTCATTTGGTATTATTGCTTTAATTGGAGCAACAATCGCAACTAATGTTGTAGCAGAAGGTTTTTCAGACACATTAAAGGCAGCATTAGGCGATTTTGGTAAAGGCCATACCACGGTTGAATACGAAGGTGTTGATCCAACCTATTATGAAGATGAATTTAAAACAAAAGAAGAAAAAGACGAATATCAACATGGCGTTTGTTATGATATTGTCAAAGAAGGTATTACTTTATTAGAAAAAGGCAATTTACCTTATGCAAAAGATACGAAAGTATCGTTATTTAGTAAAAGTTCTGTTAATTTTATTTTTGGTGGAACTGGAAGTGGAACTGCCAATAGTGATTTAAATTTAAAAGATGTTTTTAATAACAATGGTTTCGATGTTAATGAAAGTCTTTGGAATTTTTATAAAGATGGCAAGGGAAAAACCTATCAAAGAGGCGCTGGATCTATAAATTATGGAGACAGTGATGATTATAGTATTAATGAATGTCCATTACCTATAATTCAAAGCGAAAGTAAAGTCGTAGATTCTTTTAAAGAATATGATACAGCAATTTTTGTTTTATCGAGAACAGGTGGCGAGGGTAATGATTTAGCAAGAGGTATGAATGATTATGTTGATACCAATAAAGATTTATCAAAAGGTTATCATAAGGATGTAAATGGTGATAAAAATAAAAGTTATCTCGAACCAGACTCAATTGAATTAGAAATTATTGATTATTTAAATAAGAATTTCAAAGATGTTATTTTAATTGTTAATTGTAATAACGCAATTGAACTCGGATGGACAAAAAATTACAATAAAATTTCAACAATTTTATCAGTCCCAGGAACTGGAAGTTATGGATTAGAAGCTCTCCCAAAAGTTTTAAATGGAGAAGTTACTCCTAGTGGGCATATTACTGATACATATGCTTATAATGCATTTTCTTCACCAGCCATGATGAATATGGGTGATTTTGAATACTTAACTGATGGTAAAAAAGTACCTAATTATGAAGGTCTAAGCTGGGCAGATGGTTATTATTATGTTTCTTATAATGAAGGAATTTATATCGGATATCGTTATTATGAAACTAGATATGAAGACCAAATATTAAATCAAGGCAATGCTAAAAATATGAGTAGCCATGAAGTTAACGCTTCAAAAGAAGCTGGATTAACTGAATGGAACTATGCAAACGAAGTACAATATCCATTCGGATATGGATTATCAACCGCTGAATTTGTGTGGAGTGATTTTGAAATTAAAGAAGAAGGTGAAAACTTTGTTGCTTCCATAAAAGTTACTAATATTAGTGATGTTCCTGGAAAAGATGTTGTTCAACTTTATGCTCAAACTCCATATGGAACATATGAAAAAGAACATAATATCGAAAAGAGTTCTATCCAATTATTAGATTTTGGAAAAACTACTAAAGAACTTAAAAAAGATGAAAGTGAAGTTGTTACGTTAACTTTCTCTAAAAAAGATTTAGCAAGTTATGATTATTTGAATGAAAAAACTTATATTTTAAGTGAAGGACAATATTATTTTACAGTTGCTGAAGACGCTCATGCTGCAGTAAATAACATTCTTAGAAGTAAAGGAATTGCAGCAAACAACTTAATCGCTTCTCCAAGCGAAAAAGAGGCCGGCAATCCTGATTTTGTCAACACAAGTTTTTATAACGATACGCTTGATACAACAACTTATAGTGTAGACAGTGAAACAGGTGAAACAATTACTAATGTGTTTAATGGTGCTGATTTAAATAATTATTACGATAATGAAATTACATATTTATCAAGAAAGGATTGGGTAAGCACTTATCCAGAGACATATGGCGAAGTTAGCGATATAAAGAGTATTCATAGCGAAAGAATTAATGGGGTAGATAGTTCAGGAAATCCAGTTGGATATGAATATACAAAAAATCTAGAAAAAGATAGTGAAATTTATAAATTACTTCAGAGCTATGATTCTCAAAATCCGTTAAAAGATAGTGATATTAGTGAGGATATTACTTGGAATAATAAAGATATTGAATTAGATTTAATTGATTTAAGAGGTAGAGAATATAGTGATCCTCTTTGGAATCTTTTAATTTCAAAAATGTCAGTAGAAGAAGCTAGTGCTTTAATTCAAAATGGTGGATATAAAACTGAGGCTGTTCCTTCGATTAAAAAGCCAGAAACAAGCGATAAGGATGGTCCAGCAGGATTGAATTCGGTAGCTGGTCATTTCCCTCTTGGTGTTGCTTATCCTTGCGGATTAATTATTGCTCAAACTTGGAATAAGGATTTAGCATATAATAAAGGTAATGCAATCGCAATCGATTGTTATAACAATAATGTTAGTGGATGGTATGGACCTGGAAATAATATTCACAGAACTCCATTTGGCGGAAGAAATTTTGAATATTATAGTGAAGATCCAATTGTAAGTTCAGAAATGGCAAAACAAGAAACGATTGGTGTTGCTAAAAAAGGTATATTTGTTTATTTGAAACACTTTGCTTTAAATAACCAAGAAATACATAGGGAAAAGGAAAGTGGACTTTGTACTTATTCAAACGAACAAGCTATTAGAGAAATTTATTTAAAAGCTTTTGAGGATGTTATCAAAGGCAACGAAATTGATTCAACTTATTATGAAGTAAATATTGACTCTAATGGAAAATTAATCAAAGATAATGATGGCAATTACACATTTACTAAAAAGACAGGCAAAATTAAAGCTTGTATGGGTATCATGTCTTCATTTAATCGTATAGGACCAGTCTGGGCCGGTGGTAACTACAATTTGATTACTAAATTATTAAGAAAAGAATGGGGATTTGAAGGTGGTATTTTAACAGATTATTACCACACATGGTTTATGGATACTAAACAAGCTGTTATGGCTGGCGGTTCAATAAGCCTTGATCCAGAACATGAAAAATTCTTAATTGATACAAGTGACAAAGTATTTGAATATCAAGCTAGAGAAGGTGTTAAATCAACTCTTTATATGGTTGCAAATAGTTATGCAATGAATGGTTATATCCATGGAGTTGAACCGGTTGCTCCTTTAGCAAAATATAAAGTTATACTTTATGCACTAGATGCAGTTTGTGTTATTGGTAGTCTTGTAATGATATTCTTTATTTACAAGAATATTCGCAATCAAAAAAAGGAAAATGCTGTTGCAAAAAACAGTGAAAATAATTAAGTTTGAAAGGGTTAAATTATGAAAAAAAGAGTTTTAGGTGTTACTTTATTAGCAGCATGTGGATTAATAATGACATCATGCTTAAGCAAAGATTTAAGTGATGCACCAGAATTAGTCGTATTTGAAATGGAGAATTTTGACGAAAAAACAAAGTTATTCGTTGAAAGTGATGGATGGAGTAATGGAGCACCATTTAGTTCCACTTGGCGTAAAGATAATGTAAGTTACGAAAATGGAGAAATGGGGTTAACCGTCAATAAAGAAGGCGATAAATATTATAGTGGCGAAATTAAAAGTAAAGATACTTTCTTATATGGTAATTTCTCAGCCAAAATTAAACCAATAAGCGAAGATGGAATTTGTACAGGATTCTTCGTTTATACTGGTGAAAGTGAAGGAAATCCATGGAATGAAATTGACGTTGAATTTACTGGTAATGATACTACAAAAGTTCAATTCAATTATTATAATGGTGACGGAAAAGGTCATGAAAAGTGGTATGACTTAGGCTTTGATGCTTCGAAAGAATATCATGAATATGGTTTTAGATGGAGTGAAACAGAAATTATTTGGTATGTTGATGATAAACCAGTTCATAGAGTAACTGGAACCTTACCAAGCACTGAATCAAGAATCATTTGTAATACATGGACAGGTGATAATTCAACAAATATGTGGATGGGAAAATTAAGTAGTGATTTTACATCAGGAACAGCTTATTTTGATGAAATCAATTTTGGTACATTAGATGGAAAACCATATACTCCGACTTTTGATCCAGATCCAGCCCCTGAAACAGCAACTTATGAATCCTTAACTGATTTAAATTTTAATGCTGGAAGTTCTTATACTGTTAATAAAGATGGTGAAAATTATAATGTAACTTATTCTGATATTAAACAATCTTACGATAATATTTTTGCAAATCTTCCAGGAAAAGCTTATAAAGCAAATGCCATCAAGTTTAAAGTTAAAAATAACGGAACTCAAACTGTTAGCTTAAGAACAGATGTTAATGCTCCAAATGGAACTATTGGAACAAGTGCAAATACTCGTTCACTTAACCAAAGTGCAACTCAAGATGGTGAAGAAATTCCTACAGATTTAAATTGGGGTGGAAGTTCAGCATCAATTAAAGCTGGTGAAACTAGCGAAATTGAAATTAGATATACTGGTGGACCAAGTGACATTATGTTTATGATTGATTCTGCTAAGGAAGATGTTAGTGGAGTTAGTGGAGGAAATATCACATTTAGTGATTTCCAACTTGGAACATATGGTGAAGGACAAGATTTAGAAATTCCTGAAGAACCAACCGACCCAGAAGAACCAACCGATCCTGAAGAACCAGAAGAAGTTGCTACATATGAAGAAATTACTAATTTAGAATTTAATGGAGGTGATTCATATACTGTAACAAAAGATAATGAGAATTATCGTGTAACATATGCTGAACTCACACGTCCTTATGATAATATTTATGCAAATCTTCCAGGAAAAGCTTATAAAGCAAACGCAATCAAGTTTACTGTTACAAATAATGGTAGTGAACCAGTCGCTTTAAGAACAGATGTTAATGCTCCAAATGGAACTACTGGAACAAGTGCAAATACTCGTTCACTTAACGAAAGCGCAACTCAAGATGGTGAAAAAATTCATACAGATTTAAATTGGGGTGGAAGTTCAACCACAATTGCAGTAGGACAAACAAGTGAAATTGAAATTAGATATACTGGTGGACCAAGTGACATTATGTTTATGATTGACTCTTCAAAACCTGATGTTAGTGATGTAAAAGGCGGAGATATTACATTTAGTAATTTCCGACTTGGAACATATGGTGATGGACAAGATTTAGAAATTCCTGAAGAACCAACCGATCCTGAAGAACCAACTGATCCTGAAGAACCAGAAAATCCAGAATTCACCTTTGAAGAAGGTACATATTATGATTTGGATTTAAATTTCTATGAAGGAAGTCCTTATACAATAACTAAAAACGAAGGTACTTATAATTTTGTTTATACTGATGTAGGCAGTAATACATATTTAAATGCTGAATCAGCTTTACCAACATATGCTAAAGACGGCAATACAATTCGCTTTAAGGTTAAAAATAATGGAACAGAATCAGTAAAAGGTAGAGTTGATATTAATGTTCCAAAAGATGAAAGTTTTGGAACACACGATATAATAGCTATTAATAAGAGCGCTACTCAAGATGGAAACGACATTTTCACAGATCTTGAATGGGGAGGAAGTTTCTATGATTTAGCTGCAGGTCAAGAATCAATTATTGAAGTTAAATATGAAGGAAATGCTGTTGGGTTCATGCTTTTCTTTGATACTTCAATTGGTGGAGAGCAAACTTTAAAAAAGAGTGGAAATGTCACTGTTAGTGAAGTTAAAATTGCAAATTTTGCTAATGAAGAAACTCCAAGTGAAGGTACAAAAATAACTCCAAATTTCTATAATCCAGATCCAGAAAATTACACAATTACCGATGTTGAAAATGGCCAAAAAATCGATTATCAAAATATCGAAAACAATTGGGCATGTATTAATCACACTGAAAATGCAAATGTAGAAGGAACAACATTAACATTCACTCTTAAAAATAATGGAGAAACTAACGTTGAACTTAGAATAGACCCAGTAAATGAAAGTGATAGTGGTATTTGTAAATCTTCAACTCAAGATGGTAATGAAATTTATACTGAAGGAGTAGGAGCTGGAGGAGCTCATGTCACTTTAACCGCGAATCAAGAAAGTGAGATTGTAATTACTTTAGAAGGCACATTTAGAAAAATGAATATTTTCTGTGGAACTCACATTATGGATAGCACAAATTTATCAACAAGTGGCAGTTTCACAATTTCAAATATTGTAATTAAATAATATCAATTCAATTGATTTAAAGACCTAGGAAACTGGGTCTTTTTTTAATTTTATTCAAGTTTAGAGGGGTTTTTACAATAAAAACACTACCAGGGACTAAATATGAAAATAGATTTATATATCCATGATGGCAAGCAATTTTCTTTGGAATGGGGAAATGACGATCCTAGGTTATACTGAATTTGGCTTTGACATCTACACATGTTTAGGTTTATTCGTTCGATTATTAGCAATTATTATTTGTTCAATTTTATATCTTAAAAGAATTAAAAAAAGAGGAACAAATAGAACTAAAGCAATTTTAGATTTCATAATGGCAGGAACACTATTATTTGGCGCAATGGGGGTGCGGACAAAAAGTTGGACATTAAATTAAGGGGACTTAACTTATATGTACGATTTAAAAACAATAAAGAAAACACTTAAGCTACTTCATAAAT
>CASFCL010000030.1 GCA_949293255.1 uncultured bacterium
ATTCCCGTTTTTTAAATAGAGCACGATAACTTTTTTAAACTATATTTCTCTATTGCCGTGAATAATGCCGAATTAATCGGCTTTTTTCATATTTGACAAAAAATTTAAAAATAATAATAAATATCGTGCTTTATCGTGTTATTTATGTTATAATATAAAAGAGGTAAAATTTATGTCTTATTTCTTAAAAATTACTCAAAAAACTAAAGGAAAATATCTTCAAATTTATGATTCGTTTCATGTAAAAGGCGAAAAGAATAACAAATCAAAATGCATTAAAAGTCTTGGTTATTATGATGATTTGATTTCAACAGAAATTCCTGATCCAATTGCATATTATAAAGATTATGCGGCTAGTTTAAACAAAGAAAGAAAAATAAAAATTGAATCAGATAAAATCAGAAAGATAAGTGATAAACAGATATCCTTCAACTTTGGAAACTTCATTTTAGATTCTATTATTAATCAAATTGAATTTAAAAAGATGCTTAAATTTTTCTCAACGCAATTTCAAAGAAGATTCGACCATAGTGAAGTTTTATGTGATTTGATAAAAGCTAGAATTGTTGATCCTAAAAGCAAGCTTTCAACATTCAATGAAGTTATTCCTCAAATACATCCATCTAGAAACTATGAGTTAACTGATGTATATGCAACCTTAAATGATCTTGGCGAAAAATATAAAAATATTATTGAACTTTTTAATGCTTCACTTAAAAAGTACTACGCTTTTGATACTATAAACTCATATTTTGATTGTACAAATTTTTATTTTGAGATTGACAAAGAAGATCTATTAAGAAGAAAAGGGCCTTCAAAAGAAAATCGCAAAGAGCCACTTCTTGGAATGGGTCTGTTGTTAGATAAAAATTGTATGCCTATTACAATGGAACTATATCCAGGTAATGAAAGTGAAAAACCAATGTTAAAAAGATGTATTGATGAGGCTAAAAGACAAGAAATTGTCATAAATAGAACAATTCGTATAGCAGATAAAGGTCTAAATTGTGCAAAAAACATCTTTGAAGCTCTTAAAGAGAAAGATGGATATATTTTTTCAAAATCCATAATTCAACTTTCTCAAAAAGAAAAAACATGGGTTGATATTGAGGAACAATACGAAAAAATTGTTGAGAATAATGTTGTAATCTTCAAATACAAAGATTGCATTGATGAATTTGAATATATCATTTCTGATACAACAAATGGTCCTATAAAATTTAAAGCAAAAGAAAAAAGAGTTGTTTATTGGTCTAAAAGACTTGCCGATAAAAAATTAAAAGAACTTAACAAAATGGAAGCAAAAATTAATGATTTAATACTTTCAAAAGCAAAAAGGGAGCAATATAATTCATACGCCCCTTATATTTCCTTTAAAGGCATCGATAAAAATGGTGAAATTACTGAGAAAACCCAGGTTATAATTAATCATGAAAAAATCGAAAAAGATAAAAAATATGCTGGTTATAATATGATTATTACTTCAGAAGTATATCTTGATGACAAACAAATTTATGATATTTATCACCATCTTTGGAAAATTGAAGAATCATTTAGAATATTAAAAACTGACCTTGATGCTAGACCTGTTTATTTGCAAAAGCCTAATGAAATTTTTGGCCATTTTTTGGTTTGTTATCTTTCAATAGTTTTAATAAGAATTCTTCAAAATATAATATTTGAAGGCAAACTTAAAGTTTCTGAAATCTTTAATTTTATTAGAGAATTTAAAGTTATTGAATACGATGACAATTTAATGATTAACACCCTTAAAGCAAATGACGCTGTGGTAGAAATTTCAAAAAGATATTCACCAATAATAGAATATGCAACTTTAAACAGTTCATATGTTGAAAAGTTAAAAAACGTTAAACTTTTTAATCGTAGAACACGATAAAATTATTATTTATTTAAAAGACAGGTATTATAAACTTTTATCTTTAATTGTAAAGAAAAAAGTCCTTCTATGTTAATTTTTTACAATTAATATAGTGCACGTGGACTTTCTCTCAATTTATCTTTAGAAGATATAAGTAATTATTTGTAAGAAGTTAACCTTTCTTTACTTAGATTTTTCTTCCGAAAAATTTAACAAGGATAAGAATTGATTTGATTAATGACATATCTTTGACACCTCCTTATTTTCTAGTGGTTTCATCAACCACAACGATATTGTAATACGTGTATAGAAAAATCATAATAGTAAGCGTTTTCATAAATTATGAAAACGTTTTCATTATATTTTCATAACTTATTTTTTCATATTTTTGAGCACATTATTTGTTTTATATACCCATGTGGGGTATATTTATTGTCGTTAAGAGGTGATTTTATGGAAAATAAAGTAACTATTAGATGCGAATGTGAAAAGAAAAACATTGAGACAAGAATTAAAAGAATAACAGGTCAATTAAATGGGGTTAAAAAAATGGTTGAAGGAGATCGCTATTGTGAAGATGTTTTAATTCAATTAAGTGCCATTAAAGAAGCTGTTAACTCTTTAAGTATTTATATTCTTAATAATCATTTAAATTCATGTATTAAAAAACATGTTGATGACGAAGAAACTCTTGATGAGATAGTAAGGTTATTTAAAGCCTTTAATAAATAAGGATTAAAGATATGAAAAAGAAATTTGATGTAAAAGGAATGACTTGTGCAGCTTGTCAGGCACATGTAGAAAAAGCTGTCAATAAATTAGATGGAATTGAAGTTTGTAACGTCTCTTTACTTACTAATTCTATGGAAGTTACTTTCGATGAAAATAAAGTAACTGTTGATAAAATAGAAGAAGCAGTTAATAAAGAAGGCTATGAAGCTAATGTAAAAGATAAAAAAGAAGCAAAAACATCTAATAATACAAAAAAAGATGGGAAAGACTTCGAATTAATTAAATTAATTGTATCTTTTGTCTTTTTATTTTTACTTATGTATGTATCGATGGGAAGTATGATCGGACTTCCTCTTCCTCAATTTTTAGACGGAGAAGAAAATGCGTTAAGTTTTGCATTTACACAATTTATTTTAACGATTCCAACTTTAATTATTTATTCAAGATATTTTAAAAATGGATTTAAGAGATTAATTAAATTATCCCCAAATATGGATACTTTAATTGCATTAGGTTCGACTGCATCGATAGTTTATGGTATTTTTTCAATTTATATGATTGGATATGGTCTTGGACACCAAGAGTTAACAATCGTACATGAATATATGCATAATTTATATTTTGAATCAGCATCTATGATCTTAACTTTAGTTAGTTTAGGAAAATATTTAGAAGGACTTTCAAAGAAAAAGACTACGAAAGCAATTGAAAAATTAGTTAATTTATCTCCTAAAAAAGCGGTAGTTCTTATTGATGGAAAAGAAGTTGAAGTACCTGTTGAAGAAGTTGAGTTAAATTCTACAGTAATCGTTAAAAAAGGAGATTTAGTACCAGTTGATGGAGAAATTATTGGTGGAAGCGGATCTTTAGATGAAGCTAATATTACCGGTGAATCGATGCCTGTTTATAAAAAAGAAGGTGATAAAGTATTTTCATCAACAATACTTAAATCTGGATATTTAGAAATTAAAGTTTTGAAGAAAGCAGAAGATAGTTCAATTGCTACAATTATTAAATTAGTAGAAGAAGCTTCAAATTCAAAAGCTCCAATCTCTAAACTTGTAGATAAAATATCTTTATATTTTGTTCCTACAATTATAGGAATTGCTTTAATTACATTTTTCTCATTTTTAATTGTTGAATCAGTTAGTGGAGAATATAATTTTGCAGATGCTTTTAATTTTGGTGTTTCTATTTTAGTAATCGCTTGTCCTTGTGCTTTAGGTTTAGCAACTCCAGTTGCAATAATGGTTGGAACAGGTAAAGGTGCTGAAAATGGATTACTTATTAAAAATGCAGAAATTTTGGAAAAAGCACATAACATAAAAACAGTTGTTTTAGATAAGACCGGAACAATTACAAACGGAAAAATGGATGTCACTAATTTAATATTTGATGAAGAGTTAATTAGTGAAAACGAAGTCATAAATGTTATTTATAATTTAGAAAGATTAAGTGAACATCCTTTAGCTGAGGCAATGTTAAATTATGTATCTTCTTATGAAAGAGATATAAAAAAAGTTAATAATTTTACTCAAATTGAAGGTCAAGGTTTAGAAGGAACAATTGAAGATAATTTCTATCAAATAGGTAATAGGAAGATTATAAAAGATTTAGAAAATTCTAAATATTATAATGACTATATTCGTTTATCTAATGAAGGAAAAACTTGCTTATTTTTAACTAAAAACCTTGCAGAAATAGGATTAATTTCTTTAAAAGATGAAATAAAAGAGAATTCAAAAGAGGCAATTAATGAACTTAAAAAGTTAAATATTGATGTAATTATGCTTACTGGTGATAATGAAAAAACTGCCAATTCAATTGCTAAAGAAGTAGGTATAGAACATGTTATAAGCGAAGTTCATCCGCTTGATAAACAAGAGGTTATTAAATCCTTAAAAAAGGATGAAAAACATCTTGTTGCAATGGTTGGAGATGGAGTTAATGATGCTTTAGCTTTGACTAGTGCAGATTTAGGAATTGCAATTGGTGGAGGTAGTGATGTAGCTATCGAAACAAGTGATATTATTTTGATTAAAAATGATTTACTAGATGTTAGAAATGTTATTGCACTTTCAAAAAGAGTAATGAATACAATTAAAGGAAATCTTTTCTGGGCTTTCTTCTACAATTGTATTGGAATTGTTCTTGCTACTGGAATTTTTTATCCATCATTTGGAATTAGATTAAATCCAATGATTGGATCGTT
Organism: uncultured bacterium; assembly: GCA_949293255.1. Lineage (GTDB taxonomy): Bacteria > Bacillota_I > Bacilli_A > RFN20 > CAG-826 > Onthovivens. The sequence goes on from CASFCL010000030.1 coordinate 4,824, forward strand.
AGCGATGGCTTTTTCATCGGTTTTTGTTGTTTTAAATGCACTTACAATCAACTTCTTTAAAGTTAAAAAAGATAGCAATATAATTAAAGAGGTTGAAAGTAATATAAAAGTAGAAAAAGAGGAGGAAAAACAAATGGAAATTATTGAATTAAATGTTAAAGGAATGATGTGTCAACATTGTGTAAAACACGTAAATGATGCATTAGTAAAAGTTAATGGTGTAACCAAAGTCGAAGTATCTTTAGAAAAAAATAATGCTACAGTCGAAGGAAATTCACTTTCTAAAGAAGAATTAATTCAAGCAGTTAAAGATGCAGGATACGAGGTCGTTGATCAATAATGACTCCTGTTATTGCATCGACAATTTCTGTTTCAATTATATTTTTAGCTACTATTTTAGGTAGTGGCCTAGTTTTCTTTTTTAATAAAAACTTCTCCAGCAAATTAAATGATGTAGTTATTGGTTTAGCTAGTGGGATCATGGTTGCTGCTGCATTTTTTGGATTACTTGTCCCAAGTATGGAAGAAAGCGAAGTTCAATTTGGAGATTTTTCAATCTTAGTAGTTGTTGGAGGCTTTATTTTAGGTGGATTAATTTTGTTTTTAATGGATAAATTAATTCCTCACTTTCATAAAGTAAGCAATCAAGAAGAAGGACTTAGAAATACTAGAATTTCTCAGTCAACCAAATTTTTATTTGCAGTAACTATTCATAACATTCCTGAAGGTGTTGCTGTTGGTCTTGCTTGTGGATTAGCTTTAGCAAATCCTACTGAGGCTGGATATATGGCAAGCTGTTTATCTTTAGCAATTGGAATTGCTATCCAAAACTTTCCTGAAGGAGCTGCTGCATCAATTCCGTTACTTGAAGATGGATTTTCAAAACCAAAATCATTCTTATTAGGCTCTTTTACAGGTATAGTTGAACCTTTATTTGCAATAATTACAATTTTTATTGCCCAATTTGTAACACCAGTAATGCCAATCCTACTTGCTTTAGCTGCAGGAGCCATGATTTATGTTGTTATGGATGATCTTCTTCCTAGAACAAGAACTTCGGAAAATACTCATTACTGGTTATGGGCGTTCATGATTGGTTTTGCAATTATGATGGCTTTAGAGATTCTCTTATAAGTAGAGTGTGATTTTTATAATTTTTTATTTTATCTATCAAATTAAAAGAATATAATTTTAATATATTTAGTAAAGGAGTTAGATAGAAATTATGAAAAAAACAATGAGCTTATTATTACACGTAGTTTCATTTGTTTGCATTATCGGTGTTTTTGCTTTTTGGGCATTAGCAGCAATTGCTTCAACAGTTGAAAATATTGATTCAAGTAGTTCATTCTATGAATTATTAAGCATTACTGATAGTGAAACATTTGGTGCTGGTGTAGTTATTCTTGGTTTAACCATTATTGCTACCTTACTTCTTGTTGCAACTGCTGTTTTAGTAGTTTTAAACAAGAAAAATAAAGCTCCAGTAAGCAACGCTTTATCAATCGTTACTGGTTTATTACTTTTAGTTGTTGGTATTTCAATGTTCTGTGTTATGGAACTTTACATTGGACAAGTATTCGCAACTGAAGCTGGTTCAACAGGTAATTCAGGTCTTGATGATCTTATCGGTAATATCGGGGATGCTATCGGCGATGCTGCAAAAGATGCATTTAGAGAAACTAATGGTTTAGGTATAGGTGCAATTTTAAGTGGTATTTGTGCTCTCGTTGCTGGTGTTTTAGAAATCGGTAATGGTGTATTAACATTTAAAAAATAGTTTTAAAATTAAAATCTAATGAAAATTAATAAGATGGGGTTTACCTCATCTTATTTTTTTATTTTGATACCATCAAAAATATTTTCATTTAGTTTTTGTATAAAATGCTTCTTATGGTTAAAATATTGTTATGCAATTAATTAAAGAGTACGTTAATCATAAAAAAGAAGAATTAAAACAAGGGTTTTTATCTTTAGGTTCGAAAGTAAAATTAGTAATTATTCAAGTGAAAGATAATCCAGCAAGTAATGCCTATATAAAAGGTAAACTTAAAGATTGTACAGAAGTTGGAGCAGACGCTGAATTAATGAAATTTGCCGATGGAATCGAAGAAAAAGAACTTTTAGAACTTATTGATAAATTAAATAATGATGATTCTGTAACAGGAATAATTGTTCAACTTCCTTTACCTTATAATATCGATGAAAGAAAAGTAAGCTTAGCTATCTCTCCTTCAAAAGACGTTGATGGATTCCATCCAATGAGTTTTTACACTCCAGCAACACCAACCGGAATTCTTACCTACTTAGAAGATAATAACTTTGAATTCAAAGGTAGAAACGCACTTATTATAGGTAGAAGTGAAATTGTTGGTAAACCTATGGCAAAGATGCTATTAAATAAAGACATGAATGTCACAGTAGTACATTCAAAAACTAAAGCTGAAGATTTATCTAGATATATCGAAAATTCAGATCTTATTATAGTTTCTACTGGAAAAGCACATTTTATTGATAATAGATTTAATTTTAAAAAGGACGCAGTAGTTGTAGATGTAGGTATTTCTAGAAATGCTGAGAATAAATTAGAAGGAGATTGTGTTCCTGGGTTAAATGTTGCTTTTCAAACACCTGTTCCTGGTGGAGTAGGATTATTAACTAGAGTCGCATTATTAATAAATTTATATAAAGGAGGATGTAATAAAAATGGAATTTAACATTGGCAAGACAGAAGTATTTGGGGTTGAGTACGCTATCAAAGCTAGCGGCAATCCAATGAGAGTCTCTTTTAATAGGGATGAAGTAAATGAAAAAGATCTTAAAAGAGCAAAAGTTTTAGGTAACGCTAAACCTGGTGAAGGTCATGATAATTATTTAAAAGGTTGCGTTGTAGAATTTGATATTAGTGCACCTTTATATTGGTGGAAGCAAGCTCAAAGATATCATTTCTTTGAATATGTTTCATCTCAATCAACCATGCATTGTTTATTAAAATTTGATATCGGTTCTCAATGTGTAGAAGAAACAAATAAAAAAATAATTGAGATCTGCAACGAAATTAAAGAAGAATATAATAATATTCCTGAAGAAAACAGAGAAGAAAGAACAAAGAAATGGCGTGAATTAGTCGCTTCTCTTCCGTGTGGATTTGTTCTTGGAGCTACCATGGTTACAAATTATCAACAACTTAAGACAATGTATCTTCAAAGAAGATATCATAAGTTAAAAGAGTGGCATGAATTCTGTGCATGGTGTGAAAGCCTTCCATATTTCTTAGAGTTAACTGGAGTAAAAGGAGTAGAAAAACAATAGGTTTTTAATTCAACAAAATTGATAATCTTTGTATTTTAAATACTAAAGTATTTACAAATTTGTTATAAATAGTATATATATTATATAGTTTTCTAAGTCTAACGGTCCTCCTTTCCATGTTCAATTTAATGACTCTACGACTTAGAAAACTTTTTCTTATTATGGGCCTATAGTTAAGTGGTATAACATTAGCTTCGCACGTTAAGATCCCGAGTTCGATTCTCGGTAGGTCCACCATTAGAGTAACCAAGATTGACACAATTAGGTATCAATCTTTTTTTATAGCAAAATGGTGATTATTATTTAAATATTATTATTATGATGTAATTTACTGTGCGAAAACTTTTATAGATAATAACTAAACATAATAAATTATAAAAAGTGTTATAATTTCAAAAAAATTCTAAGATTGTAACACTTTTTAAAATTTTGTATTTAGTTTTGGAACATAAAATAAACATACCAATCTTATACCTAAGCAAGCATATTAATGCAAATAAAAAATAATATTATGATTTTTTAAATATTTTCCTCTATTAAGATTATAGTTTTTAATTTTAACACATTTATTTTTTATTATATTATCAAAACTAATTCTTGAAACTACTTATTTTTTTCTATCTTATTTAAGCACGAATTGATAATGTGCACAAAAAATGATAAAATTTAAGCACGAGGTTATAATATGCACAAATTACCATTTGATTTAA
>CASFCL010000031.1 GCA_949293255.1 uncultured bacterium
AGTAATATTATGAACTATTTTTGTTTTGCTTCGTATTCTGGGTGGGTCGTTTTTAATTAACCATTTAAATACAAAACCCACCCAGAATACGAAGACCCTAAGTTCGAACCAATAGGCTTTTTTAATATCAAAAAATTGTATAAAAAAATGGGCCATCTTTTGCCCAACAACTCGATACAACTAAGTATCTATATATAGTGAATACTACCTTTATAAATGTCAAGTTAAAAAGCCCGCTTTGTTCAATTTAATTTTCCCCAGTTACGTTTATCTTAAGTTTGTTTTTTAACCTGTAAGATGGACCTGTAATGTTAAACAAATAAGAAAGTCTGCACACCCTTAGTCATCGACAAAGAATGTATCAGACATATCGTTCTAATTTGGCAGGGGCTGGCAGAATTGAACTGCCACATCCAACTTCGGAGATTGGAAGTCTACCATTAACTTAAGCCCCTATTTTAGAAAAATACTTGAGTTTTGCAAGGTTTTATAAAAAAAATTAAAATTTCTTTTTGTCACCAAAATTAATTTTTTCTTTTTTATAAGCATCTCTCACTTTTGTGTTCATTTTCAAAAAATTTGCTTTTTTAAGTAAATAAACACCAAATATTATACCAACAAAAGCCACTAAACAAACAACAATCGATATCCAACCTTAATATTCTGGGAAATCTTTTAAAGCTAAAGGTAAAGACACAAAGAAAATAAATAAAAACAAAAAAAGAAAAGTTATTATAAAACCAAAAATATAATAAAATTTATAGCTTAATTTTCTATTTTCCATTATTAAAATTCAGATTCGATAATTTTCATTCTTAATTTTTTATATTCTTCATCATCAATTAATTTGTCGTTTTTCATTTTTTCTAGTTTAAGTAATTTTTCTTCAACAGTATCAATGCTCTTTTTATGAGTTTCTTCTTTCTCTTCTTCACAAAAATCTTTATCTTCCATACAAAGCAACAAAATACCAGAAACTAAATTACAAAGAATTAAACATAAAATGCTTAAAGAAAACATTTCTTTTTTAGTCGTTGCGAGTTTAAGTTTCTTTAAAGCAAGAACGCCAACTACAATTCCAATTGTTGCATAAACAATGGCTAAAAATAGATAAATAATTAAAATAACCATCTCAATTGGTCTTATATTAGGTGGATTACTAACCGTATAACCAATTCCTAAAATAATAGTAAAAATAAGTAAAATTATCATTAAAGCTTCAAGAACAAAAGAAATGTAAATAAAATTTGTGCAACTTTTTTCAAAATCTACCTCACAAAGTTTGTGTAAGTTTTTTCTTCTAACTTTGGTTTTTCAATGCCTTTTTCTTTACCAGCTTCTATACATTTTAACAACCAAGCCATATTTTTGCCAAGTGTACGCATGGTTTGAAGTCCTTCAATATCTTGCTTTACTTCTTCAGGCGTATTCCCGTGAACCATATTCCAATATTGAGAACTAACAAGAGGCATACTATTAATAGTGAAATATTTGTTTAATCTATCAAAAGATGTTGCGGCGCCTCCTCTTCTACATGAAACAATAGAGGCAGCAAGTTTACCTTCAAATCCACTTCCCGCATAAAATAATCTATCAAGAAATGAACATAGTTGACCACTTGAACCAGCATAATAAACAGGAGAGCCAACAATAATTGCATCGATATTAGGAAGATCTTCAATAATGCTATTTACTTTATCATTGTTAAAAATGCATTTATGAATTTTTTTACAAGTACCGCAAGCGATACAATCAGCAATTGGCTTATTGCCGATCCATAAAATTTCAGTATCAATTAATTCTTTGTTTAATGTTTTCTCAATTTCTTTTAATGCAGTGTAGGTACAACCATATTGATTTGGACTGCCATTAATTAAAACAACTTTCATAATTTTAACCTCATTTATATTATACAAATAAGGCTTAGAATAGGTTATTATTTTTAGACTTTTTAGTTATTTTTTGTATGAAAAAACTATTATTTTTTTACAAAAACTATGCAAATCTCAATTTATTTTTATTTTTTGATTCAATTTTTCCTTCTCTTCTTTGCTTTGATCTCTAAACTGAAGTTCATATAAAGTTTTATAAGCGCCATTAAGTTTTATGAGTTCATCATGACTTCCTTTTTCTTTAATTTCACCATTTGAAATAACGATAATTTCATTAGCGTTTCTTACTGTTGATAAACGATGAGCAACAATTATTGTTGTTCTATCTTTGCATAATTCATCTAAAGCAGTTTGAATTAATAATTCAGTCGTATTATCAAGTGCACTAGTAGCTTCATCTAAAATCAAAATTGATGGATTTTTTAAGAAGATTCTAGCGATTGAAATTCTTTGTTTTTGTCCACCTGATAATCTAACGCCTCTTTCACCAATTTCAGTGTCAAACCCATTTGGTAAAGAACTTACATAATCGTAAATATTTGCTTTTTTAGCAGCTTCAATAAGTTCTTCTTCAGTCGAATTTAAATTTCCATATAAAATGTTATCTCTGATTGTTCCACCAAAAAGAAATACATCTTGTTGAACAATACCAATCTGCTTTCTTAACGACTCAAGCGTATATTCTTTAATATTTACTCCATCTACTTTAATTTCACCAGATAGAGTATCATAAAATCTCGGAATTAAATGGCAAATTGTAGTTTTTCCACCTCCAGATGGTCCAACTAAAGCCACTTTTTCACCTTTATTAATTTTAAAAGAAACATCATTTAAAACTGCTTCAGATGATTTATATTTAAAATTAACATGGTCAAATTCGATATTTCCTTCAAGTTTTGGACAAATCAAATTGCCCTCATGAATGTTCTCTTCTTCTTCATCCATAATTTCAACAAATCTTTTAAAGCCAGTTGTGCCATTTTGAAACTGTTCAACAAAGTTTATTAATTGATTCATTGGCTGAATAAACATGTTAACTGAAATGATGAATGTTGTGTAATCTGCTAAGTCAATCATATCGTTATATAAGAATAAGCCACCCGCCAAAAGAACTAAAATATTAAAAACATCAGTTATAAATTGTGATGAAGCGAAAAATTTCCCCATCGCATCAAAAGCTAAGCTTCTCGCCTTGACATATTTATTATTAGTGACTTCAAATTTTTCTTCTTCTTTTTTGGTATTTGTAAAAGCTTTAGTAACTCTAATTCCAGAAATTGATGATTCAAGCGAAGAATTTACTTCAGCTATTGCAACTTTTGATTGCATTTGAGCGACCCTCATTTGATGTCTAAAATGGGAAGTTACAAACAGCAAAAAAGGCACACAAGCAAAAATAATCAGCGCTAAAATCCAGTTAATTATTGCTAAATATACGAAGCTAGCAATCAAGGTAAAGCCAGCAATAAAAATATTTTCAGGCCCATGATGAGCAAGTTCAGAAATATCTAAAAGATCGTTTGTCATTCTAGACATGATTTTCCCTGTTTCATGTTCATCGTAAAAACTATAAGGCAATCTTTCAAGTTTATTAAACATATCTGAACGCATTTGAGCTTGCATTCTAACGCCCATAATATGTCCATAGTATTGAATGAAATATCTTAAAAACATTCTTATTAAATAAACCGCAAGTAAACAAATAGCACAAGTAATAACAAGTTCTATTTTTTTATTAGGTATAAAATCGTTTAACATGAAACGAGTAATAATTGGATATCCCATTCCTATAACTGCAACTAAAAATGACGCAATCATATCAAGGGTAAATATAAGTTTATGTGGTTTATAATAATGTATAAATCTTCGCAATAATTTCATAAATCAAGCATAATTTTATCAAAAAATTATTAATTTAAATGTTATTTTAAAAATAATAAGTAATTTAAATAATTTATGAAAGCACCTTAAATTAATGTTTCTTTCTTACAAATTTCTTTAATTTGCTTCCATTAACTTTAGTAATATTATTTCCAACAATAATATTTAAAATTGCGAAAATAACAATGAAGACAATAATAATTAAAGCCATATAGGTTGGAGTAATTGTTAAATTAAAGAAATTATAATTAAATCCAAAATTATTTTCTAAAGCACTAACCAAATCTTGACCAACTTTTATTCCATTTGCAGGATCAAGAACATAATCTTTCAAGTTATCGAAAGGTTGAAGCAAAAATGCATATCTAAATAATCCGCAAGCATGAGTTGGTGGAAGGAACATACATATATTTTGTACAAATGAAGGCAACATGCTCATTGGCATATACGCCCCAATTAAAAATCCTATTGCAGTTGAAAAAATAGCGATAATCGAAGTTAAACTACTTTCTTTATTCATAAATGAGCAAATAAATGTTGTCATTAAAGTTGCCGAAACTACTGAGAAAATTAAAACAGCAAGTATAGTCAAAATATCACCTAAGCCAAGGGCAAATTCACCATTTATTCCTAAATAAGCAAAGCATACTAAGACGAATATAAAATTAATAAGGAAAGTAATAATAAAGTTAGCAATAAAGTAAGAGGCAATTAAAACAGGACCGTTTACTGGTGAAGAAATAAAGTCACGGTTTATTCCTCTATCTTTATCCCTAACGAAAATATAGTTTGTTTGAATTGAGACAGTTACAGATGTTACAGCACAAATTCCACTTAACATCCGCGAGTCAACAACTCCTTCAATAAGCTTATATAAAGAATCATTTGCATGGATCTCTAAATCTTGAAGGATTGTTCTAACGCTAGATATCTCTAATTCTCTTAAAAACAAAATATAAATAATTAAAACAATAACTGGAACGATTAAAGTATATAAAACTGTTATTTTTGAACGAAAGAAAACAATAAGATGTCTTTTCGTTAAATTTAAAAATATGTTTAAATTGCAGGATTTATTCATTTGGCTCACCATTTTCCATTACTATATTTTTTCCAGTTACATTTAAGAAAACATCATCCATGTTTCCTTTTAACAATTCAAAATCATGGATAAAATCTGAATATTTATCAATTAGTTTTTTGCCATCAAGAGGTGTTTTGACAAATATCTTATAGGCTTTTTTATCGGTATCATAAGAATATTTTTCTAAATTTTTATTTAATATATTTTCAAACTCTTCATTTTTCTTTAAGAAGGCTAAAACGTAATCACTACTAAACTTATTTTTGAGTTCATTAGGTGTGCCTGTTGCAATAATATTGCCTTTATCCATAATGACAACATAGCTCGCTTGGTCTGCCTCTTCTAAATAATGTGTTGTTAAAAAGACTGTCATACCTGTTTTTTCACGAATTTCATCGATTAATTTCCAAACATTAAGTCTAGTTTTTGGGTCAAGGCCAGTTGTAGGTTCATCTAAAATTAATAGTTTTGGTTCGTGAACCATTGCTCGAGCAATATCAACTCTTCTTTTTTGTCCACCACTTAACTTTTTAACTTGTTGGTTTAAGATAGGTTTTAAATCAAGTAATTCAATTATTCGATCAAGTTTTCTTTTAACTTCTTCTTTAGCTAATGAATAAAAACTTGTTCTAATTTTTAAATTTTCCATTACAGTTAGATCGCTATCTAAAACACTATTTTGGAAAACAATACCGATTTCTTCTTTTATTTTTTGATTTTCCCTATCGTTATCGATGTCATATCCACAAACTATGATTCGGCCGCTATCTTTTTTAAGGATTGAACAAATAATATTAATTGTGGTAGATTTTCCAGCTCCGTTAATTCCTAAAAAAGCAAATAACCCACCTTTTTTTACTTTAAAAGAAATATCATTTACCGCTTTTAAATTTCCATAAGTTTTATTTAAATGATCGATTTCTAGAATGTATTTATCAATTTTAAAACTTACTTCAAACCTATTAAATTCATCAAAAACATCGTCAAACTCATGTATTTTTAAAAAAATATGGACTTTTTCAACTTCCCATTGTTTGATGTTATAAAATCTAAAAAACGGAAGCCATTTGATGCCTTGACAGAAATGTTTGACTACTGTGTCAGGTTTTACTGCTCTTTGTTCATTATATTTTCCATCTAAATACAAAACATAGTTATGTTTTTTAGCTATTTTATTTAACCCACTTTGATCTCTAAAAACAAATTTTCTTCTTTGAATAAGTTCGAATACATCTTCAAAAAATTTCACTTCTTTCGCTTTCTTTAAATTAATAAATAGAACTCCGGAATTAAAATAATCTTTTCTAATCCAAAATTTACCCATGTAATCAACAACGGCACCAATAACGTAGTCGTCCATATCTTTTCGAGTAAAAAGTGATTCAAGTGAGTTATAAATCATCGTGTCAGAATCTAAATACAAGACTTTATCTGGTAAAGAATCAACTCCTTCTACGCAAAGTCTCAACAAAGCATAAGGTGTAAACCGATTATCCATTTTTATTAGCTCTTCACGTTTATCTTTAATAACTTTTTCATTGTCTAATAAAATAATTCTTGTATTAGGGTTAATCTTTTTAAGATATTCCTCCATTGGAAGAATGTCATCTTTTAAAATTGGAACATATTTAGGATTAATTTCAGAAAAATCTGCAGTTAAGATATAAATATTAACTCTATTTTCTTTATTCTTCATAACTAAAGAAAGAGCTGACAGCAAAATTCCTTTAGTTACTGCCCTGTTTCCTGCATATAAAACATTAATATCAATCATATAATTTTCCTTGATAAAAATTATAGATTAAATAGGCATTTTATTCAAACTAATCCAAATCCTAATTTTTTTTCATAACGCAGGTATCATTTTTCTAGTAGAACCAAATTTTAAAAATCCGTCGATTCAAACTAATTATCATCTACTAGCAAAACATATAAAAAGAAAAAAAGCCTTATTTCTCGAGAAAATATCGTTCATTTTGAAACCCTTATTTTGTATCAAAATGTTAGTTATAAGATGTCTTTATGCTATCACTTTAATATAAAATACAGCAAGATAATACCTTTACTAGAAAAACAATACCACTTTCATTCTTAAATTAGTTTTTCACCGCCATTCCAATACTTTATTCCCCAATTATCAAAATCCCATTTTGCATCGTATAAATTGCATTCGTAATCAATGTAATAAATTAAATTATCATTCTTATTGATAATGAAATTTGTTGGATAATAATCAATATTAAGACCTGCACTATAAATA
>CASFCL010000032.1 GCA_949293255.1 uncultured bacterium
GAATTATTATAATTCAAAAAGGGGCTCAATATCTATATTCTCAAGAAAGGAATAAGTTCTAAATTATTCATCTCTAAGAATAAATTTAGAATACAAGGAATTATATTTAATGGAAGAAGCAAAAAATTATAAAAAGGAGGATTTAAAAAATTAAGTAAAAGCACAACTGAAGAATGATTATTATCATAATTTTAGGATTTTAGAAGACAAAAACCCCACAAATAAGAGCTTAAAGTTATTAGATTTTTATTCTACCTCTTATTTATGATATAATCATAAAAAGAGGTAAAAACGATGAGTAAAGAACCAATTATTGCTATCATGTACGATTTTGATAGAACATTAGCTATTGAAGATATGCAAAATTTTTCTTTTATTCCTGCTGTTGGATATACTGTTCCTGAATTTTGGGAAGCTACTGAAGAATTTTGTAAAAAGAACGATATGGACAAAATTTTAGGCTATATGTTCATGATGATTAAAACCGCTAGAGAAAAGAACATACCTCTAACCAGAGAGTTTTTAAACAAACTTGGCAAAGACGTTAAATTTTATGATGGCGTCACTGCTTGGTTTAAAAGAATCAACACATATGTAGAAGAAAAGAATTTAAAAGTTGAACATTATGTTATTACAAGCGGTAATAAAGAGATTGTTGAAGGCACTACTATTGCCAAAGAGTTTAAAGAAATATTTGGATGCGAATATCTTTTCGATGACGTAACAAAAGAAGCATATTGGCCAAAAACAATGGTTAATTATACTCAAAAAACTCAATATGTTTTTAGAATTTCAAAAGGTACTATTGATAACAACGATGATCGCGAAATTAATGAAAAAACACATAACAGAAGAATCCAATATTCAAACATGATTTATATCGGAGATGGACTTACCGATGTCCCATGTATGATTGTTGTTAAAGAAAATGGTGGCCATTCAATTGCGGTTTATCCAAAAGGAAAACGTGATAAGGTTTCATCTTTATTTGAAGATGGTAGAGTTGATTATATTTCAAAAGCAGACTATTCAATTAATGGCGAATTAGAAAAAATTGTTAAATTAATTATCGATTCAATTAGTGTCCAAGAAAAACTTAAAGACAAAAAGGAGAAGACGATTAATTCTCTATGATAATTGATGCAATTTTACTTTTAGGTGGTACTTCTACCCGTTTTAATGATAAAGATTTCTACAAACAATATTATAAAATTAATGATGTAGATTTATTTGTTTATCCACTTCTTCAATTTGTTAAAAACACTCGAATTAATCGAATTTTCTTGGTTGTCGATAAAGACCATATTGAATATGTTAAAGAGACTGTTTCTTCTTTCAAATTTGAAAAAGAAATTTATATTGTAGAAGGCGGATCTACTCGTCAACTTAGTGTATTTAATGGATTATTAGCAACTAATAATTTAGGTGGTTCAAATTATGTTTTAATCCATGATGCAGCTAGACCGCTTATCACTCAAAAAATTATTGATGATAACATTGATTCAGTTATCAAAAATGACGTTGTAACCACTTATTTACCTATTTTAGACTCATTAATTTGCCTAGATAAAGACAAAAAAGCGACAAATTATGTCAAAAGAGAAAATTTTTATAAAATTCAGACCCCACAATCGTTTAGATTTGATATAATCTATGCGTCTCATTTAGATAGATATCTTCAAAATGATGTAAATTATAGTGATGATGTCCAATTAATTAGGGGCAAGGGAATATTACATTTTGTGTTAGGAAGTGAAATCAATTTAAAAGTAACTACTAAAGATGATTTAGAGTTAGTTAAACTTCACTTAATGAGGAACAATGAATTTTAATATAACTTACAACGAAAATGATGTAGTAAAAGGTATCGTTACCAAAATTAAAAATTATGGTGCCTTTTTATCTTTCGAAGCAGGTTATGTTGGACTACTTCATATTTCAGAAATAAGTGAACTTTATGTTAGTAGCATCTACTCCTATTTCAAAGTAGGTGATCAAATTGAAGTTCTCATTAAAGAAGTTGATAGAAACACTAAATTCTTAAAAGTATCGATTAAGGCTCTCCCAGACGAATTAAATAAATTTAAAGGTTTGGTTGAATCTAAAAAGGTTATGGGTTACATTAACAATATCGATTTCACTAAATTATCCAAGCAACTTCCTGGGATGGTTAAGGATGAAATTGAAAGGATAAAAAGTTATGGGAATTAAAGTAGGATTTGATTACATTAGACCAGAAATGATGGTTGATTTTGATGAATGTGCTGAAAAAGTAAAAAGTATTGATCATATGATTAATACTAAAACAGGAGCTGGTGCATATTATTTAGGTTGGTTAGATTACCCAAATACTTTTGATAAAGACGAACTTTCTAGAATTATTAAAAAGGCTGAAGAATTTAGAAAAAATTATGATACTTTCGTATTATGTGGAATTGGTGGCTCATATTTAGGAGCAAGAGCAGCAATTGATTCATTACTTAGTTTTCATAAAAAATCCTCAATGGAATTCATATATTTAGGTAATGACTTAGATCCTAACTATATTACTGATGCATTAGAATATTTAAAAAATAAGAATTTCTGCATTTGTGTTATTTCTAAATCAGGTTCTACTACCGAAACATCTGTTTCATTTAGATTAGTTAGAAAATTACTTGAATCTAAAGTTGGAAAAGAAAAAGCAAAAGACGCTATCGTTGCTATCACTGATAAAACAAAAGGTTCTTTAAAAAGACTTGCTGATAAAGAAGGATATACTACATTCATTCTTCCTGATAACATTGGTGGAAGATTCTCAGTTATCACACCAGTTGGTTTATTCCCAATCGCTTGTGCAGGAATTGACGTAAATGAATTACTTGAAGGTGTCAAAGAAGGAATGATTGAGTATTCAAATCCTGATATTCATAAAAACGCTGCATATCAATATGCTCTTGAAAGAAATTTCTTATACAACCAAGGCTATAAAGTAGAGATTTTGGCAAGTTATGAAAGAAGACTTCAAATATTCAGTGAATGGTGGAAACAATTATTTGATGAATCCGAAGGAAAAGATGGAAAAGGCGTCTTAACTGCATCTGTTACCTTCACTACTGATTTACATTCACTTGGTCAATTCATTCAAGAAGGTAGTAAGATATTTTATGAGACCGTTCTTTATATTGAAAATCCATCGAGAGATACAGTCATTCCTCATGATGAAGAAGATCCAGATGGACTTAACTATTTAGAAGGAAAAACAGTATCTTGGATTAATAAACAAGCATATACTGGAACTTTACAAGCTCATTCTCATACCGCATTAAATCCAAATATTACTATCACATTAGATAAATGGGATGTAAAAGAATTAGGAAAACTATTCTATTTCTTTATGAAAGCTTGTGCAATGAGTGGTTATTTACTTGGAGTCAACCCATTCAACCAGCCAGGCGTGGAAGTTTATAAAAAGAATATGTTCCATTTATTAGGCAAACCTGGTTATTAATTTTCAACTCAATTTCCTTAAAATTTTGTTGACTAAATCTTTAGTTCTTTGATATATTATTTAGGCACGTAAAACGTGTTCATAGGCTGGATGTTTAGCTCAGCTGGGAGAGCATCGCCTTTACACGGCGGAGGTCAGAGGTTCGAGCCCTCTAACATCCACCAGTTAATTAATTAAAGTTGAGATAGCCTTGGAGGGGTAGCGAAGTGGCTAAACGCGGTTGACTGTAAATCAATTCCTGAGGGTTCGGCAGTTCGAATCTGCCCCCCTCCACCACTAACTTTAAATTAATTATTGGGGTGTAGCCAAGTGGTAAGGCAACAGACTTTGACTCTGTCATTTCGCTGGTTCAATTCCAGCCACCCCAGCCAGTCGATGATCCACTAGCTCAGTCGGTAGAGCACTTGACTTTTAATCAAGGGGTCTGGAGTTCGAATCTCCAGTGGATCACCACTTATGATACTTCTGCTCGAGTGGCGGAACAGGTAGACGCGAAGGACTTAAAATCCTTTGGTAGCAATACCGTACCGGTTCGATTCCGGTCTCGAGCACCAGCCAAAAAATATCCCTTCATCTTAATAGGTGAAGGGTTTTTATTTTATTAATTTATCAAATTAATCTCCAGCTCAATTTATATTTAAATCAGCATAAATAAAATTACTAAAAATAACTATTTTTTAAAATTAATATGGGTTTTGCAGGCTTTTTGATACTTTTTAAAGTCTACTTTGCTCTTTATATCTGTTCTTCATTTGTATTAGTAACCTTAATTATTCCAAAATCAGATTGCTTATTTTCTACTTTAGATAAATCTTCATTGAAGAATTTTCTAATATAATAAAATATTAAAAGTATTATTGGCATTCCTAAATTAGTTTCCATTAAAGAATTAATAATTATTGTTTGAAAAGAAACTTCATTCATTGGTCTTATACCATTTATAAGTAAAGCAAATTCCCATCCAAATTGTACTGAAATACCTATTAAATTTACTATTAAAATATTAACAAATTGTTTTCTTTTAATAAGCATTAAGGCAATTAATATTAAATAAGATACAACAAGTACTACTCCCATATATCCATGATATTCATTTGTTGTTCTTGTAGTTATTATATTTGCTTCTCCTCCAAGTTTAGCAATACTAGGGCAAATTAACCACCATCCAACTATTAAAAATAACCATAATTTTAAATATTTATCTTTACTTACACATAACCATATAAAAACAAAATTAGTAAATCCATAAGATAAAGACATCCATAGCAATACTAAAAAAGTATACCATTCATTAGCTAAGTTATTATCGATATAAATTGACCTAGAATGTGCTAATAAATAAAAGCCAACAAAGTCTACTATTAAATATAAAATACCACCAAACAATCCAAACAAAGTAGTTTCATATCTTTTTTTATAGATTAAAAGACCACATAAAAAAACTAAAAATAAGGAATCTAATATTATATATAAAAGATTAAAGCTCCTTGTTGGGGTAATTTGAGTAAGTTTATCAGCTAAAGTGATTAAATCCATACAAATATTTTACATATTTTTAATTCATTTATCAAAATTACCATATTAATAGCGTCTTTTTATACAAATTTTTAATATCAAAAATACCCTAAAATCTCGATTTTATCGATAAAAATTATATTTATATTAAATATGCTAAATACATTTGAAAATCGATTTTATTTATCATAACATATAGTCTCTATTAGGGGGGATCGGTATGAAAGAAATTGTATTAAGCCATGATGAAATCGTTCAAATTTGTACAAGACTTGCTAAAGAATTAGAAGAAAGATTTAAAAATAGTAATACAATTCCTGTATTTGTAGGCGTACTTAAAGGCGCATGCCCATTTTTTATGGAACTTATTAAACATTATTCTCTTCCAATGAAGACAGATTTTATTCAAGTTTCAAGTTATGATGGCACTTCTTCTACTGGTGTTATTCATCTTAAACAAGATATTTCTATTGATATTAGAAATAAAGATGTCGTTTTAATCGAAGATATCATCGATACAGGTTTAACTCTTTCATATTTAAAACAATATATTGAAATTAAATATAATCCAAAATCAGTTACAGTCGTAACTTTAATTGATAAAAAACCACTTAGACGAGTCGATTTCAAATGTGATCATGTTGGTGTAACATTAAATGAAAATAAATTCTTAGTTGGCTTTGGATTTGATTATAAAGAAGTCTTAAGAAATGTAGATTATGTCTATGTTCCAAGCAAAAAAGAAATTGCTGAACTAGATAAATTAATTTCAAAAGATAGTAAAATGTAAAACTAAATAAACGCCTTGGGCGTTTTTTTATTTTTAGAGCTATTAAAATTTACCTGAAATCCCTCGTTTTTGATACTCTTTTGATAAAAATTCCAAAAAAGTATCAATAACAACCATTTTCGGAAAAGCTATTTTCCAAAAATAACTCTTATTTATAAAAGAAAAAGGGTAGATTTCTCTACCCTAATTTTTGGGGGTCTTCGTATTCTGGGTGGGTTTTGTATTTAAATGGTTAATTAAAAACGACCCACCCAGAATACGAAGCAAAACAAAAATAGTTCATAATATTACTT
>CASFCL010000033.1 GCA_949293255.1 uncultured bacterium
CTTCTTTTAAGGCGTTGATTATTTGAGTTTTTTCTTTATTGCTTAATAGAGAATAATCAACGCCTATTTCTTTTTTTAATATTTCGTTTGCTTTTTTTAAACCTCTCACACATGGTTTTGAAATTATACTTTGTCTTTATATTAATAAAGAAAAATTTAAATAATTATTTATTTCAAATTTGTCATCCTTTGATAAAAACTAAAATATCTAAATTATAAATTATGTCATCTCCGCTCGAGATAAGAACCTTATTATCATCAAAAAACCTGCAAAACTTAATTATTTTGCAGGTTATATAGTCTTTTAACTACTCTTTTAATTAGCGTTACCAGAGAAGATTTTAACAAGTTCGTGATATATGCCTTCGCTAGAGAAAAGCATAATTCTATCACCAGGGAAAATCGTTGTTTCACCATTTGGAACAACAAAATCATCTCCATGATAAATGGCAATAAGTAAGACAGATCTAGGAAGTTTAAGGTCTTTAATTTTCTTACCAGCTGCTTCAGAATTCTCACTAGCTACAAGTTGAATAATAGAGTGATCGCCTTTTGAAAGTTTCATTAAGGTCATGAAGTTTTTCATCGACATTTCTTCTACAACAATATGACCAATAATATCAGCTTGATTGATTGCTGCATCAACTCCCATTCCTACATTAAATAGCCAAGCGTTAATTGGGTTATTAACACGAGCAACAACTCGAGAACAATTGAATTCAAATTTCGCTATAGTTGAAGCAACAAGATTAATTTCATCTCTTCCAGTTACACAAGCAACAACATCCGCTGTTTCAATTTTAACTGAAGCTAAAACATTTGGATCAGTACCATCGCCTAAACAGACATGTTCTTCACCAAGCTTTTTAAGTAATTTTTCAATATTACTTCTAATTGAATCAATAACAACAAAATCAATTTTATTTCTTTTTAAAAGGTCGGCCATATAAGAGCCAATTTGTCCACCACCAATAATTACAACGTACATCTTTTAACCTCCCTTAAATTCCAAGAAAAATCTTTAAACGGCGTTTAGCATCGATTTTTGTCACAAAATAAAGAATATCGTGAGCTTGAATCACATCTTCTTCTTTTGGGATGAAAGAAGATCCATCTCTAACAACAGCTATTAACTTAAAATCTTTTTCATTTTCCATTTCTTTTAAAGTTAATCCATCGATACTAGGAGTTGCCATAATACGAACAATTTCTGTTGATGCATCAGCACCTAAAAGTTGAACGCTATCCATCATATTGAAAGATAAAAGTTCAATTGCTCGATTAATACTATATCCAGTTGTTGAGATTGTTTTGATGCCTTGGGCTTCAAAAACTTTACCTTTTTTTGGATTATATAAACGGGCAATAACATATTTTACAAAATATTTATCTTTGCCAATTTTAGCTGCAACAACATTAATATCATCATTCCCAGTTGCACAAACTAAAGCATCACAATATTCAATTTCAGCTTCTTCTAAAGTGTCTTTGTCATAACCATTTCCCACAACTGTAAGCCCATTAAAATCAGCGCCTAATCGATAAAAGCTCTCTTCATCTTTATCGATTATATTGATTGTATGACCTCTTTTATATAGTTCAATAGCAAGGCCGGCACCAAGTTTACCGCATCCAATTATTAATATTTTCATTTTGTCTTTCTCCTTCTAATAAAATATTTTCTAGTTTCATCAATTGCAATTACAATGAATGGGAATGTTAGAATTATTAACCATATCTTCCAATCAAGAATTTGATTTGTTTCAAACACTTCCGTGTTAATAAACGGAACATAAGTTACAATCATTAATAGAGCAATCTCTGCAACAATACCATATAAAACTTCTTTATTTGAAGTTAAACCTAATTTAAAAATACTGGTTTCATTACTTCTACAATTATAAACTATACCAATTTGACAGAAAATAATACTTGCAAGAACAACTGTTGTTGAACTCATCCAAATAGCTTCGTTATTAGTTAGACTATAAAGTGTAAATGGTAAGTTATTGTCTAAAGCATAGAAGCCTAAGAATATAAAGTAAGCCGCTACACATAAAATTGAAGTTTGAAGTCCATAATATAGCGCTTTCCCATAAAGCTTTTTCGTAATTAAATGTTCATTAAGCTTACGAGGTGGACGATCCATGATATTATCACCTGGTTTTTCACTACCTAAAGCTAAAGCTGGGAGCATATCTGTTCCAATATCAATCAATAAAACTTCAAGAATTGTTAACATCGGTGGAATTGCATTAATTGTTAAAAGTGGTAATAAGAATGGGACAGCTTCTGGAATATTGGAGTTAAAGATATAGGTAATAAACTTTTTGATGTTATCAAAAATTGCACGACCTTCTTTAACTGCTTTAACAATAGAAGCAAAGTTATCATCAGTTAAAATCATATCAGCAGCTTCTTTTGCAACATCAGTTCCTGTTATACCCATAGCGATACCAATGTTTGCTTTCTTTAAAGCTGGAGCATCGTTAACGCCATCTCCTGTAACTGCAACAATTTCCCCTAAATCTTGAAGAAGAGAAACGATTCGGTATTTTTGATCAGGAGCCATACGGGCAAAAATAATTTCACCTTTTAAATATTCCTTTAATGTTTCGTCATCAATATTATTAAGTTCAGGGCCAGAAATAACTCGAGGATCTTTATCTTTAACAATACCTATTCTTTTAGCAATTGCTAATGCGGTTAAAGAATAATCGCCAGTTATCATAATAACTTTAATACCAGCTTTATGACATTCTGCAATTGCTTCTTTAACTCCTTCTCTTGGTGGATCTTGCATTGCTTCAAGACCTAAAAAGCACATATCAGTTTCAATAATTTCTGGAGTATAAGCACTTAAAGCAAGAGGTAATTTTCCATCTTTTTTAAGTAAGCGGAAAGCCATACCTAAAACACGAAGACCATTTTTTGCATAATCATCATTGTGTTTCATCACTTTTTTACGGTCTTCTTCGGTAATTGGTCGAGCTTTGCCGTTTTCAAAAATATAATTACATCTATCTAAGACTTCTTTAGGCGAACCTTTTGTAAAGGAAACTCTTTGCGTTCCTTCAATTTGTTCTTCAAGTTGATGAATTGTGGTCATCATTTTGCGGGTTGAATCAAAAGTTAATTCCCTAATACGAGGAGTAATTCTTAATTGATTTTGAGCATTAAGCAAACCTTTTTCACTTACAACTCCTAAACAAGCTTCAGTTGGATCGCCTAAAACCTTAAACCTTTTATTTTCATCTAAAACAATTTTAGCGTTAGAACATAAAGCACCACACATTAAAAGGAGTTTTAAATCTAAACTATCCATTGCGGTAACTCTTCTACCACTATCGTTTAAGATTTCTCCTTTTACATCATATCCTTCGCCAGTTACTTCAAACTCTCTATTTATTAAAAAAAGATGTTTAACTGTCATTTCATTTTTTGTTAAAGTACCAGTTTTATCAGAACAAATAACACTAGTCGAACCTAAAGTTTCTGCACTAGATAAATTTTTAATTAAAGCACCTTCTTTTGCTAAACGTTGGACCGCTTTTGCTAAAGATAAAGAAACGGTTGGAGACAAACCTTCTGGGATAAAAGCAACAACCATACCTAGTGCCGTAACAAATTGGTTAAGATATAAAGTTGGTGAATTAAATTGACTATTTGCAAATCCGTTAATTAAAATTCCAAGAACTAAAACAACTGCACCGATTGATAAAGCAATCATAGCAATGGTTTTAGTCATTTTTTCTACTTCTAATTCCAGAGGAGACTTTTTATCGTCAATCTGTTGAGTTAATGATGCAATTTTGCCAAATTCGGTGTTCATTCCGGTTGCAAAAACTACACAACGGGCCGTTCCGGTAGAAACACTAGTTCCGGCATAGACAACATTTTTTGCTCTAATTGAACTTTCTGGATTATCTTTTAAAGCTTCAGATTGCTTTCTATTCGGTGTTGCTTCTCCATCTAAAGTAGATTGATTACAAGTAAAATCATTACAGTTAATGATACGAGCATCCGCTGAAATCTTATCTCCTTCTTGAAGAACAACCACATCTCCTGGAACCAAATCTTTTGAGTTAATTTGGATTTCTTCTCCATCACGAACAACACGAGCAAAACTAGGAAGCATTTTAGATAAAGCTTCCGTTGATTTATTCGCTTTAAATTGTTGTACAAAAGAAAAAACACCATTAATGATGTTTACTAAATAAATAGCAAGACCAAGATACAACATGCCTGGGTCTTTTAAAACTCCAATACTTGATGGAGACTCGCTAGCAATAAAACAAGAAATAATAGCTATTGTTCCAGCCACCCAAAGCAAAATTGCAAGCATTGAAACAAAGTTTTTAAAAAATAACTTTAAAACATTGTTTTTCTCTTTTTTTGCAATTTCGTTATGCCCATAAGTTTCTAAACGCTTTAAAGCTTCCTCTTTTGATAACCCATGTACACTTGTTTCTAATTCTAGATATATTTGTCTTGATGTTCCTTTATAAATTTTGTTTAAACGCTCATCCATAAATTCCCTTCAACTCTCTATGGATATATATTATATAGGATTTAATTTAAAAAAACATTTAAAAAGTAAAGAAATCTTAATAAATCTGTTAACTTTCAAATGATGTGAGACGCTTTTGACATCTTATCTCACCAGTAGTTTCAAATAATTCTTTCAACTTTTCAATTTCAACTTCGTTGGGTGTTTTAAACCCAAGTACTAATTTAGGCATATTGTTGTATCTTTTATTCCATGCTTCACCCTGTTTTCTAAGATCATCGAAGGAGTAGAATTTGAGTTTCCTATAGAACTTATCTTGGTCGATTCTATGGCTTCTTTCGACTTTGCCATTATGTTCAGTGGTTCTAGGTCTAATTAGGTGATGTTTGATGTTATTTTCTAAGCACAATCGTTCCAGTAGATTGTCGTATTGTCTAGATGTTTTTGATCCACCATTCCTTCTGGATTTGTCAGTAAATTCTACACCATTATCTGTTTGTATTTCCTTTGGAAAACACCCGATTTTACTATATGCAAACTTTAATGCTTGTA
>CASFCL010000034.1 GCA_949293255.1 uncultured bacterium
ATTTAACCATCATAGATACACCTCACAAAGGTATATCATACTAAAAAAGTGTACATTCTTATCTTGAAGATTTTGTACACTTAGATTTTAAAATTAATACTGGATCAAAAACATCTAGACAATACGAAAATCTACTGGAACGATTGTGCTTAGAAAATAAAATCAAACATCACCTAATTAGACCTAAAACCCCTGAACATAATGGCAAGGTCGAAAGAGGTCATAGAATCGAACAAGATAAGTTCTATAGAAAACTCAAATTCTACTCCCTCGATGATCTCAGAAAACAGGGTGAAGCATGGAATAAAAGATACAACAATATGCCTAAATTAGTACTTGGGTTTAAAACACCTTACGAAGTTGAACTTGAAAAGTTGAGAGAATTATTTGAAACTACTGGTGAGATAAGATGTCAAAAGCGTCTCACATCATTTGAAAGTTAACAAACAATTTTTAAAAAAGTATACTTTTTTGTGTTTATTTTTATTATAAAATGATAGAATTAAATGACCGAGAAAAAAATGAATAGAAAAATATCTTCAATTCTCTTATTAGCTTTATTACCTTTAACTCTTACAAGTTGTTTTTTAAGTGTTGATGGTGATGGAAACGTTACTGAAAAACAAAAGATTATTAATAAAATAAGTAATAATAATTTAACTTTGGGTTTAACTATTGATGTAAGTTTAAAAGATAAAACATTTTTAGATAATGAAACAAATACGATGAACGTTACATCAATGATCAGTGAAAATGGTTTTTATAATCAAATAAAGAGTGAAGATGTAGTTCTTTATGAAGAACTATACTTAAATCAAGAAAGTGGCGTTTACTATGAATATTTTTCTAAAATTGCAGATAGAGAAATATCTGGAATTATCCCAGAAGCTACAATTTCTAGTTTAGGATTTTATAATTATTTTTCCGTTATTAATGGAGAAACATTATCTTTAAAAGAAGAAAAAGAAGTCGAAAGAAATGTAATCCATCGTTATCAAATTTCTAAAACTGAACAAGTTTTAGAAAGTTTAGAAGATATGATTAGTATATATTCTCATTACAATGTAAGAGGATATTTAAATACATGTGTCTTTTATACACAAAGTTTAAAAACTTTCTACACCATTGAATTATCAACATACGAAGTTTATGATGAGACCTTAGGTAAGTTTTATCAAATCAATTTAAATGGAGAATTAAGTGATTTTGGTGAAACTGAATTACCTGAGGGTATAATTCCAGCAAGTGGGGAAGATGAGCAGATTTAGATTACTTCATGAAGAATATTTAGACAAAAACAGAAAATTTATTTATTTACACAAATATAAAAATGGAAATGTTCTTGTAAAATTAACAAATTTAGAAAATAAATGTATTTTTTATCGTATTTTGTCATCGATAGAACTTATCGAAGAAAATACTTATATACCTGATGTAAAGTTAATTTCAACTGATAGACTTGGTGATTTAGGAGATATTATTGGTTATTTAATTTTTGAGATCAATGCTCATGAATTTGAAACTACTGATATTAAATATTCTTTATTTAGTGAATATTATTCAAAAGACGAAGTTATTCAAAAACTTAAATCCTACAATAAATATATTACTTTTAAAGATGATAGCTTTGAAATAAGTCCAACATTCTTAACGCTCTTTAATTTTGCTGAAGAACACCATGATGATGAAGGAACAGTAAAATTTAAAAAAGCTTTGATCCTTTTATATAAGAAGTATGATGGAGATGGCCAAAAAGCTACCATCAAATATATGGATTATTTTAAAAAGAATCAGGAAGATAAATTAGATAAACTTAAAGCTAAAGCATTAAAAGAAGTTAGTGATGAAGAAGTTAAAGAATATTCTTTCTTCACTGAAGAAGAACATAAAGATTTAATTAAAAAATCACCAGTTAAATACAAAATAGATCCATTTATTTTAAAAAAATAATTGGGTTTTGCGTGGTTTTTAATTTAAAATATCGAATTTTTGCAAGATTTTTGGTTTTAAAAATCTAATGATTTTTATATTATTTTCTTCTTAAAAGAAGAAAATATATTTGTTATTAAGTGAATTAATGTTTCATTTGTGATTTAATATTATAAGTATTTTGAGGTGGTTATTATGTTTTGTACAAATTGTGGTAAACAAATTGATGAAGGTAGTAAATTTTGTCCATATTGCGGACAAAAAGTAGATCGTGAGTTAGAAGATATCAGTGTTAAAAATCAAGATGAATCTAAAAAAGAAAACAATAAAGTAATTGATACAATTGCTAAAATATTTTTGGTCCTTAGTTGTGTTGGTGGTGGATTATTACTTATCCCATTAGCTTGGATGCTTCCTATCACAATCATGGTATTTTCTAGAATTAACAACAATAAAGAAATTGGTGTTGGTTTAAAAATATGTGCCTTATTATTTGTTAATTTAATTTCTGGAATTTTATTATTAGTTAGAGAAGAATAATTTAATTATTAATGAAAAAAGACATTTTAGTTAGTGAATATAAAAACAATTTAACTGCTAAAAAAAGCAGAGTTTTTTATACTCTTTTAATTGATTATTTTTTAACAGTTATTGTTACTTTTATCGTATTTATCGGTATTTTATTTCCTATATTAAATGCTTTACCTTTCGTGAATGAATCAAATTTAACTAGAACTGAGTTAAGAAATGATTTATATGAAATTATTAATGAAACCAGACTTCAAACATATGATAAAGAAACAAATACAGTTGAAGGTATAAATGTTGATACAAATGAATATATCTTATCTTTAGTAAAAACTTCTTATTATATTTATGATTTAGATTTTCCTTATGATAGTGAAACCGAAGGTCAATATGAATTAAAAAAAGTAGATATTGATGAAACATTTTTTAATACATTTGATCAAGAAACAAATACATATTATTTAAATGATAATTTGATGTATTATTTCATGATTTTTAAATCTGAACATCAAGAATTAAACTTCTATACATATGGTGGCCATGACTATTCATCTGAGAAAACACTATGTTTTTATCGAAATATCATTAAATTTAACTCTGATGAAATGAGAGAATATTTTATTCCTTTAGATGAATATAATTCGTTATCTAATGAGTTAAAAAGTGTCGATAGATTCAATGTTTTATCAAAAAATAATGCAAGTTTATTAGTTGATTACTTAATTTATGAAAATGAATTATCTAATTATGGAGGAGAAGTTTATAACAATTTAGCAGTTTCTTATCAAAATGCATGTCAGACATTAATTAACGAAGTTGAAAGTTATTATTCTCCATACATCAATACATTAAATAAATATAATGATGAATATAGTGTCTTTGTTGTTTGGAATATGTCTTCTTTAAGTTTAGCTTATATGATTGCATTTATATTAGTAATGGTTATTTCTCCTTTAGTTTTAAAGAAAAATAGAACAATTGGAGTTAGAGTTTTAAAATTAGGCTATTCTCGAATTGATGAGTTTGAACCAACTAAAGTAAATATTCTTCTTAAAAATATTGCTGAATTTATTCTTTATTATTCAGGAACCATTCTTTCATTATTTTTTATAGGTTTAATGGAAATTTCTACTTACAATATCTTTAATTCCTTCTTTAATTTCTTCAATTTGATTATATTTTCAATCTTGCTTGATATATTATCATTAATATATTTAATGATTAGTAAAGATCATCAAACTATCTCATTACTTTTAGGAAAATTAGTAATTAAAGATTTAGAAAAATTTGAAGGTGGAGTAGCTTTAGAAGAAACTATTGAAAAAGAAAATAAGGAAGAAATTAAGGATGAATGAAGAAGTTAAAAAAACAGAATTAGTTTATACAAAAGCTAAACTTCGTAAAAGAATAGGGGCTTCTTTTATTGATATATTTTTAATTTTTTTCTTAACTTTTGTGGGGTTTTCCATCACAAATATGGTGATTCCGTATTTTCCTTTTTATAATGATTTATTAAATGAAAGAGATCAAATTTATGAAGATTCTTATTTATATAAGGATCAAGTTTTAATAAGTGAATATATTCAAAGTAATGAAGAATTTGAAACTACTGAAGAGAAAAAAGAATATTTAAGAGAACACATAGATTTATTTTATTATCAAAGTAGATTTATAGATGATAAAGATAAAATCAAAGAAGAATACGCTAAAAGAAAACTTGATTACACTTTAAATGATTTATATTTATTTGAAGAAAATGAAAATGGTGACGTAGTTGAAAAAAGTGTTAATCCATCTTACTTAGTTACTTTTTATACTGAAGAAATCGAAAATTATGCTTTGATGAATTTATTTAATGATGAAACTTATATTTTAAATACACAATCAATTTATTTAATATCAATTTTAAATATTTTTATTTGGTTTATATTGATGTCTTTTGTTTTTCTATATGTTTTCCCAGCTTTTATTTTTAAAAGAGGAAGAAAAACAATTGGTATGAAGATATTTAAAATTGGTTTTATTGGTGTTAATGCTTTGAATGTTTCTGTTCAAAGATATAGCTCAAGATACGTATTTACAATCCTTGTTATGTATATTTTGGATATATTTGCTTTCTTGATACCTTTATTTGTTTCTTTAGGAATGATGTATTTTTCTAAAAGAGAACAAAACTTAATTGATTATTTATTTAATACATATGTTGTTGATACAACAAATGATGAAATTTATTTAAATTATGGCGAATATTTAGATAAAACCAATTTTGAACGATCCATAAAACTAGAAGATAAAGATTTAAAGATAGGAAATTAATAGTTCAAATATAAAAAATTGTCTTTTGTTGTTACAAATTCAAATTTTTTTCAATTTGCAACACATTTTTAACAATTTGGGGGTGCGGACAAAAAGTTGGACATTAAATTAAGGGGACTTAACTTATATGTACGATTTAAAAACAATAAAGAAAACACTTAAGCTACTTCATAAAT
>CASFCL010000035.1 GCA_949293255.1 uncultured bacterium
TTGTGAAAATTAACAAAAGTGCAAAAGCAAGGGAACTTGGTGTTGATCGCAGAACCATTGCTAAGTATTTAAAGGGCTATCAAAAGCCGAAACACAAAAAGAAAAAATTCAAATTAGATTATTATGAAAAAACAATAAGGGAATTGTTGAGTGATGATAAACAAAAATTTTATTATGTATCTTTCCTTTACCGTTATTTAATTGATAATTATGGTTTGAATTGTAGCGAATCAACATTTAGATATTACATTTATAAACACGATGAATTTAATGATTATTTCAAAAGTGGTAAGCAAGTATCTAATGCAAATCAAGCCACATTAATGTTTGAAACAGGGCTAGGAAAACAAGCACAAATTGATCGGAAGGAATCCATTAAGTTTCATACAAGTGAAGGCGAAGTCATTATGGTAAATATATTTTCTTTCATATTAGCAAATTCAAGGTTTAGACTTTACTTTCTAAGTATTGATAAAAATAGAACAATTTTGCTTCACTTTCTTACAAGAAGTTTTGAACTTATCGGAGGTGTTCCACAAGAATTACTATGTGATAACATGACCACAATTATGGATGAAGCAAGGACTGCGGATTATTCAGGGCAAATTAATAAAGAAGCAGAAGAATTTGCTAAACAATTTGGTTTTGAATTTCATCCTTGTTTTGCAGGAAGACCACAGACGAAAGCCAAAGTTGAATCAATAATGAGAATTTTAGATGAAATTCGATGTTATTCTGGAAAATTAACTTTAGAACAATTGCAAATTAAATTAGTGGACATAAATAACCGTGAAAATTCAAGATTTCACTCTTCATACAACAAAGTTCCTATACTTGCTTTTGAAAAAGAAAAAGGCTACTTATTACCACTACCACCAGCAGAAATAAGAAGCCAATACAAGATAAAAACAACTTTAGTTGCTGTTGGTCCACGTTCCTTAGTAAGAATAGACAAACATGAATATTCAGTTCCACCAGAATATTGCGGCAAAAAAGTTGAATATCAAATCGTGAATGATACGATCTTCCTTTATTATAATACAAGATTGATTAGAACGCATAAGGTGAGTAAAAAGCCTATAAATTATGAAATTGAGGATTACAAAGGAATAGTAAAATTGTACAACATGTTTGATAAAGATGATGAAATTGCCGCTTATGCCAAAGAAAGATTAAAGGAGATAGATGAATCATATGGAATATCAAATGACGTATAACAAAATTAAAGACAATTTTAATTATTTAAAAAGTAAAGAATCTTTGTCAATCATTGACGAAGTAATTGATTTCACGACAAAAAATAATTCCTCATTTATAGAAGGATTTGCTTATTATTCTGAAAAAATGTGTGAAATGAAAAGAAATAATGTAATTTTGCACTCTGTTAAAATGGCAGGATTTCCTAAAATAAAAAATTTACAAGAATTTGATTTCTCTTATCAGCCAAGCTTAAATAAAGCACAAATTGATGAGCTAAATACGTTAAGATTTGTTGAAAGAGGTGAGAATGTTATTTTTTATGGAAATTCAGGAGTAGGAAAAACACATTTAGCAACTGCAATAGGTGTTACAGCTGCAAGAAATAGATATTCCACTTATTTTATAAAATGTGCACAACTTATGAACGATCTTTTTAAAGCCAGTTTAGAAAATAAGTTGTCTGAAAAACTTAAGAAATTAAGTAGTTATAAGCTTTTAATAATTGATGAATTTGGATATTTGCCAATTGACAAAGCTAAAGCAAATTTATTGTTTCAACTGATTGATAGACGATACGAAAAATTCAGCACCATTATTACTACTAACATTAACTTTTCTCAGTGGGATGAAGTGCTTGGTGATCCAGTAATAGCAAACGCAATAATTGATAGAATTTTGCACCATTCGGTAGTTATTACAATAAAAGGTTTTGCACCATTCGGTAGTTATTACAATAAAAGGGAAATCTTATAGGCTTAAAAATTTATATGAAAATTCAGGAAAAGAAATTGAGCAATAATATCTTGTAATTTTTGTACACTTTTATCTTGAAATTAATAGACATACTTCCACCTTCTTGCTCAACAAGCATGCGAAGGGAGGAAAGTCCTCCTCCTTCTTTGATTTCTACTAAAGGAGGTTTACCGTTATTAGTTATAGTTATTACAGAATAATATTTTTCATCAAATATCTCTATTTTTACAAAATTTCCATTTGCATGCTTGACTGTATTTGTTATGCATTCTACAGATGCTTTTATAACAATATTTTTTGTTCTTGCATCTTTTGGTTTTTCTCCTATTATTTCGATTGTAACACCAATTGCTTTTGCTGCATTGTATAAACCACTATACGAATCAGTATTTTTCTTTTGGTTAATGCCGATAAAACTAATTAAATCACCTTTCCATAATGATATAAGCTTATGTACTTCTTGTTTATTCATATCTTGTGACAAATTTTGTCTTGTTAATAAAAGCAATCGCCCTAATTCATCATGAATATGTATTTTTGCATTCAAAGTTTCCTTTGCTATAATGATTTCGTTTATATTTTCTCCATAGTCACGTATACGCTCATTAAATAATTTAAGTTCATTATTTTTCTTTTCCAAATCAAGCAATAAATTATATTTCATGGTTATATCAGTAGCAATGATTTCATAAAAGATATCGCCATCTATTTGATGAATATTACGTTTGAAAGAAAATATATTAAAATCATCTATTTTAATAATTGGTTTTTCACCATTTTTTAATCTAATACAATTTAATGTTAACTGATTTTTAGTAAGTAAATTCCAAAAATCTTTACCATTTAAAAGTTTTTTTCCTGTTATTTTTAAACATAAATCATTAATTTTTAAATTTGCAAGTTGTAATAAACCATCTTCATCATAAAAACAAATTCCACTTGGAAGATTATTAAAACTTTCTTTGATACTATCATTTGAAATATGTCTTTTAGCAAATTTACATCCGATAATAAAACTAGAAACAGAAAAAGAAATAAATAAAATTGACAACAAGATATAAATCCATATAGGTCTATTAATTAACCATTTAGAAACATTTGGAATTTCATTAAAATAATCTGTTTTTACATATGAAAATAAGCAAATTAAAATAAAACTTGTAATCAAAAAAATAATCGTTTCTAAAATTGTACAATAATATGGTTTAGCTTTTCTTTTAAAACACAAAAAAAGATCAAAAATGGAAAATATTAAAATAATTACATTGATAATAAGTATTGTTTTTTGAACTGCATAAGGGGATGATAGAAAAGTCATAAATTTGTCTCCTTATAGTCTATTGAAAGATTTTGATATATATAATCATCCTCTTGTACAATGCTTATTTTGCTTTTAAATTGATTCATGAGTTCACTATTAAAATTATTTATAGTAGAAAAACCATTTAATGAAACTATACGAAGACCTAAATTACTACCATCAAAATTTATCGATATTAGTATTTCCTTTAAAGTTGGCAAACTACTTTTTACGCATTCATGGAAAAATTCATATAGAAGAATTGCAATTTTTGAATTTATTTTTATATCATTGATACAAGTAAACGAAGTTATAATTTTGCAATCAAATAAATAACTTAAGGATTCTTTGATTGCAAAAGATAGTTCACATATATCGATAATTTTGCTTTGACTTGATATGATTTCTAAATTACTTCTTCTTTTAATATATACAAGATAAACACAAGCAATACTTAGAGCTTCTTTATAATTTTTATCATTCTCATCAATATTTTCTAAAAGTTTATTAATCAATAAAAAAGTATCATTGCAAATATAAAATATTTTCGAATAAAGATAATTTTGTTGAATAATTTTAGCTTTCTTTTCTTTAAGTTTATTTTCATAAACAATTAGTTGATTTTCCTCTTGAAGTTGTTCATTTAAAATAGAAAGTTCATCTAAAAGTTTATTAATATTTGAAAAATCATCAATATAAAAAACATAACCACCACAAATTTTTTTACAAGATAGTCGAATATTCTTGTCAATAAAGATATTACCTTTTTCAACAGCTTCCTTATATTTATTTGCTTTAAGATAAAAATTTTCGTTTGTATAAAAAATAGGTTTGATATTTTGGTCTGTAATAACTGAAAAAACATCTGAAACAGCAAAAAATTTGTCATAATTTTTGTTTGAAGGGATAAGTCCAATATAAATACAACTTTCTATTAATATAATTAAGGAAAAGGATATTAATTCAGGAACCTTATACGATCGCGCAGCAAAAAAATAACATAAAAAACTAATTAAAGAGCTTAAAATAAATACAATAATTGGCACCCATATTTTCCTTCTGCATGAAGATACACTGCATTTAAAAAACAAAATTACTAATAAACTTAATACCACTAATATCATCCATATCATCGTTATATAATAAATAATCCCATGTTTGTAATCGGAAATAAAATTTTCAAAATTATGTTTAAAAGAAAAAGTAAGCTGATGCAAATCATTTGTTAATATCAATATTAATAAAATAATTGATGGGAGAAAAATGATGTATGACACTTTATTTAATTTATAATTATTTTTTCCTGTTAATTGTAATATTGCAATTAAAGCAATCGGTGGAACAAGACATTGAGGAACATAATACAAATACCATAAATAACGACTAACTATATCATTGTCATTAAAACATTCATACTTTATATAACGAAGCAAAAACCAAAAAATAATTAATAAAGAAATAATAATTAATTTTATTTTGATTGATTTTTTTGCAATACGATTATTAATCGAATAACCCCAAATAAAAACTAACAAGAAAAAAATAATATTAGCAATTAAATTACAAACTTTTGCTGGAACCATAGATAAATCATTATCAATATATTGAAGAACTCCTGCTAATGCAAAAAGTACTATAAATATTAAATAAAAAGCAATTTGTTTTTTATTTATTTTAAGCGACATATCAAATGACCTTCCTAAAATATTATAAATTATCTAATGTAAATTATCACTTTAACAATTATCTTATATACCAATAACTTAAATCTTAAAATAAACGGAAATATTTGTTATGTTAATAACTTTCATATTATTACATTTAATATTTTGATATTATCATATATCTTATATGATTTTTTAATTTAAAAAAATTAAAATGGTTGTTATATTAAAAATATGAAAGATAATTCAATAAACTTATTATCTAGAAAAAGAATTCAATCGATTTTTAATCGTTATTCTGTTTTGTTTTCGGTCTTAACTTTACTTCCTGTTTTATTATTGTTTAGTCTTTCTTTAGTAGTTTTTTTAAAAATAATTTGGATTTTTATTTTAATTATTTTTTTATTAATTACTTTTTTTCTTCCATTATTAAATGAAGATTTTAGAAGTTCGATAAAGAGTTCTTTTAATGATGGGAATACTTTAGAAGTAATTGAAGAGATTTTATTTAAAACATATTACTTACCATTAATTTTAACGTGTTTGTCAGCTTTTTTTGTAATTCTTTCAATTATCTTAGCTTTAAATAATCGACAATATACTAATTCTAAAAAAGGTTTAATTGGTACTTTAATAATATTTGTTGTCGCTTTGATATTTTGTGTTATCTACTATTTATGTTTTGATATATTTATTGGGAGTTAATGGCAATGTTTTATATTAGCTTAGTTGATCTTAATAGTAATATTGTTATATTACATAACAATAAACTTTTGAAATTTAAGAAAATTAATGGGAAGTATGTCGCTTGTATTAACGAAGCCCAAGCAACTTTAACATTTATACATCATCATGAATTAGATACACATTTATGGTTTTTAAAAGCTTTCATTTTTTACATAATATCTTTTTTTGGATTATTTATGAAAAGATACTCTAAGAATTTCTATACATTAAATGTAAGCATTAAATTTGTTCCACAATTAGAAAACTACTACTATGATATTACTTTAAATGACAATCAATTTTCTAATAACCCAATTATTATTAATGGTGAACAATATTATTTTTTAAACGAAAACAAATTTACAATAAATGAAAAAGCAAAAAAGAATTTTCATACATTTAAAGTTTTTTCTATATTAATTAGACTTACAATTCTTATATTAATGATCATATTTCTAATTATATTTATAATCTAATTGAATTTTTAATAAATTTATATAATAGTTAACAAATCCTCAGAATAATTATTAATAGTTTCAGTTGTAAAATAAAATGTTCTAGCACCAATTTCTTTTAAAAGATAAACAAATCCAATATTATCTTCATTTCCTAAAAGAGCATTAACAA
This sequence comes from uncultured bacterium, assembly GCA_949293255.1. GTDB lineage: Bacteria > Bacillota_I > Bacilli_A > RFN20 > CAG-826 > Onthovivens. The sequence continues at coordinate 6,271 of CASFCL010000035.1, forward strand.
TACTAGTTCCAATTTTCATGTTAATATCTTCTATATTTCCTATTTTTAAAATTAAATCCAAAATATGAAATAAATTTTTTGTTTGATTAAAGTCTAAGGTATTTAAGTTTAGACCGATGTTTGACAATTCATAGTCAAATCTAAGTTTAGACCGATGTTTGACAATTCATAGTCAAATCTATTTTTTAAAGTTTTCTCTACTCTTAAAATAGAAGATATATATAAGCTATCTGGAATGTATTTCTTTAAAAAATAAAATGGAAATTGATTCATTTTAGTCTTAAAAGTAGATGAGTCTATTTTTAAAACAACACTAAAATCGCAACTGCCATTTTTATCAATATTAGAAAAATCGGTTTGTACTATTGTCGCATTTAATCTAACATCACCAATATTAATTTCATTAGCGCTTATTTCATTAAAAATAATTTGAGATAGTGCTCCAACTTGTTTTTCAGAAATAGATAGTGGATTTAAAAATTCTTCTTCTTTTAAAGCATCGTAATTAATATAATATTGATTGCTATCTGCATAATCAACTTTTATAAAATCTTCAATTTCATTATTAACAATATCTTTTAGATTAATATAATCTTCTTCTTTAAAAATATTAGGGTATAATTCTTCCTCGTTTACTTTTTGACCTAGAATCTTTAGTTGATTAACAGCAGAAAATAAATCAATTCCATATGCTTGACGTACATAGATATATCCACCAAAGCAACATAAAGTTAATGTAATTACAATAATAACTAAACTTATAATAAATTTACTTATTAATTTCATAAAGTCTCCTATCATTGTTCGTAAACAAAGAAAATAATAAGAACAAGCGAGTAATTTACTCGCTTGTTAAGATTTTTATCCTTCAAAATAGTTTAATTAACTACTTACTACTGTTTCTGTAATCTTTAAATTAAAGGAAGTCGCTCTCATTCCAAGATAAGTTAAAATAACAACGTAATCTTCCTTTAATTTTTCTAATGTAATAGTATTTTCAACTAAAGTTACCTCTGTTCCGTTTTGATCAAACACGCTTAATTTTGTTGCACCTGTGCCAACAATTTCAAATGTATATTTAACAGGTAAAGTTCCTAGTGTGCCCATACTAACAAGGAATTTTTTACTTTCGTTATTGAGATAACTTAATCTACCTGATTCAGCAACATTAGATACGAATGTAAGTCTTGTTGGTTTGTTTTCAAATACAGCAGTAACAGTTACATTATTATTGGGCATTTGAAATGTTAATTCTTTTTGAGTTATATCTAAAGTATCTGCGACTAGTCCTTCAAATTCCCACATAACAAATTCTTTGTCTTCAGGAATTATAGCTGTAATTTTAACACTATCACCATAATGAGCAGTTAATTTATCTGCGGTACCGCCCACTATGGTTATGGTATGATTGATAAATTCAAAATTTGCAGTAACTGTAACCCTATTTGCAGGCATTTTAAATGAAAGTGTGCTTTGTAATAAATCTAAAGTCGATGTGTCTACTCCTTCAATTGTCCACTTTACAAATTTTTTGCCTGTTGGTACATTTGCAGTAATTGTAACATCGCAGTTATAATCAAAGCCGGTTTTATTGTCAGTAACGCTATTAGGACTTAGTGCTTTTTTTCCAGTTGCTGTACCTCCATTAATAGTAAAAATAAATTGTAGAAGTACTGTTTGATAACCTATCTTAACATCATTTGCAGGCATTGTAAATGTTACCTCATTTTGTCTTGCCTGCCGATCTACATCTAAGCCTTCAACAACCCACCAAGTAGCATATCCTTCTTTTGCTATTGGCTTTGTAACAGTAACTTGTTCACCTACATCAGCAAATTCCTTATCAGTCGTACAACCATTTTCAACTGTGATTTTGTAAAGGTCTTTATATTCTGCGGTAACTTTAATGCTATTAGCAGGCATACTAATTGTTATAGGTGACTTTGTAAGATCTAATTTAGTAGTATCTACACCTGTAAAATTCCATTTAGTAAATCTTTGATCTTGGTATTCGTTTGCAGTAAATGTAACCATTTCACCATATTTAGCACTTTCCTTATTTGCTACACAATTTTCAAGTGTTATTTCATATGCGATGTCTTTATACAATGCAGTAGCTGTAACATCGTTTGATGGCATTACAAAACTTAACTCAGGTTTTGTTAAATCATCAATTACTAAACCCTTAAGTGACCATTGCGAAAACTCTTTTCCCATTTCTGGATCATTTGCTTTAATAGTAACATTTTCACCAACAGCATATTCGCCGCTACCTGTACCATTTGTTACACTTACTTCAAATAACGCTGGTGTTTTAGCACATCCTGATAGTTGCGATAACGGCATAAATAACATTAATGCTAAAAACGAACCTTTTATAAGTGTTTTCAGAATCATAGTTTATCCTCCTTCTCTGAAACATTTTGAAATTTACCTAATTCTTTTAAAACTTTAATATTAAATTTCTACAGCGTACATAACATGTAATTCTCTATAAAAAATTAATTTTATTATCTTAATAATAGGTAAAATCAATAAATTTATGTTTACATATTAAAATATTTAACAAATTTACACAGTACCCATTCGGATACTATTCTTGTATTTTTAAATTATTTTTAATTAAGTAAGAAAAGAATCATTATAATTATTATTTCATTTTAAAATTTTTATCTTCAAAATAAAAATTTAAATAATTATTAATATATACTAAATCGATAACATTTTTAAATATAAAGATTATTAACAAATTAATGGTGCCTTCTATAAGATTCGAACTTACGACCTACTCATTACGAATGAGTTGCTCTACCAGCTAAGCTAAGAAGGCATGAATATATTATAACAATTATTCTTGTTTAATGTACTTAATATATTCGTATTGAGGTACACTATTAGCAATTTCTACCATTTGTTTATAACATTCCTCAGCTAAATAAATCTTATTTTCTCTTAAAGTAAGATTTTCTTTAGGATAAATAATTTTCCCAACACGAATATCCATTCCAGGTTTTTTTAAAAATTTTCTTTTACGATACGTAGTTACAATTGGAATTACTGGAGCCATTAATTTAGCAGGATAATGAAAGGAAGCAGATTCAAAATGCCTAATTTTTGTATAATATGGCCAAATGTGTGCTTCTGGAAAAATTAAAATATTTTGTTTTTTATCTTTAATATAAAACTCTAATGCTTCTTGAAACCTTTTAATATTATTAAAATCACTAGGTAAAGGTAAATATCCAAGTGCACGACCAATATTTCTTACAATTGGAAGTGAAGTTGTGTCACTATAACCAACAATATTAGTTCGTTTTCCTTTAACTACACAAGCCTGAATAGTATATACATCATAAAAAGAAGTATGATTAGCGTATATAAAAAGCCCTTCTTTTTTAAATTGTTTTAAATATTTTACATTATGATACTTGACTCCACTAAAGAAATTAAAAATATAAAAAGCAGGCTTAGCTATACAATAATATAAAAAATTAGATAATAAGTTATTAAACCAGTTTTCTCTTTTAAACTTATAGTTTTCCTTTAAAGGAGGACGTTTTAAACCAATTTCTTTAAAATCATCATGCAACTCATCTTTATAATAAATAACTCTATTTTTCATTATTTATCTCCTTAGCTTTATCGTTAATAATTTCACCACTATGTTCAATTTTAGTCCAAACAGTTCTTTTTCTTTTATGTATAAAACCATCAATAAAAGCGGCAGCAAAATCAAAAAAGAAAAAAACATAGGTAAATAAAATAATTGACATCGTTTTAGGTTTAAAACGTAAATTTTTATAATCGATAATAAGTGAAATTCCTGCAATAAAAACAAATGAGAAATAAACTAGTACTAAATTATAAATAAAATGGTATGGAACCCATTCAAAAGTGTCATAAGGGATAATACCTTGATAATATTCAACAGTTGCAAAAATTAATAAGACAAACATTGCAATACAAGCTAAAACTTCAGTAATTACAAAGATGGTGAATGGCCATATCGACATGTTATATTCAACTATACCAGCAGCTCTTTTAAATTTTTCATTTTTATTATAAATAACACCACCTTTTTTTAAATGATCTTTTTTAGCAACAAAACCATATACCCAACGAATATGTTGAGTATGTAAAACTTTTTTAGACGTTGGTTGTTCATCATAATAAACAGCAAGTGGATAATATTTCATTTTTACATTGTGGTAATAACAATATGCCGTTAATTCAACATCTTCTGTCATTCCTGTCCAAATCCAACCACCAGCATCGTCTATTACTTGCATATCTATATAATAACCTGTTCCAGTAAGGGTAGCTTTTTTTAAATATTTGCTTCTTCCTTTCGAAGTAAATTGATTCATAAAAGAAAATAATGTAGCACTGCAAGC
>CASFCL010000036.1 GCA_949293255.1 uncultured bacterium
AAAACCAGGTGGTAGATGCATGACTATCGTTCCTGATGGTGTTTTAACTAATGGAGCAAATGCATTTAAAACTTTAAGAAGCGAATTAGTCGATAAGCAAAGACTTATTGGTGTTGTTTCAATGCCAATGGGTATCTTCCAAGCTTCATCTAAAAAGGGCTCAGCTAGTAAAGGCGCAGGCGTTAAAACCTCGTTCTTAATTTTTGAAAAGACTGGTAATGGTGGAACTCAAGATGTTTGGTTCTATAACATGACGAATGATGGTTACAGTTTAGATGTTAAAAGAACGCCTGTAGAAGGTTCAAATATTCCTGATATCATCGAACGTTTTAATAATCTTCATTTAGAAAAGAGTAGAAGTAGAACCGACCAATCTTTCTTAGTTCCAGTCGATGAAATTAGAAAAAATGACTATGATCTTTCGTTTAATAAATATAAGCAAATCGAGAAAGTTCAAGTTAACTATAGACGTACTAGTGAAATTTTAGCTGATATTAAAAAATCCTATGAAGAAGCCGAAACTTTGCTAGCTGATTTAGAAAAGATGCTAAAGGAGTGAGGCGATGAACTACAAATTGAATGAGCTACTTACTCCATATAAAGAAATTAATAGAGACTCACTTTTTGAACCTGTTGCAATAGGAAAATATGGAATTAGAAAAAGAAGCGAGATATATAAAAAAGAACTATCGAACGATTATTCTAAAAATAAGGTAATCAGAAAAAATACTCTTTCAATTGGACTGGGTTCAAATCAAATAGATGTTGGAGTTTTAACAACTGATGAAATTTATTCAGTTTCACCTGCTTATAATACTTTTAAAATTGATACTCAAAAAGTATGTGCTATGTATTTAGAGTTATCTATGAAGTACAACAATTCATATTTCTTTAAAAAACATAGTATTGCTACTGCTAGACAAGGAAAAAAAGTGGATATGGTTGGTTTGTTAGGCGAGTCTATAAATATACCTAACATAGATAATCAGTTGGATGTCATTAAAAAAGTTACAAGTATTGAGGACAAGATTCAAAAAGAAAAAGAACAATTAAACTATTTTAATGAACTGATTAAATCACGATTTAACGAACAATTTATAAACGATCCATCATTCACGACTAAGAAATGGTACGAGGTTTTGAATATAATTAATGGAAGGGACTATAAAGGGCACGAAGGAACTAAATATCCAATTTATGGAAGCGGCGGTTTTATGGGCATTTATGCTAACAATTTTTTAGCATCAGGTATTTTAACTATTATTGGAAGAAAAGGAACAATTGATAGACCTTTGCTTGTAAATGGTGAAATTTGGAATATTGATACAGCATTCGCAATTAAGACAAACGATGAAATATTAAATCCCCTCTTCTTTCATTATCGTTCAAAATTTTATGATTATCAAAATCTAAATAAACAAACAACAAAACCTAGTCTAAGAAAGTCTGATCTACTTAAACTCGATATAGAGATACCACCTATGGCTATACAATTAGATTTTATAAAATTAGTTGAAATCATCGATAAATTGAAATTTAACTGTCAACAACGTATAAAACTCTATCAAGAACTTTTAGATAAGAAAATGGATGAGTATTTTGGCTAAGGAAGGAGGAATAGATTATGCCAATGAGTGAGAAAGAAACTAGATTAAAACTCATAGACCCTAAACTAAGAAGAGCAGGGTGGGATGTTTTAACTGATAAAAACATAATCGAAAAAAGTAAGGCATGCATTGAAACTCCAGTAGTTGGAATGCCTAAGACAACTGAAAACTTAACTGGTAATGGCTTTGTTGATTATGTCCTTTTTGGTGATGATGGTAAACCACTAGCGTTAATTGAAGCTAAAAAGTCAGTAGTTAATGAAGAACAAGGCAAAGTTCAAGCATGTTTATATGCTGATTGTTTAGAAAAGAAATATGGTGTAAGACCTGTAATCTATTATACAAATGGCTATGAAATAAAAATTATAGATGGTCTATATCCTCCTAGAACTGTCTTTGGTTTTCATAAAAAGGATGAATTGGAATATATAATTCAAAAACGTAATTTTAAACTTGATGATACTTGTCCTAGAGCAGAAATATGTGATAGATACTACCAAAAAGATGCAATTGAGGAAGTAATTAAACATTTTAAAACTCGTCACTCTAGATCTCTTATTGTTTTGGCAACAGGAACTGGAAAAACTAGAGTTTCATGTGCGATTAGCGACATTTTCTTAAGAAATAACTATGTTAAGAGGATTTTATTTTTAGCCGATAGAAAGAATCTAGTTAAGCAAGCTAAAGAGGAGACCTTTGAGAAATTCTTACCTGATACATCAATGATGGTAATAGTAGAAGGGCAAAAAGAAGGTGATGAAAGTAAAGCTAGAATAGTGTTTTCGACTTACCAATCTATGCTTTCAATCATTAAAGATACTTCAACTTGTCCTTATGGAATTGGTCACTTTGATTTAATTATCGTAGATGAGGCTCATAGAAGTTTATTTAATAAATATGCTGAAATCTTTGAGTACTTTGATGCTTTGATGATTGGCTTAACTGCTACACCTCGTAACGATATCCATAAATCCACTTATAAAGTCTTTAATTTAGATAGTGAAATGCCTAACTATGAATATGATCTAGTTAAGGGTGTTAAAGATGGCTATTTAACTTATTATAGAGCTTTAGATAGAACACCTGACATTTTAAAAGATGGTGTAACTTATGCAGATTTAAGTCCTGAAGAACAAGAAGAATATGAAGATAAATTTGCTGATGACGAAGGTAATATCCCTGAAAAGATAGAAGGTAAAAAGTTTTATAGCATTATTACTAATAAAGACACTATTCGTACAGTTCTTCAAGACTTAATGGAAGAAGGTCTAAAAGTTAATAATGGTGATGAATTAGGTAAAACTATCATTTTTGCTAGAGATCATAATCACGCTTTAATGATTCAAGAAGAGTTTAGAAATTTATATCCAAACTTATGTAGTCCTACTGGTCAAAATGGTGTTGATTACATTGTAGTTATCGATAATAAAATCAGATATAACGAACACTTACAAAGAGAGTTTAAAGAAAAGCAAAAGATAAGAATTGTCGTATCAGTAGATATGATGGATACTGGTGTTGATATTCCTGAAGTTGTTAATCTTGTTTTCTTTAAGAAAGTCTTATCAAAAATTAAGTTCTGGCAAATGATAGGTAGAGGAACTAGACTTTGTGACAATCTAAAAGTTATATCTCCATCTAAGTCTTATTTTGAAAGAGTAACAAATGACAAAGAAAGGCAACTTTATAATAGTAAACAGGGATTCTTAATCTTTGATATTTGTAATGTCTTCCCATACTTCAAACAAAATCCTGAAGGAAGAACTGATAGAGCAGATGCTTCACTTTCTTTATACCAAAAGATATTTATTGAAAAGGTCGCTTTATATAGAGTCATGCTAAGTAAATATGGAAAGCTTGCTATTGAAGATAAAAAGTATTTTGAAGAACTTAGAGATTCTTTAATAGCTGAAGTTAAAGGTATGAACCAAAATTATATCGGCGTTCAAAAAGCCTTAAAGTACGTTCATAAATATTCTGAGTTATCTAATTGGGCTAACTTTACTCAAACTGAGTTTGCTGAAGTTAAAAAGTATATTGCTCCTAACATTAGTGGAGAGATTGATTTAGAGAGTGCTAGAACTTTCGATTATTTATGTTATCGCTTTGCATCTACTAGATTCTATTCAAGTAATGACTTTAAGAAAGTCGCTCAAACAATATATAAGATTGGTTTTTACTTGATTAATATCAAAGGTCATATTCATGAAGTATCTCAACATAAGCCAACTCTTGAATACATAACAAGTGAAGACTTTATGAATAACTCAACTATAACTAGAGTAGATGAAGTTAGAGAAGAAATTAGAGAATTAATTAGATTTATTGACCCTACAGCATTTGACCCTCTTATTACTGATTTCAAAGACAAGATTAGTTCTTTTGATGATGCAGATGAAACCCCTGTAGATTTAACTATCTCAATAGATGACTTTAAAACTTTAGAAGAAAAAGTGAAGTTCTACATAGAAAATCATCCAGAAGAACCACTTGTTAAAGAAGTAGTTATGATGGTTAAACCTACTGAAGACGCAATTAATAAGTTTAAAAATGAAGTTATCAAAATCGCTAAATCAGCTGATGAATATAATTCAGTCTTTTCAGAGGACAATTCATTAGTAGTGTTTATTAGGAAAAATGTACCATTCAATCCAGAAGCTAAAAATGGATTCTTAAATCACCTTAAGGAACTAGAATTTAATGATGTTCAAGTAACATACGCCAATGAGTTATTAGTTTTCATTTCTCAAAACGGTCAATTTTCTAGACAAGACTTATTAAGAGATGAACTTAATTTTGGTGGGATATTTAATAGCATTCAAATTCAAAAATTACTTAAAGAAATAGTAATCATTATCGTTGAAGAAAAACACAAAATTGATTTAGAAAAGTGACTATTAGATACGGGAAGGAGTTTAGATTATGGAAGAAAAAACAGGTTATATGTAATTTTGTACAATCCTAGTTTAGAAGGTTGGGTTAAAATTGGCTATGATGATAATGTAGAAAAAAGAGTTCAGCAATTAAATAGTCACGAAACTACCCCTTATGCTTTTAGAATTTATGCTACTTATGAGGCTCATGAACGATTACAAGATAAGTCTCTTCATAAATTAATAGATCAATTAGACTCTACATTTGTCATTCACGTATTAATTTTGTATATTTTATACCTGTGATTGACATAATAATCGATTCATATTTTGATGAGAGAAAATATAAATAATTACGTTGTTTTTAGTAGGTAGAATAATAAAGATAACTTATTAATTAATAAAATAGTTGTCAAAATTTTGTATGCTCAAAAATATTATTTTTTTTATAATATTTTTTATATTTTAACTAAAAAATTATCTCGCTATTTTTATGAAGGTGTAAAGTTTCAAGGTGAGTTCAACAAATGGGCTAAGACAATTTAGTCCATTTTTTATATAATCAATTTGTTCCTGTGGTTTTGTGAAAGGAGGTTACAATGTATAAAAGATTAACCACAATATATCGAATGGAAATCCAAGCTGGAATAATTGCTAAAACACCAATAAGTAAAATTTGCAAAGTTATTAAAAAGAGTAGATCAACTGTTTTTAGAGAAATTAAAAGAAATTCAAAAATAAACAAAAGCAGAAAATCTTCCTCCTCTTGTGGAAAAATTGCAAAAATCATAGAGAGAAATTTAGGGGTGGCGAATGTAAGGAACATATTGCAAAATTATGTTCGAAATTAACTAAGTTTCCTTTTGTTTGCAATAAATGTCCTAATTACGCAACTTGTCCGCTTGGAAAAATATATTATGACTACATGTTAGCAAGCGCGAAAGCTAAAGAAAACCTTGTTAGCCCAAGGAAAAAGTCAAAATTTTCAGATGAAATGATTAAAGAAATTGGCGAAATTGTTTCAATAAGAATAAGCAATGGTCAAGGAATTCACCATATATTTGCTTCTTCAAATAAGTTACAAATCATATTGGTTTAAATAGTAAAGAAGAATATAAGATTTCAAAATCTTCTGATCATGGTGGAGAATTAGCTTTTTTTGAATTAAAAAACCGTTATTTAATTACAAAAGGTTATTCTTATAACTTAAAACTTAATTTTGATGAAGAAACAACCTTTAAAGAAGTCGAATATACATCTAATGATGAAGAAAAATTAAAAGTTGGCAATGATGGAACTTTAACTCCTTTAAATCCAGGTTTAGTTAAAATAATTGCTTTAGTAAGTGATGGATATTCCTAACGAGTAAGTAGAGCTATTTTAATAGAAGTAAAAACTAAGCAACCAATTAGCTTAATAACTGACTTTTTAATATTTGTTAGAAAAGGTTTTAGGCATTTTGGTACATTTTTTGTTTTAGGAATTTGTTCATCGATGTTTTATTATTTAGTTTTTGATAATAAAAGAAAATTATTTATAGTTACTATATTAATTAATATCAGTTTTGGATTTATTTTTAGTGTTTTAACAGAATTTATTCAAGTATTTATTCCTGGAAGAGCTAGCTTAATGAGCGATGTAATGCTCGATTTTAGTGGTTTTCTTGTTCAGCAATAATTATTTCTATAATATTTTTAATTTTATATATAGTTCAATTTATTAAAAATCATAAAAATAAAACGATTGGGAGTAATTAATAAAAGTGGTTTTCTTTTGCTTTTATTAATAATAAGATTTTTTAAAAATATAAATTTTATAATTTTAGACTATTTATTATTTTTAAAACTTTGATATCATTTAAAAACTAGTTGAAGGATGTTAAAGATGAAAGATGAAGAATTTGATATTGTAGCAGATGAGGAAGAAGTAGAAGAATCAAGTAAAAAACAAAAAATTACTATTAAAGATTTTTTTAATTTAACAAATTTAATTTGTTTTGTAGCTTCTTTAATAATTGGGGGATTAATTTATGTTATCTTTTGTTTATGTAAAGATTTCTCTTTATATAATTCTTTAGATGGAATGTTTGTAGCAACTAGCGTAATTATTTTTATAGGTTTATTTGATCTTATTTTAAATAAAGGAACATTTGATGTTATCGCAGTTGGATTTAGTAATTTTGGAAGAATGTTTAAAAAAGATCCAACAAAAAAATACGATGGAATCTATGAATATCAAGAATTAAAAAAGAAAAAAAGACTTAAATATAGATTTAGATTTTTATCATTTTTAATTGCTGGAATTATCTTGCTTACAATCACTTTAGTTTTATATTCTCAATACTATAATTCTTTATCATAAACTTTTTAAATTAATATATTGACAAAAATTAAAAACTGTAATCTTTAGAAAAAAATAGCGTTTAAGGATCATTTTTAATTTTAAAGACAATTTTATATTAAAATTGCATTAAGATAACTCATATATTGACTTATTTTTTTTATTATTTGCTTTACGATTTTTAACATGATTTCATACGTAAAGTAGAAAGAATGGAGGCTAACTATTCAAAATCAAGTAAAAAATTAATAAATTTGCAACTTTGAAAAAAGTGCATATAAAAATAACTATTTATGAGTAATAAATAGTCTAA
>CASFCL010000037.1 GCA_949293255.1 uncultured bacterium
ATTTCCTTTGGAAAACACCCGATTTTACTATATGCAAACTTTAATGCTTGTACAGTTTCATACATCGAATGTTCTTGAGCGAAATAGAGAATTCTTTTCCTAGAACATTCATCAAGAATGGTATAAGATGCCCTTTTTAGTATTTAATTTTGTCTCACATCATTTGATATTAAACATTTTACTTGCCCATAAAATTTAAAAGGACCATCTGGATAATCGCTTATTGCTACTGAAATATGGCCACTAAATCCTAAAGTATAATAAAGGTAATACTTTCCATTCTTACCTTTAGCACAATCAGGAGCGAACATAAAATTTAATATTCCTCCTTTATATTCTGGATCTTGTTTTTTAGAGTATGAAATGCCCTTATTTGTCCAATTACTTAAATCATCAATTGGACACGAATATACTATGTAATCATTTAAACAAAAAGAAATGCCATTAAATTTATCCTAGCTTCCATAAACATAGACTCTATCCCCGAAGACATGAGGTTCTGGATCAGGAATATATTCATAATTTGGCAAAATTGGATTAAAACATTGTTTTATTTACTACTCCTTATGACTATCTAATAATGGAAATATTATTTTTGTTGTAAACTTATTATCAGTATAATCAACATAGTAATTTCCATTATATTTTTCTACTATATTCTTAATTGATTTGGTTCCAAATCCATGATTTTCTTTATCAATTTTACTGCTAACAAGCTCGCCATTTTTAAAAATTGGTGGGTTTTTGCAGGAATTTTCAAGAACAATAAGAACATTTTCTCTTTGCTTAGAAATATTTAATCTTATGATTCTTCTGTCTTTTTCTTCAAATTTCATTGTGCTTTCAATTGCATTATCTAATAAATTAGAAAACATAGAATAGATATGATTCGATGAAATAAAATTTAATAAATTCCCATCGGCCATTGTTAAAAATGAAATATCATTATTTAAACAGTTAAGACTTTTTTCTAGCAAAACAATATCTAATACTTTGTTCCCAGTATAATAAATACATTTGAAGATTTTACCTTCTTTTTCTATCTCAATTATGTCATCCTTATTTACTTTATTTTCACTTAAATAATGTTTTAAGTCATGATATTTAATATTAATCTGTTCATGTGTAATTTTTGCCAATTCATATCTTTTTTCATCATTTTTAAGTATTAATTCGAGTATTTTATTTTCGTGTTCAAGTTTTGTTTTATTACTACTTAAAAATAAAATTGCAATTCCGGCTACAGAGCCTAAAATCGCATAAACATTAACTAACGAATAAAGAACATAATTTTTTGTTTCCAAAATAGGATCTTCAACATAATATGAAACCACTATACTAAGCACCAAAATTAAAATAGAAACGATAAGTAAATAATAGTTATTAATAGTAAGCTCGTGTTCTTTTCTATAACTTCTTAAGAAACTAAAGTAAATACCTGTATTAAATAATGCGATAAATAAAAATAAGAATATTAAATAAGGATGTTCTCCCCTTAAATTATAACTAATTAAAGTGATTAAAATCATTGTTGCTTTATATGAAATGTGTTGTACTGAAAATGTTAATGTAACAATAAAAAGTACACCAAAAATATCTGTGTCAAATATTAAATAGACAACTCCTATCATTACTAAATAAATTGTCAAATAACTAAAAGGATCAGGAGGTAAAAATTTGTAATACCGACATAATTCCAGTAAAGCAAAAGAAACAATTAAATATATGTAATAAAATTTCCTTTTAGGCAACACAAATAAAAAAATTGCTAAAGATAAATAAATCGTTGCTATATATTCTAAATCTAACAATAATTGCATATTAAATATTCTCCATAAAACGATTTATGAACTCTTTCTTTTTACTTCTAGAAATAGGTAAAACTTGACCTTTAATTAAACAATTATCGCCATTAATAGTGTCAACATGATTTAAATTTACTAGATAACAACTATTGCATCTAACAAAATAATTAGGATTTAATATTTTTTCAAGATCTTTTAAAGAACCATATGTTTCTAAATCTTCTCCATCAATTATATGGAATATTAAAGAATGCAATCTAACTTCAATATAAAGAATTTTATCTTCATTAATCGCACTATAACCATGTTGAGTTTTAATAGTTATCTTCCTAATTTGCGTAGTTTTTAATGAATTAATGCATCTATTTAAGCAAAAAACAAGCTGCTCATGATTGATTGGTTTAACCAAAAAATCACTAGCAGCAACCTCATATCCATTAATAGCACATCCTGCCATATTTGTAACAAAAATGATTATGACATTTTCGTCTATTTTTCTAATTTTTCTTGCTACATCTAAGCCATTAATTGCTGGCATATCGATATCTAAAAAAATTAAATCATAATTATTTTTAAAAGAATCTAAAAAAGCAAACCCTTGAGAAAATTTATGTATATCAAAGAAGACATTTTCATCTTTTTGATATTTTTTTAAATGTCTTTCGAGTTCGGTGACAGCTTCCGATGAATCATCTAATATTGCAACTTTATACACGAAATTATTATACCAAAATTTTTAATATTTCAATTTGTTTTTTATCTATTACATCCTTATTTTATTAACTTTCAAATAATGTGAGACGCTTTTGACATCTTATCTCACCAGTAGTTTCAAATAATTCTTTCAACTTTTCAAGTTCAACTTTGTTAGTTGTTTTAAATCCAAGTACTAATTTAGGCATATTGTTGTATCTTTTATTCCATGATTCACCCTGTTTTCTAAGATCATCGAGGGAGTAGAATTTGAGTTTCCTATAGAACTTATCTTGGTCGATTCTATGACTTTTTTCGACCTTGCCATTATGTTCAGGGGTTTTAGGTCTAATTAGGTGATGTTTGATGTTTTTTCTAAACACAATCGTTCCAGTAGATTGTCGTATTGTCTAGATGTTTTTGATCCAGCATTCTTTATGGATTTGTCAGTAAATTCTACACCATTATCTGTTTGTATTTCCTTTGGAAAACACCCGATTTTACTATATGCAAACTTTAATGCTTGTAAAGTTTCATACATCGAATGTTCTTAAGCGAAATAGAGAATTCTTTTCCTAGAACATTCATCAAGAATGGTATATTGATAAAAACGCCTAAATAAACCATCTACCTTACATTCTTTAGGAACATATTTGACATCTATTTGCCGCTACCTAATGAGATTGCTCCACTAGTAGTGGCAGGATCTTCACAACCACTCATATTTTTGTTCCATGAATAAAAGCCTAAAATTGTAATTTTTTGAGTTTTTGCGAGAGGTAATGCATTATTTTTATTTTTTTATAATGTCATACCTTTTTCTACTGTTAATTTAGTTACTTCTTGAGCGTTCTTCAAAGCATCAGCTTGATTATCAAATTCATAATCATAGTATTGAGCATCTAAACCTTTTCCATCATCAGTTGAATGAGCTTCTCCTAGGAAAAGTAAATCTAAGTTACAACTTTGACTTTCAGTTACTAAATGAACTGTTGTCATTAAACCGAGTAAAACGATACCACTAGCTGCAAATGTAATTATTCTTTTATTTTTAGTTTTCATATTATTTTGTCTCCTTTTCAGCTTTTAGTTTTTAAGCATCTTTCTTTTGATAAATTAATAAACCTGCATTTGCTGATTTGCTTAAAGCGATAATTATTCCAAAAATTAATATTAAGTATGGATAAATTTCTTTAGTGAAACTCACTTCTCCATTAAGAGCTAGAACTAAATATTGTTCGTAATAATTTTGATAAGAACCTTCAACTTGTTGTGCCATTAAAATTGTGAAGTTGTCACAATTAAATAACATAATTGGGGGTGCGGACATTTTATTGGACAGTTTTTAAATTTTTCCATAGTTTAACTTTTATTCTTTTTTCTGTAAACCATTTTAAATATTTATTTAATTTATCATTATCCGGCGAACATCCTTTTTTGCTCATAGACCTTGTATAACCGAATTTTTCCATTAATGTTATCCGACTTGGGAGACGATAATGAAATCCTCTATCATTATGAATAGTACAATTATTATTTTTAATTATTTCGTAGCCTTTTATAAGCATTGTATTAGTAAGTTCAGAATTAGGTGATGTGCCGCAAGTATAAACTATTGGCAAACCATTATAACAATCAATTAAAGGAGATAAGTATACTTTTCCATCTTTTAAAGAGAATTCTGTTATATCAGTCAATACTTTTGTATAAGGTTTATCCGCTTTAAAGTCTCTATTTAATAAATTAGGAACTTCAAGGGAAATTTCCCCTTCATAAGACGAGTATTTTCTTCTTTTCTTTTGATAAACAAAAAGGCCAATTTGTTTCATTAAGCGTCTAACAACTTTTTCACTAATATTAATGTCGAAAGTATCAATAAGAGCTATTTTGATTCTTCTATAGCCGTAACATTTATAATTTTCATTAAATATTATTTTTATTTTTTCTTTAATATCATCGTATTTATCGACAAAATTTCCAGTACATTCATAGTAAAAAGTAGATCTTTTTAGTTTTAATTTCTTTAATAAAACTGTTGTAGGATATGCTCCTTTTAAGGCGTTAACTACAGTAGTTTTTTCTTTGTTGGTTAAATTACCGTAATTAACGCCTATTTCTTTTTTTATTAATTCATTTGCCTTCTTTAGTATTTTATTCTCGAGTTCTAAATCATTCCTTTCTTTTCTTAATTTTTCAATTTCAGCGAGTAATTCGTC
>CASFCL010000038.1 GCA_949293255.1 uncultured bacterium
TGTTAGTGCTAATGGAATTCCCCACTTTTGCTAATGGTAATTCCCCAGGTAATTTAGTTATAACATAATCATAATTGAAATTGACTTTTATTCACTAAGTTCTATTCCATTTTCTTTTAGAGCTTGATGAGTTCTATATGATTTTCCATTTATATTAATGATAATAGAATGGTGTAATAATCTATCTAATATTGCTGTAGCTATTACATTATCCCCAAATAAATCTCCTCATTCATTAAATGGTTTATTAGTTGTAATAATCATTGATTTATTTTCATAAAATTTATTAATTAATTGAAAAAACATATTCCCAGATTCTATATCAAGTGGGAGATATCCAATTTCATCCACTATTAAAACTTTATATTTAGAAAAATGCTTCAATCTATCTTCTAACATATTTCTATCTTTTGCTTTCTTTAATTCAAAAATTAATTTTGAATAATGAAGAAAGTAAGTTGATTTTTTTCCAGTAATTGCCTTAACACCAATAGCAATTGATAAATGTGTTTTTCCAACACCAGGATTTCCTATAAAAATTAAATTTTGTTTTTTATCAATAAAATCAAGTGTTGCTAATTCCAGAATCTTATTTTGATTTATTATGTCAGGTTGAAAATTAAAATCAAATTCTTCTAAGGTTTTAATTGATGGAAAACCTGCAATTTTTAAATTTATTAAATTTCTTCTTCTATTAATGAACTCAACTTCTCTATCTAAAATATTTGTAAGAAAATGTAAGTATGAAATATCTCCATATTTTTTTGAAGTCAATTGTTCAATAACATTATCAATAGTCATTCATTTTAATTTCTCTAAATTATTCTTTATTCCTTGCATTCTTTTTTAACCTCTTGTTTTTCTTTTAAAAATAATTTCATAACATTTAATGTTTCATTAACTGAATTTATTAAATTTTCTTTACTTATTGAATCTAAAATTGAATTTTTGCAAAGTTGATGTAAATGTGTGTTTTTATAAACTCTTTGTTGTTTAATATTACTTTCCAAAAGTTTATGTCTACAAACTAAAATACCATTGAAATCTATTAATAATTCATCATTTTTAACTGAGATGCCAAGATCCTTATTTATGAAAATTGTTGGCACTGAATATAAATTTGACATATATGAAATACAAGCATTATTATTAACTTTTCTAATTACTTTTTTATTTAAATATTTATCAAATATTATCTGATTAACATTATTTTTAATTAGTTCTTTTAATTCAAATTTAATGAATAAATAATTCGGAGTAAAACCAGTTGAACGATTAACTTTTGAGTTGATATTATCTTCTAGATTTTTAATTATGTTAATCAAATCATAAATATTATCAAATTCATGGTTATAAACTTTTAATGTATCTATTGCTTTTGCTAATGCTTCTACTTTTCCTTTAGTTTGAGGTCTATGAACCTTGCACGCATATATTGAAAAATTCATATCTTTTGAAAATTCATAAAACTTATTATTCATTAAATATGATTCTCTATTATTTGAGTTTGGTTGATAAATTACTGTTTTCATATTATCAAAAACAATTTCTTTGGGAATTCCATTGAATTCCTTAAATGCTTCAATTAGACATTTAATTATAGTATCTTGTTTTCTATCAAATGTTAGAAAAAGTTTAACTTTCCTTGAAAAAGATAGCTTAAAAAGAAGAACATTAAATATTATTTTTTCATTGTTTCTTGTGTATAAAACAAAGTTTTCTTTTCAATCAACTTGTGCTTGAGTTCCAGGTAATTTTTCATACATAAATACTGGTTTGGATGCCTTTAATAAATTTAATTTTTTCTGTGTTTCTCTCAAATAATAAGTGAAATATTGATATGAGCATTTAATACTAAATTTATTTTTTAAAAAATTATAAATATCAATTTTTCTTGCACCTAATGAAAGTTTTTTATTAATAATTTCTTCAATGTCAGAAAGATCATTTCACTTGCATTTTTCAATTTCTTTTGTTTTTAGATTCTGATTATTTTTTATTAGATAAATGTATTTTCTAATAGTTTTTCTATCTGAATTATATTTTCTAGACAGTAAACTAATAGAAACTTTTGGATTATTTGCATAGTCGTTTTTAACTTGCTTAAATACTTCTCTGCTTATAATATTATTCCTTCTCATTTTACCTCCCTACTTAATTGTAGGTGAGGGGTGGGGAATTACCATTAGTAGAACTGGGGAATTAATATTAGCGCCAACA
>CASFCL010000039.1 GCA_949293255.1 uncultured bacterium
TAATCGTGTCAATATAATAGTAACCAATTTGGGCGAAACTTTAATAACCAATTTTGATTTAAGTAATTAATTATCATCCTCCAATTCTGAAATTAAGTTTTTAGTTCTATAAGAACGACCGACAATATTAATAACATTCGCGTGATGAAGTAATCTATCAAGGATGGCATTAGCAAGAACAGCATCGCCAAATATCTCACCCCATTTAGATAAAGGTTTGTTAGTAGTAATAATAGTAGAAGATTTTTCATATCTTTTAGCAATCAATTGAAAGAAAAGATTACTAGATTCGACATCTAACGGAAGAAAACCAACTTCATCAATAATTAATAATTTATACTTACAAAAGAATTTAATGCGTTGTTCTAATCTATTTTCAATGCGAGCTCTCTTTAATTGAAGAACTAGATCGTTACAAGAAATAAAATAAGTACAAGTTCTTTGTTTAGCAGCTTCGATTCCAATAGACGTAGCCAGATGAGTTTTGCCAACTCCTGGAGTGCCAATAAAGATGATATTTTCTTTATTTCCAATAAAAGATAAATACTTAAAGTTAACAATTTGATCTTTGTTAATGGAAGGCTGAAAAGAAAAATCAAAATCATCAAAAGTTTTAATAAAAGGAAAATTAGCAACTTTAACACAAGCATTCATAGCTCTTTCATGTTTTAAGTCAATTTCAAGATTGGTAAGTTCATAAAGTGCATCAACAATAGACATATTACCATTGCTAATTGCAGTAATGTAATTTTCAATGTTATTAGAAATCTTAAATAAAGAAAGATCATTAAGATTGTTTATTAATTTAGTAAAATTATTTTGCATAATACTCCTTATTTTTTCATATAATCAAACATTTTAAGATTGTTAGAAGCCATTTCTTCAATTGAATCATCATCTTTAGAAGAAATTCTAATTTTCAAAGCATCTTTATAATGTTCATTTTTGTAATTAAATATATTTGATGATAAAGGATGAACAGTAACTAATAACTCGTTATAATAAATATAGAGTTTATTATCAATAGGAATTAGTTTGACCCTTTTGTTAATAAATTTCGGTGGAACAGAATATCCAGAGCCTTTATAAGAAACAAGCAGTGTTGATGGCACAGTTTGAGTCAAAACTCCTTCTATATAAGATTCAAGAAGAAGTTTATTAGGAAGAGGTTTTAGATATTCTTTTTCTTTAGAGAAAAGTGTAATAGGAGGCATATTAGTGGTCCTATTAGATTGTCTATTAACTTGTTGATTGATTTTATCAATAATTGATATCAATTCCGATTCATCAGCAAATTTCCCATCATATGGCAATAACCAAGAAATAAATCGATTAGAAGATTCATCTTTACCTTTTGTTTCAGGTGACTTAGCCTTGCATAATTTAATTTTTAAACCAATATCTTTTTCAAATTGTTTAATTTTATAATTTTTGAATTTAGTCCCATTGGTAATAGAAACAACTGCGGACATGTTATCAGTTAAGATATGGTTAGGAAGACCACCTAACTTTCTAAATGTTTCAATTGTGCAACGGATAAAATCTTCAGTCGTTTTAGTTTTAGAATAAGAAAATAAATGTAATCTAGAATAACCCATAGTGGCAGTAAAGATATTAAAATCAAATACTTCTCCTGTTTTAGATGTCATTTTCACACTTTCCTTCCAATCAACTTGTAATTGTTCTCCTGGTTTAGTTTCGTATCGAACATGCGGTTCAACTTTAGTTTTAATAGGTGTAATATTTTTTCTTAATGTAAAAGATTTAAATGTATTATAGTTTTTATGAAAGTCTTGATATTTTCCGACTAGATATTGGTAAGCAGCAACTTTACTTACTCCGGGTTGAGATAATATTTCTATAATTTCATTTAAATATTTATCATAGACAGAATTTTGATTTTTTCGCTTTTTTATAAATTTTCCCCCTTCTCTATAATATTTAGCAATAGTATGTCGATCTATCTTATATCTTCTAGATAAATCTGAAAAATTAGGTTTAATATTCATCATTTTTAAACAAGATAATTCACCTATAAGGTTAGTACATATTTCCATTGTTATTCATCCTCCTTTATATAGGAAATAATGTACCCTAATTAAAAAGTAACCATCAAGGATGTTTACGATATCACCAAAAGTGGTAAAATGTTCTGCATCCAAATTGGTTACTATTATATTGACACGATTA
>CASFCL010000040.1 GCA_949293255.1 uncultured bacterium
TGTTAATGTCAATTTAAATTTTACCAATTATGGTGCTTTAACTTTTACCAATTTAGGTGTTTTTTATGACGTCATTATCCTCCTTTTCTTCAAAAATATCTTTTGTTCTATATGATCTGCCCACGATATTAATAACATGTGAATGATGCAACAAACGATCAAGAATTGCATTTGCTAAGACATTGTCACCAAATATTTCTCCCCATTTTGATAAAGGCTTATTTGTTGTTACAATTGTTGTCGTTTTTTCATATCTTTTTGCTATTAATTGGAAGAATAAATTAGATGATTCGACATCTAAAGGAAGAAAACCAACTTCATCAATAATCAATACTTTATATTTACAGAAAAATTTAATTCTTTGATCTAATCTATTTTCGATTCTAGCTCTTTTAAGTTGCAACATTAAATCGTTACATGAAATAAAATAAGTACATACTCTCTGTTTAGCTGCTGCAATGCCTATTGATGTGGCTAGATGGGTCTTTCCAACTCCAGGAGAACCTATAAAAATAATGTTTTCTTTTCTTTCTAAAAACTTAAGGTATTGAAAATCTAAAATTTGATCTTTATTTATTGTTGGTTGAAACGAAAAATCAAAATCAGAAAATTCTTTAATATAAGGGAAATTAGCTACCTTAACACAATAATTCATTGCTCTTTCTTGTTTTAATTTTGTTTCCATTTCTGTTAATTCATATAATGAATCAACAACATTTTTTTCTCCCTTGTTAATAAAATCTAAATAATTTCCTATAGATCCTGCCATTTTAGTAAGATTTAAATCGTTTAGGTTGTTAATCAACTTATTGTAATTGTTTTGCATAATAATTCCTTTCTTATAAAGTTCTTAATCTTTCTAAATTCTTTTTTGCTACTGTTTCAATTTCATTTCCATTATCAAAATGAGTTGCAAGGCCTTGAATATAATGTTCTTCTTTATAGTTAAATGACAAATTGCCAATCGTGTGAGTTGTTATTAGTTCATCTTTAAAATAAATATATAATTCATTGTCGATTGGATACATTTTTACTTTTTTATTGATATAATTAATTGGAACAGAATATCCTTTGCCTTTATAACTAACAAGCATCGTTGATGGTACTACTGCTTCATAGACATCTTGCAAATATGACTCAAGAAGTAGTTTGTTAGGAATATCGCTTAGGTATTCTTTTTCTTTTGTAAACAAAGCAATAGGTGGCATCCCGGTTGTTTTATTAATTTCTTGATTGCATTTTGATTCTATTCTTTGAATGATTTGAATTAATTCACTTTCATTATCAAATTCATAATCATATGGTTTAACCCAATTGATAAATCTATTCGCGGATTCATCTTTACCTTTAGTTTCTGGTGATCTTGGTTTACAAAGTTTAATTTTGATTCCAATATCTTTTTCAAAGGCAACGATTTTAGGATGCTTGTGTTTGCTCCCATTACGGATTGAAACAATTGCTCCCATATTGTCAGTAAGTATTCGCTTTGGTAAGCCTGTTCTTTTTAAAACATCTATCAAGCATCTTATAAAATCTTCAGTTGTTCTAGTTAATGAATAAACAAATAAGTGCTCTCTAGAATAACTAAGTGTTGCACTGAAAATATTAAATAAATATTCATTACCTGTCCGATTATGCAATTTAAGTGATTCTTTCCAGTCTACTTGTAATTCTTCTCCGGGCCCGGTTTCAAATCTAACATGTGCTTTTAGATTATTTGAATCTTTTAATTGATGACGATTTATAAAATCTTTTAAACCATTATAGTTCCAATCTAGTTCTGGATATTTATCTTTTAAAAATTCAAATGTTGCTTTAATATTTACTCCAGGCTTATTAATTGTCTTAGAAATTTCATCAGCATAAAGATCATATTTGCTAAATTTTTCTTTCCTTCTTTTTATAATTTTACCTCCTTCCTTGTAATATTTTTTAATTGTGTGACGATCTATACCATATTTACGAGATAACTCAGAAAAATTTGGTTTCATATCAAGCTGTTTCATAATCGTTAGTTCGCCAAAAATGTTAATTTCCATAAATAAGTTCTC
>CASFCL010000041.1 GCA_949293255.1 uncultured bacterium
TTGGAAAGTTAAAATTTAACACTTTCATAGGATTCTTTGGAAAGATAAAATTTAACACTTTTATAACTATAATTATTAGTCATAAAGGAGTTATATGTCGAAATTTAAAAACAAAAGAATCCATCAATGTGATATCATTCAAACTTATCACAAAAGAAATAAAAAGATAAATTATAGTGCTTTATCTAAAAAGTTAAATTGTAGCAGACAAACTGCTAAAAAATTGCATCATCTCTACCAACAAGATAAATTGTTGGAGATTGATCATCAAAATGGACAAAAATCTAAAAGAAATTTTGATTTGGAGCAAGAAATTGTTGAATCATATGAAAACAGCTTAAAACAATTAAGGATCAATAATAAGAAGATTCAATTAAATTTTTCTATCTTTTATAAATTGATTTTAAACGATAATTTAAAAGACAAAGTCACATTAAGAACAATTGATAATTATTTAAAACGAGCAGGTTATTATTCACCAAAATCACATCACAAAACAAAGCGTGAAATGAGAAAATTAAATAAACTTAAAGATAAACAATTAGCTATTGAACCTGAAGCACCACAAGATTATGAACCAATGCGTAAGATTAAACCTTACTTTGGTAAAAAACATGGAATTTGTGGTGATGTTGTAGAATTAGATGCTTGTCAACATGAATGGTTTAATAATGAAAAATATCATATTTATTCAGCAATCGATGCAGCTACAGGAACATTATTAGCATTACATTGTGAAAAAGAAGAAACAAATGAAGGATATTATCGATTAATTAAGGATATTACAGTTAAATTTGGAAAACCAAGAGTGTATAAAACAGATCGAAGAAGAACATTCTACGGGTCAGAATTCAATGAAACATCAATGAGTAAAACATTAAGAGAATTGGATATAGATTTGTTATGCAATAGTTCTCCTACACATAAACCTAATGTTGAAAGAGGTTTTTGCACAATGCAAGGATTATTTCCAGTTTTGTTTTATAAATTAAATATTAATAGTGTTGAATGCTTAAATCAACAAAAAGAATTAATTATCAAAACTTATAATGAAATGAATAACAAATCATTGGCTGAAGATAACTCATTCATTCAAGCATTAGAATGAGAGATAGATAAACTCTATCCAAAGAGAAAACTAAAAGTACTAAATTCATTGTGCATTAGTGATCATGGTAAATTTTGTGCAGCATTTAATGATGAAGGTAAAAGAGTAGCATTAAAAGTTGGAATGAACATTGAAGTTGTATATAATTTTGATACTAATGAAAGATACACATTCATCAGAAATAGAAAATTGCTAATCAAAGAAGTATCTGAACTTGATATCTTTGAAGATGAATATGAGAATATTAGAACTATGGAAAAAAGGGTATTAAAAATGGAGCAAGAAATGAAAAAGAAGAACTTACAGATTAAAAATAAATTATTGTTATGAGAGCAAAGATTAGCACAAAAAGAGGCTTATTTAAAGTCAATTAAAGTTTAATTATTAGACAAATTAATTTTTTATGATTAAATATAAAATGTAGTTATAAAAACTGTTAAATTTTATCTTTCCAATAACAAAATTAATTAATAATAAAATGTTGTTGAAACTTACACATGGACATAAAAATGGGACAAAAGGAGAAAAATGAAAAAGAAAGTTCCATGATTAACTAAAAATGAATGAATATATTTTTTTGATTTATATGAACAAGATTTTATAAAATTTAAAAAAGAATATAGTGAAAGAAAAAATATTGTTATTAATAGAAAACATTTATATTATTTTAGAATTAAATATAAAGAGTATATTATGAATAATCAAAAAATTAAAAAACCTAAATCTATTGATAATGATGAAAATTATGAAATTGATATTGATAAATTGGATAAAAATGATTTAATCAAAATATTAAAACATTATAGAAATATTGTTAAAAATAAAAGATATGATAAAAAAGATGAAGAAATTACTAAAGAAATTATTAAAAAATCATCATCAAGTTGTAGACAATTATCAATTTTATTTCCTTTTTCTAAATCAAGTATAAATAGAAT